>NZ_CAJPHE010000002.1:0-644115 GCF_905339875.1 Burkholderia sp. BCC1998
TACGGCCAATCCGCAGTGGGCGGTGACGGGCGGCGGGTATTACGTGAAAGTCGGCGACGGCGGCGGCGACGCGTCGCACGATCCGTCGGGCCACGCGATCATGTACGTGCTCGGCACGACGTACAACCTGTCGAAGCGCACGTTCCTGTACGGGACGGTCGCGTACGTGCGCAACGGCGGGAATTCGAACTTCTCGCTGCTCGCGTCGCCGCGCGACGCGACGTCGGGCACGAGCCCGATGACGGGCGAGTCGCAGACGGGCGCGTATGTGGGGATGATGCATACGTTCTGAGCGGGGCGGCGCGCACGCAAGGCACGGGTGAGGGTGGCCCGTGCCTTGTTGCGTTTACGGGGGCCGGCGTGCGGCGTGCCGTATGCGTTGCCGGTCAGAACCCGCACGCCTCGGTCGTCGTCAACGTCGCGAACGGCCCGCCGAGCGTCGCATTGTGATGCGCGACGATCCGCTCGGCCGGCAACGCGGGCGTATCCATGCAGGTATGCGCATCGGCGACGAGCACGGCGCGAAAGCCGAGATCGGCGGCCGCGCGGCACGCCGTGTCGATGCAGTACTGCGTCTTCATCCCCGCAATCACGATCTCGCCGATCCCGGCCGCGTGCAGCCACTCGGCAAGCCGCGTGCCCGCGAAACAACTCGGCCGGGTCTTGTCGAACACGATGTCGCGTGCCGTATCGATCGCGAGCGCCGGCAGCAATGCGGCGTGCGGTGCATCGGGCGCGATCGGCGAACCCGCCGGGCCGGTGTGGCGCACGGCGAATACGGGCGTGCCGGCTTCATGTGCGCGGCGAATCAGCCGGTTGACGTTGGCCAGCACGCGTTCGCCGTCATGCGGACGATCGGGGCCATGGAACAACCCGACTTGCATGTCGACGACGAGCAGCGCACGTTTCGGGGAAGGGGCTTCGGACATCGCGTTTCTCCTGAGTGGCCGATACGGACGGAGAAACGACGAGACCCCGTCCGGAACCGGCGGGGCCTGTGGAAATCGGTGAAGGGCGCTACGACCTTGCGCGCACTCGCCGCACGGGCCCGCCGAAGGCGGTCGTGCGCGTAGTCGTCGAAAGGGTGATCGTGGCGTCGTGCATGGAGCGATCATGCACGATGCGCGTTCGCTGCGTCAATGACGTGTCGCACGTCCCACGCCGCCACCGCTCAATCGAGCGCCTTCCCGGCCTTCTCGTCCATGCAACGAATCGCGAGCAGCGTGAGCACGCCGCAGCCGATCGCATACCACGCGGGCGCATTCGGATTGCCGGTCGCCGCGATCAGCCACGTGACGAAGAACTGCGCGAAGCCGCCGAAGATCGCGACGCCCACGCTGTACACGAGCGCGCCGCCGGTCGCCCGCACCGCCCGCGGGAACAGCTCGCCGAGCATCGCACCCGTCGCGCCGATGTTGATCGCGTGCACGATCGACAGCGCGGCGATGATCGACAGCAGCGACGCGGCGCCCGGCCAGCGGTTCAGCGCGATGAACGCGGGATAGATCGCGGCCATCAGCACGATGCGCGTCCACCAGACGATCCGGTTGCGGCCGAACACGTCGGACAGGTGCCCGCCGATCGGCGTCACGAGCATCAGGATCGCGCCGGCGACGCAGCCGGCCGTCATCGACAGCCAGGTCGGCAGGTGCAGCACCTGCACGCCGTAGATCGCCATGTAGAACACGATGATGTAGTGGATCGACGTGCCGCCGATCGTCACGCCGAGGCCCGCGAACACGGCCTTGCCGTGATGGCGCAGCACGTCGGCGAGTGGCAGCGACGCGACCGGTTCGTCGTGCGCGGCGGCCGGCGTGGCGGCCGGCACTTCCTCGACGGTGCGGCGCAGCCAGTAGCCGAGCGGCACGAACAGCGTGCCGATGATGAACGGCACGCGCCAGCCCCAGCTCTCGAGCTGCGCGGCGTTGAGCGTCGACGTCAGCGCGACGCCCGTGAGCGCCCCGGCGAGCGCCGCGAGCCCCTGGCTCGAGAACTGGAACGACGCGTAGAAGCCGCGGCGATGCTGCGGCGCCTGTTCGAGCAGCAGCGTCGTCGACGCGCCGACTTCGCCGCCCGAGGCGAACCCCTGCAGCAGGCGTGCAAGCACGAGCAGCAGCGGCGCGGCTAGGCCGATCTGTGCGAAGGTCGGCGCGATCGCGATCGTCGCGGTGCCGAGCGCCATCAGCAACAGCGTCAGGATCATCGCCTTCTTGCGGCCGGCGCGGTCGGCGTACATGCCGATCACGAGGCCGCCGAGCGGGCGTGTGACGAAGCCGACGCCGAAGCTCGCGACCGCGAGCATCAATTGCCCGAACGACGAATGCACCGGGAAGAACAGCTTGCCGATCAGGATCGCGAAGAAGCTGTAGACCGTGAAGTCGTAGAACTCGAGCGCGTTGCCGACCGCGGCGGCCGCGATCAGGCGGCGTTTCTTCGCGGCGGCGCGGGCATCGGCCGGCGAGCCGGCGAACGGAAGGGCGGACGTTTCCATGAGGTTCCCCTGCTAAGGCGCGGAACTGCGTGATGAAGGGCCGTCAGGCCGCGAGCCAGGCTTCGGCGACGCGGACCCAGTAACTCGCGCCGATCGCGAGGATGTCGTCGTTGAAGTCGTAGCCGGGGTTGTGCACCATGCAGCCGCCCTTGCTGCCGATGCCGTTGCCGATGAACGCATAGCAGCCGGGGCGTGCTTCGAGCATGTAGGCGAAGTCCTCGCTGCCCATCAGCGGCGCGGCCTCGGTTTCCACGCGATCGGCGCCGAGCATCTGGCGGGCGATGTCGGCCGCGAATGCGGTCGGTTCGGGATGGTTCACGAGGACCGGATAGCCGTAGTCGTAGTCGACTTCCGCCGTGATGCCGAAGCTTTCCGCCTGGCCCTTCGCGAGCGCGTCGATCCGGCGTGCGAGCAGCGCGCGCACGTCGGCGTCCAGCGCGCGCACCGACAGCTTCATCACGACGGTTTCCGGAATGATGTTGAAGGTCTCGCCGGCCTGCACGCTGCCGACGGTGATCACGGCCGCATGCTGCGCATCGACCTCGCGCGCGACGATCGTCTGCAGCGCGACCATGATGCTGCCCGCGGCCGACATCGGGTCGCGCGCGAAGTGCGGCATCGCGCCGTGTCCGCCGACGCCGCGCAGCGTGATCGTCACGCGGTCGGCCGACGCCATCGCGGCACCGGCGCGGAACGCCATGTCGCCGGCGGCGCGGCCCGGCATGTTGTGGATCGCGAAGATCGCGTCGCACGGAAAGCGCTCGAACAGGCCGTCGTCCATCATCGATTTCGCGCCGCCGAAGTTTTCCTCGGCCGGCTGGAAGATCAGGTTCAGCGTGCCGGAGAACTGGCGCGTGGCGGCGAGGTGGCGCGCCGCGCACAGCAGCATCGCGGTGTGGCCGTCGTGACCGCATGCATGCATCTTGTTTGCGTGGCGGCTCGCGTACGGCAGGCCGGTGGCTTCGGCGAGCGGCAGCGCGTCCATGTCGGCGCGCAGGCCGACGGTGCGCGTGCCTTGTCCTTCGCGCAGCACGCCGACGACGCCCGTCTTGCCGATGCCGCGATGCACTTCATAGCCCCACCCCGTGAGCAACTCGGCGACGAGATCGCTGGTCAGCGTTTCCTCGAACGCGAGCTCCGGATGCGCGTGGATGCGGCGGCGCACGTCGATCAGGTCGGGGGCGATCGCGGCGATGCCGGGGATGACGGGGTTCACGGCTTGCAGCATGGTGTCTCCTGTGGAGCAGGTGAGGCAGGTGGGGCCGGTGGGCGTTTGACGCACATATGACGGCCAAGCATATAAATTTCTGTCGGGTACCAGAAGCTGCTAAATTGCTTTGGTGCTCACCACCGGTTGCCGCTCGGGAATACCCTGATCCGCTGCGCGTGGCCGGGCGTCGGGTTTCCACGAATCACGCATGCCGCCATGAAATACCATCAGCTGAAAGCGTTCGTCACCGTCGCGGACGAAGGGAGCATCCGCGCGGCTGCGCGGCGCCTGAACGTGTCGCCGGCGGCGCTGACGAAGGCGGTCAAGGAGCTGGAGATCGCGCTCGGCGTGTCGCTCGTCGTGCGCACCGCGCGCGGCGTGCAACTCACCGCGTTCGGCCAGCAGCTGCAGGTGCGCGCGCGGCTGATCGTCGCCGAGATGCAGCGGGCGCGCGACGACATCGAGCAGGCGCAGGGCGCGATGACGGGCTCGGTCGCGGCGGCGATCACGCCGGCCGCGGCGGTGACGATCCTGCCCGACGCGTTTCGCGCGTTCCGGCGGCGCTTTCCGGTCGCGCGCGTCAATCTGATCGAAGGGTTTCCCGGCGTCGCGCTGCCGCGGCTGCACGACGGCTCGCTCGATTTCGCGGTCGCCGTCGTCGTGCCCGAACTGCTGGCGGCCGAGTTCGACCACGCGGAACTCTATGCGAGCCGATCGCTGATCGTCGCGCGCAAGGGGCATCCGCTCGCATCGGCCACGTCGCTGGCCGATCTCGTCGAGGCCGACTGGCTGATGAATCCGTCGCCGGAAAGCTCGACCCAGGTGCTGTTCAACTCGTTCGTCGCGTACGGGCTGCCGGTGCCGCAGCGGGTCGTCGAATGCCCGAGCTTCGGGCTCGCGCACAGCCTGATGACGGGCTGCGACCTGATCGCGTCGATGCCCGAACAGCTGCTGCAGGGCGAGTGGGCGCGCGACCAGCTCGCGGTGCTGCCGATCCGCGAGCGGCTGCCCGGCGTGTCCGTGCAGGTCGTCACGCGTCGCGACAGCCCGCTCACGCCGGCCGCGTCGATGCTGCTCGACTGCCTGCGCGATTCCGCGCGGCGCAAGGGGCTCCGATGAGTCGGGCAATGCATCGCGTAGTGATCCTGAACATCTGCCGCGCACCGCGGACCATTCCCGCTCGCGGCGCGCTCGCCGCGAGCCGGTATCATAGCGGCCGGCCCGCCGTTCCGGCCGGCTTCCGACAACACGCCATCCGGCATCCAGCAATCAGAGGCATCACATGACCAGTGCAACCCAATTCGACAACGTATCGGTCGTCAAGCGCGCGAACGTCTATTTCGACGGCAAGTGCGTGTCGCATACCGTGCTCTTCCCGGACGGCACGCGCAAGACGCTCGGCGTGATCCTGCCGTGCGCGCTCAACTTCGGCACGGACGCGCCCGAATTGATGGAAGTGCAGGCCGGCAAGTGCCGCGTGAAGCTCGACGGCAGCAGCGAATGGCAAACCTACGGCGCCGGCGAGTCGTTCTCGGTGCCGGGCAAGAGCCGCTTCGACATCGAAGTGCTCGAGACGCTCGACTACGTCTGCAGCTACCTGTAAGCGCATGAGCACCGGCCGCGGCATGCGCGCGCGGCCGATGCGCCCAAACAAAAAGCCCCGCTCGAAGCGGGGCTTGTCGCATGCGGACGGCGCAACGCTGTCCGGCGCGGAGCTTACAGGCAGGCGTTGATGTCGCCCGCGGAAGCGGCGTCGCCACGCATGCCGACCCACGTCTTCGCGCCCGGCTTCGACGCCGGACGAACCATCGCGGCCGCGCCGTTCGGCGGTTGCTGGCCCGGTACGTAGACATCGGTCGCGAGGCCGTTGGCGAGCACGTTCTGCGTGACCACCTGTTGCTGCGACTTGTCGGCCCAGGTCTTTGCGATGCACGCCGACACGTCCTCCGCGGACTTCTGGCTTTGCCCCACGTTCTGCATGGCCGGATCGGCTGCGTGTGCGGAAATTGCCACGGTCAATGCGATGAGCGGTAAGTATTTCACGTTCACGTTTTATCTCCCTCGAGTCGTGATTGATTGAGCGGGATGCGCAGCAGAACTTGAACTGCGTTCTTGTGAGATTGCATCGGACAAATGCGGTTCCGGCGATTCCGAAACAAGTTGTTAACACGCTTGCCAAACGACAATCCGGATGCTGTCCGTTCTGTTGCGATGCGGCATGGGTCGCGCACGGCCCGCGTGGAGGCGGGGACGCGGCGACGACGTCATGCGTCGTGAGGTCGGCTCGCTGCCCTGTGGTGTGGCGGATTGACGGCCGCGGCGTGCTGCATGTATCTGCATGTCGCGCCGCGACGCTTCTTTATTGGATGACGAAGTGGAATGGCTGAAAGGGTGGCCCCGTCGCATGAGCACCATGATGACAAACTTTCGTCCGATGAATTGTCAACCAAGTTTAAACGCCGACCCGGCGGAATGCGAACCGGCGCGCAGGGTGCGCGCCGATCCGGAACGGCGGGGGACGGTGAAGCGCGCGGTACGTATCAGCTGGCCTTGCGCGCACCGGCGTCGCGCAGGTTGACCGGTACGACCGGGCGGAAGCGTTCGCGCTTGTGTTCGTCGTCGAAGTGCTGGAGCGCGGGCTTGATGAGGTCGCTGCGCGACACGATGCCGATGATGCGCAGCGATTGCGGATCGTCGACGACCGGCAGGCGTTCGAGGCCGAGCATCGCGAGCCGCGACGCGACCACGCGGCACGTTTCGTGCGCGTGCGCGACGGGCGGCGCACGATCGATGAATGCGTTCGCGAGCGCCGCGCCGGGACCGGCTTGCGCACGCTGCGCGTCGAGCGTCGCGCGATCGACGAGACCGAGCAGGCGGCCGTTCTGCACGACGGGGTACGCACGGTGCGTCTGCTTCGCGCCGAAGTACTGCGACTCGACGGCGTCGAGCGTCGTGGCGCCGTCGATCGAGACGAGATCGTCGGCCGGCGTCATCACCTCGGCCACGTCATGGCGTTCGAGCGGATCGACGCCGTATTCCCGGTAGATGTGGTAACCGCGGCGCGCGATCTTTTCCGTCATGATCGAACGCTTCATCACGACGGTCGCGAAGCCGTGCGCGACGAGCGTCGCCGCGAGCAGCGGCAGCAGCGCGTTCGCGTCGTGCGTGAGGCCGAACGCGAACACGATCGCGGTCAGCGGCGCACCGAGCGTGGCGCCGAGCGTCGCGGCCATGCAGACGAGCGGCCACAGCGCCGGATCGCCGCCGGGCAGCACCGGCGACAGCACGGTGCCGAGGCCCGCGCCGAGCATCAGCAGCGGGGCGAGTACACCGCCGGACGTGCCGGAGCCGAGCGCGATCACCCACATCACGGCCTTCACGGTCAGCAGTGCGAGCGCGATCTTCAGCGCGATGTGCTGGTGCAGCAGGTCGCCGATCACGTCGTAGCCGACGCCGAGCGCGCGCGGCTCGAGCCAGCCGCCGATGCCGATCACGATCGCGCCGAGCGCCGGCCACCACATCCAGTGCACCGGCAGCTTCGCGAAGGTGTCCTCGACGCGGTACAGCGCGGCCGACAGGCCGCACGCGAGCGCGCCCGACAGCAGGCCCGCGACGATGCACGACAGCAGCGCGACGGGCGTCGGCGGCGCCGTGGTCAGCGCAAACAGCGGGTCGACTCCGAAGAACACGGCGCGGGCGAAACCGGCGACCGCGCAGGCGAGCGCGACCGGCAGGAAACTGCGCGGACGCCATTCGAACAGCAGCAGTTCGACCGCGAGCAGCACGGCGGCGACCGGCGTGCCGAACACGGCGGTCATGCCGGCGGCCGCGCCCGCGACGAGCAGCGTCTTGCGCTCGGCGGCGGTCACGTGCACGCATTGCGCGATCAGCGAGCCGAGCGCGCCGCCCGTCATGATGATCGGGCCTTCGGCGCCGAACGGGCCGCCGCTGCCGATCACGACACCCGACGACAGCGGCTTGAGGATCGCGACCTTCGGCGACATGCGGCTCTTGCCGAACAGGATCGCCTCGATCGCTTCGGGAATGCCGTGGCCGCGGATCTTCTCCGAACCGAAGCGCGCCATCAGCCCGACGATCAACCCGCCGATCACCGGCACGACGATCACCCATGCGCCGAGCGTGTGGTGCGCGGGCGAACGGTCGGCGAACGAAAACTGCTGGAAGAAGAACAGGTTCGTGAACAGGTGGATCAGGCTCGACAGCACGAACGCCGCCAGCGTGCCGAGCAAGCCGATCCCGGCAGCGAGCAACGCGATCCTGGGCAGGCGTTCGTTGGTCGAGAAGTCGCGTTTGTGCGGTGCGTTCATCGGCGTGAGGATAGGTCGGTAAAGCCAGGGTCAGTTATTGATCTGCGGAACCTGGAACGTGCCCTTGAGCGATTTCAGTTCCGCGCGATGCATGGCCGCGAGGTGGGCGAGCAGCGTCTCGCCGGCTTCCTCGAGGTGGACCTCGACCTGCCGGCGGTCCGCTTCGCTCGTCTTGCGCTTCACGAGCCCGAGCGCCTCGCAGCGCGTCACCAGCGCAACGACGCCGTGATGCTGCGCCTGCAGGCGTTCCGCGAGTTCGCCGATGGTGGCCCATTCGCGGTGCGGATAGCCCTTGATGTGCAGCAGCAGCAGGTACTGCAGCGGCGTCACGCCTTCGCTTTGCGCGGCGCGTTCGGAGAAGCGCTCGAAACGGCGCATCTGGTAGCGGAACTCGGACAGTTGCTGGAAATCGCTTTTGGTCAGCGCGCGTCGGGTATCGGTCATTGCGGTCGGTCGGGCAGCAGTTTCGGTAACGTGAAATATATCACAATATGATATAAATGGCCGAATTTCAGCGAAATAGATACATTACGCTGTCGTCGGCCCGTTGAGCGTCCGCGTTACGCGGCCTCGAGCATCTGCGTCTGGCGGTACAGGCCGGTGACGAGATCCGTCTGCGTGATGATGCCGACGAGCCGGCGCGATGCGTCGACGACCGGGATGTGGTGATGGCCCGAATGCGTAAACAGCGGCACCAGCGCGGTGATCGGCATGGTCTGCGGCACGGATGCGACGTCGCGGGTCATCACGGTCGCGACGCTGGGCGGCCGGCCGCCGAACGATTGCGGCAGCCGCGCGGCCAGCCGCCGCCACAGCGGGACCGGGCGGCGCAACGGGCGCGTGAGGTCGGCGCGCGTGACGATGCCGACCAGGCGATCGCTGCCGTCCACGACGGGCAGCGCCTTCACGCGATGGCGGTCGAGCAGCGTCAGCGCGGCCGTGACCGACGTCGACGGCGCGACTTCGATCGCGTTCTTCGTCATCAGGTCGGCGCACGTGAGCCGGCCGAACGTGCGCGCATAGGCTTGCATCTCGGTTTCGCGCAGCAGCATTTCGAGGTCGTCCGGGTCGACGTCGAGCCATTCGCCGCGGCGCTTCAGCACGGCGTCGAGATCGGCGCGCGTGAAGCCGCCGCGTGCCGGCGCGGCGCTGCCGCCTTGCGGCTTCGCATCGTGGCGCACGCCGCCGTGCGGATAGCGGTGGCCGGTCAGCGCGTGGTACACGAGCGCGGCCGACAGCAGGATCGCCGATTGCAGCGCGATCGGCTCGACCACGAAGCGCAAGCCGAGCGCGTGGATCGCCGGGCCGCCGAGCACGGCCGTCAGCGCGACCGCGCCCGACGGCGGGTGCACGCAGCGCAGCGCGAACATGCCGCCGATCGCGAGGGCGACCGCGACCGCGGCGGCCGTGATCGGATCGGCGATCCACTGCGCGCAGGCGACGCCGACGGTCGCCGCCACCAGATTGCCGCCGATGATCGACCAGGGCTGCGCGAGCGGACTCGCGGGCACCGCGAACAGCAGCACGGCCGACGCGCCCATCGGCGCGACGAGCAGCGGCACGAGGCCCGGCATGCCGGGCAGCAGCCGCATCGTCACGCCGACCGTCGCGATCCCGACGAGCGCGCCCGCGCACGAGCGCATGCGCTCGCGCCAGCCGAGCGTCATCGGATGGGGAATGAAGCTGTGCAGCCATTGGCGGAAGGTGCGGCGCGACGGGGAGGAGCCTGACGACATGGACGATTGAGCGGTAAACATGACGATGCGCATGACGCAGCGCGAGGACGTCGAGAATTATATCGCGTCGTGATATAAATTGTCGCGCTGCATCAACGCGTTGCCTGCGCGCGCCGCATCCGTCTTGCAGGAACCTTTCATCGGATGAAAGCCTGGCGGCCCTGCGATCGCGCAAATTTGTCTGCAGCGGCGTACAATTCGGGCCACCGAATTCCCCGATACGCCACAACCACGCACGCGATGCCCGCTCTCCCGCCCGTTCCCCGGCATGGTGATCGCTTGCGCGTGGTTCGCGCGCACGCGCCGATTCCCGTCTGACGCGAGCGCCGCCGACGTTTCCCCACCGACACTTCCCAAGCCAATTCAATGGACATGCTCGAAAACATGCGCCTGTTCGTGCGCGTTGTCGAAGCCGGCAGTTTCACCGCGGTCGCCAAAGAAATCGATGCGACCACCGCGCAGGTGTCGCGCGCGGTGTCGAACCTCGAAGCCCACGTACAGACGCGCCTGCTGCATCGCACGACGCGCCATCTCGGCCTCACCGAAAGCGGCGAGCGCTACTTCGAGCGTGCGAAATCGATCCTCGCCGAATTCGACTACGCGAACGCCGAGGCCCGCAACGCGCTGCTGCGGCCGAGCGGCAAGATGCGGATCCATGCGATGACGGGGCTCGGGCAGAGTCATGTCGTGTCGTCGATCGTGCGCTACCAGGAAGACAACCCGGACGTGTCGGTCGAGCTGACGCTCGCGCAACGGATGCCGAATCTCGTCGAGGAAGGCTACGACGTGTCGATCGTGACCGCGTCGCAGCTGCCCGATTCCGGCTACGTCGCGCAGACCTGCGGCACCAGTTGCAGCGTGCTGGTCGCATCGCGCGAATATCTCGCGCGGCACGGCACGCCGAAGACGCCCGACGACCTGCCGAACCACGTGTGCCTGCGCCTCGATACGCCGGCATCGCCGGCCAGCGAGTGGCGGCTCGAGCGCGACGACGGCGAGGAGACCGTCTACGAACTGCAGCCGGCACCGTTCCAGGTCAACGTGCCGGATGCGCTGTGCGTCGCGGTGCGGGCGGGGCGCGGCATCGCGTGCGTCGCGCTGTATACGGTGCTCGACGACCTCCGCGCGGGGCGCCTGATCCGCGTGCTGCCCGAGTATCGGTTGCAGACCGTCAGCGTGTACGCGGTCTATGCGACGCGGCGCTATCTCGATGCGAAGATCCGCACCTTCCTCGACCATCTGCGCACGACGCTCACGCCCGCGCTGGAGAACGACCTGCGCGAACTCGACCGGCTTGCAGTCGAGCCGATGCCGGGCAGCCGCCAGCGCGCCTGATGCCGCCGGTCGCACGCCCGGCGGCGCCCGGTATCAAGCGTCCGGCGTGACGCGAATCCGTTCGAAGCGGCCGGCGAGCCACGCGTAGGCGATCGTGCCGTCCGCGAGTGCGCGCACGAGCGCGGCTTCGTCGACGAGCTTGCCGCGCGCGACGTTGATCAGGAATCCTTTGCTGTGGAGCGCGGGCGAGCGCGTCGGGCTGGTCAGTCGCATACAGCCGATGCACCGCGTAGCGGGCGCACAGTTCGGCGTCGATGGTGTCGGGAAGCGGCTGGGTGAGCAGGAGGTCGATGGCGTGCGCGGCGCGGGCCGCGCATCAGGTGCAACCGAGTATAGGAATCGAATCGATATCGGTCTAACATCAAGACGCTATCAATTGATTCAAGATTTGAATGATTGAACTGAACCAGCTTCGCTGCTTCGTCGCCGTGGCCGAGGAACTGCATTTCGGGCGCGCGGCCAGGCGGCTCTTCATGACGCAGCCGCCGCTCAGCCGGCAGATCCAGTTGCTCGAGCACGCGCTCGGCATCGCGCTGCTCGAACGCAGCAGCCGGCAGGTCAGGCTGACCGCGGCCGGCGAGCGCTTCTTGCGCGACGCACGGCACATCCTCGAGTTTTCCGCGCGGGCCGAACAGGCCGCGCAGCGCGTCGCGCATGGCGGGGCCGGCCGCATCACGCTCGGCTTCACGGCCGTCAGCGCGTACCGGATGATTCCGGCGCTGCTCGCGCATGCGGCGCACGCGCTGCCCGACGTCGACGTCGAACTGCGTGAAATGGTGTCGACGGTGCAGATCGACGCGCTGGCGTCGCGCATGCTCGATGCGGGCTTCGTGCGCCAGCGCGCGGCGCGCCATCCGCTCGAATACCGGCTCGTGCAACGCGAGCCGATGCTCGTCGCGGTCGCGCAGGGCGCGCCGCTGGCCGCGTACGAGCGGATCGGCCCGGACCAGCTCGACCGCCAGCCGTTCATCGCGTATTCGCCGAACGAAGGCAAGTACTTCCACGACATGATCTCGGGGATGTTCGCCGGCGCCGGGCGCTTGCCGAACTACCTGCATTACGTCGGGCAGACGCATACGATCCTCGGCCTGGTGCGTGCCGGGCTGGGTGCGGCGCTGGTACCGGCGTCGGCGCGCGAGCTGCATGTGGACGGCGTGGTGTTCCGGCCGCTTGCGGACGTCGACGTCGCGGCGGAGCTGTATCTCGCGTGGCGAGCGGACAACGACAATCCGGCGCTGCCGGTGTTCAACGCGATGGTCGAGCAGTTTCTGACGGAAGGGACGGACGGCGGCGTCGTTTAGAGGCAGTCGGACCGAGCGCGGCGAATCGCTGCGTCGGCAACATCCTTACCGTTCCGAAAGCTGACGCGTCGTGCACGCTTGCGCTCGCGAAAGGCAACGCACCGCGCCGATCGCTTGACGCTGCATGCCGGTCGGCGCAGGATACGTGCGTGCATTTGGAGCGGGGCGCGCTGGCCGCGCGTTCCCGCATCAGCGACGCGCACAAGAACAACGATGAGCCTTCACGCACTCGTACCGGAATCCCGGCGCCGCAGCCACCGGCCCGCCGGAACCACGATCCTCCCGACGCCCGTCGCGTCACGTATCCGTCATCCCGTTTCGTACCGTGCGTCGGTACACTTTCCCGTCCGCGCGCTGGCCGCGCCGATGAACGGTGCCGATCGGCGCCGCCGTGTCGCGCGCCAGCCCGCCGCACCTGAATATCGTATCGTGCATGACGCCTGCGCCGGTGTCTCGTGACGCCGCCGCCACGCGTCCACGCATTGTGGCGCCGACCGCCCCGCGCGCACGGCGCCACTGGAGTCCGAAGCATTTCGATTGAGCATGACGTAGCACACGCACGCAGTTCAGTTCGAGGTTCAAGGAGAGAAACTCATGTCGCAGCTTTCGAATGAAGCAAACGGCAGTTCGGGGAGTGGCAAGGCAAGGCTGATCAAATGGGCGATCATCGTCGCCGGCGTCGCGATCGCGGCACCGGCCGCGCTGTTCATCCTGAAGGGAGTGATCGCGCTGGTCACCGCGGCCGTGATCGGCCTCGGGGCGATCTATTTCGCGCCGGTCGTCGCGATGAAGTTCGCGAACCAGAAGGTGAAGATGATCGTCGAGGAAGCACAGGCGAATCCGATCGAGACGCTGATCAACCAGCTCGCGGAAAAGCGCCACGCGGCGCAGAAATTCGCGGACAGCATCACCGCGTTCCGCACCGAAGTGAAGAACTTCGAGGACAAGACCGAGCTGTTCGAGAAGCAGTATCCGGACGACGCACCACGCTTTCGCGCGCAGCTCGACACGATGAAGCAGCTGCTCGCGTTCCGCGAAGGCCGCTACAAGCAGGTGCAGGTCGAGCTGAAGAATTTCGCATCGGCGATCGACCGCGCGAAGGCGATGTGGGACATGTCGCAGGCGGCGCAGCACATGAACAAGCTCGCGGGCCGGCAGACGGCCGATACGTTCGAGCAGATCAAGACCGACGTGGCCGTCGATTCGGTGATGCGCTCGGTGAACAAGGCGTTCTCCGAAATGGAGACGTCGCTGCTGGACAACCCCGAGGTCAAGCAGGCGCAACAGCAGGCGGTGATGAACGGCACCCCCGTGCCCGGCCCCGATGCGGCACGGGCCGCCGCATTGCCGTCGAAACAACAATAACTTTCCGCAGGCACGCAACCATGAAAAAACTTCTCGGTGCAGTCGTGTTCCTGGTGGTGCTCGTCGGCGTATGGATCGTCCACCAGGGCGGCCTGTCGACACTGATTCCCGCGCACGACGCGGCGCCTGGCGCGACCTCCGCGCAGTCGGCCGGCGCAGGCCAGCCCGCGCCGCCGTCGGGGTCGGGCAACGTGCTGCCGGCCGGCTTCACGCCGCAGGCCGACACGCTGAAATCGATCGCGGAAAACGGCATCGTGCGGGTCTCGGTGCAGAACCCGAGCGAGCCGTTCTTCGGCGAGGACAAGGGCGCGCCGCACGGCTTCAACGTCGAATTCGCTCGGCTGCTGTTCGCCGATCCGTCGTTCTCGCGCGGCGGCAAGCCGATCGTCGTCGATACGCGTCACGAAGTCGACACGTATCCGGGCGTGCCGAAGCAACTGCTCGACACCGATGCGAAGGGCAATCATGTCGTCGACGTCGCGATGGACGGGCTGACGTTCCCGGACAACACGCCGGCGGGCGTCATCTACTCGGTGCCGTACGTCGACGATTTCGGCTATTCGCTGATCGTGCGGCAGGGCTCCGCGATCCGCTCGGCGGACGATCTGGCCGGCAAGACGGTCGGCATCCTGAAGGGCGACCCGGACGTGCGTGCGTTCGTCACGCGCCAGTATCCGAACGTCCGTTTCGTCGAGATCGACGATTCCGATCCGGCATTCATCGCGAAGAGCCTCGACGGCCGTGCTGTCGACGCGTTCGTCTACGACTATCCGTTCGCGGTCAGCTCGATCAAGGGGACCGACCTGAAGTTCGCGGTGACCAAGCTCGACGGCTCGAACATCGCGTACAAGATCGGCGTGCGCGCCGACGACCAGGACCTGCTGATCTACCTGAACGCCGCGATCGCGAAGCTCAAGCAGTCGCCGCAGTATCTGGACCTGCTGCGCAAGTACTTCGTCAGCGACCAGACGATGACGACCGCGGCCGCGTCCGGCGAGCATACGTACGTGGTGAAGGCCGGCGACACGCTGAACCTGATCGCGGCGAGCAAGCTCGGCAGCGGCCAGCGCTATCGCGAGATCCAGCGCCGCAACAACCTCGCGAACCCGAACCTGATCCTGGCCGGCCAGCATCTGGTGATTCCGGTCCGGTAGCGGCGGTGTGAAGCGAAGAAGGTGAAGCGAAGAAGGTGAAGCGAAGAAGGTGGAGCGGCGCGCCGGCCCCGGCGGAGAGGATCCGCCGGGGCCCGCGCCGCTTTACATCAGTGCGTGACCGACAGGAACAGGTACGCCGCGAACAGCGACAGATGCACGACGCCGTGCAGCACCGTCGTGCGTCCCTGGCTGAGCGTCAGCGTGCTGACGAGCAGCGTCAGCGACAGCAGCACGGTTTCCATTGCGCCGATGCCGAGCGTGAGCGGCTGGCCGACCCAGATGAACACGGCCGCGACGGTCGGGATCGTGAGCCCGATGCTCGCGAGCGCCGAACCGAGCGCGAGGTTCATGCTGGTCTGCAGGCGATTCGCCCGCGCGGCGGTGACGGCCGCGAGCCCTTCGGGCAGCAGCACCAGCGCGGCGATCACGATGCCGACCGCCGCTTCCGGCGCGCCGAGCTTCATCACCGCATGCTCGACGGCCGGCGACAGCAGCTTCGCGAGCAGCACGACCGCGACCAGGCTCACGAACAGCAGCACGAGGCTGATCAGCGCGGTGCGGCCGCTCGGCGGTGCCGCATGCACTGATTCGTTCGCGCTGTCGTGCTCGGTGAGGAAGTAGTCGCGGTGGCGCACGGTCTGCACGAATACGAATGCGCCGTACAGCACGAGCGACGACACGCCGGCGAACGCAAGCTGCGATTTCGAAAAGAACGGGCCCGGCGCGGCGTTCAGGTAGTTCGGCATCACGAGCGACAGCACCGACAGCGACGCGAGCACCGCGAGCGCCTTGCTCGCGCCGCGCCCCTGGAAATCCTGCTCGCCATGCTTCCACGCACCGACCAGCAGGCAGAGGCCGACGATGCCGTTGCAGATGATCATCACCGCGGCGAACACGGTATCGCGCGCGAGGCCCGATTTCTCGGGGCCGGCGCCGAGCATCACCGACACGATCAGCGCGACCTCGATGACGGTCACGGCGACCGCCAGCACGAGCGTGCCGAACGGCTCGCCGACGCGGTGCGCGACGACTTCGGCATGGTGGACGGCGGCGAACACGGCGCCGGCGAGGGCGGCGGCGAACACGGCGATGACGAGGCCTTCGGCCGGCACGACGCGCGACAGCGCGAGTACCAGCCAGGCGGCAAGCGGGGCCACGAGGGTCCAGCGCGGGAGCTGGTTGGACGAGAGCGGCATGGACGGTTTCCTATGCGAGTGGCGGCGCGCGACGCGCCGTCACGGGTTGACGAAGCCCGGCCGGATGATCCGCCGAACGTGGACGATGATGCTGATGGGCGGCAGCGCGGAGCCGTGCTGCCCTGGATTCGCCGCCGTGAAGCGGCGAGGGGCGCGGGCGGGCCGAAGCCCGTCGCTGGATGAAACGGTTCGATGCGACCGGGTGCCGAGGGCGGGGCGCGGGTACGTCACGACAGCGGGTGGCGCGATTCCGACCCCGAAAGGACGGCAGGCGGTGGACGGCAGCGGCGTGACACGCGGTTTCCCCCTGAAATCCGGCGATTTGTCGAATTTTATCAGGCGTTCGGGGGACACTATCTCATAATCGAACACTTTCATTGACCTTTCGGTTTCAAAAAAGTGCCCCGATCGTTCGATTTTTTGTTCTTGCGCTTTTCGTAACGGTCTCTTGCACGACAAATTCGGGCTCGCCCTGACATAAATCTACCGACCGGTCGGTTTATAATCGCTCGCACTTCCACTTCATGACGGATCGCAAGCGATGGCTGTTTCTTCTGCACATTCGGTGAATTCGGGCGCGCTGGCGCCGTCGGCGGTCGTCGGCGTGATCGGCGCGGGCGCGATGGGCGCGGGCATCGCGCAGGTGGCCGCGGCGGCCGGTCATGCGGTGCTGCTGTACGACCTGAACGAAGCCGCATGCGACAAGGCGCTGGCCGGCATCCGCGCGCAGTTCGCGCGGCTCGCGGAAAAGGGCCGGATGGAACCGGCCCAGGCCGACGCGGCCGGCAGCCGGATTCGCGCGGTGCGCGCGCTGGCCGACTTCGCGGGCGCCGCGCTGATCGTCGAGGCGGCGGCCGAGCGGCTCGACGTGAAGCGCGAGATCTTCGCGACGCTCGAACGCCATGTCGACGACAGCTGCGTGCTGGCGACCAACACGTCGTCGATCTCGATCACGTCGATCGCGGCCGGGCTGCGCGCGCCGCAGCGCGTGGCCGGCCTGCATTTCTTCAATCCGGCGCCGCTGATGGCGCTCGTCGAGGTGGTCAGCGGGCTCGCGACCGCGCCGGACGTCGCGCAGGCCCTCTACGACACGGCCGCCGCGTGGGGCAAGCGGCCGGTGCTGGCGAAGTCGACGCCCGGCTTCATCGTGAACCGCGTCGCGCGGCCGTATTACGCGGAGGCGCTGCGCGTGCTGAACGAGCAGGGCGGCACGCCGGCCTCGATCGACGCGGTGATGCGCGACGCCGGCGGCTTCCGGATGGGGCCGTTCGAGCTGATGGACCTGATCGGCCACGACGTGAACTTCGCGGTGACCGAGTCGGTGTTCCGCGCGTACTTCAACGATCCGCGCTACACGCCGTCGCTGATCCAGCAGGAACTCGTGAACGCGGGCTTCCTCGGGCGCAAGTCGGGGCGCGGCTTCTATTCGTATGCGGATGGCGCGACGCCGCCCGCGCCCGCGTTCGAACCGCCGTGCGATGCGCCGGCCGACGTCGCGCTGTTCGCGCAGGACGGCCCGGCCGCGGCGCTGCATGCCCGCGTTGTCGAACGCATCGCGCTCGCGCGGCAGAACGGCGCGCATGCCGACGAACTGCTCGCCGTGGCCGGCCGCGCGTCGATCGCGCTGACCGACGGCCGCACCGCGACCGTGCGCGCCGCGCAAACCGGTGTGGGCGACCTCGTGCTCGTCGATCTCGCGCGCGATTACGCGCAGGCCGGGCTCGTCGCGCTGACGCGCGCGCTGCAGTGCAGCGACGCGGCCTATGCGGATGCGGTCGGGCTGTTCCAGCAAGCGGGTTTTCGCGTCGTCGGCATCGCCGACGTGCCGGGCATGGTCGCGATGCGCACCGTCGCGATGCTCGCGAACGAGGCGGCCGACACGGTGAACCAGGGCGTGTGCTCGCCCGCCGATCTCGATCTCGCGATGGAGAAGGGCGTGAACTACCCGTGCGGCCCGCTCGCGTGGGCCGATGCGATCGGCATCGGCCGCGTGTTTCGCGTGCTGTCGAACCTGGCGGCGAGCTACGGCGAGGACCGCTATCGCGTGTCGCCGCGCATCGCCGCGCTGCACGCGGCCGGCCGCACGTTCCGCTAGCCGCCGGCCCCGTCACCCCGATCACGATAACGACATCACTCCACTGGAGGAGCACCCCGATGACTCACCCGACGCACCCCGCCGCCGCCCTCGAGCCGATCGAGACCGCCAGCCGCGACGAACTGCAGGCGCTGCAGCTCGAGCGCCTCAAGTGGTCGCTGCGCCACGCGTACGACAACGTCCCGCACTATCGCCGCACGTTCGACGCGGCGGGCGTGCATCCGGACGACCTGAAGACGCTCGCCGATCTCGCGAAATTCCCGTTCTCGACCAAGAACGATTTGCGCGACAACTATCCGTTCGGCCTCTTCGCGGTGCCGCGCGAGCAGGTCGTGCGCGTGCATGCGTCGAGCGGCACCACGGGCAAGCCGACCGTGGTCGGCTACACCGCGCGCGACATCGACACGTGGGCGAACGTGACCGCGCGCTCGATCCGCGCGGCCGGCGGCCGCCCGGGCGACACGCTGCACAACGCATTCGGCTACGGGCTCTTCACGGGCGGCCTCGGGATTCACTACGGCGCGGAGCGGCTCGGCTGCATGGTCGTGCCGATGTCGGGCGGGCAGACTGAAAAGCAGGTGCAGCTGATCCGCGATTTCGAGCCGAAGATCATCCTCGTCACGCCGTCATACATGCTGAACCTGATCGACGAGATGGTGCGGCAAGGGATGGACCCGGCCGAGTCGTCGCTGAAGATCGGCATCTTCGGCGCGGAGCCGTGGACGCAGGCGCTGCGCGAGGAAGTGGAGACGCGCGTTGGCATCGACGCGCTCGACATCTACGGGCTGTCGGAAGTGATGGGCCCGGGCGTCGCGTGCGAATGCGTCGAGACGAAGGACGGCCCGGTGATCTGGGAAGACCATTTCTATCCGGAGATCATCGATCCCGTGACCGGCGAAGTGCTGCCGGACGGCAGCGAGGGCGAGCTCGTGTTAACGTCGCTGACGAAGGAGGCGATGCCGGTGATCCGCTATCGCACGCGCGACCTCACCGCGCTGCTGCTGCCGACCGCGCGCACGATGCGCCGGCTCGCGAAGATCACGGGCCGCTCCGACGACATGCTGATCGTGCGCGGCGTGAACGTGTTCCCGAGCCAGATCGAGGAAATCGTCGTCGCGCAGACGAAGCTGTCGGGGCAGTTCCAGATCACGCTTTCGCGCGACGGCCACATGGACCGGCTCGATCTCGCGGTCGAGCTGCGCTCCGAGGCCGTCGCGTGCGTGACCGATGCCGAGCGCGCGGCGATTGCGCGCGAGCTGCAGCACCGGATCAAGACGATGATCGGCGTGTCGGCCGGCGTGACGGTGCTCGCCGCGGGCGGCATTCCCGCGAGCGCGACCGGCAAGGCCCGGCGCGTGGTCGACCGCCGGCAGGCCGCCTGAGTTTCGCAGTTGCCTGTTTCTACCCCGAGGAAACCTGTTCGATGGATGGATTGAAAACCCTGGCCGTTGGCGTCGATGCGCGCGGCATCGCGACTGTCGCGCTGCAGCGCGGCGACGTGCTCAACGCGTTCGACGAGACGATGATCGCCGAGCTGACCGACGCGTTCACGACGCTCGGCCGGCGCGGCGACGTGCGCGCGATCGTGCTGCGCTCGGACGGTCGCGCGTTCTGCGCGGGCGCCGACCTGCAGTGGATGCAGCGCGCGAGCGCGAACGACGCGGCCGCGAACCTGCGCGACGC
Organism: Burkholderia sp. BCC1998; assembly: GCF_905339875.1. Classification (NCBI taxonomy): domain Bacteria; kingdom Pseudomonadati; phylum Pseudomonadota; class Betaproteobacteria; order Burkholderiales; family Burkholderiaceae; genus Burkholderia; species Burkholderia sp. BCC1998. Next base: position 19,895 of record NZ_CAJPHE010000002.1, read on the forward strand.
CGAGCGGTTCGCCGCGATGATGCGGGCGATCCGGCAGTGCCCGAAGCCGACGGTCGCGCGCGTGCAGGGCCACGCGTTCGGCGGCGGCGTCGGCCTGTGCGCGGCCTGCGACATCGTGATCGCGAGCGATCACGCGCGCTTTTCGGTCAGCGAGGCCCGTTTCGGGATCCTGCCGTCGGTGATCGGCCCGTATCTGGTCGAGGCGGTCGGCCAGCGCCAGGCGCGCCGGCTCGCGCTGACCGCGACGCAACTCGCGGCCGCCGAAGCCGTCGCGATCGGGCTGATCCACCAGGCCGTGCCGCTCGACGCGCTCGACGCCGCACTCGACAAGACGCTCGCCGAGCTGAGCCGCAACGGCCCGAACGCGCTGATGGAGATCAAGCGCTTTTTCGACGCGATCGGCGAGTACCCGCCGTCGGACGAACGCGCGGCGTTCACCGCGCAGACGATCTCCCGCGTGCGGGCGACGCCGGAAGCGAAGGAGGGCTTCGCCGCGTTCTTCGCGAAGCGGCCGCCGGCCTGGGAGCCGGGCGCCGAGTAAGGCGGCGGCGCGGCCCGCCGGGCCCGGGGCGCGATTTGCGTCTCGCGCGCGGGCGCTTGCTCTACAATGCGTGACCCCCGGCGCGCCGCCGGCCCAGCCCCGACCGCTTCTTCGCACCCGATGATCGTCAATCGCCTTATCTCCGAGATCCTGTTCGGCTTTACCGGCCTGATCGGCATCATCAATCCGATCGGCATCGCGTTCCTGTTTCTCGAACGCACCGAGGCGCTGACCGAGCACGAGCGCAACCTGCTCGCGAAGAAGGTGGCGTTCAACGCGTTCATCGTGTTGCTGGTCGCGTTCTTCGCCGGCACACCGGTGCTGCATTTCTTCGGGATCTCGATGGAAGCGCTGCGGATCGGCGGCGGCTTCGCGGTCGCCGTCGCGGGCTGGCAGATGCTGAACGAGCCGGACGGGCCGGCGGGCGGCGGCGATACGCCGATCAAGCCGATCGATGCGAACGCGATCATGACCCGCGCGTTCTTCCCGCTGACCGTGCCGCTGACCGTCGGCCCCGGCTCGATCGCCACCGCGATCGCGCTGAACGCGAACCGCACGCACAAGCTGTCGGAATTCATGCTGTCGAGCATCGTGTCGATCTCGGTGTCGGCGCTCGTCGCGGTCGTGATCTGGCTGACCTACAGCCGTGCCGCGCTGCTCTCCCGCTATCTCGGCACCGAAGGCACCAAGGTCGCGAAGCGCGTGTCGGCATTCCTGCTGCTGTGCATCGGCGTGCAGATCATGCTGACCGGCTTCTCCGAATTCCTGCAGCCGCTCGCCGACCAGATCAAGTAAGCCGTTCGTCGTTCGCGAGTAATCCGTTCGTTCGTCGACGCGGCAACCGGCGCGGCGCCACGCCGCGCATTCTGATCATGGATGCTGCGTGGCGCGTCGGTGTGCGCCGTCGAAGCCTTGCTCGAGTGGGATTGGGCTGCGGTTCCGGCGCGTCGGCGTTCCTGGGCGACCCGGCCGCAGCAGGCCGTCGCGTCGACTACGCGTTTGCGCGCTGCGCGATACCATGCGACGTCTGGCCGATGCAGCGCACGGCGTTCGTACCCGGTGCACCGAACCGGGCCGCGCATCCGGCCGCAACCCCACTTCAATGACGAGGCGAGCGATGGAGTACGTGAAATTCGGGTCGACCGGGATGGACGTGTCGAAGCTGGTGCTGGGCTGCATGACGTTCGGCGAGCCGTCGCGCGGCACCCACCCGTGGACGCTGCCGGAAGCGGAAAGCCGCCCGATCATCCAGCGCGCGATCGAGGCCGGCATCAATTTCTTCGATACCGCGAACATGTATTCGGACGGCACGTCCGAGGAGATCGTCGGCCGTGCGCTGCGCGACTTCGCGAAGCGCGACGACGTCGTGATCGCGACCAAGGTGTTCTACCGGATGCGCCCCGGGCCGAACGGCGCGGGATTGTCGCGCAAGGCGATCATGACGGACATCGACCAGAGCCTGAAGCGGCTCGGCACCGACTACGTCGACCTGTACCAGATCCACCGCTGGGACTACGGCACGCCGATCGAGGAGACGCTCGAGGCGCTGCACGACGTCGTGAAGGCCGGCAAGGCGCGCTACATCGGTGCGTCGTCGATGTTCGCGTGGCAGTTCGCGAAGGCGCTGTATACGTCGAAGCAGAACGGCTGGACCCGCTTCGTCAGCATGCAGAACCACCTGAACCTGCTGTATCGCGAGGAAGAACGGGAAATGCTGCCGCTGTGCGAGGCCGAAGGCATCGCGGTGATTCCGTGGAGCCCGCTCGCGCGCGGCCGGCTGACGCGCAACTGGGACGAGTCGTCCGGCCGGCAGCAGAGCGACGAGGTCGGTCAGCGGATGTACGACGCGACGGCCGGTGCCGATCGCGCGGTGGTCGAGGCCGTCGCGGCGATCGCCGCCGCGCGCAACGTGCCGCGTGCGCAGGTCGCGCTCGCGTGGGTCGCACACAAGCGCGGCGTCACCGCGCCGATCGTCGGCATCTCGAAGCCGCATCATCTGGACGATGCGCTCGGCGCGCTGCAGCTGAAGCTGACGGACGATGAAATCGCGACGCTCGAAGGCCCTTACGTGCCGCACGCGGTAGCCGGCTTCAACTGAGTTCGACCGCGCGAAAGCGGCGGGATGCCGCCGCCGCGCACGGCGTTCAGCGCGCGGCGGCGAGCATCGGATAGGTGAACAGCGCGAAGTGGATCACGTTCAGCCCCGCATGCGCGAGCGCGGATGCGAGCAGTCCGCCGCGCCGCCATGCGAGGCCGTAGCCGATGCCGGCCACCGTGCCGAGCACGATCCAGGGCCAGCCGCCGGCCGCGTGCGCGGCGCCGAACAGCCCCGCGCCGATCGCGAGCGCGGCCCACGGCCCCCAGCCGAACCGGCCGAGCACGCGCGTGAGCCCGCCTTGCACGTAGCCGCGGAACAGCGCTTCCTCGGCGAGCGTGACGAGCAGCACATTGTTGACGAGCCACATCCAGCCCGACGCCGGCCATTTCGGCGCCCAGCCGACCATGCCGAACGCGAGCGCGCCGGCCAGGCAGGCCGCCGCCGTCGCGACGGCCGCCACGGCGCCGGTGCGCAGCGCGCGTGCCGGGGCGACGTCCGGCGCCACCCACGGCAGCGCCCACAGCAGCCACAGGCCGACGAGCGGCTTGTCGAAATTCAGGTACATCGTGAACGGCACGGCATCCGGCGTGAAACGCGTCGGCTCGATCACGCGCGGATTGTGGACGCCGGGAAGCAGGTGCAGGCTCAGCGCGATCGCGAGCGCGGCAAACACGACGTGCGCGACGATCCGCATCGCGAGCGGGCGGCCCGGCGCGACGCCCCAGGCGGCGGCCGCGAGCAGCGCGAGCGGCGCGAGCACGATCGGTTCGAGCTTGCCGAACGCCAGCGCGCCGGCATAGCCGAGCGCGGCAACGGCGATGCTCAGGCCATGCAGCGGGCGTTGCCACGCGAACGCGGCGGCCGCGAACAGTGCGAGCCAGATCGTGGCACACGGGAGAAGCGAGAGAGACATGGGGCGATGCAGGGGGCGAACGAGAGCCGCGCATCATACCCCAGCGGCCGTGACGGCCGCCGGGCCGGCCGCGCGGGGCGGACGGGGCGGGCGCTCAGCGGCCGGCGATCTCGGTGACGCCGTCGCGGGTCGGGATGTCGACGCTGTTGCGCTCGCGCATCCGCCGCCGGTACCAGAAGGTCCACAGCAGCAGCGTGCCGAACACCGTGTAGCCCATGATCGGCGACACGACGAGCACGCGCTCGACGGGCCAGGTGACGACCATCCACAGGCGCAGCAGCATCTCCAGCGTCATGCAGGCGCCCCACACGAAGGTCATCAGGCGCAGCATCTGGCGCAGCCCCGGCTGCTCGGCCCAGACCGTCTCGAAACGCGCGGCGCCGCCGGCCATCTCGCGGGCCACCGTCGCGCGCGCGAGATAGAAGATCAGCGGACGATCGCGGAACAACGACAGCAGGAACACGACGCCGATCGTGCCGGACGCGAGCGATTCGCGCATCAGCAGCGTGCGCGCGCTGCCGCCGAGCGCCATGCCGGCGATCGACAGCGCGATGCCGAGCAGCACGACGGCGGCCACCGCATCGATGCGGCGCGAGCGGATGAATTCGACGACGGACCAGACGATGGGCGGAATCGCCGACGCGTACAGCGCGCCGGTTTCGCCGAAATACGGATGCGCGACCCGGTATGCGACCCAGGGCAGCAGCAGGTTGACGACGAGTTCGAGGATCAGGCCGGCTCGTGGTTTCACGGAAGCGGGCGCGCGGGTGGCGCGCGGGGCGTTGATGTCGCTTCGAGTATATCGAAGTCCGACCCCGCGCGCCGCACCGGCGCGGTTGTGCACGCACCGAAAACGGGCGGAAACACGCGGCGGCCGGGGGCGGGGCCGCGCCAGGGATGCCCCGGGGCCGTTCGGTGCCGCTTCCGGCCGCCGCGCGGCCGTCATCGTCCGGTCAACGGTTCGTCAGGCGGCCGCGGGCTGGACGATGATCTTCACGTTCCGGTCCTTGTGGTTGACCAGCTCCTCGAAGCCGTGCGTGACGATGTCGCCGAGCGTGATCCGGCCGGTGATCAGCGGCTGCACGTCGATGCGGCCGTCCGCGATGTAGCGGATCACGTCCGCGAATTCGCCGTTGTACGCGAGCGAGCCGATCACTTCCTTCTCGGTCGACACGATGTCGAAGAAGTTGAACGACGTCGGCTCCTCGAAGATGCCGACCATCACCGACTTGCCGGCCTTGCGGATCACGTCGATCGCGAGCTGCGCGGTGGCCGTGTGCCCGATGCACTCGAACGACACGTCGGCGCCGTAGCCGCCCGTCAGCGCCTTGACTTCCGCGATCGCGTCGGACGCCTTCGGATCGATCACGACCGTCGCGCCGACCTCCAGCGCCTTCTGCTTGCGCGCGGCCGACATTTCCAGCGCGATCACGCGTCCGGCGCCCGCGGCCTTCGCGCACATGATCGTGCACAGGCCGATCGTGCCGGCGCCGACCACGACGACGGTCTGGCCGACGATGTTGCCGGCCTTCTTCACCGCATGCAGCCCGACCGCGAGCGGCTCGATCAGCGCGCCGGCCTCCGTCGGGAAGTTGTCGGGCAGCTTGTACAGCAGCTCGGCCGGCACGTTCACGAATTCGGCGAACGCGCCGTTGTTCATCAGCCCGGTGAACGCGAGGTTCTCGCAGATGTTGTACAGCCCGTGCCGGCAATACCAGCAGGTGCCGCAATGCTGGCAGGCGTCGGCCGTCACGCGCTCGCCGACCGCGAAGCCCGTCACGCCCGCGCCGAGCGCCGCGATCTCGCCGCTGAACTCGTGGCCGAGGATGCACTGGCCCTTCAGGCCCGTCAGCGGATGCGGCGCGTCGACGGGAATGAACACGGGCCCGGCGACGTACTCGTGCAGGTCGGAGCCGCAGATCCCGCACCAGTGCACGCGGATCTGGACCCAGCCGGCCGGCGGATGCGCCGGAACGGGAACCTCTTCGACGCGGATGTCGTGGCGGCCATGCCAGACGGCGGCCTTCATGCTGGGAGCGGGGTTCGATGCCGGTGTACTCACGTTGCTGTCTCCGTCAGGTTGTCGTCGGACGCGCGGCCAAGGGGCGGTTCGTCCGTCGCGCGATTGCGCGAGCGACCGACATGCAGGAACGGGGCCAGCTTGAATCGGCGCTCGGACGGCGAAGGCGCCGGGCGGGCGCTGTGCGATGCAGCAGGCCGCCTTGCATTGACATCAGCCGGGACCGAGCGAATCACACGCGAAATTTGCTGCGATTGCGACGGGACGCGGCGGGTGAGACGCCGGGACATTCGTCTCAGCCGTTTGAGACGAAACGCGAGACGCGCGGTTCGGTCGTGGGCGTCGTAGCCGCGGTCGTTGCGGTCCATTGTGGCGATCAGCGAAACGCATCGTTGCGCATGTTTCCCCTTTACTTGAAGTTAACTTCAATTTGTATCATCTGCGGCAATGTCCGATCGCCATGCGTGCATGGTGGTTGCACCGGAGGCGGGGTGCATGACCGAATCGGTCGTTGCTGCCGTGCGAACGGCCGAGCGCGGCTCGTCTCAATCTTCACGGAATGTCGTCAAGCATGCCAAACGTTATCGAATGCCTGATCTGCGAGTATGTGTCGTACCACATGCTGGTAGCCGAAGAGCGGGACGCGATGCCGTTACCGGCAGACGTCGGGATGGCGCGGCCACAGGAGCGTGCCGATCGCGCGCCGACTCCGGAGCCTGTCGCACCGGGCGCTTCACCGTTGCGGCCGCAACTGTTCGTGTCGGTTCTGGAAGCGGGCGACGACGGCTTGCTGGTGCGCTGGAGCGAAAGCGGGCGCTGCCATTACGGCGAGCAACGCTGGCGCTTGCGCGTCGCGTTGCAGGCGGGCCGCTGCGCGATCTCCGGGCAGGCGATCGAGCCGGGCGAACCGGTGTACCGGCCGGTGCGGCGGCCGGTGCCGGTCAACGGCGACGAGATGATCCACCCCGCGTCGGTGCCGCCTGCGGCTGGCGCCGCGTGTCGCGCGGCACCAGCCCGCGGCGAGGCGACGGATCCGGTCGATGCCCCGGGCTGAGCGACCGGTTGCACTCTCGCGTTACTTGAGATCCTTCCGGTACTGGATGAACCCCGCGTTGTTCGCGAGCTTGTCGTACAGCGCGCGGGCGGTCGTGTTGGTTTCGTGCGTGAGCCAGTACACGCGGCTTGCGCCGGCTTCGCGGGCCCGCTCGTACACGGCTTCGATCAGTGCGCCGCCCGCGCCTTGCCCGCGGGCGTCCGCCGCCGTGAACAGGTCCTGCAGATAGCAGTACGGACCTTCGGTCCAGCACGAGCGGTGATAGATCGCGTGCACGATGCCGACCAGCGTACCCGACGCGTCGAAGGCGCCGAGCGCGAACATCGGTTCGGCGGGATCCATCAGGCGCGCCCATGTCGTCGCGAACACGGCGTCGCTCAGCGCGGTCTCGTAGAAAGTCTGGTAGCCCCGCCACAGCGGGCGCCACGCGGCTTCGTCGGCGGCCACGAGCGGCCGGACCGTGACGCGCGTCGCGTCGTTCGCGCGGCCGGCCGCGTCGCGCGCACGCGCCCGCGCGTGGCGGATCGCGACGAGCGTCTCGCGCTGCGTACCGCTGGCGTCGAAGTTCTCCGGCGCGAGCCAGGCTTCGAACGCGGCGCGCACGTCCGGCCATTCGCCGTCGACGATCGAGAACCATGCCGTGTCGCGGTTGCGGCCCTTGTAGATGATCGCCTGCCGGAACGTGCCTTCGTAACGGAAGCCGAGCCGCGCTGCCGCCTTGCGAGACGGTTCGTTGAGGTCGTCGCACTTCCATTCGTAGCGCCGGTAGCCGAGCGTGTCGAACGCGTACTTCATCAGCAGGTACTGCGCTTCGGTCGAAATCGGCGTGCGCTTCAGCAGCGGCGAGAAGGTGACGGAACCGACCTCGATCACGCCGTTGGCCGGGTCGATGCGCATCAGCGCGAGCGTGCCGACGGCGCGGTTCGTCGCGCGGTCGATCACCGTGTAGTGCAGCGGATCGGCGCTGGCCGCCGCGCCGCGCGCGTAGTCGCGGTAGCTCGACTCGTCGGCGTACGGCCCGTGCGCGAGATAGGTCCAGTCGCCGCCGTCCGGCGCCTGCGCGTACGCGGCGTACAGGTCGGCGGCATGGCGGTCGGCGTCGAGCGGTTCGAGGCGGCAGTAGCGGCCCTCGAGCACGATGCGCTCCGGGCGGGGGCGCGCGGACCAGTCGGGAACGGGGTGGCCGATGGGCTGCTGGAAGTCGTTGGTGAGCGTGGACAAGGTCGATCTCGCTTCGGTTGGCGGCCGGCGACATGCCGGCATGCAGACGATCGTAGTCCCGGCGAGGTACCATGAGAAGCGCCAGCCGACAGTAAATTTATGGTGCCACGAAGGCGCTGCCGAGGTGCCACGAACGCGCCACGAACGCGCCACGAACGCGCCACGCCGGTGCCATGCCGGCGCCGCGCTCGACGCGCCATGCCCCGAGGCTTCCACACTGCGATATCCCGATGACGACTGCCTTTCCTTCCGGCGACGCACCGCTGTTGCCGCTCGACGCGCCGCTCGCGCGCACGGCCGGCGCGCCTTCGTTGCAGCGGCAACTGCTGCGCCGCGTGCGCGACGCGATTCTCGGCGGCGCGATGCCGGCCGGCACGCGGCTGCCCGGTACGCGCGCGCTGGCCGAGACGCTCGGCGTGTCGCGCAACACGACGGCGGCCGTCTACGAGCAACTCGTCGCCGAAGGCTTCCTGCAATCCGATCGCCGCGGAACGCGCGTGGTCGGCCTGTCGCGGCCGGCCACGCCGCGCCGGCGGGTCGCACCGCCGGCCGTCGCGCAGCGGCTCGGCCGGATTCGCCCGAGCCTGATCGGCGCCGGCGAGTCGGAAGGCTTCCGGCCGGGCGTGCCCGCGCTGTCGCATTTCCCGGTGGATGCATGGCGGCATGCGATCGACCGCGCGCTGCGCCGCGCCGGCCGCGACCTGCTCGCGTATGGCGACCCGCTCGGCGAACGCGCGCTGCGCGAGTCGATCGCGCGCCACCTGGCCGTGACGCGCGGCGTGCGCTGCGATCCGGAGCAGATCGTGATCACCGAAGGCGCGCAGGGCGCGATCGCGCTGTGCGCGCAGTTGCTGACGAACCCCGGCGACACGGTCTGGGTCGAGGAGCCCGGCTATCGCGGTGCGCGCACCGCGATGCAGGCGGCCGATCTCGACGTCGTGCCGATGCCGGTCGACGCGGAGGGGCTGCGCGCGGCAGACACGGACTGGCGCGAACGGACGCCCCGGCTCGTCTACACCACGCCGTCGAACCAGTTCCCGACCGGCGCGGTGCTGTCGATCTCGCGCCGGCTCGCGCTGATCGACGCCGCACGCCGGCATCGCGCATGGATCATCGAGGACGATTACGACAGCGAGTTTCGGCATACCGGCGAGCCGATCGGCGCGTTGCACGGGCTCGCGGCCGATTCGCCGGTCGTCTATCTCGGCTCGTTCAGCAAGACGATGTTTCCGGCGTTGCGGATCGGCTTTCTCGTGCTGCCCGACGCGCTGCTCGCCGCAGTGCGGCCGGCGTTGCCGGAGATGCTGCGCGGCGGGACGCGCCACGTGCAGCTCGCGCTCGCCGATTTCATCGAGACGGGGGAGTACGGGCGCCATCTCGGGCGGATGCGGCGGCTGTATCGCGACCGGCGGCGCTCGCTGCTCGCCGCGCTGGACGACGCGTTCACCGTGCCGCATCAGGTCGAGGGCGGGCCGTGCGGGCTGCATCTGGCGTTGCGGCTGCCGGCCCGTTTTCGCGACCGCGCGATCGTCGAAGCGGCGCGCGCGCACGGGATCGGGCCGTTCCCGCTGTCGGGGTTCTCGATTCACGCGACGTCGCCGGCCAACGGGCTCGTGCTCGGGTTCGGCAATACGTCGGCCGATGCGTTCGCGCCGATGCTGCGGACGCTGTCGACGATCGCGCATCGGGTCGCGGGCGAGTGACCCGGCGCGCGGGTGACGCCGCCCGGGAAGCGGCACGATTGTCGCGCGTCGTTACTTTTTCAGCATGTCGAGCACGGCATCGACCATCGGATGATGCCGGTTCGTATTCCAGACAGCGGCCGCCGTCACGACCATGACCTTTTCCTTCAACGGCCGCACGACGACGTTCTCCGGCGCGAGCTTGCGGGTCGACGCAGGCACCAGCGCCACCCCCTGACCGCAGCCGACGTACGCAATCTGCGACGTCACCGAACGCACCTCGTGAATCACGCGCGGTGTCAGCCCATGCGTGCGGCAGACGGACGTCAACATGTCGAAGTAGACGGGGCTCACCTGTCGCGACGACATGATCAGCGGTTCGTCCATCAACGCGCGCAGCCGCACCCTTGGTATGGCCGCCAGCGGATGCTTCTTCGGCAACGCGACAGCGAGCCGGTCCTCGGCCATCGGCATCGTCGCGATACCGTTCGCTACCTCGCCATCGACGCGTGCAAAGGCGAGATCAAGCTCGCCGGCCTCCAGCGCCGGAATCGCGTCGACGCTGTCGATCTCGTTGACGAACACGGTCAGGTTCGGATGCGCGCGCTTGAGCGCGTCCAGTAGCGGCGGCACCGTGTCGAGCATCGCGGACGTGATCGCGCCGACGTGCAGCACGCCCGACTGGCCGGCCGCGACCTCGCGCACGACACGCTGCAGCCGCTCGGCCTGGCCGGCGAATTGCCGGACGGCCGGCAGGATCGCGGCGCCCGCCGGGCTCAGTTGGGTTCCCTGCCGCGAGCGGTAGAACAACTGGATCCTGAGCGACTGCTCCAGTACCTTGATCTGCTCGGTCAACGGCGGTTGCGACATGTTCAGCCGCTTCGCCGCGCGCCCGAAATGCTGCTCCTCGGCGACGGCGAGAAACATCCAGAGTTGCCGAATCAGCCGGTAGTCGATCGTGTTGCTCATGGCGGGTATGCCCGGAGTGAAGCAGCGCGGAAAATGCCGCGGGGAGGGCGGCGCGGCGCGACATGGTGGTTGCCGGCCGCGCGCGATGTGAGGTTTTTCGTATTCCGGAAATCGTATCACGCAGATATGAAATACGAAATTTACTTGTCACGCTGCCGAAGCGACGATGGCTGCACTTGTCAACGGGAAACAGCATGATGAACCAGCCTTCCTTGCTCGAGCGCCTTACGTCGCTCGACACCAATACCGTATCCGACGCGCTCGACTTTCTCGGCATGCCTGGCGCAACGGTCGGCCTGCGTCCACTGTGGAACTGCCCGAAGATCGTCGGGCGTGCCAGCACCATTCAGCTCGGTCCGAAAGCCGATGCCAAACCGACCGTGCACCTGATCTCGCCGGTCGTCGACGCGATCGCCACCGACGATCGCGTGCTGGTGATCGCCGGCGGCGCGGACGGAATTTCCTGCTGGGGCGACATTCTCGCGAACGCGGCGACCGCGAAGCGCATTCGCGGCTCGGTGATCGACGGCCTGAGCCGCGACATCGACGGAAGCGAATCGATCGGCTATCCGGTGTACGGACGCGGCATCACGATGATCAGCGCGCGCAACCGCGTGATCCAGATCGATTCCGGCACACCGGTGCAGATGGCCGGTGTGACTGTCCATCAGGACGATTACGTGATCGCCGACCGATGCGGCACGGTGTTCATACCGGCGCGGTGCATCGAGGACGTGCTCGATCTCGGCGAGCGTATCGCGAAGCGACAGGACGGGATGGTCGCCGCCGTGCGTGCCGGCCGCCCGGTCGCGGACGTGATGCACGACAAGGAATTCGAAGCCATCGCGGTGCGCTGACCGCTCATCCTTCTAGCGGAGTTTTGATATGACGAATCCCAACAAGGCTGCGGCGGAAGACCAGGAACTGGTCGCGCTGTTCGAAGGGCTCGATACGCCCGGCGTTTCCGATGCGATGGACAAGCTCGGGCTGCACGGACAGGCGCTCGGCATCATGCCGTTGGCCAACTACACGAAGGTCGTCGTCGGTCCCGCCTTCACGGTCAAGTACGTGCCCGCGAGCGTGCCGCCCGGAACCGTCGGCGACTTCATCGACGATGTCGCGCAAGGCGACGTGGTCGTGATCGACAACGACGGCCGGACCGACTGCACGGTATGGGGCGACATCATGACCCAGTACGCCGGGCAGCATGGCATTGCCGGCACCGTGATCGATGGCGTGTGCCGCGACGTGAACAAGGCGCTGGGCGACAACTATCCGCTGTTCACGGCAGGGCGCTTCATGCGGACTGGCAAGGACCGCGTGCAGGTCGAGTCGGTGAATACGACGGTCGCAATCGGCACCGTGCGCGTGGCGGCGCGCGACATCGTCGTCGCGGATGCGAACGGCGCCGTGATCGTGCCCCGCGGTCGAGCGCGCGAAGTCGCACGGGTTGCTCGCCGGATCGAAGAAGTCGAATCGCATATCCGCGAACAGATCGCACAGGGCAAGACGCTTGGCGAAGCGCGAGCGGCGCTGGGCTATCACACACTGCAAAGCAAGGCCTGAACAATGAACCCGACCCAGACTTATGAGCCGGCGCTGCTGGAGCAGGCGCGCAAACTCGGCACCTCCACGTTGTTCGAGGCCTCGGGCCTGTCCACCGGCGCCGTCGATCCGGCGATCCGCACGGTGTGGCCCGGCGCGTCGGTCGCCGGTCCTGCCTTTCCGCTCGAATGTTCGCCGGGCGACAACCTTTCGATTCATATCGCGATGGAGCAGGTGTCGCGCGGCAGCGTGCTCGTCATCTCGACGGGCGGCTTCGTCGCCGGTTACTGGGGCGAGGTGCTGACTGTCGCCGCCGAGGCGGCCGGCGTGGCCGGGCTGGTCATCGACGGTGGCGTGCGCGATATCGCGGCGCTGACTGCACGGCGCTTTCCGGTATTCACGCGCGGCATTTCCATGCGCGGCACGATCAAGGCGAGCGCGCCGTCGGTCGGACAGTCGATCAGCTTCGCGGGAACGCCTGTAGCCGCCGGCGATCTGGTCGTGGCCGACGACGACGGCGTGCTGGTGATACCAGTTGCATATGTCGAGACGACGCTGGCCCAAGGGCAGGCGCGTGCTGACAAGGAAGCGCAAATGATGGACGCATTGCGCGCAGGGCGCAGCACGCTCGAACTGATGGGTCTGACGAACTGGAGGAACGCTCAATGAGCGCACCGATCGATACGCTGAACCGCTTCCTCGCAGCCGCGCGTCCGTCGGCGACCTACAAGGTGATGGATCGTGTGGCCGCCCGGCGCGCGAGCGGTGCCGCGGTGATTTCGCTGAGCGCCGGCGAGCCGGATTTCGACACGCCGGAACACGTGCGGGAAGCGGGCATCGCCGCGATCCGCGCGGGCCACACGCGCTACACGCAGGTGGCAGGGCTGCGTGCGCTGCGCGAGGCGATTGCCGAGAAGTTCCGGCGCGAGAACAGCGTCGACGTGGACTGGCGCGACACGCTCGTGTGCAGCGGCGGCAAGCAGGTGATCTTCAATGCGCTGGCCGCGACGCTGAACGAGGGCGACGAAGTCATCGTCCCGGCACCGTACTGGGTCAGCTATCCGGAGATCGTGCAGCTGTGCGGCGGTCGCTCCATCACTGTCGCATGCGGCGCGGAAAGCGGCTTCAAGCTCACACCGGACGCGCTGCTGGCGGCGATCACGCCGCGCACGCGATGGCTGATCCTGAACTCGCCGTCGAACCCGACCGGCGCGGTGTATAGCCGTGCGGAGCTGAAGGCGCTCGCCGAGGTGCTGCTCGCGCATCCGCACGTGCTGGTGCTGTCCGACGATATCTACGAGCACCTGATTTTCGATGGCATCGAATTCTTCACGATCGCCCAGGTCGAGCCGCGGCTGCGCGAACGCGTGCTGACGATGAACGGTGTGTCGAAGGCCTATGCGATGACGGGCTGGCGCATCGGTTTCGGTACCGGGCCGCGCTGGCTGATCGATGCGATGGAGAAGTTGCAAGGGCAGCAGACGTCCGGCGCGTCGACGATCTCGCAGCACGCGGCGCTGGCCGCGCTGACGGGGCCGCAGGATTTCATCGCGCATTCCCGCGTCGCGTTCCAGCGACGGCGTGATCTGGTCGTCGAACAACTGAACCAGGCGCCGGGTTTGCGCTGCGATGTTCCGCAGGGCGCGTTCTATGCGTTCGCGTCGTGCGAGGGGGTGATCGGCAAGACGACCCGTGCGGGCGTGCAACTGGCGAGCGACGAGGATGTGGTGAATGCGTTGCTCGACGAAGCCGGCGTGGCCACCGTGCACGGGAGCGCTTTCGGGCTCGGCCCGTACATCCGGATCGCTTACGCGCTCGACGACAAGTCGTTGCTGCGTGCGTGCACCGCGATCCAGGATTTTTGCCGGATGCTGACGGCCTGAGCGTCGTTGCCCGGCGTCTGTCATTCCACCCCGGTCGACCCTGTCGCGCCGGGGCGGGCGCTACACCATCCTTACCCGGAATTCGATTAGATGAGTGATGAGTTTTCCCAGTCGCGGTTGTCCTTCGCCGTCGACAGCACCGACCTGGATGTGTCGGCCATTCATCGCGGCGGCGAGCACGCGCCCGTCGTGTTTCTCCACGGCTTCGGCTCGACCAAGGAGGATTACGCGGACATCGTGCGCCATCGCGAATTCGACGGCCGGCCTTTCGTTGCATACGATGCGCCGGGCTGCGGTGAAACGCGTTGCGCGGATCTGTCGAAGATATCGATTCCGTTTCTCGTCGAGACGGCGCTGAACGTGATCGACCGCCTGGGCTTCGATCGATTCCATCTCGTCGGCCATTCGATGGGCGGGCTGACGTCGTTGATGCTCGCACACCGGTATCCGCGGCGCGTGCTGAGCTTCGTCGACATCGAGGGGAACATCGCGCCCGAGGATTGTTTCCTGAGCCGGCAGATCGTCGACCATCCGCGCGACAGCGCCGAGCGGTTCTTCGACGATTTCATCGACCGCACCCGTCGTGCGCCGGCCTACGCGAGCGCGCTGTACTCGGCGAGCCTGCGTCACAAGGTGCGGGCCGAAGCGGTCGGGGCGATCTTCCGCTCGATGGTCGACCTGTCCGACAACGGCGACCTGATGCGCAAATTCCTCGGCCTGCCGTTTCCCCGGATGTTCATGTACGGCGCGCAGAACGCGTCGCTGTCGTACCTGAGCGCGATCGAGGCGCACGGTGTCGTTCTGTCGGAAATACCGGATTGCGGGCATTTCCCGATGTACTCGAATCCGGTGCTGATGTGGAAGGCGATCGCGAAGTTCCATGCGCGCGTGCGCTGACGCGATGCATTTGGTGGCGGCGCAGGTCGTGGTGGCGGTTACCGCACGCGTTCCGCGCGCATGATCCGGTGCGCCGCCGCCAGGCCGAGCACGAGCAGCACCGCGACATACGCGACGACCGCGCTCCACGCACCGTGTTGCCAGAACGAGCCGCCGATCGAGCCCAGCACGCTCGACCCGAGGTAATAGGCCAGCAGGTAGAGCGACGCGGCGTGCCCCTTCGCGGAACCGGCGAGATGCCCGACCCAGCCGCTCGCGACCGCATGCGCGACGAAGAAGCCGATCGTGATCAGCACGATCCCGACGATGATCGCGACGAGCGAATGCGACAGCGTCAGCGCGAGGCCGGCCGCGAACACGAGCATGCCGCTGACGAGGACGGGCGCGCGCCCGAGACGATCGGCGAGCGCACCGGCGCTCGACGAAGACACCATCCCGAACAGGTAGGCGCCGAAGATCAGCCCGCAGGCGGTCGCGCTCAGGTTGAACGGCGCGGCCGTCAGCCGGAACCCGGCGTAGTTGTAGACGGTCACGAACGCGCCCATCACGAGGAAGCCGATCGCGAACACGAACGGCAGCCGCGCGTGATGCAGCTGCGCGTTCCACAGCCGCAGATGGTGACGCAGCGTCAGGTCGGTGCGCTTCACGAAGCGTCGCGACTGCGGCAGCAGCATCACGAACGCGACCGCCGCGACGAGGTCGACCACGCCGATCGTCAGCATCGCGGTGCGCCACGAGAAATACTCTTCGAGCGCGCTCATCCCGATCCGCCCGATCATGCCGCCGAACGCGGTGCCGCCGACGTAGAGTCCCATCGCCAGGCCCAGCCCGTCGGCGGCGATTTCCTCGGCGAGATAGGCCATCGCCACCGCCGGAACGCCGCCGAGCGCGAACCCTTCGAGCGCGCGCCAGAGCAGCAGCAGGTTCCAGTTCGGCGAAATCGCGGCGAGCAGGTTGAACAGCGCGGCCAGCGTCATCGACGCGAACATCAGCCCGCGTCGTCCGACGCGTTCGGACAGCGCGCCGGCGCACAGGATGGAGACCGCCAGCAGCCCGGTCGACAGCGACAGGGACAGCGAGCTCGACGCCGCGCCGATGTTGAACTCGCGTGCGAACGCGGGCAGCAGCGGCTGCACGCAGTACAGCAGCGAGAAGGTGGAAAAGCCGGCGAGGAACAGCGCCAGCGCGATGCGCTTGTAGGCTGCCGAGCGCGGCGACACACCGATAGGCAGCGCGTCCGGCGCGGCGTTCGCGGCGCGATTCGTGGCGGGTGACATTGCGGGAGTGGACATGACAGGTGCCCGATGGGTCAGGGAATGCCCGAATTCTTGCGCACGCTCATGTATATGTCCAATATATGAAATGAACCATAGCGATACGTTTTGCGACTGGCTTGAAAGCCGCTTCCATCTACCCCGGGATCACATCAACGCATGGAACTTCGGCATCTCCGATACTTTCTGGCCGTGGCGGCCACGTCCAACTTCACGAAGGCCGCGGAAACGCTCGGCATGGGACAGCCGCCGCTGAGCCAGCAGATCAAGGCACTCGAGAACGAACTCGGCGTGGCGTTGTTCAAGCGGACCGCGCGCGGCGCCGAACTGACCGTGGCCGGAGAGGTGTTCGCGGAAGAGGCACGGCGCGTGCTCGACGACGCGGAGCGCGCGGCGCGGGCGGCAAGACGGGCCGCGCGCGGGGAGATCGGGCAATTGCGGGTCGGGTTCACCGGGACGGCGGCCTTCAATTCGAAGGTGGCGGACCTGATTCGCCGCTTTCGCGAGGCGTTTCCCGACACGGATCTGACGTTGCAGGAGGCGACCTCCGGCGTGCTGCTCGATGCGCTGGCGGCCGGGCGGCTCGACGTCGCGATCGTGCGTCCGGAGCGCCGCATCGCGGACACGTTGCTGGCTGCGGACTGGGACGAGGAGCCGATGTTCGTCGCGCTGCCGGTCGCGCATCGGCTCGCGCAGCGGCGTCGGATCGATCTGGCGGAGCTGGCCGACGAGGCGTTCGTGCAGGTGCCGCGCGAAGCGGGCAGCGCGCTGTTCGACGACATCGTCGCCGCGTGCAATGCCGCCGGCTTCCAGCCGCGCATGGCGCAGCCCGCGCCGCAAATCGCTTCGGCGGTGACGCTCGTCGCGGCCGGGCTCGGCGTGTCGATCGTGCCGAAGGCGATCACGCAGGTGCAGGTCGCGGGCGTCGTGTATCGGCAGGTCGCAGGCAACGGGCTGCGCGCGAGGCTCGCCATTGCGTCGCGGCGCGACGATCCGTCGGCGGTGGTGCGCAATTTTCTGGCGCTGGCCTGGTAGCGCGGGACGCATTGCGTCGCGCCTCGCCGCCGCGTCGGGGGAATGTTCCGATTGACGAACCGCGAACTTTGTCCGGAACGAACGCTGTCGCGGTTCCGCCGCTGCCCGACCACCCGGCATGCGGGTTTCGATTCGTATGTTCCGGAGGTGGCGTGGACTATAAATGGAGGGGTGTACCGGTGCTTGTCGGGCGTCCGCGCGTCTCGCGCGGGTCGGCGCTGCGACTGCCCGGGGGAGGTGCACCGTGGTTCGCCAGACGCTTGCTCGCGCCGTGCTTCGCACCGCGTTGATCGGGGGCGTATTCGCCCTGGTTTTGGCGTCGCCGCCGGCCGCTGCCGGGACCGTCGCGCCGCCCGCCACGCCACCGGTGATGAAGAACAGGCCCGCCGCGCGGTCTTACTCGATGCCGGTCGACTTCTCGGCAATCGTCGACCGCTACGGGCCGGCGATCGTGACCATCATGACCGCGGCGACCGACCAGCAGGCCGGCGGGCCGTCCTTCGTGTACCTCGATCCCGACGATCCGCTTGCCGCGTTCTTCCGCCGCGGCGCGCCGCTGCCGCCCCCGCAAGGCGCGCAGGCGCCTGCGCCTGACACGTCGCCGCGCGCGATCGCGGGCATCGGCTCGGGCTTCATCGTCGGCGCCGACGGCGTGATCCTGACTTCCGCGCATGTCGTCGCCGATGCGACCGACGTGACGGTGCGACTGGCCGATCGTCGAGAGTTGAAGGCGACGGTGGTGACCGTCGATCCGCAGAGCGACGTCGCCGTGCTGCACATCGACGCGACAAAGCTGCCGGTCGTGCATATCGGCGATTCGTCGCGGGTGCGTGCCGGCGAACCGGTGATGACGATCGGCGCGCCGGACGGCTCGGGCAACACGGTCACGGCCGGCATCGTCAGCGCGACGTCGCATGCGCTGCCGGACGGCAGCGCGTTTCCGTTCTTCCAGACCGATATCGCGGTGAACCCCGACAACTCGGGCGGCCCCGTGTTCAATCGCGCGGGCGACGTGATCGGCATCGCGGTGCAGGTCTATACGGACGCCGACCGCTATGCGAGCACGACGTTCGCGATTCCGATCGCGCTCGCCATCAAGGTGCGTGCGCAGGTGCAGGCGCAGATGCGGGCCAATGCGCAGGCGGCGCAGCGCACGTCATCCGGCAATGCGCTGGGCGTCGACGTGCAGGATGTCGGCGTCGGGCTGGCCGCGGCGTTCGGCCTGCCACGTCCGGCGGGCGCGCTCGTCAACGGCGTCGATGCCGGTTCGCCCGCCGCCGCGGCCGGCGTGAAGCCCGGTGACGTGATCGTGAAGTTCGGCGGCAAGCCGATCGGACGGTCGGCCGAGCTGAACGACCTGGCCGCCGCGTTGCCGCCCGGTGGAAAGGCGCCGCTGCGGCTGATCCGCAACCGCACGCCGATGATGCTGACGGTCACGGGAGCGGGAGCGGGGGCCGGCGACGCGATCGACAACGCGGCCGCGACGGGCAGCAGTGCGGGCAGCGCGGGCACGGTCGGCGCGGCCGGTGCCGCCGGCGTGGCGATGGCCGCCGCGCGGCCGGCAGACTCCGGCGATCGGCTCGGGCTGACGATGCATCCGCTGAGCGACGCCGAACGGCGTTCGACCGGGCTCGCGGTCGGGATGATGGTGGATGCGGTGCACGGGCCGGCCGCGAATGCGGGCATCCGGCCCGGCGACGTCGTGCTCGAACTCAACGACACGCTGCTCGAAACGCCGGACGACGTGCAGGCGCTCGAAGCGAAAGGCGGCGTGATCGCCGTGCTGATTCAGCGCGAGAACGCACGCAAGTTCGTGTCGGTGCGGGCGCGGTAGGGTGTCGATGGGGGCGCGGGGAAGAGCGGCGGCGCTCCGTCGATTCGTCATGTGGACGATGCAGCGCATCCGACGGCTTGACCGGAAACGGCGCCCCGGTTGCGACGCGCTTCATGGGCGCCCCTGATCGCGACGACGCGCAACGCGTGGCACCGGAATCGAGCGCACGTCGGCCGATGTACGTTGCACTCACGCCATGCCAGCGGTCGCATCGTTACGCATGCGATATTCAGTCGGCGTTGTCGACAGGTATTTCCGGAACAGCCTCGCCAGTTGGGCGCCACTGTTGATGCCGCAGCGACGCGCGACCTTGTCGACCGGCAAGCTCGATTCCACCAGCATCCTGCAGCTCATGTTCAAGCGCGCGCGTTGCAGGTAGTCGGATGGCGTCATGCCGATCTCGCTCTTGAACCTTCTCAGGAAGTTGCGCTCGCTCATGGCCGCGACTTGCGCCGCGGCATCGATCGAGACGGGCCGGTCGACGTTCGCCTCCAGCCAGCGCGCGGATGCCGTGATCTGCTCGCTCACACGTGGCGCGTTGCTCGCCGCAACGAACGCATCCGACGGTGCAGGCGCCGGCATCGCCAGAGACCCGGACACTTGCCGCGCGAGCTCGCCGCCCAAATCGTCTTCGACCACGCGCAACGCAATGCGAATGGCATCAGGCTCGCCGCCCGGCGATCTGGCGGCATGCATGTCGGGCGTGTCGTTGGCGGCACGAAATCCGCTCGGAAGACCGGCCGCATCCAGGAGAAGCTTTCCGTTTGCGATCGGATGAACGGTTTCGCATAGCGGATGCTGGCGGCGCAGCCAATCGAACAGCCGCTTGTCGCGACAGGCCGGATCAGCAGCCGCTCCACCGGCGACGAACATGATCTGCTTGCCTTCCACGCGCCGCCGCGAATCGATGCTTTCCGTCCAGACGAAGACCGATGAAGAGGCGGCAATTCTGCCGCCAGCAGCGGACACCAGCGATACGTCATAGCGCGCCTCGCCGGACGGACGAGCTGTCGTCAGCGCACTTGCTTTATGAAAAATCTCGATGATCGCCGCGACGTCGTGCAGTGCAAATCCGTTGGACAGCACAATGTCGACTCGCGTCGCCGCCCCTGCGGTGGGCATCCGCGAGCGCGACATGGTGGAGTGCTCCGATTCCATCGGTGATTCCCCAAGGATGTTGTTGACCGGCAGCGGCCCGCTTCGGGCTCTGCAACTCGAAGCCGTTGACGCATGCCTTACAGGCGGCCTTCGACAACTATCGCGTGGCCGGATTCGACAGCCTGTGGCCGCCTGAAAACAGGCAAGCACCCGCGGACATGCGGCCGCGAGAATTCTAGAAAGGGCGGTCGGGTCGGCTTGACACTCCGTCTCAAAAAAACGGAACTTCTATCGGATGCGCAGGGCCCGGTCGAATTGCCGGAAGCACGAGCGATCGGGCCCGCCTTCGCGCAGGTGGTGAAATCGCGATTCGCAAACGATTGCGTGATGCTGAAGAAGCGGGAGGGGACGCGCCGTGTGCTACGGCAAAGCACGTACTGGTATGCTTCCCATGCTGCACTAGCGCGTTCCGGGCGAGCGATTGGATCAATATGGCGTTCAGGAGTGCTGGGCAGATCAAAGCCGGACGAAAATCAGCGAAGAGCGCCGCATTGAACGACGACCCACTACACACTGCGATACCGCCAGGCCGCCTGTTGTTGCCGCCGGAGCGGCCGGTGCTCGCGCCCGGCATCGTGCACAGCAGTTTCAGCGTTCAAGGCGACGCCCGTCGAAGCTTGCTGGCCTGGCAAGAGCGCATGAGTCCCGTCTACGACATATTGCCTTCGTCGAAGCAAGCCGAGGATACGTTCGATGCATCGATGTCCCGTTACACGATCGAGAATCTGAGCATCTTCGACTTTCGCACGGGGCCGAACCTGGCCGTGCGATCGTTGGGTCGGGTTTCGACCGAGAGCGTGCGGGACGTCTCGTTCAGCATATATCTTGAAGGGTCGCCGGGGCAGTTCCTGGGCGGCAAACCACGGTCCGACGCGCCTTACGTGCCGCACGTGCCGCACGTGCCAAGTATCCTCGCCCTGGACATGGATCAGCCGTGCACGATCCGGAGTTTTCATAGCCGGATACTTCTCCTGTTTGTGCCACGCGCACTGGTGGAAAAGTCATTCCCCGATGCGGCCTCGCTGCATGGCCGCTGGATTCACGCCACCGATCCGCTGACGCGCATGCTGATCGAGCATCTGGTCGCGCTCAATAAAACCATCGTCGGACTGAGCAAGGACGAAGCGCATCGGTCCTTGCTCACGGCGGTAGAGTTGATCGTTGCGGCCTTCTGCCGCCAGGCGGGTCTTGCCGGCAATGCCCGCGCGGCGGTGCGCGCAGCTGTATACGGGCAAGTGCGGCGGCACGTCGAGGCAAATCTGCATGATCCGAATTTGTCGCCTGACAGCGTGTTGGCGTCGCTACATCTCTCACGCGCCAGCGTGTACCGCATATTCGAGCATGAAGGGGGCCTTGCCGCTTATATCCGCAACCGCAGGCTGCGAATGGCGGCCGATGAACTGGTGCGCTTTCCCCATGTGGAGGTGCAGGACGTTGCCTCGGGGTTGGGCTTCAATGATGCGTCAAGCTTTACACGTGCATTCCGTCGTGCCTTCGACATCTCGCCACGAGAATTGCACGAGTACGCACCGTTGTTCCAGCATGGCGATACAAAACGGGAGCGCTTCACGAAGAGGCAGGGTTGAACGGATTGGCTCGTCGACTGTGACGAACCTGGGTGGCAGCATGTGTTTCGATAGCCGCTCGAAAGCGGCCACTGACCTTGGCCATCGGGGTGAACGATTGCTGCATGACTCGGCGCTGCTTCGGTAGATTACGGCGCATGAAGCGCCGTTAGCCTGCATGCTCATTCGGACACTCGAGCGATCGCTCCAGTCGGCAAACGGCCGTTCCGACGAGAATGATTCGGATCTCGTCAGCTGCCAAAGCGCCCTTGACCTGTACTCAGGGTGTTCAGAACCTGGTGAATGCTCAACCCGACGGATGGGCGCCGCGGCGACATGCTACGATCAACGCGATCCGACTTCCATCCGGACGCACCATGACGACAATGTATGAATTGCTCGGTGTGTGCGAGAACGCCACCGACGAGGAAATCAAGCGCGGCTACCGAAAAGCAGCGATGAAAGCGCATCCCGACCGCAATGTCGGGTGCGAAGCGGACGCGCATGCGCGATTTCAGGAGATCAAGGAAGCATACGCGATTCTCTCGGACCCGAAGCTGCGCCGCGTCTATGACACCGTTTACGCAGAGGAAATGCTCCGTCACGCACGGCTTCGCGAAGAAGAGGAACGCCTGAAGGCAGAGCGCGAAGCGGAATATGCGCGGTTCGTGGCATTGGCGATGCGCTTCGCCGAGCAAGGGCACAATCGCGACGTCGTCTTCGGTGTTCTGCTCGGCCGTGATTGCGATGTTCAACTCGCCGAGCGCATTGCCGGCAGCGTGGTCGAGCTGCATGCGTCGCGCCAGCCGGGCGCATCGCGAGACGGGCAGCGTGATGAGCAGATGCCGCAAGGCGACGAGGGGGCGACACAGGAGGCATCGGAGCAGGCGCCAAAGAGCGACGCGCGAAGGAGTGACGAACACGCGCATACGGACTTTTTCAGCGCTCTGTGGCACGGCGTGTTCGGGCTGCGCCAGTGAGTGCTGGTGGGGGACCGGGCTTGCGAATGCGGAACTCGACCGCGATCGGTGGCATCTTCGGGGGAGGTTCTTCGAGCGACTGCTTCATGAATTGACGGCAAATTGGGCAGTATTCGGCTGCGGATTCAACCCGTCGATGCAACGAATTGATGAAATTGCTCGATCGGTGTATCGAAGTCTAGTGTCTTTCGCGGACGTTCATTGAGCCGCCTGGCTACAGCGTTGAGCTTTCGCAGACGCTTCGCGACTGCGTAGCCAACCAATCCGATTGATTGACAAGCGTTCATAACCGCCGCGAGTTTCGGTCAGTCGTTGGGCCATGGGTGCCCGGATCGTAGACGATCAATGCTTTGCCGATCAACGATGCATGATCAACTGACGCGGCGTCTGGATTGATTCGAACATGGGATGTCGGAGATGTATAGAAAATTGGTATGCGTGCTTGCCATAGGCCTGATTGTGACGCAGGGTTGTTTTGCCCTGACGGTTGACGAACTGATGCGCGGTCTGGATCAAGCACTTGGCGAAAAAGCATCTTCTACTACCCAACTCGCCGCCTACGTCACCGGCTACGTTCATGGAAGCGCAGAGTACGGGCGGACACTGGGGCTCGTCTGTGACGAATCTGGGCTGCGTTCAACGAACGACGAGCTGCGAGCGGTCCGAGTCTATGTGGGCGCTAATCCAGACCAATGGCGTGACGGTGCACAAATATTGATTAATCGTGCGCTCATGTCACCCCGGTGCCACCATTGATCGGTGCCTGCCGTACCTGACGGGCATCGGCCAGGAAGGGACATTCGGCGTCAGATCCGATGGTTGGGGGTGCGTCGTTCAGAAACGCAGCTGAAAACATTTCTTGACGTCTTGCCGCCGTCGCAGTCCGGCCACAATCGGACGTTCGACACAGCTTTTTAGATCGTCGACAATCGGTGCAGATAAGGGCGTGGTCTTTAGCGGTTACCGTCGATCAGATCGTTCAGCAGCGCATCGAACGCGGCCTGTGCGTCTTCAAGTTCCTGCAGGGCGGCATCAAAGGTTTGCAGCGCGAACGGCGAAGGCTCGCCGCTGCCTTGCGGCGGAAATTGCTTCTGCATCGAGGCGAACGTACTCTGCACGCGCAGCGTGGCGGCCACCATGCGCTCCATCGCCTGCGTTTCTTCGGCTCGGGCCTGTTCCGGATTCATTCCTCTCTCCTTGGATGGTTTTCTTGAAGACCAGATCGTACACGCTGTGTCCGTTCTTGCCGCCCTTGGCAGAACGACTCCGTTGAAGGTTCCAACGGCACGCTGCGGGAGAAGCAATTTAATCGGGCATGATTCCGCAGTCGCGCCGAGGCCAAGATACTCATCGAGCGTGGCTACAAAATCCCGCTGCAGGTCACAACGATTGGCCGCTTTGGATAAATCTGAAGGGCCGTTCAGGGTCGACAACCGACCTCCCCGGAAATCCACGAAGAACGTCTTTTGCATTGCGCACGTCCACGCGACGCGTGCGCGGAGGGCACCCGCTTGCAACCCAACCTGCCGATCGCTTCCGAACCGGCTGCACCGCGACACGCAACGCTGATCCTGCTGTGTGCGTTCTCGGTGCTGCCGTTGAGCCTGTTCCTGCCGTCGCTGCCTGCGATCGCGCGCGACCTGCGCGCCGACTATGCGCTCGTCGCGCTGTCGCTCGGCGGCTACGCGGCGGTTGCCGCGTCGCTCGAGTTCGTGATGGGGCCGCTGTCGGACCGGTTCGGGCGGAGGCCGATCATGCTGACGAGCCTCGGCATCTTCACGCTCGGGTCGCTCGGCTGCGCGATGGCGACCGATATCCGCGGGTTCCTTGCCTGCCGGCTGATGCAGGCGGCGATTACGTCGGTCTATCCGGTGTCGATGGCGACGCTGCGCGACACCGCCGGCGGCGCGCGTGCGGCGAGCCGGATCGGCTATGCGGCGACGGCGGCCGCGTTCGCGCCGATGATCGGCCCGACGCTCGGTGGCGTGCTCGATCAAACGGTCGGCTGGCGCGCGAGCTTCTGGCTGCTCGGTGCGGCGGGTATCGTGCTGCTCGGCTGGTGCGCGTTCGATCTCGCGGAGACCCATACGAAGCGCGCCACGACGCTTGCCCAGCAGCTTCGCGCGTATCCCGCGCTGCTGCGTGCGCGACGCTTCTGGGCCTATGCGCTTTGCATGGCGTTTTCGACCGGTGCGTTCTACGCGTTCCTGGCCGGCGCGCCACTCGCCGCGCAAACGGTGTTCCGCATTTCGCCCGCGGAAATCGGCTTCTACATGGGGACGATCACGGCCGGCTTCGTATGCGGCAGCTTTCTGGCCGCGCGTTACGCGCACCGCTATCCGCTCGCCACGACGATCCTGTACGGACGCATCGTCGCTTGCATGGGGCCGGCGATCGCACTCGTGCTGTGGTTCGGCGGTGCGACGCACGCGATCGCATGGTTCGGGCCGTGCGTGCTGATCGGCATCGGCAACGGGCTGTCGAATCCGGGCGCACATGCAGGCGCGATGTCGGTGCGGCCGGAACTGGCCGGCAGTGCATCGGGGCTGGCCGGCGCGATGACGATCGCGGGCGGGGCCGCGCTGTCGTCGTTGACGGGGGCGGTGCTGACTGTCGGCAACGCCGGTCGTGCGCCGCTGGTCGTGATGCTGCTGTCCACGACGATCGCGCTGGCTACCTCGGTGTGCGTACGAATCTTCGACGCCCGCGAACGGCGCGCGTGATCGACGCGACAGGATCGGCATGCCGATCCGGCGCGATGCGATCGCTGCCCGGATCGACAAGGAGCGATACGACCCGACCCGACAACCGTCGGACCGACTGCGCGTCGCATGCGCCCGCACGATGCCTTACGGCTTCGCCCCCATCACGAACTCGAACGTCGCGACGCCGTCGACGCCACCCGTCACGCGGTCGCCCGGCTGCAGCGCGCCGACGCCGGCCGGCGTGCCGGTGAAGATCAGGTCGCCGGCCTTCAGCTCGACCGAGCGCGACACGTACGCGATCACGTCCGGCACGGCCCAGATCATGTCGGCGAGATCGCCTTGCTGGCGCGTTTCGCCATTGACCGCGAGCCAGATCCGGCCGCTTGCCGGATGGCCGGTCGCGGTCGCCGCGCGCAGCGCGGTCACGGGGCCCGACGCGTCGAAGCCCTTCGCCCAGTCCCACGGCCGGCTCAGCTTCTTCGCTTCGGCCTGCAGGTCGCGGCGCGTGAGGTCGACGCCGACGCCGTAGCCCCACACGTGCGACAGCGCATCGGCCGGGTCGATCGACCGGCCGTCCTTGCCGATCGCGACGACCAGCTCGATTTCATGATGGAGGTCGCCAGTCAGCGGCGGATACGGGACGGTGCCGGCGGCCGGGACGATCGCGTCGGCCGGCTTCGTGAAGAAGAACGGCGGTTCACGGTCGGGATCGGCGCCCATTTCGCGTGCGTGGTCGGCGTAGTTGCGGCCGACGCAGAACACGCGGCGCACCGGAAAGCGCGCGGACGACTGTTCGACTTCGACGGAAGGACGCTCGGAAGCGTCGATGACGTATGCGGACATCGGATGACCTCGTTCGATGAATAGACGGATGCCGTTGCCCGCGCAATGCGCCGCGGGCCGGCATGCATGGAACGATACCCGACGCGTGCGCGCCGGGATGCGACGCAACTGCGCTTTAACCGGACAAATCTATGCGTCGCCGGCCGTCGGCGCTGCGTCGGCGTCCGGCAGCGCGGCATTGGCATCCCGGTACGCCTTCGGCGACACGCCGACCCGCGCACGGAAGCGCCGCGCGAAATACCCTTCGTCGCGGAAGCCGACCGAGCGCGCGATGTCGGCGATGCGCCGGCTCGTATGCGCGAGCAGCGACTGCGCGAGCGCGATCCGGCGCTCGGTCACGAGATCGGTGAAGGTGCTGCCGGTTTCCTTGCGCACCAGGTGCGCGAGGTAGTTCGGCGACAGGAACGCGGCCTCGGCGGTGGCCGCGAGCGTCAGGTCCTCGCGGGTCAGGTTCGCGCGCACGTGGCGCAGCACGCGCGCGAGGGCGTCGCGCCGGCCCGCGCGCTGGGCGCCACGCTGCGCGAGCTTGTCGAGCGCGCCCGCGTACTGCGTGCAGACGAGGCCGATCAGCTGCAGCAGGTAGCCGCGCAGCAACGTGGTCGAGCCGAAGGTGCGCACGCGGTCGGCATCGAGCATGCACAGCGCGAGGCGGCGCGCCTCGTCGAACGCGTCGCCGGTCAGGATGAAGTCGAGATGTTCCTGGAAGCGGAACGGCGTCAGCTCCGGAAAGCGCTGCGCGGGGACATCCTCGAGATCGAGCGGATCGACGTCGAGATCGGCGCGCAGGAACGCCTGGCTGAAGTTGATGACGATGAAGTGCGCGCCTTCCGGATGCGGAATCAGGTGCTCGCGGTGCGGCAGCACGAACGCGAGCGCGCCGCGCGGAAACGGCCGCGTGACGCCGCCGATCCGCTGCTCGGTGTCGCCGCCGAGGTTGAACTGGATCTGGAAATACGCGTGCCGGTGCGGCTCGGTGATCGCCTGGCGCGACGCCTGGTCGCGGATGTAGAAATCGAGCCGGTCGCTGCGTTCGGGCATCCCGTACAGGCGCGGCGGGGCGGTGGAGGGCATGAAGGATTCTGCTGTTCGTGACGCGGTTGAGCCGCGATGGTACAGCGAACCGGGCGCGGCCGGAATCCGCGGGCCGATCGGCGCAAGCCGGACGGGCGGGGACACGCTCCATCCGGCCCGGTGACACCGCAATCAGGCGGCCGAACAAAGTCGATGTCGTTCCGGTTCGTCGCGACAGGGAGCGGGGCGCGGTCAGGCTCCGTCAGCCGGCGATCAGCGGCGCGACGCGTCGGCGCAGTTCCGGCACGACCTCGGCATCGAACCACGGATGGTGCTTGAACCACGCCTGGTTGCGCGGCGACGGATGCGGCAGCGGCAGCACGTCGGGGCCGTAGTCGCGCCACGCCTGCACGGTGTCGGTCAGCGTCGCCTTGCGCGTGTCGCGCAGGAAATGCCGCTGCGCGTACTGGCCGATCAGCAGCGTCAGCCGGATCGACGGCAATTCGGCGAGCAGCCGGTCGATCCACAGTGGCGCACATTCAGGACGCGGCGGGTTGTCGCCGCTCGCGCCGCGGCCGGGGTAGCAGAAACCCATCGGCACGATCGCGAAGCGGGTCTCGTCGTAGAACGTGTCGGCGTCGACACCGAGCCAGTCGCGCAGCCGCTTGCCGCTGGCATCGTCCCACGGGATGCCGCTCGCATGGACGCGGGCGCCGGGCGCCTGCCCGACGATCAGGATGCGGGCGTCGCGATGGGCGCGCACGACGGGGCGCGGGCCGAGCGGTAGGTCGGCTTCGCAGGCGCGGCACGCGCGGATTTCGGTGAGCAGCACGTCGAGCGGCGTGCGCGTTCGTTTCGGCATCGATTCTGAACGGGGACGGACTGGCGGCGCGGATGCAAACGCGTCCATGCGGCGCGGCGAGCCGGAGCGGATCGGCGCATCGCGTCAGGCATTCCGCGGGGCGCGGCATGGTGCTGCGCGAGGGCCCCAGCATCCCGTGCCGGGATCACCTGTCCGCCGCACCGCCTTCGGCGACCGCAGCATCATACAACGCCGTTTGCGCGATCGCCGCGGCGATGGCCGCGTCGTCGTGCGTGCCGTCGAGCATGCCCCAGCGGCGGTACTGCAACAGGAACCACCGGCCTTCCTGCGGATCCGGCCGGTTCACGGCGCCGCCGTCGTGGAAGCGGATCGGCAGCGGCGGCTGGGCGAACGGCCCGGGGCCGTAGTCGCCGAGCAGGCGCGGTGCGATCAGCCGGGCCGGCACGCCGAGCGCATCGGGCGACGCGAGCCAGCCGGCCGCGTCGCGACGGTGCGCGGCGCTGTCGAGCCACGCGCACGCATCGACGAGCGTGCGGATCAGCGCGCGCGCGGTGGCCGGATACAGCGCGACGAAATCGCGCCGGGCCGCGAGCACCTTCTCCGGATGATCGGGCCAGATCTCGCTGGTGACGGCGACGGTCCGGCCCGCGCCGCACGCTTCGGCCACCGCGTGCCACGGCTCGCCCGCGCAGAAGCCGTCGAGTTCGCCGCTCGCGAGCGCCGCGACCATCTCGGGCGGCGGAATCACGACGCTGCGCACGTCGCGCAGCGGATCGATGCCGTGCGACGCGAGCCAGTGGTTCAGCCACATCGCATGCGTGCCGGTCGGGAAGGTCTGCGCGAGCAGCGGCTTGCGTCCGAGCGTCGCGAGCGCCGCGCGGACGTCGCCGCTGGCGCGGTAGGCGTCGGCGAGGCCGCGGGCGAACGTGATCGCCTGGCCGTTGCGGTTCAGCACCATCAGCGCGGCCATGTCGGCCTGCGGGCCGCCGATGCCGAGCTGCAGCCCGCACACGAGTCCGTACAGCGCGTGCGCGGCGTCGAGTTCGCCGCTCAGCAGCTTGTCGCGCACGGCGGCCCAGGACGGCTGGCGGCTCAGTTCCAGCGTCAGGCCGTGGCGCGCGCCGAGATTCAGCTGCTGCGCGACGATCAGCGGGGCCGCGTCGCTCAGCGCGACGAACCCGAGACGAAGATGCGCGCGTTCCGGCGCGGCGGGAGGCGAAGGGTTCATGGCATTCATGACGGTTGGGTCGCATCGAGCAGTTGCCGCGCGACGTCGACGATGCGCAGGCCCTGGTCCATCGCGCGCTTGCGCAGCAACGCATACGCATCGTGCTCGGACAGCCTGCGCTGATCCATCAGCAGGCGCTTCGCGCGATCGATCAGCTTGCGTTCGGCGAGCTCGCGCTCGACGTCGGCGAGCCGGCGGCGCAGCGCATCGTCGTGCGAGAAGCGCGCGAGCGCGACTTCGAGGATCGGCGCGAGGCGCTCGGCCGACAGCCCTTCGACGAGATACGCGCTGACGCCGGCGCCGACCGCCGCGTGAATCAGCGCCTGGTCGGCATCGTGGCTGAACATCAGCACGGGGCGCGGCGCGGTCGCGTGCATCACGGCCAGTTGCTCGAGCGTGTCGCGCGACGGCGAATCGGTATCGATGATCACGACGTCGGGGCGCTGCTCCTCGACGGCCGCGGGCAGGCGCGCGGGCGTCGCGACGTCGTTGAGCATCTCGTAGCCGAGGCGCGCGAGCGCGTCGCCGAGTTCGCCGATCGGCTTGTCGGTGTCGGTGACGAGCAGCACGCGCAGGCGTGCGGGCGGGGCGGACGAACTCATGACGCGAACGGGGACGGACCGGCTTCGGTACAAGGGTTGAGCGGGGGTTGCGGGGTGCGGGCGGAAGTCGATGTACCCGGAACCTCGCGCATGCATCCCCGGCAGCCGGCGCGAACGCGGCCGCGGTGAGCGGAACGGGCGTGCGGACGGTGCCGCGTGACGTGACCCATGCTACGCCGCCCGCGACAGGAGCGCCTCGCCGGCGACATCGGTGCGCTGCACGGCGGCTTCGCCGATCGCCGCGCCGACCAGCATCACGGCCGGGCTGCCGAGCCCGGCTGCCGCGACGCCGCGCGCGAGGCCGCCGAGCGTGCCGGTCCAGCGGCGCTCGTGCGGCGTGCCGGCCCACTGCACGGCGGCGGCCGGCGTCGACGCGGGCAAGGCGGCGAGCAGGCCCGCCGCGATGCTGGCCACGCGGCTCATGCCCATGTAGATCGCGAGCGTGGTGCCGGTCGCCGCGAGCGCCACCCAGTCGGGTTCGCCGTGGTCCTGGCGATGTGCGGTGACGAACGTGACGCCCTGGCAGTGCTCGCGGTGCGTGAGCGAGATGCCGAGGCTCGCGGCGGCCGCGAAGCCCGACGAGATGCCGTTGACGATGTCGACGGGAATCGCGGCGGCGCGCAGCGTCGCGAGTTCCTCGCCGGCGCGGCCGAACAGCAGCGCGTCGCCGCCCTTGACGCGCACGACGTGCGCGCCGCGCAGCGCGTAGCGGCGCATCAGTTTCTCGATGAACGCCTGTGGCGTGGAGCGGCAGCCGCCGCGCTTGCCGACGCGGATCACGCGCGCGTGCGGCGCGAGTTCGACGATGCCGGGCGCGACGAGATCGTCGAGCAGCAGCACGTCGGCGGCCGCCAGCGCCTTCACGGCCTTCAGGGTGAGGAGATCGGGATCGCCGGGCCCGGCGCCCAGCAGCGTGACTTTTCCAGTCGTCATGTCGTGTTCCAGTGCCGCGTGCGTGCGGCGATCGATAACGCATTGTTGCTTGCGGCGGCGGCGGGCGGTCGACGCGATCGCGACATCCGGCCGTGCCGGGCACGGGGGGACGTCGTTGTCCTGATCTGTTGCGCCCGCCTGCGACGGCGGGCCCGACTTGCGGGGACTGCCCACCGGCGCCGTTGCCGGTGTGGTCCGGATTCAGCAATATCCGGGCCAACCTGATCGAACCGGGCGGCGAGCGCGGCTACAGACGTGGCGACAAGTGCGGCAATAAGCGCGGCGATACACACGGCGCGACCGCCACGACGGACGCCGGCCCGCATGCGACCGCGGGGCCGCGGCGCACGCGATGCCGCATCGGCGTGCATCGCGGCCCCGTCCACGCGCACCGCGATGTCGCACGGCGACAGTGCTGCAGCGCACCGTATCTGTGCCTCGCTGCATCCCGACGCATCATGCGCGGCGTCGTGCAGCGACGCGTGCAACGGCCGGCGAGCCTTGTGCGGCGGGGCTGCAACTGCGATTCGGACGGATATGGCACGGCGTTTGCGTAAGCTGGCACGGGCGGATCAACGACGATTCGTCCGCAGTACCGATTACCGACGCGCCCGGCAACGGGCTTCATGGGCAACGGCGTCCTACACATCGGGTCTCGACGAGACCGGGTGTGCAGGACGCCGTTTTTCGTTTGGCGGATGACATGACCGACAAAGCTACCCGTATCGATCTCTTCAGCTTCCGCACCGCGCCGATGCGCGCGTTCCACATGACGTGGATGGCGTTCTTCGTTTGCTTCTTCGCGTGGTTCGCATGCGCGCCGCTGATGCCGCTGATTGCGCGCGAGTTCCACCTCACCGCGGCACAGGTCGCGAACATCAACATCGCCGCGGTGGCCGCGACGATCGCCGTGCGGCTGCTGGTCGGCCCGATGTGCGACCGCTTCGGCCCGCGCCGCATCTATGTCGGGCTGCTCGCGCTCGGCGCGATTCCGGTGTTCGCGGTGTCGTTCTCGCACGACTATGTGACGTTCCTGATCTGCCGGCTCGGCATCGGCGCGATCGGCGCGGGCTTCGTGATCACGCAGTACCACACGTCGGTGATGTTCGCGCCGAACGTGGTCGGCACCGCGAACGCGACCACCGCCGGCTGGGGCAACGCGGGCGCGGGCGCGACGCAGGCGATGATGCCGCTGCTGGTCGCGGCCGGCCTGATGCTCGGCTTCGGCGATGACGCGTCGTGGCGCATCGCGCTCGTCGTGCCGGGCGTCGCGATGCTCGCGATGGCCTGGGCGTACTGGCGCTTCACGCAGGACTGCCCGCAAGGCGACTTCGTCGCGCTGCGCAAGCAGGGCGTGACGGTCGACAGCGGCAAGAAGGGCGGCTGGGCGAGCTTCTTCGCCGCGTGCGGCAACTATCGCGTGTGGATGCTGTTCGTCACGTACGGCGCGTGCTTCGGCGTCGAGGTGTTCATCCACAACATCGCCGCGCTGTACTACGTCGATCACTTCAAGCTGTCGCTGAAGGACGCGGGCCTCGCGGCCGGGACGTTCGGGCTGCTCGCGCTGTTCGCCCGCGCGCTCGGCGGCTGGCTGTCGGACAAGATCGCCGCGCGCCGCAGCCTCGACGTGCGCGCGACGCTGCTGTGCGCGCTGATCGTCGGCGAAGGGCTCGGGCTGGTCTGGTTCTCGCATGCGCAGGGCATCGGCATGGCGCTCGTCGCGATGCTGACCTTCGGCCTCTTCACGCACATGGCCTGCGGCGCGACCTATGCGCTGGTGCCGTTCATCGACCGCAAGGCGCTCGGCGGCGTCGCCGGGATCGTCGGCGCGGGCGGCAACGTCGGCGCGGTGGCCGCGGCGTTCCTGCTGAAGGGCGTCGGCGACGTGCAGCACACGCTGAGCCTGCTCGGGCTCGCCGTCACCGCGACCGCGCTGTGCGCGATGGCCGTGCGCTTCAGCGAGGAACACAAGGCACGCGAGGCCGAGCTGCGCGACCGCGCGCTCGCCGCCGCCGGCGCCGCGAACTGATCGACCGAAGGAAACGTCATCATGAAACTCATCGTCATCGGCCACGGGATGGTCGGCCACAAGCTCCTCGAATGCGTCGCCGCGCAAGCCGGCGCGGCGGGCGCGCTGCAGGTCACGGTGCTCGGCGAGGAACCGCGCCCGGCGTACGACCGCGTGCACCTGTCGGAATTCTTCGCGGGCAAGTCGGCCGACGACCTGTCGCTCGTCGAACCCGGTTTCTTCGAACGGCATCCGCAGTTCGACCTGCGCCTGAACGCGTGCGTCGCGTCGATCGATCGCGACGCGCACACGGTCACGCTCGCGTCCGGCGAAACGCTCGCATACGACAAGCTGGTGCTCGCGACGGGCTCGCGTCCGTTCGTGCCGCCGGTGCCGGGCCGCGATCGCGCGGGCTGCTTCGTGTACCGGACGATCGAGGATCTCGAAGCGATGCAGGCGTGCGGCACGCACGCGAAGCGCGGCGTGGTGATCGGCGGCGGGCTGCTCGGCCTCGAATGCGCGAAGGCGCTGCGCGACATGGGGCTCGACACGCACGTCGTCGAATTCGCGCCGCGGCTGATGGCGGTGCAGGTCGACGACGGCGGCGGCCGGATGCTGCGCGCGAAGATCGAGGCGCTCGGCGTGACCGTGCATACGGGCAAGAACACGCTCGAAATCGTCGACGGCGAAGAAGGCACGCACCGGATGGCGTTTGCCGACGGTTCGCATCTCGATGCCGACATGATCGTGTTCTCGGCCGGCATTCGTGCGCGCGACGAACTGGCGCGAGCCTGCGGCCTCGAAATCGGCCCGCGCGGCGGCGTCGCGATCGACGACACGTGCCGCACGAGCGACGCCGACATCTACGCGATCGGCGAATGCGCGGCCTGGAACGGGATGGTGTACGGGCTCGTCGCACCGGGCTACGACATGGCGCGCGTGGTCGCGAAGCAGCTCGGCGGCGCCCCGGAAGAAGCGGCCGACGCCGCATTCGCCGGTGCCGACATGAGCACCAAGCTGAAGCTGATGGGCGTCGACGTCGCGAGCATCGGCGACGCGCACGGCGCGACGGCCGGCAGCCGCACCTACCAGTACGCGGACGAGCGCCGCCAGGTCTACAAGAAGCTGGTGGTGTCGGACTGCGGCAAGTTCCTGCACGGCGCGGTGATGGTCGGCGACGCGGCCGAATACGGCACGCTGCTGCAGATGATGCTGAACCGCATCGAACTGCCCGAGTCGCCGGAATTCCTGATCCTGCCGTCGTCGGACGGCGCGGCGAAGCCCGCGCTCGGCGTCGACGCATTGCCGGAAGGCGCGCAGATCTGCTCGTGCAACAACGTGTCGAAGTCGCAGATCTGCGCGGCGGTGGCCGACGGCGCGACGAGCCTGGGCGCACTGAAGTCGTGCACGGGCGCGGGCACGTCGTGCGGCGGCTGCGTGCCGCTCGTCACGCAGATCATGAAGGCCGAGATGAAGAAGCAGGGCCTCGCGGTCAACAACCATCTGTGCGAGCACTTCCCGTATTCGCGCCAGGAGTTGTTCCACCTGATCCGCGTCGAGCGCATCACGACCTTCGACACACTGCTCGCGAAGCACGGCCACGGGCTCGGCTGCGACGTGTGCAAGCCGGCGGTGGCGGGCATCCTCGCGTCGTGCTTCAACGAGTTCGTGCTGAAGAAGGAGCATGCGGGGCTGCAGGATTCAAACGACTACTATCTCGCGAACATCCAGCGCGACGGCACGTACTCGGTCGTGCCGCGCATGCCGGGCGGCGAGGTGACGCCGGAAGGGCTGATCGCGGTGGGCCAGGTCGCGAAGAAGTACGGGCTCTACACGAAGATCACCGGCGGCCAGCGCGTCGACCTGTTCGGCGCGCGCGTCGAGCAGCTGCCGTCGATCTGGGAGGAACTGATCGCGGCCGGCTTCGAATCGGGGCATGCGTACGGCAAGGCGCTTCGTACCGTGAAGTCGTGCGTCGGCTCGACGTGGTGCCGCTACGGCGTCGACGATTCGGTCGGCCTCGCGATCGACCTCGAGAACCGCTACAAGGGCCTGCGCGCACCGCACAAGATCAAGTTCGGCGTGTCGGGCTGCACGCGCGAGTGCGCGGAAGCGCAAGGCAAGGACGTCGGGATCATCGCGACCGAGAAGGGCTGGAACCTGTACGTGTGCGGCAACGGCGGGATGAAGCCGCGCCACGCGGAGCTGCTCGCGTCCGACCTCGACCGCGCCACGCTGATCCGCTACATCGACCGCTTCCTGATGTTCTACGTGCGCACCGCCGACCGGCTGCAGCGCACCAGCGTGTGGCGCGACAACCTCGAAGGCGGGCTCGACTACCTGGCCGACGTCGTCGTGCGCGACACGCTCGGGATCGCGGCCGAACTCGAAGCCGACATGCAGCACGTGGTCGACACCTACGAATGCGAATGGAAGAAGGCCGTCACCGATCCGGACACGCGCAAGCGCTTCCGCCACTTCGTGAACAGCGACGCGCCGGACACGACCATCGCATTCGTCGAGACGCGCGGCCAGATCCGGCCTGCCACGCTCGCCGAGCGCGCGGGCGGCAAGCCCGTCGCGATTCCCGTCGTCGCCGAACCTGCAACCGTGTGACTTCGACCGACACCAGCGTCTTTTCCAAGGAGCCCATCATGAACGATCGTCATCCCCTGTCCTGGACCCGCGTGTGCCCGCTCGACGACATCGTGCCGAACACCGGCGTGTGCGCGCTCGTCAACGGCGAGCAGGTCGCCGTGTTTCACGTCGCGCATGCCGAGGAAGGCGGCGTGTTCGCGATCGACAACGTCGACCCGGTGTCGCAGGCGGCGGTGATGTCGCGCGGGCTGATCGGCAGCCTCGGCGAGCGCGTGGTGGTCGCGTCGCCGCTGTACAAGCAGCATTTCGACCTGCGGACCGGCGAATGCCTCGAAGCGCCCGAGAAATCGGTGAGCGCGTATCCGTCGCGGGTCGAGGACGGTTTCGTGTGGATCGCCGCCTGAACGCCCCGGAGCACGCATGAGCGCCACCCCCGTCAAGAGCGTGTGCCCGTACTGCGGCGTCGGTTGCGGGATGGTGCTGCACGTCGAGGATGACGAAGTCGTCAAGGTATCGGGCGACTCCGACCATCCGGCCAACTTCGGACGGCTGTGCACGAAGGGTTCGTCGGCGCATGTCGCGCTGCGCCGCTCGGGGCGGCTCGACCGCGCGTTCGTGCGGCGCGCGCGCGAGGACGACCTCGTGCCGCTGCCGGCCCGCGACGCGATCGCCGAGACCGCGCGGCGGCTGCGCGCGGTGCTCGACGCGCACGGGCCCGACGCGCTGTCGTTCTACGTTTCGGGGCAGATGTCGATCGAGGCGCAATACCTCGTGAACAAGCTCGCGAAGGGCTTCGTCGGCACCAACAACATCGAGTCGAACTCGCGCCTGTGCATGGCGAGCGCGGGCACCGGCTACAAGCAGTCGCTCGGCGCGGACGGCCCGCCCGGGTCGTACCAGGACTTCGATCGCGCGAACCTGTTCTTCGTGATCGGCGCGAACATGGCCGACTGCCACCCGATCCTGTTCCTGCGGATGATGGATCGCGTGAAGGCCGGCGCGAAGCTGATCGTCGTCGATCCGCGCCGCACCGGCACCGCCGACAAGGCCGGCCTGTTCCTGCAGATCCGGCCGGGCACCGATCTCGCGCTGACCAACGGATTGCTGCACCTGCTGCACGCGAACGGCCGCACCGATGCCGCGTTCATCGATGCGTACACCGAAGGCTGGGACGCGATGCCCGCGTTCCTGGCCGACTACACGCCCGAACGCGTCGCCGAGATCACTGGCCTCGCCGAAGCCGACATCCGCACGGCCGCGCAATGGATCGGCGACGCGCAGGAATGGATGAGCTGCTGGACGATGGGACTCAACCAGAGCACGCACGGTGTGTGGAACACCAACGCGATCTGCAACCTGCATCTCGCGACGGGCACGATCTGCCGCCCGGGCAGCGGGCCGTTCTCGCTGACCGGCCAGCCGAACGCGATGGGCGGGCGCGAGATGGGCTACATGGGCCCCGGGCTGCCGGGCCAGCGCTCGGTGCTGTCCGACGACGACCGGCGCTTCGTCGAACACCTGTGGCGCGTGCCGGCCGGCACGCTGCGCCAGGACGCCGGCCGCGGCACCGTCGACCTGTTCGAACGGATGGCGGCCGGCGACATCAAGGCGTGCTGGATCGTCTGCACGAATCCGGTCGCGACCGTGCCGAACCGGCAGAACGTGATCGCGGGGCTGCAGGCCGCGGAGCTCGTGATCGCGCAGGACGCATTCCTCGACACCGAGACCAACCGCTACGCGGACATCCTGCTGCCCGGCGCGCTGTGGGCCGAGGGCGACGGCGTGATGATCAACTCCGAACGCAACATGACGCTGATGCGCGCCGCGGTTGCACCGCCCGGCGACGCGCTGCCGGACTGGCGCATCGTCGCGGAAGTCGCGCGCGAGATGGGTTTCGGCGATGCGTTCGACTATGCGTCGGCGGCCGACGTGTTCGACGAGATCGTGCGGTTTTCGAATCCGGCGACCGGCTACGACCTGCGCGGCGCGAGCCATGCGGCGCTGCGCGAGGGCCCGGTGCAATGGCCGGTCGCGCCGGGCGCCGCGCGCGAGCGGCACCCGATCCGCTACCTGAACGACGGCGTGAGCCAGCCGCCGCGCGCGGCAGCCGACGGCGGCGCTGCGCCGCGCCTCGCGTTCCCGACGCCGTCGGGCAAGGCGCGCTTTTTCGCGCGGCCGCACGTCGATCCGGCCGAGCTGCCGGACGACACGTTCCCGATCGTGCTGAACACCGGCCGGCTGCAGCATCAATGGCACACGATGACGAAGACGGGCAAGGTCGCGATGCTGAACAAGCTCAATCCGCGCCCGTTCGTCGAACTGCATCCGGACGACGCGAGCGCGCTCGGCATCGCCACGCAGGACAGCGTCGAGATTCGCTCGGCGCGCGGCCGCGCCGTGCTGCCGGCCGTCGTGACCGAGCGCGTGCAGCGCGGCAACTGCTTCGCGCCGATGCACTGGAACGACGTGTACGGCGACGACCTGTGCATCAACGCGGTGACGAACGACGCGATCGATCCGGAATCGCAGCAACCCGAACTGAAGTATTGCGCGGTCGCGCTCGCGCGCGTCGACACGGACGCGTTCGCGTCCGCCGCCGACGACACGGCGCGACCCGATGCCGCCGCCGGCGACGCGCGGCCCGTGCCGGCGGCGGTGCAGATCACGGCTTCACAGGAATCCGACATGGCAGACCTCGACACTTTCGCGGCCGCGCTCGGCGTGGCCGATCTCGCGCCGCCGCCGCTCACCGACGCGGAGCGCCTGTACGTGGCCGGCCTCGTCAGCGGGCTGAAGGCGAGCGGCAGCCGGCGCGACGGCGGCGTGCCGGTGCTGCCGGCCGGTGCGCCGCTCACGCCGCCGGTGCGGCTCTGGCTCGACGGGATGCTGGCGGGGTTGTTCAGCCGAGCGGTGCCGGCCCACACCGCGGAAGGCGCTGTGCCCGCACTGCCGGCCGAGGCCGCCGCGCCCGGCGGCGTGCGGATCGTGCGCACGCGCCCGAAGGTCGTGCTGCTGTGGGCGTCGCAGACCGGCAACATCGAATCGCTGACCGAGGACTACGCGACGCAGCTGATGAACGCCGGCTTCGAGATCCGCACCGCGTGCATGTCCGACTATCCGGTCGCGTCGCTGGCCGGCGCGCAATACGTGCTGCTGATGACGAGCACGTTCGGCGACGGCGACGCGCCCGACAACGGCAGCGAGTTCTGGGACGCGCTGCAGGCCGGCAGCGCCGCGCGCCTCGACGGCGTGCACTTCGCGGTGCTAGCGTTCGGCGATCGCAACTACGACCAGTTCTGCGGGCACGGCCGCCGGCTCGATGCGAGGCTCGCGGAACTCGGCGCGGCGCGCCTGTGCGCGCGCGTCGATTGCGACGTCGAGTTCCAGCGCGATGCCGACCAGTGGCTCGAACGCGTGGTCGCCCGGATCAAGGAAGCGGATGCGGCGCTGCATGCGGTGCCGACCGCCGGGATGAGCGCGTCGGGGCTGCTGCCGACCAAGGCGCATCCGGCGCCGTCGAAGCTCGTCGCGAACCTGCGGCTCAACCGGCCGGGCGCCGCGAAGGACACGCGCTACGTGTCGCTGTCGACCGAAGGCGCGAACCTCGAATACGAAACCGGCGACGCGCTCGGCGTGTGGCCGACCAACTGCCCGGAACTGGTCGACGAGCTGTTGTCGGTCACCGCGCTGAAGGCCGATGCGCCCGTGTCGGTCGCGGGCGTCGGCGACGTGCGGCTCGGCGATGCGCTGGCGCGCCACTTCGACATCACGCGCCCGCACCCCGACACGCTCGCGTTCATCGCATCGCGCAGCGCGAACGGTGCGCTGAAGGCGCTACTCGGCGACGATCGCAAGGCCGACCTGAAGCAATGGTTGTGGGGGCAACAGCTCGCGGACGTGCTGCACGAGTTCCCGGTCGAGCTGTCGGGCACGGAGCTGGTCGGGATGCTGAAGCGGCTGCAGCCGCGCCTGTATTCGATCGCGTCGAGCCCGAGCGCGCACCCGGGCGAGATTCACCTGACGGTGTCGGCCGTGCGTTATCACAATGGCCGCCGCGCGCGCAAAGGCGTCGCGTCGACGTTCCTCGCCGATCGCGCGGACGACGGCCGCGTGCCGGTGTTCGTGCAGAAGTCCGCGCATTTCCGGCCGCCGGTGAACGGCGACGTGCCGGTCGTGATGGTCGGGCCCGGCACCGGCGTCGCGCCGTTCCGCGGCTTCCTGCACGAGCGGCAGGCGCGCGGCGCGCGCGGCCGCAACTGGCTGTTCTTCGGCGAGCAGCATGCGCAGACCGACTTCTATTACGGCGACGAACTGAGCGCGATGCGCGACAACGGCTTCCTGACGCGGCTCGATCTCGCGTTCTCGCGCGACCAGGCAGACAAGATCTACGTGCAGGACCGGATGCGCGAGCAGGGCGCCGAGCTGTACAAGTGGCTGGAGGAGGGCGCGCACTTCTACGTGTGCGGCGACGCCGCGCGGATGGCCAAGGACGTCGATACCGCGCTGAAGGCGGTCGTCGCCGAGCACGGCGGGATGTCGGACGAAGCCGCGAACGACTACGTCGCGAAGCTCTCGAAGGCGCGGCGCTACATGCGGGACGTGTACTGAGCGCAGGCGGCGCGGCGCGACGCGGCCCGCCCGGTTGCGGGCCCGGCTTCGGCGACGCGTTGACCCGCGACGGTTCGTGCCGTCGGGAAGGTCATCGACGACGAACGTCGTACGCGACAGGCCGGGCGGTGGGCAGGGCTTCCTGCGTGACCCGCCTGCCGCCGCCGGCCTGCGTCACTGCTGCCGGTCCCACGCGCGCGCCTGCTCGGCGCGCACGAACGCTTCCGACGACTGCGGCAGCAGGTTGCGGAATGCGCCGCCGTCGTTTTCGATCACGTCGACCATCTTCGCGATCATTTCCTCCGGATCGTGCTGCTCGAGCGGGAAGGTCAGCCGCTCGGGCGTCACCGTGTGGACGGCCGGATCGCGCCAGCGCCGTGGCGTTTCCATCATGCGATCGTTGAAGCCGGTGCTGTACGGGCCCGGGTTCACGACCGCGACACGGATGCCGTGCGGCGCCAGTTCCGCGTGCATCGCCTCGGCGACCGATTCGACCGCGTGCTTCGACGCGCAATAGGCGCCCGTGAACGGCCCCGTGATCAACCCCGCGATCGACGACACGAACACGATCTTGCCGTGCCCGCGCGCGAGCATGCCGCGGGCGATCTGCTGCGTGAGTTCGAGCGGCCCGAACAGGTTGACGTCGAACAGCTCGCGCACGATCTCGACCGGCAGGTCGACCAGAGCGCCGGCTTCGCCGACGCCCGCGTTGTTCACGAGCACGTCGACTTCGAATTCGGCCGCGCGGGCGCGGTCGTAGGCCGACGTCACGTCGAGTTTCACCGCGCGCAGTGCGGTGCCGCGCTGCGCGGCGGCGTCCGTCAGCGCGTCGATTTCGGCGGTCGTGCGGACGCCGGCCGTGACCGCGTGACCGTGTTGTGCGAGCTGCAGCGCGACTTCGCGGCCGAAGCCGCTGCCCGCGCCGGTGATGAGGATGCGTTTCTGAGCCATGTGCTTACCTCGAGGTGGGAAAGGTTGCGTGAAAGCGATCGCGACAATGTCGCGCGATCGCGTCGTCCTGCTCGACGCTGCCGCCCGATATGCCGATCGCGCCGACGCAGCGCCCGTCGCCGTCGACGAGCGGCTCGCCGCCGCCGAACGTGACGAGCCCGCCGTGGCTGTGCTCGATCCCGCGCAGCGGGCCGTCGCCGGACATCGCGCCGAGCGCGGCGGTCGATGCGCGGAAGCGGATCGCCGTCAGTGCCTTGCGTTGCGCGAGGTCGATCGCGCCGAGAAAGCAATCGTCGGTGCGGATGAATGCGAGCAGGTTCGCGCCGGCGTCGACGATCGCGATCGACACACCGGCGACCTGCAGCGACGCGGCCTGCGCGAGCGCGGCTTCGATCGTCTGCCGGACGGCTGCGAGCGGCAGGGCGGGGTTGTTGTGCGAATCCATTCGATGCTCCGGTGGAAGACGACAGGGCCAGTGTAGGCAGTTCCGGTATATGGGAGAATCCGCATTCCACTCGAAGGAGTTTCAAGTTTTTTTAATGATGAGCAGACGCGATCCGATGGCCGGGCTGCACGTGTTCATGACGGTCGCGACGGCCGGCAACTTCACGCGCGCGGCCGCCGCGCTGGGACTGACGCCCGCCGCCGTCAGTCTTGCGATCGGCCAGCTCGAGGGCGAGCTGAACGTGAAGCTGTTCAACCGCAGCACGCGCGGCGTGAGCCTGACCGAAGCCGGCCAGCATTACCGGCAGCAGACAGAGCCCGCGTACCGGCAGGTCATGCAGGCGCGCGACGCGCTGAAGGAGGTGCGCAGCGAACCGGGCGGGCTGCTGCGCGTCACGGCGCTGCCGCTGGCCCGCTCGCTCGTGATCGCGCCGATACTGGCCGCGTTCCGTGCGCGCTATCCGAAGGTCCGGCTCGAAATCCGCTACGAGAACGAGCTGGTCGATATCGCGAAGGAGGGCTTCGACGCGGGGATTCGTCTTGCCGACCGGCTGCAGCCCGGCATGATCGGCGTGCGGATCGCGCCCGCGCTGACCTGCGCGCTGGTCGCATCGCCCGGCTATCTGGCGCGGCACGGCACGCCCGCGTCGATCGCCGAGCTGGCGCGCCATGCGTGCATCCGGTTCCGGTTCTCCGAGAGCGGGCGCCTGCACAAGTGGCTGCTGCACGACGGGCGTCACGACGTCGATCTCGATCCGGAAGGCGTGCTCGTGACGAACGACGCGGATGCGGTGATCGATGCCGCGCGCGAGGGTGTCGGCATCGCGTTCGCGTTCATGCGCGAGCGCATCGACGCGGACCTGCGCGACGGCACGCTCGTCGAGGTGCTGCCGGGCGCGTGCCGGACGCTGCCGCCGATGTGGCTCTATTACGTGAATCGCAAGCACGTGCCGGCGAAGCTGCGCGCGTTCATCGACATATTGCGGGAGCGGGCCGGCGCCGACTGGCACGATGACGGCGCGACAAAGGGACCGTAAGACGGGCACGGCAATCCGTCCCCATTCCCCGAATCCCGCGCCGGTCGCGGGTTTGCTCTCGCGGGCTCGGCCGGGCCGGGAGAATTTCTCCCAAAAGCGTTGCAAGTCATTCATTCGATGAAAAATTCCCTGCGGTTCCCGGTATGATGCGCACCTTGCGCATGAATTTGACGCGTCGTTGATG
Source organism: Burkholderia sp. BCC1998 (assembly GCF_905339875.1). Taxonomy (NCBI): domain Bacteria; kingdom Pseudomonadati; phylum Pseudomonadota; class Betaproteobacteria; order Burkholderiales; family Burkholderiaceae; genus Burkholderia; species Burkholderia sp. BCC1998. The sequence goes on from NZ_CAJPHE010000002.1 coordinate 62,539, forward strand.
CGACCGCCGCGCCCGAACCGCTCAGTACGGGATCGAAAGATTCTGTAATATAAAATCCGTATACTCGTAATTTCTGATTCAGGCGCCGCCTGGCTTCGTCCCAGGCCGACCGCCCACGCAGAACAACCAGATTCGTCGCCGCGAGGCCACCCTGCGCCGCGACAAGCTACGCACCACCACTGAACACTCTATGTCTTCCCGCCACCCTGGCCAGCCCGGCCGTGCCGCGGCAGCGATCGCCCGTGTCGCGACGCTGATCCGCAATGAGCGCGTGCTGTCGCCGCTGCTCGCGCTCGGCATCGGCCTGCTGCTGATCGTGGTGTTCCAGCACCTGTCCGAATCCGTCGACTACCGGTCGGTGATCCGCCAACTGCGCCACCTGTCCGCGGGCGAGTGGGGCGCGTCGCTGGCCGCGACGGCCCTCAGCTATCTCGCGCTCGTCGCCCGCGATGCGGTCGGCCTGCGCTACGTCGCCGCGAAAGTGCCGCGCGCCGCGCTGTGGATCGGCGCGATCGCCGGCTCCGCGCTCGGCAATGCGACCGGCTTCGGCGCGCTGACGGGCGGCGCCGTGCGCGCGCGCGTGTACGGCGTGTCGGGCGTCACCCCCGCGCAGATCGGCCGGATGACCGTCTTCACCAGCGGCACGCTCGCGCTCGCACTGGTGCTGATGACGGCGGTCGGCATGGTCTGCGTGCCGCAGACGCTCGCCGCGATGCTGCATGTCGCACCCGGCGTGCTGACGTGGAGCGGCGCCGCGCTGCTCGTGGTGCTGGGCGTCATGACGATGCTGTGCGGCAACGCCGCGCGCCCGGTCGTCACGCGCTTCAAATGGCTCGCGTTCGACGTGCCGGCGCGGCGCGACCTCGTCGCCCAGGTCGTCTATGCGGTGCTCGACGTCGTGGCCGCGGGCCTGACGCTGTGGGTGCTGTTGCCGTCCGCTCCAGTCGGCTTGCCGACCTTCATCACCGTGTACGCGGCCGCGCTGCTGCTGGGGATGATCGGCCATACGCCGGGCGGGATCGGCGTGTTCGAGGCCGCGATGGTCTTCACGCTGGGCCGCGAAGTGCCGGCGCACGCGATGGTCGCCGCGCTGATCGCCTATCGCGCGATCTACTTCGGCGTGCCGCTCGTGCTGTCGGCCGGCCTGCTGGCCGGGTTCGAGGGCCGCGCGCTGCGCCGCCGGCTCGTGACGCGGCAGGCCGCGCGCGTGTCGCAGCTGGCGCCGCTGTTCCTGAGCCTCGTGACCTTCGCGGTCGGCGGGATGCTGGTGATCTCGAGCGCGACGCCCGCGTTCTGGCACCGGATCGCGATCCTGCGCAACATCGTGCCGCTGTGGGTGCTCGAAGGCTCGCAGGTGATCTGCAGCGTGCTGGGCGTCGCGTTGCTGTTCGTCGCGCGCGGGCTGCTGCGCCGGCTCGACGGCGCATGGTGGATGACTTTCGCGCTGACGCTCGCGAGCCTCGCGCTGTCGCTGGCCAAGGGCCTCGCGTTCGTCGAGGCCGGCGTGCTCGGCACGCTGCTGGTGCTGCTGCTCGTCAGCCGCCGCCGCTTCAACCGGCATTCGTCGCTGCTCGCCGAGCGCTTCACGGTGAGCTGGTTCGTGTCGGTGACGATGGTGCTCGTGCTCGCCGTGTGGGTGCTGTGCTTCGCGTTCCGCGACGTGCCTTACACGCGCGATCTGTGGTCGCATTTCGCGTTCGACGAGCGCGCGCCGCGGGCGCTGCGCGCGACGCTGGCGGCCGGCGTGTTTGTCGCGATGTTCGCGCTGTGGCAACTGCTGCGGCCGGCGCCCGGGCGTTTCGTGAAGCCCGCCGAGCAGGACCTGATCGACGCGGAGCAGATCATCCGCGCGCAGGAGTGCAGCGATGCGGGCCTCGCGCTGATGGGCGACAAGTCGTTCCTGTTCTCCGAATCGCGCCGCGCGTTCCTGATGTATGCGAAGAACGGCCGCACGTGGGCCGCGCTGCACGATCCGGTCGGCCCGCGCGAGGAATGGCCGGCGCTGATCGGCAAGTTCATCGCGCTGGCGCATGCGCACAGCGGCCGCGCGGCGTTCTACCAGGTGCGCGCGAACGCGCTGCCGCTGTATCTCGACGCAGGGCTCACGCTGATGAAGCTCGGCGAGGAAGCGCACATCGCGCTCGACCGCTTCGACCTGAAGGGTTCGAACCGGTCGCACCTGCGCTATGCGCTGCGCCGCGGCGACAAGGACGCGCTGACGGTCGAGGTGATCGCGCCGCGCGACGTGCCGGCCGCGCTGCCGTCGCTGCGCGACATCTCCGACGGCTGGCTCGACAGCCGCGACGCGCGCGAGAAGAGCTTCTCGGTGGCCGCGTTCCACGACGGCTATCTCGCGACGCAGTCGGTGATGCTGGTGCGCCAGGCCGACAAGCCGATCGCGTTCGTCACGTTCATGACGACCGACCTCAACACCGAGGCGACGGTTGGCGTGATGCGTCATCTGCCGGACGCGTCGCCGTATGCGATGGAGTATCTGTTTACGCAGCTCGCGCTGCATCTGAAGGAAGCGGGCTTCCGCAAGCTGAGCCTGGGCATCGCGCCGTTCTCGGGGATGGGGGCGGCGAAGATGCCGTCGCCGTGGCACCGGTTCGGGCTGATGGTCTGGCGCTTCGGCGGCCGCTTCTACAACTTCCGCGGCTTGCGTGCATTCAAGAGCAAGTTCGAGCCGCACTGGGAGCCGCGCTATCTCGCGGCCTCGGGCTCGGTCGGCGTGTTCGTCACGCTCGCGGATCTGTCCCTGCTGGCTGGAGGTCGGCGTTCATGATGTTGAAGAAGGGTATCGCGCGGGCGGCAGCCGCCTGCGCGGGAATGATGCTGGCCGGCGCGGCGTTCGCGGCGCAGGCCGCGGCGCAACCGGAAACCGTGTCGGGCGGCCGCTACGGCCCCGTGACCGTGACGAAGCCGGGCGGCCCGCTGCGTGGCTTCGTCGTGCTGTTCTCGCGCGGGCGGGGTTGGGGCGCCGCCGACCAGCAGGCGGCCGACGCCCTCGCGAAAGCGGGCGCGATGACGGTCGGGGTGGATTCGGAGCGCTATGCGGCGAACCTCGCCGCGAAGCAGGAAACCTGTCACCACCTCGACGGCGACGCCGAAGCGGTCAGCCACCAGCTCGAACGCCTCGCGCAATCGGCGCGTTACTACACGCCGATCGTCGCGGGCGTGGGCCAGGGCGGCGCGATCGCGAAGCAGATCCTGTCGATGGCGCCGGAAAACACGATCGCCGGTGTCGCGTCGGTCGCGCCGGCGGCGAAGCTCGATGCGCGCTTCAAGCCGTGCCCGCCCGATCCGACGATCGTGCGCCGCGCGATGCCGGGTTTCGTCGAAACGGCCGCGGCCGGCGACACCGCGACGCTCGTGTCGCTCGTCACGTCGCACCTGCACGACACCAGCAGCACCGACGAGCTCGACGTGTCGGACCTGCCGCTCGTCGAGCTGCCGGCCAAGGGCGGCAGCGACCGCCTCGCGATCGTGATCTCGGGCGACGGCGGCTGGCGCGATCTCGACAAGACGATCGCCGAGGCGCTGCAGCGCGACGGCGTGGCGGTGGTCGGCATCGACAGCCTGCGCTACTTCTGGAGCGAGAAGCCGCCTGCACAGGTGAGCCGCGACCTGGCGCGCGTGATGCGCACCTACATGGCGCGCTGGCATGCGAACCGCGTGGCGCTGGTCGGCTACTCATTCGGCGCGGACGTGATGCCGTTCGCGTACAACCGGCTGCCGGCCGACCTGCGTGACAAGGTGGCGGTGATGTCGCTGCTCGGCTTCGCGCCGGCGGCGGATTTCCAGATCCGCGTGACGGGCTGGCTCGGGATGCCGGCGAGCGACAAGGCGATGAAGGTCGCGCCGGAAATCGCGAAGGTGCCGCCGCAGCTCGTGCAATGCTTCTACGGCGCGGAAGAGAAGGACACGATGTGTCCGGCGCTCGCGAATAGCGGTGCCGACGTGATCAAGACGGGCGGCGACCACCACTTCGGCCACGACTACATCGCGCTCGAGAAGAAGATCCTCGGCGCGTTCGGCAAGCCGGTGGCGGCGCGCTGAACGCCGGCGCCCGCTGCGCGGCGGGCGCGGCGCTTGCGGTTCATCGGACGGGCGGCCTGCGGGCCGCCCGTTTTCATTTCCCGGCTTGCGTCTCGACTTGCGGCGCCGCGTCCTGCCGCTGCGCCGCCGTTCTCGCATCGCGCTGATAGAAGCCGGGAAACCGGTCGAGCTGCCGGCGCGCGGCGGCCAGATCGGCATCGGCGCCGAGCACCGCGCTCGAAAACCCGGTGCGCTCCATCAACAGCAACTGATCGACCAGCACGTCGCCGGTCGCCCGCAGGTCGCCGGCGAAGCCGAAGCGCTTGCGCAGCAGATACGCCTGGCTGTATGCGCGCCCGTCGGTGAAGGACGGGAAGTGCAGGTCGATGCGCTCGGCCTGCGCGATGCGTGCGGCGAGCGGCCGCAGCTCCTCGTCGTTGCCGATCGTCAGGATCGTGCGGGTCGCGGTGTCCGGCGCGTTCGTATCGTCGGCGTGTTCGGCCGGCGTCAGCAGGCGGATGCGTACGTTCGTGCTGGCGTGTGCGTCGGTCGGTGTCATGCGTGCTCCGCCTGGTGACGGGCGTCGTTGGCCGCGGCCTTGAAGGGCTCGGCGCCGATGCGGCGCACCGTGTCGATGAATCGTTCGCTGCGGCCGTCGGCGTCGAGCCGCGCGTCGAGATAGACATTGACGAGCGCGTCGACGACATCGACGATCTCGTCCGCCGAGAACGACGGGCCGATCACCTTGCCCGGCCGCGCGGGGCCGCTCGCGCTCGAGCCGTCCGACCCGCCGAGCGTCACCTGGTACCACTCGGCGCCGTCCTTGTCGACGCCGAGGATGCCGATGTGCCCGCTGTGATGATGGCCGCAGGAGTTGATGCAGCCGCTGATGTGCAGGTCGATGTCGCCGACGTCGTGCAGCATGTCGAGATCCTGGAACCGCTCGGCGATCGCATCGGCGATCGGGATCGAGCGCGCGTTCGCGAGCGCGCAGAAATCGCCGCCCGGGCACGCGATCATGTCGGTCAGGAGTCCGACGTTTGCGCTGGCAAGACCGATCGCGCGCGCATGCTCCCACAGCAGGAACAGGTCGTCGACGTGCACCCACGGCAGCACCACGTTCTGCGTATGCGTGACGCGTGCCTCGCCGGCCGAGAAGCGCTCGGCGAGTTCGGCGAGTGCGTCGAGCTGTTCGGGCGACGCGTCGCCGGGCGCCTGCAGGCGGCGCTTGAACGACAGCGTGACGATGCGCAGCGCCGGGTCGCGATGCGCTGCGACATTGCGCGCGAGCCAGCGCGCGAAGGCCGGATGGCGGCTGGCGTGCGCGGCCATGCGCGCTTCGACGTCCTGCAGGTCGAGCGTGCGGGGCGCGAGGCGCGGCGGCACGAACGATGCCGCGATGCGGTCGAACTCGGCCTGCGGGATCGTGTGCGGGCCGCCGTCATGCTCGACGATCTGGCGGAATTCTTCCTCGACGTCGTCGATATAGCGCTGTCCCTCGCTCTTCACGAGGATCTTGATGCGCGCCTTGTACTTGTTGTCGCGCCGCCCGTAGCGGTTGTACACGCGGACGATCGCCTCGATGTAGTTCATCACCTGCTGCCACGGCAGGAACGCGCGCAGCAGCGTCGCGATCAGCGGCGTGCGGCCCATGCCGCCGCCGGCGCTCACGCGAAAGCCGAGTTCGCCCGCGTCGTTGCGCACGAGCTTCAGCCCGACGTCGTGCCAGTCGGTCGCCGCACGATCCTCGGCCGCGCCGGTGATCGCGATCTTGAACTTGCGCGGCAGGAACGCGAATTCCGGATGCAGCGTCGTCCACTGGCGCATCACCTCGGCGAACGGGCGCGGATCGGCGATCTCGTCCGGCGCGACACCCGCACGCTCGTCGCACGAAATGTTGCGGATGCAATTGCCGCTCGTCTGGATCCCGTGCAAGTCGACGGTCGCGAGCAGGTCCATCACGTCGGCCGCCTGCGCGAGCGGAATCCAGTTGAACTGCACGTTGGTGCGGGTCGTGAAGTGCGCGTTGCGGGTCGGCAGGCGCAGCGTGCCGAGCTGCGCCTGCGCGTCGCAGGCGGCGCGGTAGGTGGCGTCGTCGGGCACGTCGTAGTCGCGTGCGATGCGGGCGAGCACGCGCAGCTGCGTGCTCGACAGTTCGCCGTACGGCACGGCCACGCGCAGCATCGGCGCATGGCGCTGCACGTACCAGCCGTTCTGCAGGCGCAACGGCCGGAACGCATCCTCGCTCAGCGTGCCGTGCTGCCAGCGTTCGAGCTGGTCGCGGAACTGGGCGGCGCGGCTGTGCACGAGCGCCCGGTCGAAATCGGTATATCGGTACATGACGTGATACGCGAGATGAGCGGCGGCGCTAGGGCGCGCGCCGCTCGGGAGGGGATGTTGCCACGGGTGTCGGGCAACAGGGACAGCGTAGGGAACGCGGGGCGGCGGGACAAGCAGCAGATCGGAACGGAATCGGCGCAGCAGATCGGAGAGGAAACGGCTTAACAGATCGGAACGGAAACGGCGCAGCAGATCGGCGGGCGCGCCGGTGTGTGCCGGGGCATGCGTTGCGCATGCCCCGCGTCGGGTTCAGGCTTGCGCCGGTGCGTCGACGATCAACGCCGGATCGAGCGCGCGGATGCGCTGGTCGATGAAGTAGCCGCCGCCTTCCTGATAGCGCAGATAAAGCCGGCCGCACGATACGCAGCGGCTGACGTTGCAGCGGTTGTACGGAAAGTGGCGCGGTGCGATCGGCGCGTCGTCCGACGCATAGCGCGTGCCGGCCGGATGATATTCGTCGAAGCTCGGCTCGGCCTCCCCGGGCGGCGCAAGCGTGGCCACTTCGGTCAGTTGCGTGTCCTGCAGCGACAGCGGCAGGGTCGTCCAGCTGGCGAGCGAGGTTCTCGTGCACGTGCACGGCTGCGCGACGTGTGCCGCTTCGGCCGCCAGTTTCAGCAACGCGTCGTGATCGAGGTAGGGCAGTTGGCTCATGGGCAATCGTGAAGGAGCGGCGGGACCAGCAATGTAACCCGCGCGCGGCTTCGCTGCATGGACGTGATGCGGGCCGCGCGCAGCGTGCGCACGAGGCGCGATCAGCCCGACTTGCGTACCGCCGGCCCGGCGACCAGTTCGCCGAGCACGCGGATCGCGCGCTCGATGTCGCGGCTCCACGGATGGCCGAAGTTCACGCGCACGCAGCGCTCGAAGCCGTGCGCGGCCGAGAACAGCGGCCCCGGTGCGAAGCTGATGCCGCGCGCGATCGCCTGGCGGTGCAGTTCCATCGCGTCGATCGCGTCGGGAAACGACAGCCACAGGAAGTACCCGCCGTCCGGCCGCACCCACTCGACGCCGGGCGGCAGCCAGCGCCGCAGCGCGTCGTCCATGCGCGCGAGCTGCGCCTGCAGGGTGCCGCGCAGCTTGCGCAGGTGACGATCGTAGCCGCCGTGCTCCAGATAGTTCGCGATGCCGGCCTGCGCGGGAATGCTCGCCGACAGCGTGGTCATCAGCTTGAGCCGCTGCACCTTCTCCGCGAACCGGCCTGCGGCGGCCCAGCCGATCCGGTAGCCGGGCGCGAGCGTCTTCGAGAACGAACTGCAATGCATCACGAGGCCGTGCCGGTCGAATGCGCGCGCGGGCAGCGGGTAGTCGGGGCCGAAATGCAGCTCGCCGTATACGTCGTCCTCGATCAGCGGCACCTCGCGTGCGGCCAGCAGCTCGACGAGCGCGCGCTTCTTGTCGAGCGACAGCGTGACGCCGGTCGGATTCTGGAAATTGGTCATGAACCAGCACGCGCGGATGTCGTGCCGGTCGAGCGCGTTCGCGAGCGCATCGAGATCGAGGCCCGTGCGTGGATCGACGGGAATCTCGACCGCGCGCAGGTCGAGCCGCTCGATCGCCTGCAGCGCCGCATAGAAGCCGGGAGACTCGACCGCGACGACGTCGCCGGGCCGCGTGACGGCCATCAGGCACAGGTTCAGCGCTTCGAGCGCGCCGTTGGTGACGACGATCTCGTCGACGGGCTGCGCGACACCGGTTGCCAGATAGCGCCGCGCGATCTGCTGGCGCAGCGCCTCGCTGCCGGGCGGCAGGTCGACGACCGTGCTCCACGGGCTGACGAGCCGCGTCGCCTGCGCGAGCGATTTCGCGAGGCGCGGCAGCGGAAACAGCTGCGGCGCGGGAAATGCGGAGCCGAGCGGCACGATGCCGGGCTGCGTCGCGGCGTCGAGCACCGAGAACACGAGGTCGCTGATGTCGACCTTGCGCGTGGCGCCGGCACGGCTCGCGCGGCGTTTCGCGGGCGGGTTCGCCGCCGGGCCTGCGCCCGGCGCGACGTAATAGCCGGAACGCTCGCGTGCGCGGATCAGCCCCCACTGTTCGAGCAGGTAGTACGCGCGAAACACCGTCGACTGGCTCACGCCATGCTGCGCGATGATCTGCCGCAGCGACGGCAGGCGCGTGCCGACCGCGAGGTTGCCGTTGCGGATTTCGTCGGCGATCGTCTGGGCGAGGGTTTCGTAGCGTTTCATCGGCGCGGGCGGGGCATGCTTGGCGCCCTCGCGCGGGGCCGATGCGGCGCCGCGCCGGCGGGCGCGCGTCATTGTCCGACGAGCGGCCCGAAAAGGAAAGCGCGACGGCCGCGGCCGGTCGCGCTGTCGTGGCGATGCCGATGCGTGCGCATCCGTCGCGCGTGATCGCGGCGTTCACGCCTGCGTGGCGTGGATGCGCATGCGACGGCGCGACGCGCATGCAGGCTGAGGTGGCGACACGCGCGACGGATGACGCGCGTCGCCGAATGCATCGAATGCACCGAACGCTCCGAACGCATACGCAGTACATGCCGCGTGGCGCCGTGGCTGCAAGCGGAGTTGGCACACGTCGCGTCTTGCCTTTCACCTGATGATTCTCCGTTCGCGTGGCCGGGTTCGCGCGCGTGCGGCGACGTGCGATCGAACGCGTCCACGCATGATGCGCTTCCGCATGAGCGGGCGCAGTGCGCGTGCGGCTTGTTCCAATTGCGCGGCGATATTTTTTGTGGTCTTGTTGCACGATCAAGCATCGACTCGAAAAAAGGACAGTCGAATGCATACGGGGAATTCGGACGAGGACCGATTGATCAGGGGAATCGGCGCGCGCCGGCGTGCGCGCCGCGCCGCGTGCCGGTGGCTTGTCGTCCTGACGCTGGGCTGGCAGGGCCTGCCTGCCTGCGCCGCTTCCCCCGAGACCGTCGGCGACAACGTACTGCGTGTCCTTGCGTGGCCCGGCTACGCGGACAACGATGTCGTCAATGCATTTGAGACGCACTTTCATGTGCACGTCGAAGTAACCTTCGTCGATTCCGACGAAGCGTTGTGGACACGGATGCACAGCGCGTCGCCGCCGCCGTACGACGTGCTTGCGGCCAATACGGCCGAGATCCAGCGCTATGCGAGCGACGGCCTGCTCACGCCGATCGACCTGTCGCAGATCCCCAACCGCCGGCGGCAACTGCCGAATTTCCAGCAGCTCGCGACGATCGGCGGACTCGTGCGCAACGGCTCGACCTATGCGATTCCGTTCACGTATTCGTCGATGGGACTGATCTACGATCGCAAGCAGGTGCCGGTCGCGCCGCGCTCGATGCTGGAACTCTGGAATCCGCGTTACCGCGGCAAGGTGCTCGACTTCAACAGCGCGCCGCATAATTTTTCGTTCACCGCGCTCGCGCTCGGCTATCCCGACCCGTTTCGCCTGTCGCCCGCGCAAACGCTTGCCGTCGCGCACAAGCTGGTCGAACTGCGGCGCAACCTGCTCACGTATTACACGCTTCCGGACGAGGCGACCACGCTGTTCGTCCAGCATCGCGCGGCGCTGATGTTCGGCAACTATGGCACGCAGCAGGTCGAACAGCTGCGTCGCGCCGGTGCGGATGTCGGCTACGTGATTCCGGACGAAGGCGCGCTCGCGTGGCTCGACTGCTGGGGCGTCACGCGCGGCGCGGAGCATCGCGAACTGGCGTTCGCGTGGATCAACTATATGCTCGAACCGGCGATCGGCGTGCTGCTGACCGAACGCCAGGGGCTCGCGAATACGCTCCAACCGCCACCCGGTCTCGAGGCCGGCCACCAGCACCTCGTCTGGATCCAGCCGGTCGAGGACATCGCGCGGCGTGAGTCGCTATGGAGCCGCATCGTGTCGGGCGACCGGCCGGAGCGGTTCGAAAAATGATCAGGCTCGGGCTCACGTGGAAGCTGTCGATGCTGTTCGCGTGCATCGGCGTGATCGCGTCCGGCACGACCGGCTACTACACCTACCGCGCGAACCGGACGATGCTCGTGCAGGAAGCGCAGCACAGCCTGCTGATGTCGACGCACTTGCTCGGACAGCGCTTCACGACCGCGCTGTCCGACGTGGCCGACGATGTGCTCGTGCTCGCGCAATTGCCGGCGTCCGCGTCCGTCGCGAGCGGGGAAGGCGCCGATCGCGCGCCGCGCACGCGGCTCGAACAGGTGTATTACAGCTTCATGAAGAACCACCCCGAGTACCTGCAGATCCGGCTGATCGCGCGCGGGGATTTCGGGCTCGAGCGGATCCGCGTCGATCGCGACGCGCATGGCATCGTCGTGTTGCCGGAGAGTGCATTCCAGGAAAAAGGGCAGTTTCCTTACGTATTCGATACGCTTGCGACGGCGCCCGGTCATATCTACCTGTCGCCGATCGCGATCAATCACGAGACCGGCTCGCATGCGGCCGAAGGGCTGCCGATCCTGCGCGTGGGCACGCCGGTGGTCGACGAAGGCGGCCGGGTCGTCGGCGCGCTGGTCGTCGACGTCGAGCTGACGCGCATGTTCGACCGGCTCGAACGCGATCTGCCGCCAGACTACGTGGTGTATCTCGCGAACAAATGGGGCGATTTCCTCGTGCACCCCGATCCGTCGCAGATCTTCGGCTTCGATCGCGGGCACCGCGTGCTGATGCAGGACAGCTTCCCCGACACGCGGCTGCTGTTCGTCGGGGCGCGCACGAACGTGGCGCTCAACGGTCTCACGCAGCCCGACGCCGCACCGGGCCAGATGTTCGCGTTCGTGCGCACGCCGTTCGGCAACAACGAGGGCAACCGCTTCGTGGTGCTCGGCATGGCGCGTCCGCTCACGGACGTGCTGGCGCCGGCCGGGATGCTCGGCGAGCGGATCATCCGGATGGTGCTCTTGATGAGCGTGGCGGCGGTGATACTCGCGATCCTGTTTGCGAGCGCGATCACGCGGCCGTTGCAGATGCTCGCGCGCGCGGCGACCCACGTGTTCGACGATCCGGCCGCCGAACGGTTGCCGGTCGCGCGGGCCGACGAGATCGGCGTGCTGGCGCGCTGTTTCGACAGCATGCGCGTCGAGATCCGCACGCAGGTCGCGATGCTGCGCGCGAAGCAGCTGGAGCTCGCGCATCTCGCCGGTCACGACCCGCTGACCGGCTTGCCGAACCGCCTGTTGTTCATGGAGCATCTCGATGCCGCGATCCGGCATGCGGCCGCGGTGCGCGAGGGGCTGGCGGTGATGTTCGTCGATCTCGATCGCTTCAAGCAGATCAACGACCAGCACGGGCACGCGGCCGGCGATCGCACGCTCGTCGCGGTCGCGAAACGGCTGAGCCTCGCGCTGCGCAGCGGCGACATGGCCGCGCGGCTCGGCGGCGATGAATTCATCGTGCTGATTTCGGACGTGCGATCGCCCGCGGTGATCGGCGATATCGCGTCGCGTATCCAGATCGTGATGGCCGAGGAACTGGAATTCGGCGACCGGCATCTGGCCGTGGGCGCGAGCATCGGCGTGAGCGAATATCCGGCGGATGGCGCGTCGGCCGAGGAACTGCTGGTCAAGGCCGACGCGGCGATGTACGCGGCGAAGGCGTCCGCGCAGTGCGCGTGCGTGCGTTACCAGGAACTGCTCGGCGGCGGTATCGCCACCGACGACGGCGGCCGCGTGGCGGCGGAGGGCAGCCGCTGACGGCGGGCCGGCCCGGCGCGCGGCAAAAACGCGGCGAGCCCGTCACGGGACGGGCTCGCTGGATCCGGGCGGACCGCGCGCGATGCGCGCGGCGGCCGACTTAGTGGCCGAAGTACACCGAGTCGCGCGCGTTGCGCACCTTGACCGCCGGTGCGCCGCCCTGGACGACCGGGGCCGGCTGCGCGCCGTAGCCGCTGTTGTCGGCAGCGTGTGTGCGCGCTTGCGCGGCCTGGATGTCGGCCGGGTAGTACGGGCTCGACTGGCTCGGCTTGTAGCCGGCGTTCTCGAGCTGGACGAGTTCGTTGCGCACCTGGGCGCGGGTCACGGTGCTTTGGGCGAAGGCGCCGAACGAAGCGGACAGGGCGACAGCGGCGACGACTGCGGAAACGAGCGATTTCATGATGACCTCCGATGTTCTATTGGGTTCGCCGGCGACACCATGTCGTAAGCGATTGATTACATCGTAGGCGTCGCTGGATTCAGGGTAAACGTGGATTCCAGCGAAAGATCATTGTCGGTGAGGCAACAATTCCAACATAAGTTCGATCCGTCCCCGTTCCGCGTTGCGGGAATTGCAAACTGACGGCGGACGGGCGGCGAGACATCGCGCACGGGCGAACGCCCGGTGGCGGGGCATCGGCAGGTGGGGCGGCTGGCGGGGGGGGGCGTTGGCGGATCAGACGCCGTCGGCGTCGTCGATTTCCTTGCGCTCGCGGCGTTCCTCGTTGCCGCGGCGCGCCCGCAGGCGCTGGCGCGACAGGACCGCGATCACCTGCTGGGTGGGCGCGCCGGACGGCAGCTCGTTGCGGATGCGATCGGGCACCATCGGCAGGCCCGCGCGCTGCCGGCGCAGTGCCTTCGCGATTGCCCGGCGGCATTCGTCCCCGTGGCAATCCCATTCATCGCGGATTCTCTGGCAATAACGGCATTGTTCCATCGGGACAGTCTAACGCGTCTTGGCGATCGGAGCTGAAGGCGCAACGGACGGGGCTTGGACGGGCGCGGGCGCCGGTGCAATCCTGCGCGTGTCCGGCGACGGCGTTCGACATGATTCGAGGCTGAATCTTGCCCGAGCGCGGCGCGGGGCATCGGGCGAGGTCACGCGATGGCGCGCCATCGAAGCGCATGACACCGGTTCAATCCAATTCATGATGCGTCGCTCTATCATGTGAAAAATACATGCATCGCAACAAGGAGGCGAGATGACGCTTGCGCAGTTGCAGGCCCTGGCTGCCGTGGTCGAACTCGGCTCGCTGACGGCCGCGGCCGACCGGCTCAGCCGCAGTCAATCCGCGATCAGCCACGCGTTGACCGAACTGGAGGACATCACCGAGGTCAAGCTGCTGTTGCGCGACCGCCAGCCGGTCGTCCTGACCGCTGCCGGCGAACGCCTGTGGCCATACGTGCAGAACGTCGTCCGGGAAGCGCAGACGCTGCGCCAGCAGTTCGGCCTGGCGCGCGGCAAGCTCGAGGGGCGGCTGGTGGTGGCGTCGCTGCCGAGCGTCTCGCTCGCGTTCGTCGTACCCGCGCTCGAAGCGTTGAAGGCGGCGCATGAGGGTGTGACGGCCGTGCTGCTGGAAGGCACGGACGCGGAAGTCGAAGGGTGGCTCGACGACGGCACCGCCGACATCGGCGTGGTCGCCGGCACGAAGACTTTCGCGAACAACCTGCCGTTGCTCGACGAGGATTTCGTCGCGGTGGCGGCGGACGGCATGTTCGACGGCCGCGAGAGCGTGTCGGCGAAACGGTTGGCGACGATGCCGTTCATTTTTTCGAAGGCGGGGTGCGGGCCGGTCATCGCGGATTACTTCGCGCGCAACGGTGCATCGCTTCGCGCCGCGTTCAACGTGGTCGAGATGCGGACCATTCTGTCGATGGCGGAGGCGGGAATGGGCGTGTCGATCGTCCCGCGCATCACGCTCACCTATACACGGTTCGGCGGCCGGGTGCTGGCGTTGTCGCCCAGGCTGCATCGTTCCGTGCGACTGGCGTGGAACGCGAGCGGCAACGCGGTCGCCGACGCATTCGTGAAACTGGTCGACGCGCAACGCGCGAAGGCGGGAAAGGCGATGCAGGCACGCGCGAAAAAGGGCAAGTAGCGGGCCGGCGGAACGACGCGATGACGGGGTGAAGCGCGCTCATGCATGACTTGCAGTTTATTCATGCCGACAGACACCGACATGCAATACATTGCTGGACACTCGCCCCGACTTCATCGCCCCCAAGGAGACTGCCGTGCCGGCCTTGCCCACCCTGATTGCTTTCGGACTCGTATCGCTCGGCATGGCCCTGACGCCCGGCCCGAACATGCTTTACCTGATCTCCCGCTCGATCTGCCAGGGCCGCCGTGCGGGGCTGGTGTCGCTCGGCGGCGTCGCGCTGGGGTTCGTGTTCTACATGTTCTGCGCGGCGTTCGGCATTACCGCGCTGGTGATGACCGTGCCGTACGCGTATGACGCGCTGCGTTTGTCCGGCGCGCTGTACCTGGCGTATCTCGCGTGGCAGGCGCTCAAGCCGGGCGGCCGCTCCGCGTTCCAGGTGCGGCAACTGCCGCACGACAGCGGCGTGCGGCTCTTCACGATGGGCTTCGTCACCAACCTCGCGAACCCGAAAATCGCGGTGATGTACCTGTCGCTGCTGCCGCAGTTCATTGCGCCCGGGCACGGCAGCGTGCTCGCGCAATCGCTGGCACTGGGCTGCGTGCAGATCGCGGTCAGTGTCTGCGTGAATGCGCTGATCGCGAGCATGGCCGGCTCGATCGCGGGGTTTCTTGCCGGTCGGCCCGTCTGGGCGCGGGTGCAGCGCGGGTTGATGGGGATCGTGCTGGCCGGACTGGCCGTGCGTATCGCGCTGGAATCGCGAAGCTAGGGGCACGGTGGCGGCAACGCGGCTTGCTGTGGAAACCGGCGTGCCGATGCGCAGCATGCAAGGTGCGGCGGTCGAATAGACGCAGCCGCTCCGCATGGCGCAGCCGTCACGTATTCGCCGTATCCATCAGCGCGTCGCGCGCGCCGTCCCGCACGCGCCAGCCCCGGCCGCCCGCCGCGCGATCATGCGTTGCGGGCGGCCGTCGCATCAGCGCTCGCGGCGCTTCTTGCTCAGCTCGATCGTCTCGAACAGCTCGTACTGTGCGCTCGGGTGCTGATCCGCGCCCGGCGCATGGTAGTAGCGCATCGTGATCGTCGTGTGGCCGCCCGGCTTGCCCGGATCGTGGTCGAACACGGCGATCCCGTAGCCCGTGCCCGTATCGCGGCGCGCGGACCAGATCGCATCCTCCAGCGCATCAGCCGGCTTGCGCACGAACGTGTTCGGCGCGGCGCCCGGCACCGGCCGGTTCGGCTTCGTGAAGACCTTGGCCTGCGCGAAGCCGGTCGCCGGGTTCTCGCCGTACACGTCGAGCGGCGCACTGGTGCCGCCGCCGCCGAGGATCAGGTGGATCGTGCCGTGGCTCGTGTCGAAGGTCGTGCGCTCGGGATCGGTCGACCCGACCGGACGCGGCTGCAGCGTCTCGACGACTTCGCCGGTCGATGCATCGACGCCCGCGCGGTGATTGCAGCCGCGCACCGGGTAGCTGCGCTCGTAATCGTGATCGTGACCGCACAGCACGAGGTCGACGCCGTAACGGTCGAACAGCGGCAGCCATGCCTCGCGAATGCCCTTGTCCGAGCCGTTGCCCGTCTTCGACGAGCTCAGCGCGTCCTGATGCATCTGCACGACGATCCAGTCGATGTCGTCATCGTGCGACGCTTGACGTAGCGTGTGCTCGAGCCAGCGCGTCTGCACGCCGTCGCTGTAGCCGCGCACGTAGAACGACGTGCCCGGCTCGATCGGCGCGCGGCCGGTGCTCGCGGCCGGCACCAGCGGAGCCGGGCCGCCGACGAACGCGGCAGCGTCCTGGTACACGACGTCGTCGGCGTCGAGCGAGATGAACAGCACCGAACTCACGCGGAAGCTGTACCAGCGGCCCGGAAAGCGCGTGCCGTTCTCCGGCAGCGTGTAGCGCGCGAGGTACGAGTCGAGCCCCTGCGGGCCGTTGTTGAATTCGATCTCGTGATTGCCCGGGCACGGCATCCACGGGCGGTTCGCGGCCGACGTCTGGTTGTTGTTGCCGAAGTCGCGCCACACCTCCGGCTGATGCGCGGGGTTCAGGTTCGCGTAGCAGAGGTCGCCGTTCAGCAGGTGGAACAGCGGCTGGAACTGCTCGACGGCCTGCACCGCGAAGCGGCTTTGCGGCGACGACAGCACCCATGCGCCGTTCGGCGTCGCGAGGTCGCCGTAGCTCGTGAAGCGGAACGGTGCGCGCCCGCGCGGCGCGGTCGTGAAGGTCGCGGCAAACGGCTGCGCGGCGTTGCTGTCGTTGTCGGCCGTCAGTTCGTAGCGGTAGCGCGTGTTCGGCTTCAGGCCGTGCACGCGTGCGTGGTACGTGAACACCGTTTCACCGTTCAGGCCGTCGGTGTAAAGGCGCTGCACGCCGTGCACGGTGCGTGCGGGTTCGCCGTCGGCGACGATCCGCGCCCGCGGATTGACGGCCGGCGCGAGCGATGCCCACGAGATCGCGACTTCCGACGCCGGGTCGCTGCCCCATGTCAGGTGCACCTGTTCGGGGGTGCCGTCCGGGTTCGACCCGGCGGCACGGGCGGCCGCGAGCCCGCCTGCGGCGGTGGCGAGGCCGGAGACGCCGGCCAGTTTCAGGAAGCCGCGACGCGATACGGAAGCGGCCGGCTCGTTCGACTCGGCGGGGAAGTTGTCCTGGTTCGACATGATCGTATTTTCGTTGAGTGACACGCGAAATGCGGAACCGCCCGGCCGTGCGCGAGCGCGTCCGGGGCGTGGGCCGGAAACGAGCGGGATCCCGGTGACATGCATTGTCGAAGCGCAGTTTTGCCGGGTTGTGACAGACGGTCGTCCACGCCCGGGCCCGATGCGTCGCCGGGTGAGCGCGGCGTCGCCGGCGCGGCGGAAATTTATTTGCGCGCGTCGCGACGGATTTTTCCGCATGCGTCGTTTAACGAACGAACGGCCACTTCCGGCCATCACGTTCGCTACACGACGCATCGGAGTCTTGCATGAAACTTTCCATTTCATTACGGGTTGCCGCGGGATGCGTGGCCGCGCTGGCGACCTCCGCCACATTCGCGCAGGCCGTCATCGTCGCGCCGGTCGCGCCGCCGCCGCCGCGCGTCGAAGTGATGCCGGCGCCACGCGCGGGCTACGTGTGGGATCAGGGCCACTGGCACTGGCGGCAGGGCCGCTACGTGTGGATCCCCGGGCATTGGCAAGCGGTGCGCGTCGGCTATCGCTGGTTGCCCGGACACTGGGCCGCGCGCGGCCCGAACTGGCGCTGGGTGCCGGGTCACTGGGCGTGACGCGCAGGGTGCCGCGCGGCGCGCAGCGCCGGTGCGGCGGGACTTCCACACAACCTCATCCGTCGAGCCATGCCTTTTCGAACCATCGTGATCCTGACAGCCGCGGCCGTCGTGCTGGCCGGCTGCGTCGTGGTGCCGGCGCGTCCGGTGTATTACCGGCCGGCGCCGGTCGTCGTATATTGATCGCGCCGGCCGGCTCGCGATCGACAGGATCGATATGCCGTTCGAACCGGATGTCGACGAAACCGGCCGGGCGGATGCCGGACACGGCGCGCGACGCGCCGTGGACGCGCCGGCATGGCGCCGTGCGGCGCCGGCCCGACGCATGCAAGGAGAGAACGACGATGAGCTTCAGCCGGACGGCGGGCACGCTCGCCGGCAGCATGCGGCGGGCGCGCCGCGCATGGCGGAGCAGCCCGCGTTGAGCGACGCCGATCCGGACGCGGAACTCGTCGCGCGGGTCGGCGCGCGCGACACGTCGGCCGTGCGCGTGCTCGTCGCACGCAAGCTGCCGCGCCTGCTTGCGCTCGCGACGCGCATGCTCGGCGACCGGACCGAAGCCGAAGACGTTGCGCAGGAAACCTTCCTGCGGATCTGGCATCACGCGCCGCGCTGGCGGGACGGCGAAGCGCGCTTCGACACGTGGCTGCATCGCGTGGTGCTGAACCTGTGCTACGACCGGTTGCGCGGGCGGCGCGAGGAGCCGGTCGACACGCTGCCCGACGTGCCCGACCCGCAACCCGAGCCGGCCGCGCACGCGGAATTGCGCGCGCGCGATGCGCGCGTGCGCGAGGCGCTCGCCGCATTGCCGCCCCGGCAGCGGGAAGCGCTCGTGCTCCAGTACTATCAGGACATGTCGAACGTTGAAGCGGCCAACCTGATGGGCATCACCGTCGATGCGCTGGAAAGCCTGCTCGCGCGCGCGAGGCGCAACCTGCGCGCGCAACTGGCCGGCGACCCACCTAGCGAGGACAAGCGATGACACCCGAACGATTCCGTACCATCGTCGCCGCGTACGGCTCGGATGCGCGGCGCTGGCCGCGCGACGAACGCGCGGCGGCCGAAGCGTGGGCGCAAGCGCATCCGCGCGACGCGCTCGAGGCGCTCGACGCTGCCGCCGCGCTCGATGCCTGGCTCATGCAGGACACGGTCGCGCCGCCCGCGCCGGCGCTCGTCGAACGCATCGTTGCGTCGGCGCCCGCGCCGCAACGTGCGCGGCGCCGGGGCACGGTGTGGTGGTCGGGCGCGGCGTTCGCGGGTGTCGGGCTCGCCGGCGCGCTGGCGGGCGCGGTGGCCGTGTCGATGCTGATGCTCGGCAGCGCGCCGATCGCGCAACACGAACCGGGCTACCTGACGACGACGTTCGGCGGCCCGGGCATCGACGGAGGCGACGAATGAGCGAACGCGGCTGGAAATTCGTGCTCGTCGGGTCGGTCGTGTTGAACGTGTTCATGCTCGGTGCGATCGGCGGCGGCGCGTATCAATGGTTTTCGACGCATCGTGGCCTGGATGGGGGCGGGATGCCCGGACAGCGCACGGCATTGCGGTTCGCCGCGGACGAATTGTCCGACGCGCGTCAGCAAGCGTTTGCGGCGGCGCTGAAGGCGGCGCGCAACGAAGGTCGGGATTTCGCGCGGGAAGGGCGTGACGGGCGGATCACGGTGCTGGATCTGCTGGCGGCGCCGCAGCTCGATCGCGCGGCGATCGACGCGGCGCTCGATCGGACGCGGGCGGCCGATAGTGCGTTGCGGGGGCAGGTCGAGCGCAGCATCGTCGATTTCGCGGCGACGCTGACGCCCGACGAGCGCGTGAAATTCGTCGACGGGTTGCGACGCAGCGGGAACTGGCGGCTGCCGGCGAGGTTTCAGAGGAAGCACGACGCGGCGGGGAGCCAGTAACTGGCGTGGCGTGACGACGCGTCACGCTCGCGAATCGGTTGGCGGCGATCTCGAGTGCCGCGACGGAGGTGAATCATGGATCGAAGCGAAGACTTGATCGTGCGCACCATTTCGGCCGACGAGGTGGCCATGTCGGTCGAATGGGCGGCAGCCGAAGGGTGGAACCCCGGCCTGCATGATCCGCCGTGTTTCAGGGAAGCGGACCCGGCCGGTTTTTTCGTCGGCGTGTGGCGTGGCGAGCCGGTCGCGTGCCTTGCTGCCGTCGCGTATGACGAACGCTTCGGCTTCATCGGTCTGTACATCGTGAAACCCGGGTTTCGCGGCAAAGGCTTCGGCATGCGAATCTGGCAGCACGGCATGCGTTACCTGGGAGACCGCAATGTCGGTCTCGACGGTGTCGTGGCTCAACAGGCGAACTACCGGAAGTCGGGGTTCCGGCTCGCGTATCGCAACATCCGTTATCAGGGGCGTGTGGACGGCATCGGATGCGCGCACGCGGCCGCGGCGGCCGAGGTCCCGTTCGAGCAGTTACTGGCGTACGATCGCCGGTGTTTTCCTGCGCCGCGCGCGCGTTTCGTCTCCGCGTGGCTCGCGCAGCCGGATGCCGTTGCGCTCGCAACGGTCGACGCGGGTCGCATCACCGGATACGGCGTGGTGCGCCGCTGCAACGCCGGCTGCAAGATCGGCCCGCTGTTCGCCGATGACGCCGGCGTCGCCACGGGGCTGTTTCGCGCGCTGGCTGCGCGCATGCCCGGCGAGGTTATCGTGCTCGACGTGCCGGAAACGAATCCCGCGGCCGTCGCGCTGGCGGAACGGCACGGCATGTCGAGCGTCTTCGAAACCGCGCGGATGTATACGAAGGAAGCGCCCGCGATCGCGATCGACCGCGTGTTCGGCGTGACGTCGTTCGAGCTGGGGTGATCGCCGCGCGCATGGCGGGCCCGGAAAGGACGCCGGATTTGCCCATGCGTTCGCCGATGTGAATCCATCTCCCGGCTACTTCTCGAACCAGTATTCGAGCTCGGTATGGTTCTGGTTGAAAGCCTTGGCATCGGAGACAGTTTCCGCGCGCACGATGCCGTGGATGCCACGGAATCTGCCTGTACCGCCGGTGATGTCCAGTTCCGTGAGGTTCTTCAGCCGGTTGCTGTCGGGCAGCTTGTGGTTGAGGAAATAGCCGCGCGCGAAAATCCTGTCGCCGTTCTCCATTCTGTATTCCACATAGCTGCGACCGAGCCCGTTCAGGTCGGTCAGATCGCTTGTGGCGCGGATGACGGCTTCCTTCAGAACGACGCCTTCGATGGTCTGGTCCTTGCCACCGTAGCTGCGCACCAGTTCATATAGCCGCAACTGGTGCCCGGGGACATCGCCAACCTCGAGGACGTGTTGCTGCGTGTACTTGTTTCCGCCCGCCGGTGCGTCGAACGCGGCGACATGCTTCTCTTGAGCAACAGCGATCGTCGAAGCGGACAGCACGCAGCACAGCACTGCAGACATTCCGGGTTGCATGGTCTTCTCCCAGCGGGAAATCGTTGCACTCTGGCGAGACCGCGCAGCGAAATGCAGCGCAACGGGATCCGGCCACGCCTCATCGCGCATCGCGGCGGGCGCGTCATCGAGCGAAGGGTAAGCCGCACGATACTCCGCGGGAAAAAGCACCGGCGCGGCAAGCGCCGCAAAAGCCAGATCCGCCGCCGTGAAGCGCAGGCCGTCATGAACCAGCAACGGCACGCTGCTGCCGCCGTTGCGTTTCGTCGCCAGTCAATGCAGCAGCGGGACATGCAGCGTTTCCCGGTACGGCAGCGCAAGCCGGTCCACCCACCGCGCCTTTTCGCTGTAGTGGCTGTGCGGCATCGGGATCAGCGCGGCAAGACGAACGCTGTCGCGGGTCATCGAAAGAGCGCTCACGCGTCATTGCATTGCGCGCGCAACGGACCCCGCGCGCCTTTGGAATTGTGGCAACGGTGCGACCGGCGTTCAATGCTCCTTTTGCCTACCGGCCGGCGGCTCGAACGATCTGACGATTAGGAAGCGCAAGCGAATGCTCTCCGCCAGCTGAAAGCTTCGTGCAAGACGCGGCACGCTTCGGCATCCGCGAGCCGAACCGAAAATACTTCGCCGATTCCGCGACGGATTTCCCGCCACCCTCCGTTAAACACGGGTACGCATCGCGAGAGCCCCCGTCATGGACCACCCGAACGACATCTCACCGGCCGCCATCGCGCTGAACCGCTTCGGTCTCGGCGCGCGGGCCGACGACGCGCCGCCTGCCGATCCGAAGGGCGCGCTGGTCGCCCAGCTCGACCGCTACGACCCGAGGCCGGCCGCATGGGCCGGCGAACCGGACGCGGTCACGCTCGCCACGCGCTTCGCGACGACCCGCAACACGATGACGAGCGACGACGCGGCGGCCAGGCGCGCGAGTGCGCAGTCGATCCGTCGCGACGGCCATGACGTCTATCGCAGCGCCGTCACTGCGCGGTTGAACAGCGCGCTCGCCACGTCCACGCCGTTCGTCGAGCGGCTCGTGCATTTCTGGTCGAACCATTTCGCGGTGTCGGTCGACAAGGGGCCGGTCGCCGCGTATGCGGGCGCATTCGAGCGCGATGCGATCCGCCCGCACGTGCTCGGCCGCTTCGAGGACATGCTCGTCGCCGTCGAGCAGCATCCCGCGATGCAGCTGTTCCTCGACCAGGCGCGCTCGGTCGGCCCCGACAGCCCGGCCGCGCTGCGCGCCGAAGCCCGCCAGCCGGCGGCACGGCGCGGCCTCAACGAGAACCTCGCGCGCGAAATCATGGAACTGCACACGCTCGGGGTACGCACCGGTTACACGCAAACGGACGTGACGGAATTCGCGCGCGCGCTGACCGGCTGGAGCATCGCCGGCGGACGCGGGCCGCAGCCCGGCGATGTGGCGCCCGGCGCGTTCGTGTTCCGCCCGAAGCTGCACGAACCGGGCGCGCGCACGGTGATGGGCCGCACCTACGATCAGCCGGGCGACGCGCAAGCGCGCGCGATCCTGGGCGATCTGGCGCGTTCGCCGGCGACGGGCCGGCATGTCGCGTTCCAGCTCGCCCGTCATTTCGTCGCCGACGATCCGCCGCCCGCGCTCACCGACCGGCTCGCCCGTGCATTCGATACGAGCGGCGGCGATTTGCCGACCGTCTATCGCGCGCTGGTCGATGCGCCAGACGCATGGTCGCCGGTCAATCGCAAGTTCAAGACGCCGTGGGAGTGGGCCGTGTCGTCGCTGCGCGGGCTCGGCTGGCGCGATACCGGCGACCTGAAGGCCGCGCCGCTGCTCGCGCAGCTCGGCCAGCCGGTATGGCGGCCCGGGTCGCCGGCCGGCTACGACGACGTCGCCGCGAGCTGGGCCGCGCCCGACGCGCTGGTGCGCCGCGTCGAGATCGCGCAGCGGTTTGCCGCACGCACGGGCGACCGGCTCGACCCGCGCACGCTCGGCAAGACGCTGCTGGCCGGCTCGCTGAGCGCACCGACGGCGACGGCACTGTCGCGTGCCGAGAGCGCGACCACGTCGCTTGCACTGCTGCTCGTGTCGCCCGATTTTCAACGGAGATGAACATGGCCCGATCCCTTACCCGTCGACATTTCCTGAGCATCGCCGCCGCCGGTGCGGGCGCGATCCTCGTCGCGCCGCGCATCGTGTTCGCGAACGTCGAAACCGACCGGCGCTTCGTGTTCGTGATCCAGCGCGGCGCGGCCGACGGGCTGAACATCGTCGTCCCGTATGCGGAACCCGCGTATGCGTCGTTGCGCGGCCCGCTGGCGATCGATGCGTCGACGGCGACCCGCATCGACGGCACGTTCGCGCTGCATCCGTCGCTCGTGCGGACCGCGCAGATGGTTCGCGACAAGGAGGCGCTGTTCGTCCACGCGATCGCGTCGCCGTATCGCGACCGCTCGCATTTCGACGGCCAGAACGTGCTCGAGACGGGCGGGCGCGCGCCGTACCAGGTGAAGGACGGCTGGCTGAACCGGCTCGCCGCGATGTTGCCGGCGACGCGGGGCAACGCGATCGCGTTCGCGCCGACGGTGCCGCTCGCGTTGCGCGGCAGCGTGCAGGCCGCGTCGTATGCGGCGTCCGGGTTGCCGGCCGCACCGGACGACCTGCTCGCGCGCGTGTCGGCGCTGTACGAGGCCGACGCACAGCTCGGGCCGCTGTGGCAATCGGCGATGGCCGCGCGCGGTCTCGCCGGCGACGCGCATGCGCGCCAGGATCCGGCGGGCGTCGGCAAGCTCGCGGCGACGTTTCTCGCGCGCGACGACGGCCCGCGGATCGCGATGATCGAGACGGCCGGCTGGGACACGCACAGCGCGCAGAACGCGCGGCTCGCGAATCAGTTGAAGGCGCTCGACACGATGCTCGCCGCGTTGCGCGACGGTCTCGGGCCCGTGTGGCAGCGGACCACGGTGCTCGTCGCGACCGAGTTCGGCCGCACGGCCGCCGCGAACGGCACGGGCGGCACCGATCACGGGCAGGCGTCGGTCGCGATGCTGGCGGGCGGGGCGGTCGCGGGCGGACGCGTGATCGCGGACTGGCCGGGCCTGCGGCCGGGCGACCTGTACGAAGGGCGCGACCTGAAGCCGACCGCGTCGCTCGACGCGCTGATCGCGGGCGCGGCCGCCGAAAGCCTGCGGCTCGATCCCGCTCATACCGCGTCGATGCTGTTCGCGGAAAGCGGCGCGACGCGGCCGATGACGGGCCTCGTTCGCGGAGCCGCGTGACGCGCGGAGTGATGCGCAGCTCGATGCACGGCGTACGCGGGTTCGCCTCCGCCGACCGATCGATTACACAACAGGGAGAATCGACGATGAAGATCCGATCCGTATCGCTTGCCGTATGGGTGACGACGAGCGCGGCGCTGCTGTCCGCGTGCGTGGTCGAACCCGCGCGGCCGCCGCAGCCTGCGCCGGTCGCCGAAGTGATGCCGCCGCCGCCCGCGCCCGGTTATCGCTGGGCGAAAGGTCATTACCGCTGGGCCGGCAACCACTGGGCGTGGGTGCCCGGGCACTGGGCCGCCGTGTATTGAAGCAGGGGGCCGGCGCGCCGTTCACCAGCCGATCCGGTGCTTCTCCTCGGTTTCGCTGTGTCGCCAGTCGTCGTCTGCGTGCAGATACTGGCTCGTCGTCGTCAGCGATACGTGACCGAGGTTGTCGCGCACGAGCCGCAGGTCGACGCGGCCGTCCGCCATGTGCGAACCCGCGCTGTGGCGCAGCCAGTGGGCCGATGCCTGTTCGAGCACGCGCGCCTGTTGTTCGCCTGCATCCCCTTGCGCACGCAACCGGTCGGCCGAGAACCGGAACACCTGCTTCACGATCCGGTGCAGCGCCGCGCGCGTGAGCGGCTTGCGCGTGCGACCGGCGGGCAGCACGAGCGGCGTGGCTTCGCCGTCGGCCGGCAGCGCGGGCAGGCCATGCGCGCGCCGGTAGCGCGCGAGCTCGGCCATCATCTCGGCGGTGGCCGGCACGAGGCGCTGGCGGCCGCCTTTGCCGGTCACGTCGAGCCACCAGCGATCGCGCCCGTTCGAATCGCGCCGTGCAAAGAATTGCCCCATCGTCGTGTCGGCCGCCTCGGTGATGCGCAGTCCGCCGAGATACAGCAGCGTGAACACCCAGCGCGCGCGATCCGCATGGAAGGCGGCACGCGCATCGTCGCGCGGCATCGCGGCGATCGCATCCTTGACCGCCTGCCACAGCGGCGGCCCGAGATGGCGCGTGACGCGCGGCGCGGGCCGCCGTTGCCGCTGCCGCGACAGCGCGAGCGGATTGCCTGCCAGATAGCCGGCCTGCACGAGCCACGAGAACATCACGTTCAGGATCACCATCGCCTGCCGCTGGCTGGCCGCCGACAGCGGCCCGTAGAACGGCCGCCAACGCGGGTCGCCGCGCGGATGCTTGCGGCCGCCGTTCGCGCACCACACGTCGGCGGGCGCGGGCGCGAGCAGGAACTGCCGGTACACGACCAGATCCTCGTGCGTGAGCGACGACAGCGGCTTGCCGCACGCGATCACGGCCCACAGCAGCAGGCGCTCGGCCTCCTTGCGGTAGTTCTGGAACGTAGTGGGCGTATCGACGAAGCGTGCGAGCCATGCGCGCACGGCGTCGAGATCATGGTTCGCGGCGATCTGCGGATGCGCGCTCGTCGAGCGATTGGTGCCCGCGCGTCCGTCGAGCGCGGCCGGCACGGTCAGCGCGTCGATCGGCTGCGGCCGCAGCGCGGTGTCGGACGGAACGGGTGAGGTCATGCGAACAGGGGGCGCGGCTCGCCCGTGGCCGGGCGGGCGCACGCGCCGCGACGAAGCGTACGAGGAAACGCCGATGGTAATACACGATCACGACTTGGCGAAGCGCAACGGGTTTACGGCTGGCGCTCATACCGTCTGCATCGGCCGTTTCGGTGCAGACCGCTTCCTGCTTTCCGGCGTCGGGAGCAACCCGTCCACGAATCCGGCTTCCCGGCCTGTCGAACACCTCACCCTAGCGACAACACGCTGTTCAGCAACGTCCGCACGAGCGTCGCCTGTCGCGTGACACCCGTCTTGGAAAAGATCGCCCGCAGGTGCGAGCGCGCGGTGTTCTTGCTGATGTCGAGTTCGTCGGCCGCTTCCTCGAGCGTCGATCCGTTGACGAGCGCGAGCGCCAGCGCGGTCTCGGCCGGCGTGAGATCGAACAGCTTGCGCACGATGTCGTGAGACGCCTGCGACTTGCGCTCCGCATCGCGGATGAAGATCGCGCACGCGGGCCGGCGCGGATTGTCCTCCGACCATTCGCTGAGCGGGACCGTACGGATCAGCACGCCGAGCGGCGGCTTGCCGGACGGGCGCGGCACGGCAATCGCCTGCGCGACCGACGGCGCGCCGCCCGCGCGCTCCGCGAGCACCTGGCGAATGAGCTTTTGCAGCTTGCGGTCCTCCAGCGGATACGATGCCTCGAGCGCACCGGCGCGCACGCGCAGCCCGTCGCATTCGGCGAAGATCTCGTCCGCGACGGAATTGGTCTTCATGATCGTGCCGCGCTCGTCGAGGATCGCGGTCGCGACGAGCATGCGGTCGATCGCGCTCGCATACAGCGTGCGCTCCGATTCGACCATCCCGAACTTCGCATGCAGCCGCACCGCGCGCTTCAGGTGCGGCAGCAGCGCATTGCAGACGGCCTTGTCGGTCGCCGAGAACGCGCGGCCGTGATGCGAGCGGCACACGCGGAAGCGGCATTCGATCCCGTCGGGCGTGCGCAGGTCGGCGCCCATCAGGTAGCCGACGTCGAACGGCTCGAGGAACTCGCGATACATCGCGCTGCTGCGCCACACGCCGACGCCGAGCAGCTCGTCGACGGTGACGACGCGATCGCTCGGCAGGTTCACGAACGGATCGAGCGCGTAATAGTAGTTGTTGTACGATGCGACGCCGGTCAGCGGCGCGCTCGCCGCGGACGCATTGATCATCAGCCCCGCGTGGCCGCTGGCGGGCCAGCGCAGGATCATCGTCACGTAGTTCGCGTCGAGGTGCACGCGGATCTGTTCGAGCGCGCCGCCCCACGGCACGTCTTCCAGCGGGCCTTCGTAGATTGTCGCGAGCAGCGCGTCGTACTGCTCGAGCGTCAGTTTCGATTGGGCAAGGCACGGGGGAAGGGCCGGGGGCGCCGTGGTCATCGGGTTGTCTCCTGTTGCCGCCGCCGGGTCGCGGTGCGCCGGGCGTGCGGGTGCGTGCATGCGCGAATGCGGACCGCCGGCGGCGGCGCGCGGTTGCCTGCACCGGAATACGGTAACGTGCCCGTGCAGACGTGACATCCCACGAATGAGGGTGGCGGCGCGCACGCTGTAAGTTATTTGTGAACTTTGCCGGCGCAGCATTCGTCTAAACGGCCCGCCAACGCTTCCCGAGGACCATCAGATGAATCGCAACACCAGAACGCTGCTCGGCGCGGCCTTGATTGCCGGCAGCACGCTGCTCGCCGGATGCCAGACCGGCGCGGCCGCGCCGGATGCACGCGCGGACCGCCCGGCCGACGGCCGGCCCGTGACCCGGACCGTTTATGTCGCGCCGCAGGCGGCGCGCTGCACGGGCGTCGCGCCGATGGACTGCCTGCAGGTGCGCAGCGGCCCGGCCGAGCCTTGGAGCCTGTGGTACGCGGGCATCGAGGGCTTTGCGTACCAGCCCGGCTATCAATATGTGCTGGAAGTCGACGAATATCGCGTCGCGCAGCCGCCGGCCGACGGTTCGTCGATCCGCTGGGTGCTCAAGCGGGTCGTCGAGCGCCGCCCGGTGAACTGACGGCCGCGCCTGCCCGCGGCGGCGCTTACGCGGACGGCCG
This sequence comes from Burkholderia sp. BCC1998, assembly GCF_905339875.1. NCBI lineage: Bacteria > Pseudomonadati > Pseudomonadota > Betaproteobacteria > Burkholderiales > Burkholderiaceae > Burkholderia > Burkholderia sp. BCC1998. Next base: position 90,148 of record NZ_CAJPHE010000002.1, read on the forward strand.
CGGCGCGACCGGCCGCGGCGGCGCGGCGGTATCGATCCGCCGGAACACGACGGACGACAGCAGCGTGACCGCGCCCATGCAGACGAACGACAGCATGAAGCCGTTCGCCATCGAGCCCCAATGCGCGGCGAACAGGTTCACGAGCCCGCCGCCGATCGATACGCCGAGCCCCATCGCCAGCATCTGCATCATCGTGAACAGGCTGTTGCCGCTGCCGGCGTCGGCGTGCGACAGGCCCTTGAGCGTCACGGCGTTCATCGCGGCGAACTGCATCGAGTTCGCGGCGCCGAACACGACCAGCAACGCCATCTCCAGCACCGGCGCGGGCCGGGCCGATACCAGCGCGAACCCGGCGATCGCGCCACCGACGATCCCCGTGTTCACGACCAGGAACGTTGCATAACCGAAGCGTTTCGCGAGGGGCGCGATCCAGCGTTTCGCGATCACGCCGGCGATCGCGGCCGGCAGCAGCATCATCCCCGACTGCAGCGGCGTATAGCCGAGCTGCACCTGCATCAGCAGCGGCAGCATGAACGGCACCGCGCTCGTGCCGATCCGGCACAGCAGGTTGCCGAGCAGCCCCGCGCCGAAGTTCGGCTCGCGGAACAGCCCGAGCCGGAACAGCGGTTGCGGGCGGCGCCGCGCATGGGGCAGGTACGCGAGCGCGCTCGCCACGCCGAGCGCGGCCAGCCCGATCGCCCAGCCGGTGCGGTGCGCGCGCATCGGCGGATCGATCGCGAGCGACAGCGCGATCATCGCGACCGACAGCATCGCGCAGCCGATAAAGTCGAACGGCGGCGGCTGCATCGCCTGGTCGTGCGGCAGGAAGCGCTGCACCGCGATGAAGCCGACCACGCCGACCGGCACGTTGACGATGAACACCCAGTGCCAGGAAATCGCCTGCGTGAGCCAGCCGCCGAGCGTCGGGCCGACGATCGGGCCGAGCTGCGCGGCGATCGACACGAACGCGATCGCCGCGACGTACCGTTCGCCGGGCACGCGGCGCAGCACGGCGAGCCGCCCGATCGGCAGCAGCATCGAGCCGCCGACGCCTTGCACGGCGCGCGCGACGACGAGCTGGCCGAGCGTGTGCGACGCCGCGCAGCCGATCGATGCGAGCGAGAACACCAGGATGGCGAGCGAGAACACGCGGCGCGTGCCGAAGCGGTCGGCGAGCCAGCCGGACGCCGGCGTGAGCATCGCCATCGTCAGCGTATAGACGACCACGACCGGCTGCATCGCGAGCGGCGACGCATGCAGGCTTTGTGCGATCGACGGCAGCGCGGTGTTGACGATCGTGGTGTCGAGCGACTGCATGAAGAACGCGGCGGCGACGATCCACAGCAGCGCGGAGTGTGAGGGTTCGCGGGACATGACGAAACGGGAAGTGCGGCGACCGGCGCGGCGGCGACGCGACGGGGGCGCGGCCCGGCAGCAGCAGGCGCGCGCCGGCGCACGGCCGGTCTACGAGCACTCGATGGTACCGATTCCGGCGGTCGTCGGGAAGATGCCTCGATGCGCTGAACGGCGACCGGCCGCCCGCGCTGCCCGACGTCGAATACATCGCGCGCGCCGCGAAGCGGCTCAGCCAGCCGGCCGGCACGCTGCTCGAGCTACCGGAGACCAGCGACCTGCGCGCGTCCGGCGCGGTCGATCAAAGCGGGTAGCGCACGTTGTTACCGGACGGCGACGCTTCGCGCGGCATCCGGCCGGGTCCCCGCCGGCCGGTCCGCGCGCCACGCACCGCGTCGCCGTGTCATGCCGCGCGTTTCTGCGAAAGCACCAGCAGCGCGCCGTTCCTGTCCTCCAGCACCGCGCGGTATTCGTGCGGCCCGGCCTGCACCGGCACGCGCACCGACGCGCCGGCTTTCACGACCCGCGCCATCGCCGCGTAAAGGTCGTCATCCTCATCGACCCGCAGCGTGAGCGCCGCGCGCTCGACGATCTGCTCGTCGCCGGCGACCAGCGCGATCGTCAGCGGGCCGCCGTCGAGCGCGCAATAGCGGTCGCCGTCGCGGAACTTCACGTTCAGGCCCAGTCCGTCGACGAACAGCGGCAGCGCCGTGTCGATGTCGTCGACCGGGTATAGCAGCATCGATACCTTCATTCCCTCTCTCCCTTGTCGTGATGTGACCGGCGCGCACCGCACCGTCGTTCGATGCTAGCGCGCGGTGCCGGCCGCGACGCAGTCCGATCGGACGACGGTGAAACCCCTCTGTCCCCGCGTGCGTGCCGTTACTCCAAACAGACGATGCCCGGGCGGGCCCGCGCGCCGACACTCCCATCCGTGGACCGTCGCTATTCGTCCGTATCGTGCGGGCGGCCTGCGCGACCCCGACTCGTCCAACATACATGGAGACGCACGCAATGAAGTTTTCCCTCATCTACGAAGCCCAGACCACCGACGCATCGCGCGAGGGCGACCACCGGGTGTTCAAGGAGACGGTCGAACAGGCGCTGCTGGCCGAACAGGTCGGTTTCGACACGATCTGGTGCGTGGAGCACACGTCGCTGACCAACTATGCGCACATGAGCGCGCCGGAAACCTTCCTTGCGTACCTGGCCGGCCGCACGACGCGCATCGGCCTCGGTCACGGCGTCGTGTGCCTGCCGCCGGCGATGAACCATCCGATCAAGGTCGCCGAGCGCGTCGCGCTGCTCGACATCCTGTCGGGCGGCCGCGTGCACTTCGGCGTCGGCAAGGGCGGCAGCCAGCAGGAAGCGGGCGCGTTCGGCTACGACCTCAACGAACTGCAGCCGATGATCGACGAGTCGATGTATCTCGTGCCGAAGATGTTCGTGCAGGACGAGATCGAGCACGACGGCAAGTACATCAAGATTCCGAAGCGTCCGATCCACCCGAAGCCGTTCCAGGATCCGCATCCGCCGATGTACCTCGCCTGCACGAACACCGACGCGCTGCTGCGCGCCGGCCAGCGCGGGATGGGCGCGCTGGTGCTCGGCTTCGGCGGGCCCGATGAGGTCGCGAAGAAGAACGCGATCTATCGCGAAGCGTGGGCGAACCGCAAGCCGGAAGACCAGGTCGGCTTCCGCCCGACCCAGCACCTCGCGGCGCTGTGCCCGACGGTCGTGATGGCCGACGGCCAGAAGGCCCGCAAGATCGGCATCCGTGGCCAGCGCTACTTCATGGAATCGCTCGCGTACTGGTACACGGGCGGCGAGCGTCCGGACCCGGCGAAGTGGGGCGACGACCTCGTGCAGGCCGATACCGGCGAGATGGTGATCCGCTCGCGCTTCGCGTCGGAGGAAGTCGTCGTGAACTTCGCCGATCCGGCGCTCGCGATGATGAACCCGAACCACGCGTACGGCACGGTGGACGACTGCATCGGCTACGTGGGCCGCCTGCAGGAAGCGGGCGTCGACGAAGTGCTGTTCCTGTGCCAGATGGGCACGGTGCCGCACGAAGCGCAGATGGAGACGATCCGCAACATCGGCGAGCACGTGATCCCGTTCTTCAACAAGGAACAGGAGCGCGCCTGCGCATAAGGCGAGGCGTGTCGCGCCACGCCGCGCCCGTCGTCCCTTCGGACGATGCGGCGCGGCCGCGCGAAGCCGACCATCGTCGGCAGGAACCCTCGCTCGCGGCGCCGCCCGCGACGAATCACTTAAAGAGAGACCGGGGTGGGCGCCGCCGCGCGCGCGCTCCGTATCACAGGAGACATTCGTGCATCGCGACAACGATTCGAACGCATTGGCCGCCACGCTGATCGCCCGGGCCGAGGCGCTCGCGCCGACGCTGGCCGGCCGCGCCGCGCAGGCGGACGCGCAGGGCCGCATCCCCGCCGAGACGATCGCCGACATGCAGGCCGCCGGCTTCTTCAAGGTGCTGCAACCGAAACGCTACGGCGGCTACGAGCTCGATCCGCAAACCTTCTTCGACATCCAGATGGCGCTCGCGCGCGGCTGCATGTCGACGGCATGGGTGTACGGCGTCGTCGGCGTGCACAACTGGCAGCTCGCGCTGTTCGACGAGCGCGCGCAGCAGGACGTGTGGGGCAAGGATTCCGCGACGCTGATCGCGTCGACCTACATGCCGGTCGGCCGCGTGACGCCGGTCGAAGGCGGCTTCCGGCTGTCCGGCCACTGGAAGTTCTCGAGCGGCAGCGAGCTGTGCGAATGGGTGTTCCTCGGCGCGCTGGTGCCGCCGGCCGAGGCCGGCCAGCCGCCGGAATACCGCACCTTCCTGCTGCCGAAATCCGACTACCGGATCCAGCAGGACTGGGACGTGCTCGGCCTGCGCGCGACCGGCAGCCACGACATCGTCGTCGACGACGTGTTCGTGCCTGCGTACCGCACGCACAAGGCGATCGACGGAATGATGGGCACGAGCCCGGGCCTGGCCGTCAACGACGCGCCGCTGTTCAGGCTGCCGTTCGCGCAGATCTTCGTGCGTGCGGTGTGCACGTCGTGCATCGGCGCGCTGCAGGGCGCGCTCGACGATTTCACCGGCTATGCGGCCACGCGCGTGTCGGCCAACAGCGGCACGAAGACGACCGACGATCCGGGCGCGCAGAACGCGTGCGCGAACGCGGCCGTCGCGATCGACGAGATGAAGGTGCTGCTCAAGCGCAATTTCGCGGAACTGATGGCGTCGGTGACGGGCGGCCCGGCCGTGTCGATCGAGCGCCGCGTGCATTTTCGCTACCAGTCCGCGCAGGTCGCCGAGCGTTGCGCGCAGGCCGCGAACGCGCTGCTGCGCTATGCGGGCGGCAACGGCATATACCACCGCAATCCGCTGGTGCGCCGCTTCCTCGACCTGCACGCGGCCCGCGCGCACTACGCGAACAACGTGGACCGCTTCGGCCAGAACCTCGGCGCCGTGATGCTCGGCCGCGAGAACACGGACTATTTCATCTGACGAGGCGGCGATGAACGACACGCAAGCGCAGCAATACGTGTTCGACGTCGTGGTCGTCGGCTCGGGCGCGGGCGCGCTGCTCGCGGCGTGCCGCGCGGCCGACCGCGGGCTGTCCGTCGTCGTGATCGAGAAGACGGCGCTGTACGGCGGCACGTCGGCGATCTCGGGCGGCGGCATCTGGGTGCCGTGCAACCACCATATCGCGGAACTCGGCGCGACCGACACGCGCGAGGCTGCGAGCCGCTATCTCGACGCGTGCACGGCCGGCGCATCGTCGCGCGAGCGGCTCGACGCGTATCTCGACCAGGCGCCCGAGATGCTGCGCTACCTCGAAACGAAGACGCCGGTGCGCTACCAGGCGCTGCCGAAGTACGCGGACTATTTCCAGAAGCTGCCGGGCGCGATGCCGGGCTATCGCGCGCTCGATCCGCTGCCGTTCGACGGCGGGCTGCTCGGCGACGAACTCGACCGGCTGCGTCCGCCGTCGCCCGGCACGCTGATCGGCGGCCGCGTGGCCGTGACGTCGAAGGAGGCGCACACGCTGTTCTCGCGCGGGCCGGGCTACATGAGGCTCGCGATCGCGCAGTTCGGCCGCTACTGGCTCGATTTCGGCGTGCGCCGCCGCACGCGGCGCGACCGGCGCCTGACGCTCGGCAACGCGTTGATCGGCGGGCTGCGCCGCGCGCTGCTCGAGCGCAACGTGCCCGTGTGGCTCGACACGCCGATGCGCGACCTGCTCGACGTCGACGGCCGCGTGACGGGCGTGCGCGCGCAGCGCTTCGGGCAGCCGGTGACGATCGCCGCGCGGCGCGGCGTGATCCTCGGCGCGGGCGGCTTCGAGCGCAACCAGCCGATGCGCGAACGCTACCTGCCGCAACCGACGCAGATGCAATGGAGCGCGACGCCGCCGGCCAACACGGGCGACGCGATCGCCGAAGGCCACCGGCTCGGCGGCGCGCTCGCGCTGATGGAACACGTATGGGGCGCGCCTACGGTCGGCGTCGCGGGCGAGGAGAAGCAACGCGCGCTGTTCGTCGAGCGCAACCTGCCCGGCTGCGTGATCGTCAACGGTCTCGGCAAGCGCTTCGTCAACGAAGCCGCGCCGTATTCGGAATTCGTGCCGGCGATGTATCGCGACCATGCGCGCACCGGCGCGTGCGTGCCGGCGTGGATGGTGTTCGACGCGCGCTTTCGCCGCAAGTATCCGTGCGGGCCGATCATGCCGGCGTCGATGATGCCCGATTCCCGCATTCCGGACGCATTTCGCGGCGTGCTCGTGAAAGCCGACACGATCGATGCGCTCGCCGTGCGGATCGGCGTCGATGCGGCCGGGCTGCACGACACGCTGCGCGACATGGCGCGTTACGCGGCAACCGGTATCGACGAAGCGTTCGGCAAGGGCGACAACCTGTTCGACACGTACTACGGCGATCCGAAGAACCGGCCGAATCCGTGCCTCGGGCCGGTCGACGAGGCGCCGTTCTACGCGGTGCGGATCGACGCAGGCGACATCGGCACGAAGGGCGGGCTCGTCACCGACGCGCAGGCGCGCGTGCTGCGCGCCGACGGCGCGCCGATCGACGGCCTCTATGCAATCGGCAACACCAGTGCATCGGTGATGGGCGCGAGCTACCCCGGCGCGGGCTCGACGCTCGGTCCGGCGCTGACCTTCGGGTTCATCGCCGCCGACCACCTGGCCGCGCAAGCGGCCGACGCCGGCGGCCGGTCAGCCCGGCCGTCCACGACAGAACTTGACGGAGTCCAATCATGAGCGATCTCACCACCCATCCGCTGCGCACCGACATGCTGCTCGCGATGCGCCGCCTCGCGCGCTCCGTCACGGTCATCAGCAGCGCGCACGACGGCCGGCGCTACTCGATGTCCGCGACGGCGGTCGATTCGCTGTCGACCGATCCGCCGTCGCTGCTGATCTGCATCAACCGCAATGCGTCGCTGTATCCGCCGCTCGATGCGGGGGCACCGTTCTGCGTGAACGTGCTGTCGGCACGGCATGAAGGCATCGCGATCGATTGCAGCGGCCGCCTGAAGGGCGAGGCGCGCTTCACGACCGGCGAGTGGCACACGTCGCCGCTGGGTGTGCCGTATCTGCACGATTCGCAGGCGAGCCTCGTGTGCGAGCAGGACGGCCGCTTCGAATACGGCACGCATACGGTGTTCATCGGGCGCATTCGCGAGGTGCTGATGAGCGGTGACGTCGATCCGCTCGTCTATCTCGACGGTGCGTACACGACGCCCGGCGCGCCCGCGGCCCGCGCGGCCGCGTGACGGCGGTGCGCGTTTTTCCGCATCGGAACGAGACGATCCATGACACGCAGATTGAACCGCAATATCGAGAATGGTGCGGACACAACGATCGTGCACGAGTTCGTGCAGCTGATCGGCGCGGCGGCAACGCAGGTGCTGAACGCGTTCGCCGGTGTTGCGCCAGCGCTGGCGCTGGCGTCGAACGACGCGCGGTGCCGCGCGGGAGAAGCCGGCTGGCATACGGCTTCGGCGGGTGCGGCCGGCGCGGCTCGCACTGCATGAGGAGCCGGCGATGAGCGATCCCCGTTTTCACCGGCTGACCGTGGCCGACGTCATCGCCGAAAGCGACGACGCGTGCTCGTTCGTGTTCGACGTGCCCGCCGCGCTGCGCGATGCGTTCGCGTATCGGCCCGGCCAGTTCCTGACGCTGAACGTGCCATGCACGGACGCGACCGTCGCGCGCTGCTACTCGCTGTCGAGCGCGCCGGGCATCGACGCGGCGCCGAAGATCACCGTCAAGCGCGTGCGCGACGGCCGTGCGTCGAACTGGCTGTGCGACCGCATTCGCGCGGGCGATGCGCTCGACGTGCTGCCGCCGGCCGGCGTCTTCACGCCGCGCACGCTCGACGGCGACCTGCTGCTGTTCGCGGGCGGCAGCGGCATCACGCCGGTGCTGTCGATCCTGAAATCGGCGCTCGTGCACGGCCGCGGGATGCTGACGCTGATCTATGCGAACCGCGACGAGCGCGCGGTGATTTTCCGCGACGAACTGCGGCAGCTCGCGCACCGCCACCCGGGCCGCCTGCGCGTGATCCACTGGCTCGACAGCGTGCAGGGCGTGCCGCTGCAGCGGCATCTCGAGGAACTCGCGCGGCCGTTCAGCCAGCAGGAGACGTTCATCTGCGGGCCGGCGCTGTTCATGGAGAACGCGCTCGCCGCGATGCTCGGCCTCGGGCTGCCGCGTGCGCGCGTGCATGTCGAGCGTTTCGCGTCGCTGCCCGATGCGCCGGCGCAGGCCGATCCGGCGGCAGCGGCCGCAACGGCGGCGGCGTCCGGCGATGACGATCGCGACGGCGATGGCGCGGCGATCGAGACGGTGCTCGACGGCGAGGCGTTCGCGTTCGACAGCGCGCCCGGCGAAACGCTGCTCGACGCGATGCTGCGCGCCGGCCTGCCTGCGCCGAATTCCTGCCGGATGGGGCAGTGCGGCGCGTGCATGTGCCGCGTCGAACGCGGCGAAGTGACGCTCGACAGCAACCACGTGCTCGACGACGACGAGATCGCGGCGGGCTGGACGCTCGCCTGCTGCGCGCGGCCCGCGAGCGACGCGCTGCGCGTGGTGTTCCCCGATTGAGCCGCGACGTGTCGATGGCACCGACGGCAACCCTGTTTCGACGCATATGACGATGGACAACGAAATCCTCACCACGCCCGCGCTGATCGCGCGGGCTGCCGCGCGCCACGGCGCGCATCCGGCGATCGAGTCGGAGCACGGCCGGCTGACCTACGCGGAACTCGATGCGGCGCGTCTCGAGGCGGCGCGCGCGCTGCTCGCGAGCGGCATCGACGCCGGCGACCGGATCGCCGTATGGGCGCCGAACCTGCCGCAATGGATCGTCGCGGCGCTGGCGATCCACACCGTCGGCGCGATCCTCGTGCCGGTCAATACGCGGATGAAGGGGATGGAAGTGGGCGGCATCCTGCACGACGGCGGCGCGCGGCTGCTGTTCTGCTGCGGCACCTTCCTCGGCGAATCCTATCCGGCGCTGCTCGCGCCGCACCGGCCCGCGACGCTCGAACGCGTCGTCGTGTTCGACGGCGAGCCGCCGTCCGGCGCGCACGATGAAACGTGGAACGCATTTCTCGCGCGCGGCGCGGCGGTGCCGCTCGCCGCCGTGCGCGAGCGGGAGGCGCAGGTGACGCCGGATACCGTGATGGACCTGATGTTCACGTCCGGCACGACGGGCCGCCCGAAGGGCGTGATGACCGCGCACGGACAGAACCTGCGCGCCGCGCAGGCGTGGGCGACGATCGCCGGCGTGCGCCGGGACGACCGCTACCTGATCGTCAATCCGTTCTTCCATACGTTCGGCTACAAGGCCGGCTGGCTCGCCGCGCTGTCGAGCGGCGCGACCGTGCTGCCGCATCTCGTGTTCCAGCCGGCCGACGTCTTGCGCCGCATCGCCGACGAACGCGTGTCGGTGCTGCCCGGCCCGCCGACGCTGTACTACGCGCTGCTCGATGCGCCCGATCGCGCGACGCGCGACCTGTCGTCGCTGCGGATCGCGGTGACGGGCGCGGCCGCGATCGCGCCGAGCCTGATCGAGCGGATGCGCGCCGAGCTCGGCTTCGAGACCGTGCTGACCGGCTACGGACTGACCGAATCGTGCGGGTTCGCGACGCTGTGCCGCCACGGCGACGACGCGGAGACGGTCGCCTGTACGTCGGGCCGCCCGATGCCGGGTGTCGAGTTGCGCATCGCGGGGCCGGACGGCGCGGCGCTCGGGCCGGACGAGACCGGCGAGATCTGGGTGCGCGGCTACAACGTGATGCGCGGCTACTTCAACCAGCCGGATGCGACGCGCGAAGCCGTCGACGCCGACGGCTGGCTGCATACCGGCGACCTCGGCTGTGTCGACGCGAACGGCAACCTGAAGATCACCGACCGGATCAAGGACATGTTCATCGTCGGCGGCTTCAACTGCTATCCGGCCGAGATCGAGCGGCTGCTGGCCGCGCATCCGGCGATCGCGCAGGTCGCGCTGGTCGGCGTGCCGGATACGCGGCTCGGCGAGGTCGGGCATGCGTATGTCGTGTTGCGTCCCGGCGCGCACACGGACGCCGACGCACTGAACGACTGGGCGCGCAGCAACATGGCGAACTACAAGGTGCCGCGGCATTTCACGTTCGTCGAACAACTGCCGACGAGCGCGGCCGGCAAGGTGCTGAAGTACCGGCTGCGCGCGGGCACCGAAGCGGCGGCCTGAACGCCGGCGCACGCCACGAAATCAACGGGACGAACGCATGAACGACAACGGATTTCCGCAGGGCGCGGTACTCGTGTTCGGCGGCAGCGGCGGAATCGGGCAGGGTGTCGCGCTCGAATTCGCGCGCGCCGGCGTGCCGGTCGCGCTCGGTTACCGCAGCAAGGCCGACGTGGCCGAGCGCGTCGCGCGCGAGGTGCGCGCCGCAGGCGTCGCGGCCACCACGCATTGCGCGGACGTGACCGCTCCCGCGCAGATCGATGCCGCGCTCGCGGCCGCGATCGGCGCGCACGGCCGCGTGCACACGATCGTGTGGGCGGCCGGCCCGTTCGTGAACCAGCGTCGCATCGGCGACATGACGCACGACGACTGGCGCCGTGCGATCGAGGTCGAGACGGTCGGCTTCTTCAATGCGGCGAAGGCTGCATTGCCGCATTTCCGTGCGTCGGGCGGCGGGTCGTTCGTCACGCTCGGCTCGGCCGGCCATCTGCGCTGGCCGGATCGCGACGGATTGTCGGTCGCGCCGAAGGCGGCGAACGAGGCGCTGGTGAAGGGGCTCGCGCGCGAGGAAGGCCGTCACGAGATTCGCGCCAACTCGATCCTGGTCGGCGTGATCGAGGCCGGGATGTTTCCGGTGCTGCTCGAACAGGGGCAGTTCGACCAGGCGTGGATCGACGACACGCAGAAGATGCTCGCGCTCAAGCGCTGGGGGAAGGCGCACGATATCGGGCGTGCGGCGGTGTTCCTCGCGTCGGATCGCGCGAACTACATCACGGGGCAGCAGTTGAACGTCTCGGGCGGGTACGGGTTGTAGCGGATGCGCGGAGCCCGCTCGGGAGAGCGGGCCCGGCAGACGAACGTTCGGTTGCTTTCGGCGCCGAATCCGCCGTATCGATCCCGGATCTTCGCGCCGCAGGCGCCCGGGAGCGACTGCCCGCATGCATGCGTCGAAGCGCATGAACGGCCGTCTCGGCGGCAACTGGTTGCGCGCGCACCGTCCTCGGTATTCACCCTGATCCGCGCTGCGCGCTTCTCGCATCCTGACCACGCGCGACTCGCGCGAGGTCACGTCGATGAAACATTTCCTGCCATGCGTGACGTCACACGTGCTTGCACGCCGTTGCGATGTCGCGCGTGCCGACAGCCGCGCGTGCTTGCCCGTCGCGCGTCGCGGCACCCGATGCATCGCTCCGCTGCATCGGGCACGGTGCTGACGTGCCGAAAACAGATGCGTTCCTGAAACATTTCCGTCGATTCTCCCCCGCATCGCCGCGGACGTTTGGCCGCGACGCTTGTCCCGTGCCGGTTCGCGCCGCATGGCACATGCCTTGCGGTTAGGTCGGGGCCGCTCGACACAATCGCGACCGATGGCAACGACAAATCGCGGGAGCGGCACGTAACGACATCGAAATATCGGGGATCGGATCGAGCCGCGGGATAGCGGCCCGTCGTGCCGGACACGCTGCGTCGTATCGGCGACACGCACGGGCATCGTACGCTCGATCCGTCAAACAGCAAGCTTGCTTGCAAGATGTCGTGCCGGGGGACCCGCCGCGCGTGGCGACATGCGCTGCACGTGGCGGGTCGGCGCGCCCGGCACATGTCGGGGGGACGCCCGTGAAAATGACAATGAACCAATGGGCAGCGCTGGCGCTGGTAGTCACGGCCGGCGCGCACGCACAGGAAATCTACCTGCAGGGCGGCACGCAGGGCGTCGGCATCGGCGCGGCAGTGAGCTTCAATTCGGTGCTGGGCGCGCACGCGGATTTCAACGCGATCAATCTGACGCATGACTTCACGGTGGCCGGCAACCGCTACCAGGACGACATCAAGTTGCGGCAGGGCGGCCTGTATGCGGACATCTTTCCGTGGCGCGGCAGCGGCTTTCGCGCGACGATCGGATTGCGCTTCAACGACGACGATATCCGCGGCGTGTCGGTGCCCACCGACGGGACCTACGTGTTCGCCGGCAAGCGTTTTCCGGCGCTCCCCGGGATGTACGCGGTCGCGGAGGCACGCTATCCGACCGTGATGCCGTATGTCGGGATCGGCTACGGACACCGCCCGGCGTCGAAGGGGCTCGGTTTCGTCGCCGACCTGGGCGTCGCGTACGGCATCCCGCGCTGCTCGTACACGCTGTCGCCGCAACTCGCCGCCGCGGCCGGACCGCAGAAGAGCCAGATTCTGACCGCCAGCGGCCTCGACGAACTGAACCGGGTGATGTCGCGGTATCGGTGGTATCCGGTGCTGCAGATCGGGATCTCGTATCGGTTTTGAGCGGGACGCGCGTTATGGCACGGCCGCGCTCCGGCCGTTCGACGCTTTCGTGCCGTGGCCGTATCCGCAGACCTTCCCGTTGCCTGTTGCTGGACTGCCGGAACGTCCGGCCGAACCGGCTCGAATCTATCGTCCTGGCACTCACCTGGACCGTGCCGGCCCAGGCATTCGTCGCAGTCGTTACCGGCACGATGTCGCCGATCGCGTCCGTGATTCTGGTCGCGGTGCTGGTGATGGTCGTGCGGCGCGCGTCGGACATCCCCCACCGGCGCGGACTATCCGTCGGTGAATGGCCATTCGGCCGTCTTTTTTCGTCGCCGCGGCTGGATTACCTTGGATGACAGCAGTTCGACGCGTCGGGCCGACGGCGGAACGTGGGTGGCTTCATGCCGTCTGCTGCCGCCGGCCAACGCCGACCACCGGCTTCCGTCCGATCACGACGATGATAGCAATGCTTGCAATTCACCGCGTTGGCGCTATCATTGATAGCAATCTGGATGGAGGGACTCATGGCAAATCTTCTGGTGCGTAACGTGGATGACAGTATCGTTCAGAGCCTTCGAGAGCAGGCTGCGGCGAACGGCAGGAGTGCCGAGGCCGAACATCGGGCCATTCTGGCCGATGCGCTCGGCCGGCCGAAGCGAAGGACATTCGCGCAAGTGCTGATGAGCATGCCGGACGTCGGCGAAGACGCGGATTTCCAACGTGTTCAGGATTCCGGCGAGGTCAGGCGTGTTTTTGATTGATACGAACGTCATCAGCGAGATCAGGAAGGGCAAGCGAACCAACCGCGGCGTGCGCGCGTTCTTCAGGCAGGCCGAGGCCGACGCGAGCCCGCTTTACCTGTCGATCGTGACGGTGGCCGAACTTCGGCGCGGCGTCGATCTGATCCGCCATCGCGGCGATCATCCGCAGGCGTCGGCGCTCGAGGCATGGATGGCGACGATTCTGTCCGGCTATGCGTCGAACATCCTGCCGGTCGATCTCGAAACCAGCCAGATGTGGGGCCATTTGCGCGTACCCGACCCGGCCCACGCACTCGACAAGCTGATCGCGGCCACCGCGCTGATCAACGATCTCACGGTCGTCACGCGCAATGTCGACGATTTCGCCCGCACCGGCGTCCGGCTGCTGAACCCGTTCGAGTGAGCCGGGTTGCCGCGTCGCGGCAATCCGCCATCGCTTCCCGCCTTCTTCCCTCGCGCGTTGTCCGTCGCGCATCGCCCGCTTGCAACCCGTATCGCCGGGCTTTAGCGCGCGTCCGATTCCCGGTCCTCTCCCGGCCGGCGTCGTCCTAAAAGACCCGTCCGCTCTCGTCCCAACAGACGATGTGACGCCATCCCCGACCGGCCAGAATCCTTTCACGAACAATGGATTCTGAACCTGGAGGAGGCCGACATGATCGATGTCCGTGCGCTCGGCTACGTCGTCGTCGAGGCGACCCGCGTCGATGCGTGGCGCCGCTACGCGGAAGACGTGCTGGGCATGCAGGTGCTCGACGCGCCCGACGGCGCGCTGTACCTGAAGATGGACGAGCGCGATTTCCGCTACGTGATCGTCCCCGGTGCGACCGATCGCTATTTCGCGTCGGGCTGGGAACTGCCCGACGGCGCCGCGTTCGACGCCGCGCTGACGGCACTGCGGCAGGCGGGTGTCGAGGCCGTGCGCGCCACGCGCGACGAAGCCGCGCTGCGCCGCGTGCAGGCGATGGCGTGGTGCACCGACCCGTCCGGCAACCGCCACGAGTTGTACTGGGGCGCGCGCTGCGACTTCCGCCGCTTTGTGTCGCCGCTGGGCGTCGCGCGCTTCGTCACCGGCGACATGGGGCTCGGTCACGCGGTGCTGCCCGCGCCGCAGTTCGACGCGACCGACGCGTTCGTGCGCGGCGTGCTCGGCTTCGAGCTGTCCGACATCTACCGCGTGAAGTTCACGCCGGACCCCGCCGAACCCGAGAAGCGCATTCACTTCATGCACTGCCGCAACGCGCGCCATCACAGCCTCGCGCTGTTCGAGATGGCGGTGCCGTCGGGCTGCGTGCACGTGATGGCCGAAGTCGACTCGATGGACGAAGTCGGCCGCGCGCTCGATCGGGTCGCCGCGCACGACGTGAAGATGTCGGCGACGCTCGGCCGCCACTGCAACGACCAGATGATCTCGTTCTACATGAAGACCCCCGGCGGCTTCGATCTCGAATACGGCTTCGGCGGCCTCACGGTCGACTGGTCGAAGCACGCGGTGTTCGAGGCCACCAAGGTGAGCCAGTGGGGCCACGATTTCAGCATCGGATACCGGTAAGCCAGCACGATGACGATGAAACCTCTCGACAAGACGATGTCCGCGCGCGACGTGGTCGCGCAACTCGCCGACGGCATGACGATCGGCATCGGCGGATGGGGACCGCGGCGCAAGCCGATGGCACTGGTGCGCGAGATCGCGCGCTCGAACCTGAAGGACCTGACGATCGTCGCGTACGGCGGCGCCGACATCGGCCTGCTGTGCGCGGCCGGCAAGGTGCGCAAGGCGGTGTTCGGCTTCGTGTCGCTCGACGTGATTCCGCTCGAGCCGCATTTCCGCCGGGCCCGCGAACAGGGCCGCGTCGACGTGCTGGAACTCGATGAAGGGATGCTGCAGCTCGGCCTGCGCGCGGCCGCCGCGCGCCTGCCGTTCCTGCCGACGCGCGCCGGTCTCGGCACCGCGCTGCTCGATCACGCGCCGCAGCTGCGCACGGTGCAATCGCCGTACGACGACGGCGAAACGCTGCTCGCGATGCCGGCGATCGAACTCGACGTCGCGCTGCTGCACGTGAACGCGGCCGACCGGATGGGCAACACGCGCATCGACGGTCCCGATCCGTTCTTCGATGCGTGGATGGCGCGCGCCGCGCAGCGCTGCTACGTGTCGGCGGAAACGGTCGACGTGTCGCTCGCGAGCGACGACCTCGACGCCGCGCGCCGCAATCCGTTCGAGCGCTCGCTCGTCACCGGCGTCGTGCACGCGCCGGGCGGCGCGCACCCGACGTCGTGCGGGCCGGACTACGGCTGGGACCTGCCGCACCTGCGCGCGTATTGCGCCAGCGCGGAAGACGATGCGAAGACGGCGGCGTACCTGCGCGACGTGGTCGGCCAGGACGAGCGCCAGTACCTCGAAGGCGTCGGCGGGCTGTCGCACGTGACGACGCTGCCGTTGCCGATTCTGTAAAGGAGCGCCTGTGAGCGAATCTCTCGACCATTCCCTCGCGGAACTGATGATCGTCGCGTCCGCGCGACTCTGGCGCGACGACGGCGAAGTGCTGGCGACCGGCATCGGCACGGGCCCGCGGCTCGCGGCCGGCCTCGCGCGGCTCGCGTACAACAGCGGGCTGATGCTGACCGACGGCGAAGCGTATCTCGTCGAGGCGCCGATCCCGCTCGGGCCGCGTCCCGACGGCTATCGCGTGCAGGCGAGCGGCTGGATGACCTACGAGCGCGTGTTCGACTGCCTGTGGCACGGCCGCCGCCACGCGCTGGTGATGCCGACGCAGATCGACCGCTTCGGCCAGGCCAACATCTCGTGGCTCGGCGACGACTACACGCGTCCGAAGACGCAGCTGCTCGGCGCGCGCGGCTTCCCCGGCAACTCGACGAACCACGCGAACTCGTTTTTCGTGAGCGGCCACGGCAAGCGCACGTTCGTCAATGGCGAAGTCGACATGGTCTGCACGGTCGGCTACAACCCGGCGCGCCGGCTGCCCGGCATGAAGACCTTCGTCGACCTGCGCAGCATCGTCACCGACCTGTGCGTGATGGATTTCGGCGGGCCCGACCACGCGATCCGCGTGCGTTCGCTGCATCCGGGCGTGAGCTTCGACGAAGTGCAGGACGCGACCGGCTTCCCGCTGATCGCCGCGCCCGACCTCGGCACGACGGCCGCGCCGAATGCGGAAGACCTGCGCATCGTGCGTGCGCTCGACCCTCACAACCTGCGCGCGACGATCGTGCGCAACAATCCGGCGCCGCGCCGCGGATGAGGTCCGACATGGAAGCGACCCAGATGACGTTCGGCGACGGTGTCGTCGACTACGCGGTCGAGGACGGCATCGCGACGATCACGATGAACCGTCCCGAGTATCACAACGCGCAGAACTCGAAGATGACGTATGCGCTCGACGCGGCGTTCCGGCGCGCGGCGCACGACGACGCGGTGAAGGCGATCGTGCTCGCGGGCGCCGGCAAGCATTTCTCGGCGGGCCACGACATCGGCACGCCGGGCCGCGACATCCACGAGTCGTTCGACCGCGCGTCGCTGTGGTACGACCACGTCGACAAGGAGGGCGGCGAATTTCTGTATGCACGCGAACAGGAGGTGTACCTCGGGATGTGCCGGCGCTGGCGCGACCTGCCGAAGCCGACCATCGCGATGGTGCAGGGCGCGTGCATCGCGGGCGGGCTGATGCTCGCGTGGGTGTGCGACCTGATCGTCGCGTCGGAGGATGCGTTTTTCGCGGATCCGGTCGTGCGGATGGGGATTCCCGGCGTCGAGTATTTCGCGCATGCGTACGAGCTGAACCCGCGCATCGCGAAGGAGTTCCTGTTCCTCGGCGAGCGGATGCCGGCCGAGCGCGCGTATCAGATGGGCATGGTCAACCGCGTGGTGCCGCGCGAGCGGCTGCACGATGCAACCTACGCGATCGCCGCGAAGATCGCGACGATGCCGCGCCTCGGCCTCACGCTGACCAAGCAGGCGCTGAACCACGTCGAGGAACTGCAGGGCAAGCGCGCGGCGATGGATGCGGCATTCGCATGGCATCACTTCGCGCATGCGCACAACGAGCTCGTCAGTGGCGACCGCCTCGGCGGTTATGACGCCCGCAAGATGGCCAGCTCGCAGCGCAAGCCCGAACCGGCCGACGGCGAAGCGCAGGCCGATGCGGCACCGGCCGCCCTCAACGGAGCCGCCGCATGAGCACGACGCTGCATACGCCGCTGTGCGACCTGCTCGGCTGCCGCTACCCGATCGTGCAGACCGCGATGGGCTGGGTGGCCGACGCGCGGCTCGTTGCGGCGACCGCCAACGCGGGCGGCTTCGGCTTCCTCGCCGGCGCGACGCTCGAACCCGGGCAGGTCGAGGCCGAGATCCTGAAGGTGAAGTCGCTGACCGACAAGCCGTTCGGCATCAATTTCCACATGTTCCAGAAGAACGCCGCACAGGTGGTCGATCTCGCGATCAAGCACCAGCTGCGTGCGGTCAGTTACGGCCGCGGGCCGGACGCGAAGACGATTCGCCGCTTCAAGGACGCCGGCATCGTCTGCATGCCGACCGTCGGCGCGCCGAAGCACGCGTCGAAGGCAGTCGAGCTCGGCGCGGACATCGTGACGGTGCAGGGCGCGGAAGGCGGCGGCCACACGGGCTCGGTGCCGACCACGCTGCTGCTGCCGAAGGTGCTCGACGCGGTGCGGGTGCCGGTCGTCGCGGCCGGCGGATTCTTCGACGGCCGCGGGCTGGCGGCCGCGCTCGCGTATGGCGCAGCCGGCATCGCGATGGGCACGCGTTTCCTGATGAGCGCCGAATCGCCGGTGCCGCGCGAAACGCTCGACCGCTACGTCGCGGTCGGCGACCCGGCGCGGATCCGCGTGTCGGACGCGCTCGACGGCCTGCCGCAACGCATGATCGACAACCCGTATCTGCTGAAGCTCGAACGCTTCGGCCCGCTGCGCCGCACGTGGTTCGCGCTGAAGACGGCCGAAGCATGGCGGCGCCAGAACGGGCTGAGCACGGGCGACATGCTCGGCCTCGCGATCAAGGCGCTGCGCTCGCACGACTACACGGCGAGCCAGACGCTGATGGCGGCGAACGCGCCGTTCCTGATCCAGCGCGCGATCGTCGAGGGGCGGCCGGACGAAGGCGTGCTGCCGAGCGGCCAGGCGGCCGCGATGATCGGCGCGATCGAATCGTGCGATGCGCTGATCGCGCGGATCGTCGCGGAAGCCGGCGAGCGGCTCGACGCGCTGGCCGCATTGCGCGGCGCGACCGCGGCACAGGCTGCGTAAAAAACATCACAGGGAGGCTTTGGAGATGACTGCATCCAATCAACCGGGCGGCGCGACGCCGTTCCGGATCGAGCGCGCCGACGGCATCGCCGAACTGGTGATCGCCCATCCGCCCGTGAACGCGCTCGATGCGCAGGGCTGGCATGCACTCGCGCGCGCGCTCGACGCGCTCGGCGAGGACGACGACGTGCGCGTGATCGTCGTGCGCGGCGAAGGCCGCGGCTTCTGCGCGGGCGTCGACATCAAGGAACTCGCCGCGCATCCGGAGCGGATCGTGTCGGTCAACGCCGGCAACTACGAGACGTTCCGCGCGGTGCACCGCAACCCGAAGCCGGTGATCGCGGCCGTGCACGGTTTCGTGCTCGGCGGCGGGATCGGCATCTGCGGCGCGGCGGACATCGTCGTCGCGGCCGACTGCGCGCGCTTCGGCGTGCCGGAGATCGACCGTGGCGCGATGGGCGGCGGCGCGCATCTGCAACGACTGTTCGGCGTGCAGAAGGTCCGCGCGATGTACTTCACCGGCGACATGATCGACGCAGCCGAGGCGTACCGGCTCGGCGCGGTCGAGCAGGTGGTGACGCGCGATGCGTTGCGCGACGCGGCGCTTGCGATCGCCCGCAAGATCGCGGAGAAAAGCCCGGCGATGGTGCGGCTCGCGAAGGAGGCGCTGAACGGCGTCGAGGACGGCGATCTCGAGGACAAATACCGCTGGGAGCAGGGCTTCACGCTGCAGGCCTACATGACGAACGACTCGACGGAGGCGCGTGCCGCATTCGTCGAGAAGCGCGACGCGCGGTTCGACGCGCAGGCAGGCGTCGAGGAGGCACGCGCATGAACCTGACCTATACGCCGCAACAGCAGGCGTTCCGCGCGGAAATCCGCGCATGGCTCGCCGCGCACGTGCCGCGCGAGCGGCTGCCGAGCTTCGATACCGAGGAAGGTTTCGCCGCGCACCGCGAATGGGAGCGCACGCTGCACTCGGGCCGCTGGAGCATGGTCACGTGGCCGCGCGAACTCGGCGGGCGCGGCTGCGACCTGATCGAGTGGCTGATTTTCGAGGAAGAGTACTGGCGCGCCGACGCACCGATGCGCGTGAACCAGAACGGCATCTTCCTGCTCGGCCCGACGCTGATGGATTTCGGCACGGACGCGCAGAAGGCGCGCTTCCTGCCCGCGATGGCGGCCGGCGAGCACGTGTGGGCGCAGGGCTGGTCGGAGCCGAACGCGGGTTCGGACATGGCCGCGATCCGCACGACGGCGATCCGCATCGGCGACGAATACGTGCTCAACGGCCAGAAGATCTGGTCGACCCGCGCGGTGTGGGCCGACTGGCTGTTCGGGCTGTTCCGCAGCGATCCCGAATCGTCGCGTCACCACGGGCTCACGTTCCTGATGGTGCCGCTGTCCGCGCCGGGCATCACGGTGCGGCCGATCCGCCAGCTCAACGGGCAGACGGGCTTCGCGGAAATCTTCTTCGACGACGTGCGCGTGCCGGTCGAGAACCGCCTCGCGGCCGAAGGCGCGGGCTGGCAGGTCGCGATGGCGACGGCCGGCTTCGAGCGCGGGCTGATGCTGCGTTCGCCCGCGCGGTTCCAGCGCACCGCGCAGGCGTTGCGCGACCTGTATCTCGCGCACCGCGACAGCGCGGATCGCGACCCGACGCTGCGCGAACGCGTGGTCGCCGCGTGGATGGACGCGCAGGCGTACGCGCTGTCGACCTATGCGACCGCAAGCCGGCTGCTGAAGGGCGGCCACATCGGCGCGGAGTCGAGCACCAACAAGGTGTTCTGGTCGGAGCTGGACCTGAGGATGCACCAGACCGCACTCGACATTCTCGGCGCGCACGGCGAGGTCGTCCCGCAGACGGCCGCGCAGCACGCGACGCTCGGCCACTGGCTCGACGGCTTCCTGTTCGCGCAGGCCGGCCCGATCTACGCGGGCACCAACGAGATCCAGCGCAACATCGTCGCCGAACGGATGCTCGGCATGCCGCGCGCGTGAGCGCGCCGGCGATTCCCTCACTGAACGGACATCGTATGGATTTCGTATTCGATGAAGACCAGGAAGCGCTCGCGGACAGCGTGAAGCGCCTGCTGATGACCGAGATGACCCCGGAGCTGATCCGCGAGCTGTGGGCCACGCCGACCGGCCGCTCCGACGCGCTGTGGTCGCTGTTCGCGTCGCAGGGGCTGACCGCCGTGTCGGTGCCCGAAGCGCACGGTGGCCTCGGCCTGACCGAAGCGGAATGGGCGCTGCTCGCGCAGACCTACGGCTATTTCGGCAGCCCGGAGCCGCTGCTCGACACGGCGCTGGTATCGGCCGGCGTGCTCGCGCGGCTGCCCGCCAGCGGCTGGCGCGACGCGCTGCTGCGCGACATCGCCGAAGGGCGCGCGCGTGTCGCGTTCGTGCATCCGGTGAACCCGTATGCGGCCGACGTGCACGTCGCGCAGGCGCTGCTCTGCGAGCACCGTGGCGAGCTGCACCGCGTCGATCCCGCGCAGTGCGCGTGGCGCGCGGTCGACAGCGTCGACCCGTCGCGGCGCCTGTTCACGCTCGACTGGGAACCGTCGGCGGCCACCCGCATCGCGGGCGCCGACGAAGCCGCGCCGCTGCTCGATCGCGCGCTCGACCACGGCGCGTTCGCGGTGGCCGCGCAATTGCTCGGCCTCACGCAACGCGTGCTCGACGTCGCGATCGACTACAGCGCGCAGCGCAAGCAGTTCGGCAAGGCGATCGGTTCGTACCAGGCGCTCAAGCACCTGCTCGCCGACGTCGCGATCCGCTACGAGTTCGCGCGGCCGGTGGTCGCGCGCGCGGCTCAAGCGATCGCCGACGATCACCCGCAGCGCGCGGTGCTGGTGTCGCACGCGAAGCTCGCGGCGAGCGCCGCCGCGCAGCTGGCCGCGCGCCACACGATGCAGGTTCACGGTGCGATCGGCTACACGTGGGAGCTCGACCTGCAGATCTTCATGAAGCGGATCTGGGCGCTCTCCGGCAGCTGGGGCGACACCGCGTTCCACAAGGCCCGCGTAGCCGACGCGATCCTCGGCGACGCATTGCCGATCGGCCCCGCGCAGACCTTCGACTTCGAGGAGACCAATCAATGAAACAAGCCTATATCGTCGACGCGCTGCGCACGCCGACCGGCCGCCGCAAGGGCGGGCTCGCACACGTGCACGCGGCGGACCTCGGCGGCTTCGTGCTGAAGACGCTCGTCGAACGCAACGCGATTCCGGCCGACGAATACGACGACGTGGTGTTCGGCTGCGTCGACACGATCGGCCCGCTCGCGGGCAACATCGCGCGCACCTGCTGGCTCGCGGCCGGGTTGCCGCTGCAGGTGCCGGGCGTGACGGTCGATCGCCAGTGCGGCTCGTCGCAGCAGGCCGTGCACTTCGCCGCGCAGGCCGTGATGAGCGGTGTGCAGGACGTGGTGGTTGCGGGCGGCGTGCAGACGATGACGCAGATCCCGATCTCGTCCGCGATGACGAGCGCGGTGTCGCTGGGTTTCAACGACCCGTTCTCGGGCAGCACCGGCTGGCGCGCGCGTTTCGGCGACGCGCCGGTGTCGCAGTTCGTCGCCGCGCAAAGGATCGCCGATCACTGGAACCTGTCGCGCGACGCGATGGAACGCTATGCGCTGGAGAGCCATCGCCGTGCGGTGGCGGCGATCGAGGCCGGCCATTTCAAGCGGGAAATCGTGCCGCTCGAAGGCGTGCAGCACGATGAAACGCCGCGCCCCGACACGTCGCTCGACAAGATGGCGACGCTCGAACCGCTGATGCCGGGTGGCTCGCTGACGGCCGCCGTCGCGAGCCAGACCTGCGATGCGGCCGCGGCGCTCTTGATCGTGTCGGAAGATGCCTTGAAGCGCTACGGGCTCACGCCGCGCGCGCGCATTCATCACCTGAGCGTGCTCGGCGACGATCCGCTGTGGATGCTCACCGCGCCGATCCCGGCGACCAAGGCCGCGCTGAAGAAGAGCGGGCTCGACTGGGCGCAGATCGACGTCGTCGAGATGAACGAGGCGTTCGCGTCGGTCGCGCAGGCCTGGCTTGCCGACACGCGCTTCCCGCACGAGAAGACCAACCCGAACGGCGGCGGCATCGCGCTCGGCCATCCGCTCGGCGCGACCGGCGCGCGGCTGATGACGACGCTGCTGCACGAACTGGAACGCACCGGCGGACGTTACGGGATGCAGACGATGTGTGAAGGCGGTGGTCTCGCGAACGTCACGATCATCGAGCGCCTGTGAGCGCGTCACTTTCACGATCTCTCGATCCAGGAGGCACCAGCATGGGAATCTGTAACGGACGCACCGTCATCATCACCGGCGCCGGCGGCGGGCTCGGGCGCGAATACGCGCTCGCGTTCGCGGCCGAGGGCGCGGCGGTCGTCGTCAACGACATCCGGCACGAGGCAGCGCAGGCCGTGTGCGACGAGATCGCACGACGCGGCGGCCGCGCGCTCGCGAATTCGGACGACATCACCAGGATCGACACCGCGCAGCGGATCGTCGACGCCGCACGTGAAGCATTCGGCGACGTGCACGTGCTGGTCAACAACGCAGGCATCTGCCGCGACAAGATGTTCACCAGCATGACCGAAACCGACTGGGACGACGTGATGCGCGTACACCTGCGCGGCCACTTCTGCCTGTCGAGCGTGCTGGCGCGTGTATGGCGCGACGCCGCGAAGGCCGGCCATCCGGTCGACGCGCGCATCGTCAACACGAGCTCCGGCGCCGGGTTGCAAGGCTCGATCGGCCAGTCGAACTACGGCGCGGCGAAGGCCGGCATCGCGGCGCTCACGCTGATGCAGGCGGTCGAACTGCAGCGCTACGGCGTGCGCGTGAACGCGCTCGCGCCGGCCGCGCGCACGTCGATGACCGAAGGCGTGTTCGCCGACATGATGAAGAAGCCCGAGGACGGCGGCTTCGACTATTTCGATCCGGCCAACGTCGCGCCGCTCGTCGTGTGGCTCGGCAGCGCGCTGTCGGCCGACGTGACGGGCCAGGTGTTCGAGGTCGCGGGCGGGATGATCGCGGTGGCCGAAGGCTGGCGCACCGGCCCGAGCGTCGACCGCGGCGCGCGCTGGGCGCCGGCCGAGGTCGGCCCGGCGGTCGCGCGGCTGCTGGCCGATGCGCGGCCCGCGCAGCGCGTGTACGGGAGCTGACGATGGATCTGGCGCTCACCGACGAACAGGCGATGATCCGCGACGCGGCAGCCGACGTGCTCGCCGAGCGCAGCGCGTCGGCCGACGTGCGCCGCGCGATCGAGCAAGCGGCCGGCCGCGACGACGCGCTGTGGGCCGCGCTCGCGGGCGAGCTGGGCTGGAACGCGCTGGCGCTGCCGGAGGCGGCGGGCGGGATGGGGCTCGGCGCGGTCGAACAGACGCTGTTGATGGAGCAGCTTGGGCGGCGCGTCGCGTGCGTGCCGTATTTTTCGACCGCGTGCCTGGCGGCCACCGCGCTGGCCGGCTGCGATACGCCGGGCGCGACCGGCTGGCTCGCGAAGCTGGCCGAAGGCGCGTGCAGCGCGACGCTGGCATTGCCGCTCGAGCTTCCGGCCGGCGCGGGTCAACTGCCGGTCGTCGCGGAAGAAGCGGCGGGGGGTTACGCGCTGTCCGGAACGATCGAGCAGGTGATCGACGGTGCGCGCGCCGACCTGCTGATGATCCCGGCACGGATCGCGAACGAAGGGCAGGCGATCGGGGTGTTCGCGATCGACGTCGCGAAGGTGTCGGGCCTGTGCGTCACGCCGCTCGACACGCTCGACGCGACGCGGCCGATCGCGCGCGTCGTGCTCGACGAGGCCCGGGTGAGCCGCGACGCGTTGTTCGCGAGCGGCGCCGCTGCCGCGAAGTTGCTCGAACGCACCGCATGGTTCGCAGCGCTCGCGCTGGCCGCCGAACAACTCGGTGGCGCACAGCAATGCCTCGATCTCACGCTCGACTACACCGGCCAGCGCGTGCAGTTCGGCCGCGCGATCGCGTCGTTCCAGGCGGTCAAGCACCGCTGCGCGCAGATGATGGTGCTGATCGAATCCGCGCGCTCGGCCGTGCTCGGCGCCGCCCACGCGTGGGACGCGGAAGCCGGCAGCGGCACGCCCGGCGCTGCGCTGCGCGCCGACGTCGCGGCCGCAAAAGCCGCCGCCAACGATGCGTATGCGTTCTGCGCACAGGAGGCGATCCAGCTGCACGGCGGCGTCGGCTTCACGTGGGAATACGACCCGCATCTCTATTTCAAGCGCGCGCAGGCGTCGGGCGCGCAGTTCGGCAGCACGCCGCAACTGCTCGAATGGATCGCCCGCCAGGCGATCGACGGCGGCGCGTCGCAGCACGACGCGGTGCTCGCGTCGTCGTCGCCGTCGGCTTCGATCGCCACGCGTCCGTCCGCCGCGCGCACCGGAGCCCTTCAATGAACAGCGAAACGCGCGAACAGCAATTGCGGCACGAAGTCGCCGACTGGGTGCAGTCGCACCTGACCGGCGAATTCGCGTGCCTGAAATACCGCGGCGGCCCCGGCGACGAGGAAGCGTTTCCCGAACTGCGCAAGGCGTGGGAACGGGAACTCGCGCAGGGCGGCTGGACCGGCCTCGGCTGGCCGACCGACGCGGGCGGCCGCGGCTTTTCGGTCGCCGAGCAGGTGATCTTCCACGAGGAATACGCGCGCGCCGGTGGCCCCGGGCGGATGGGGCACATCGGCGAAGGGCTGCTCGGCCCGACGCTCGTCGCGTGCGGCACCGACGACCAGCGCGCGCGCTTCCTGCCCGGCATTCTCGCCGGCACGCAGTTCTGGTGCCAGGGTTACTCGGAGCCGGGCGCGGGTTCGGACCTCGCGAACGTGCGCACACGCGCCGAGCAGGACGCCGACGGTACCTGGCGCGTGCACGGCCAGAAGGTGTGGACGTCGCTCGCGCACGACTCCGACTGGATCTTCGTGCTCGCGCGCACCGATCCGGCGTCGAAGGGCAACAAGGGGCTGTCGTTCCTGCTGATGCCGCTCGACCAGCCGGGCATCGAGATCCGCCCGATCAAGCAGCTCAACGGCGGCGCCGAATTCAACGAAGTGTTCTTCGACGGTGCGCGCGCGGAAGCTCGCGATCTCGTCGGCGCGCCGGGCGACGGCTGGCGGATCGCGATGACGCTGCTCGGCTTCGAGCGCGGCATGTCGACGCTCGGCCAGCAGATGCAATTCGTCCGCGAACTCGACTGGGTGATCGACGCCGCGCGCGAATCGGGCGCGGATCGCGACCCGGTGCTGCGCCAGCGGATCGGCCGCGCGTGGGCCGGGCTGCGCGTGATGCGCTACAACGCGCTGCGGATGCTGTCGGGCGCGGACGACGCGAACGGCGCCACCGCGCCGCTGCGCCGCGAGGCGCTGATCTACAAGTATTTCTGGTCGAACTGGCACCGCGACCTCGGCCAGCTCGCGATGGATGCGCTCGGGCCGCGCGCGAACGTGATCGATCCGGCCGACGAAAAGCTCACCCATCTGCAGCGCGTATTCCTGTTCTCCCGCGCGGACACGATCTACGCCGGCACCAACGAAATCCAGCTGAACATCATGGCCGAGCGCGGGCTCGGCATGCCCAGGGAACCGCGAGGAAACGCATGACCGAACCCCAGATCCAGAAAGCGCCGGCGTACGTGCCGGGCCACCAGCTGCTCGCCGGCAAATCGGTGCTGATCACGGCCGCCGCCGGCGCCGGCATCGGTTTCGCGGCCGCGCGCCGCTGCGCGGAGGAAGGCTGTCGCGCGCTGTTCATCTCCGACATCCACGAGAAACGCCTCGAACAGGCCGTGGAGACGCTGCGCGCCGAAACGGGGCTGCAGCAGATCTACGGCCGCCTGTGCAACGTCGCGGTCGAGGACGACGTGCAGGCGCTCGTCGCGGAAGCCCAGGACAAGCTCGACGGCGTCGACGTACTGATCAACAACGCCGGGCTCGGCGGCGCGAAACGCATCGTCGAAATGGACGATGCCGAATGGTCGCGGGTGATCGACATTAGCCTGACCGGGACGTTCCGGATGACGCGCGCGATGCTGCCGCACATGCAGGCCCGCGGCCGCGGCGCGATCGTCAACAACGCATCGGTGCTCGGCTGGCGTGCGCAGGCGGAACAGGCGCACTACGCGGCGGCGAAGGCGGGCGTGATGGCGCTCACGCGCTGCGCGGCGCTCGAGGCGTCGCCTTACGGGGTGCGCATCAACGCGGTCGCGCCGAGCATCGCGATGCACGATTTTCTGAAGAAGTCGGCCCCGGCCGACCTGCTGAATCAACTGGCGTCGCGCGAAGCCTTCGGGCGCGCCGCCGAAGTCTGGGAGGTCGCGAACGTGATGGTGTTCCTTGCAAGCGATTACGCGTCGTACATGACGGGCGAAGTGCTGTCGGTCAGCAGCCAGCACGCATGATGAGCGCGACCCTCGACCCCGTGCGCGCGACGCCCCGCGTGTTCGCGCATCCCGGCGAACTCGCGGCGGCCGTCGGCGACACGCTCGGCGCGAGCGCCTGGCTCGCGATCGACCAGATCCGCATCGACGGCTTCGCCGACGCGACGGGCGATCACCAGTGGGTACACGTCGACCCGGTGCGCGCGAAGGACGGCCCGTTCGGCGCGTGCATCGCGCACGGCTACCTGACGCTGTCGCTCGTCAATCATTTCCTGCCGCAGATCGTGCGCATCGACGGCGCGCGGCTCGGCGTCAACTACGGCTGCGACAAGATCCGCTTCCCGGCGCCGGTGAAGGTCGGCGCGCGCGTGCGCGGCGTCGGCGAGCTGCTGCGCGTCGAGCCGCTCGATGGCGGCGTGCAGGCGTGGGTCCGCGTGACCGTCGAGATCGAAGGCGAGGCCAAGCCCGGCTGCGTCGCCGACACGATCAGCCGCTACTACTTCTAGTTTCGATTCAGAGAGCCAGCTCATGGAAGACGCAGTCATCGTTTCCGTCGCACGCACGCCGATCGGCAAGGCGTTTCGCGGCATGTTCAACGACACCGAGGCGCCCGCGCTGGGCGGCCACGTCGTGCGCGCGGCGCTCGAACGCGCGGGCGTCGCGCCGGCCGACGTCGACGACGTGCTGATCGGCTGCGCCGCGCAGCAGGGCACGCAGGGTTACAACATCGGCCGCCTGTCGGCCGCGGCGGCCGGCTTGCCGGCGTCGGTGCCCGGGATGTCGATCGACCGCATGTGCTCGTCGGGCCTGATGTCGATCGCGAGCGCCGCGCGCAGCATCGGCGCGGGCGATGCGCGGATCGTCGTCGCGGGCGGCGTCGAATCGATCTCGCTCACGCAGAACAAGCACAAGAACGGCTACCGCGCGCGTTCGCAGGCCGTGCTCGACCATCAGCCTGCCGCGTACATGGCGATGATGGAAACGGCCGAGATCGTGTCGCGCCGTTACGGCATCTCGCGTGCTGCGCAGGACGAATTCGCGCTGCAGAGCCACCAGCGCACGGCCGACGCGCAGGCGGCCGGCCGCTTCGACGCGGAAATCGCGCCGCTCGACGTGCGGCGCGCGCTGTTCGACAAGGAAGGCAACCCGACCGGCCACGAAGCCGTCCGCGCGGCGCGCGACGAGGGCGTGCGCGCCGACACGACGGCCGAACGGCTCGCGGGGCTCAAGCCGTCGTGGAGCGGCGGCAAGGTCGTCGAGCACGGCGAGTTCGTGACGGCCGGCAACGCGTCGCAGCTGTCGGACGGCGCGGCGGCGGTCGTCGTGATGTCGCGGGCCGAGGCGGAGCGTCGCGGACTGACGCCGCTCGGCACGTTCCGCGGGCTGGCCGTGGCCGGCTGCGAGCCGGACGAGATGGGCATCGGCCCGGTGTTCGCGATTCCGAAGCTGCTGGAACGTTTCGGGATGACCGTGCGCGACGTCGGGCTGTGGGAGCTGAACGAGGCGTTCGCGTGCCAGGCGCTGTATTGCCGCGACACGCTCGGCATCCCCGACGAGCGGCTGAACGTCGACGGCGGCGCGATCGCGCTCGGCCACCCGTTCGGGATGTCGGGCACGCGGATGACGATGCACGCGCTGCTCGAAGGCGCGCGCCGCGGCGTGCGGCATGCGGTCGTGACGATGTGCATCGGCGGCGGGATGGGTGCCGCCGCGCTGTTCGAGGTCGGCGCGTAACGACGCTCGAGCAAGGCTCACCGGCAGCCGAGCCGGCAGCCCGGTTCGGCTGCCATCCATTCGGGACCATTCGAGGCCGCGGCAACGACCGACGGCCCGGAGACTTGCAGCGGCAGGGCGAGCGCGTCGGCGCGGGCCCGGGCCGCTCGCAGAGAAGGAGACAAACCGATGAAACGTACTTTGCCAGGACTCGCGATGTCGGCGCTCGTGCTCGGCGCCGCGCTGTTCGCGTTCTCGCCGCGCCCGCTGCCGGCGTTCCCGGTCACCGCGATCCATGCGGACCGCCTGCAGATCAACGGGCTCGCCCGCGCCGGCACGCGCATCGTCGCGGTCGGCGAGCGCGGCGTGATCCTGTTGAGCGACGATGCGGGCGGCCGCTGGCGGCCGGCGTCGGTCACGCCGGACCAGGGGTCGACGCTCACGCAGGTGAGCTTCGTCACGCCGACGCTCGGCATCGCGGTCGGTCACGACGGCCGGATCCTGCGCAGCGACGACGCGGGTGTGCACTGGCGCGAAGTTCATGGCG
Organism: Burkholderia sp. BCC1998; assembly: GCF_905339875.1. Classification (NCBI taxonomy): domain Bacteria; kingdom Pseudomonadati; phylum Pseudomonadota; class Betaproteobacteria; order Burkholderiales; family Burkholderiaceae; genus Burkholderia; species Burkholderia sp. BCC1998. The sequence continues at coordinate 119,233 of NZ_CAJPHE010000002.1, forward strand.
ACAACGCGCATTCCGATCCGCTGCTGTCCGTGTGGGGAACCGCGAACGGCCCGCTGTTCGCGGCCGGCAGTTTCGGCCAGCTGCTGCGCTCGGACGATGCCGGGCTCACGTGGCAGCCGCTCAAGACGCCGGCGGGCGACCGCCACCTGAACGCGATCGTCGGCGACGGCCACGGCGACCTGCTGATCGCCGGCGAGAGCGGCACGCTGCTGCGTTCGACCGACAACGGCGCGAGCTGGGACAAGGTGCCGTCACCGTACCAAGGCTCGCTGTTCGGCGCGCTGATGCTCGCGAACGGCGACTGGGTCGCGTACGGCATGCGCGGCAACGTGTTGCGCAGCACCGATCGCGGCGCGACCTGGACGCACGTCGACAGCCACGTGCCGGTGTCGTATTTCGGCGCGACCCAGCTTGCCGATGGCGAACTCGTGCTGGTCGGGCAGGGCGGCGCGATCGTCGGGTCGCGCGACGGCGGCCTGACCTTCGACGTGCGCAAGCTCGGCGGCGTGCAGAGCCTCGCGGCCGTGCTCGACATGGGCCGCGGCGCGCTGCTGCTCGGGGGCGAGGCCGGCGTCGCGCCGCTCGCTGCGTCGCCGTCCTGATGCGCGGCGGCGCTCGCCTTCGCGCTGCCCGCATCGTCCGCATCGCCTGTTCCGTCCGTTCCGACACGAGAAATCCATGAACGACCTGTCACGCTCCACCGAAGCCGTTCCCGCGTCGCGCCTCGCCGCGTTCGTCGAGCGCTGCGCCGATACCATCATCCGGCAGCGCCGGCTGCTGATGCTGCTGTGCGTCGCGCTGACGCTCGCGCTCGGCCTGTCCGCGACGCGCCTGAAGCTCGATCCGGGCTTCAACAAGATGATCCCGATGCAGCACCCGTACATGCAGGTGTTCGAGCGCTACGCGGGCGCGTTCCCCGGTGCGAACACGATCCTCGTCAGCCTGCGCTGGAAGGGCGACGGCGACATCTACAACCAGACGTTCATGGACGCGCTGCGCCACGCGACCGACGACGTGTTCTTCATCCCCGGCGTGAACCGCTCGCGCGTGTTCTCGCTGTTCACGCCGAACGTGCACTACACCGAGGTGACGGAAGCCGGTTTTCGCGGCGACGTGGTCGTGCCCGGCCAGTTCTCGAGCGCGAATCCGGACGACCTCGCGAAGGTGCGCCGCAACGTCGCGCGCTCCGGGCAGATCGGCCGCCTGGTCGGCAACGACCTGAAGTCGGCGCTGATCCGCGCGGAGTTGCGCGAGACCGATCCGGCCAGCGGCAAGCGGCTCGACTACAGCGCGGTCGCGCGCCAGCTCGAGGAGATCCGCGCGAAGTACGCGAAGCAGGGCATCGACGTGAACATCATCGGCTTCGCGAAGCTGGTCGGCGACGTCGAGGCCGGGATCGCCGGCGTGATGGCGTTCTTCGCGCTCGCGTTCCTCGTGACGGCCGCACTGCTGTTCGCCTATACGCGCTCGCTGAAGACGACCGTGCTCGCGCTCGTCGTCGCGCTGCTGCCGGTCGTCTGGCTGCTCGGCGCGTTGCCGCTGCTCGGGCTCGGCATCGATCCGATGTCGATCCTCGTGCCGTTCCTGATCTTCTCGATCGGCGTGTCGCACGCGGTGCAGATGACCAATGCGTGGAAGCAGGCGCTGGTGCGCGGCGCATCGTCGGCGGAGGCCGCGCGCGACGCGTTCCGCAAGCTGTTCGTGCCGGGCACGGTCGCGCTGCTGACCAACGCGCTCGGCTTCATGGTGATCATGCGGATCAGGATCGACATCGTGCGCGAGCTCGGCATCACCGCGTGCCTCGGCGTGCTGCTGATGATCGTCACCAACAAGGTGTTCCTGCCGATCCTGCTGTCGTATACGCGCCTCGAACGCGGCACGCTCGCGCGGGCGCAGCGCACCGCGGCGGCCGGCGGAAGCCCGATGTGGTCGCGCTTCGCGCTGTTCGCGCGCCCGGCGCCCGCGCTCGGCGTGTTCGCCGTCGCGCTCGCGCTGCTCGCGTACGGCACGCTCGAGTCGCGCAGGCTCGAGATCGGCGACATCGGCACCGGCGCGCCGGAGCTGCGCGCGAACTCGCGCTACAACGTCGACAACGCGGCGATCACGCACCAGTACAACATCGGCGTCGACGTGCTGTCGGTGATCGTCGAGACGACCGGCTTCGACGACGCGTGCCTGCATTACCCGGTGATGAGCGCGATCGAGAAGTTCGAGATGAACATGCGCGGCGTGGCCGGCGTGCAGTCGGTGACGAGCGTCGCGTCGCAGGGCAAGGTGTTCATCGCCGCGTTCAACGAAGGCAATCCGCGCTGGGCCGCGCTGCCGCGCTCCAGCGACGGGCTCACGCAGGGTTCCAACGCGTTCGACCCCGACAACGGGATGAACACCGCGAACTGCAAGGCGATCCAGGTGCTGATCTACACGAAGAACCACGAAGGCACGACCATCGCGCACATCGTCGACGAGATCAAGCGCTACGCGGCCGAGAACCCGACGCCGAACGTCGCGTTCCGGCTCGCGGGTGGCAACGTCGGCGTGATGGCCGCGACCAACGAGGCGGTCGGCGACGCGGAGGTCGCGATGCTGCTGTCGATCTTCGGCGCGATCGCGCTGCTGTGCGCGGTCACGTTCCGCTCGTGGCGCGCGGTGCTGTGCATCATCGTGCCGCTCACGCTGGTGTCGATCCTGTGCAACGCGGTGATGGCGCGGCTCGGCATCGGGCTGAAGGTCGCGACGCTGCCGGTGATCACGCTCGGTGTCGGCGTCGGCGTCGACTACGGGATCTACCTGTACGAACGCCTGCAGCACGACCTGCGCCACGGCGCGACGCTGCCCGACGCATTCGCCGACGCGATGCGCCAGCGCGGCACCGCGGCGCTGTTCACGGCCGTCACGATGTTCATCGGCGTCGGCACGTGGGCGTTCTCCGCGCTGAAGTTCCAGGTCGACATGGGCGTGCTGCTCGCGTTCATGTTCCTCGTGAACCTGTTCGGCGCGGTGTTCCTGCTGCCCGCGCTGGCCGCGTGGCTCGGCGTCGAGCGTGCCGAGCGCCGCGTGGCGCAACTGACGCAGCCGTCCGCGTCGTCTGCGCCGTCTGCGCCGGCACCAGCGCGCGAACCGACGCGCGCGCTCGAACCCGGCAATCCGGCGCGCTGAACGACGCAACCCCCGAACCCCCATTACCCCGGTGCGCGGCGGGCCGCCGCGCGTTCCCCAAAGAGGAGTCAACCCACATGTCCGCACGCCCTTACAAGATCGAAGCCCAGCCGCTCGCGCAGCGCTATGCGCGCGGCTGGCACTGCCTCGGCCTCGCCCGCGACTACAAGGACGGCAAGCCGCACACGCTGAACATCTTCGGTCGCAAGCTCGCCGCGTTCGCCGATTCGACCGGCAGGATCAACGTGGTCGACGCGTACTGCCCGCACATGGGCGCCGATCTGAGCCTCGGCACGGTCGAAGGCGACAACCTCGTCTGCCCGTTCCACGGCTGGGCGTGGAACGGCGCAGGGCAGTGCGCGTCGATCCCGTACTGCAAGCGGATTCCGCCGAAGGCGCGCATCGGCGCGTGGCCGACCTGCGAGGAGAACAACCTGCTGTTCGTGTGGAACGACCCGGAAGGCAATGCGCCGCCGCCGGAAGTCGCGATTCCGAGGCTCGACGTGTGCTTCTCCGACGAATGGTCGGACTGGGTCGTCGACAAGATGGTGATCAACGCGAACTGCCGCGAACTGGTCGACAACATCTCGGACGTCGCGCACTTCGCGACCGTTCACCATGCGCCGATCGACTATTTCGCGAACCTGTTCGAGGATCACAAGGCGACGCAGCTGATGGTCGGCCGCAGCGAGAAGCTCGGCGGCGACAGCCTGACCGCGCTGTCGACGTATTTCGGGCCGGCCGTGCACATCACGCAGATGACGGGGCAGAGCGGCGGGCAGCCGATCCATTCGGTGCTGCTGAACTGCCACGTGCCGATCGACATGAACAGTTTCGAGCTGCGCTACGGCGTGATCGTGAAGAAGGTGGCCGGCCTGAGCGACGCGCAGAACCTGGAGATCGCGAATGCGTACGTGAAGGAAGCGCAGCGCGCGTTCTACGAGGACGTCGACATCTGGCACAGCAAGACGCGGATCGACAACCCGCTGCTGTGCGAAGGCGACGGGCCGCTGTACCAGATGCGCGACTGGTATGCGCAGTTCTACCTGGACGCGGCCGACGTGCGGCCGTCGAGCGTCGCACGCAAGACGTTCGAGATGAAGATCCGCGACGGCGAGGCACCGCCGGCGCTGCATCACGTGTTCGAACCGCAGTAACGCAATAGCGCAGTCACGGCGCGGCGTGGCGAGTGGCGGGAAAAATGGGGGGCGTATCGCTGCGCTCCCGATTGCCGCGAACGCCCGCCGGACAAGGCGCCGCGTGCTGCCGCGCGCACGCGGCGCATCAAAAGGACTTGACGGATCGGCTCGCACCGCGTAGTGTCCGAGACCGAAGTCTTCAAGAAGCTCGATTGCTCATCATTGGCCGCACGGCGTGCGGCAGTCGTTGGTCTCTCCCTCTTTGATTCTTTCTGTGCCCGTCACGGGCGCATGTTCATTTCATTCGTATTAAGGAAGTATTTGTGGATACCGGTACCGTCAAGTGGTTCAACGAAACCAAGGGCTTTGGTTTCATCTCCCCGGACAACGGCGGCGACGATCTGTTCGCCCATTTCTCTGAAATCCGCGGCACGGGTTTCAAGACCCTGGCCGAAGGCCAGAAGGTCAGCTACGAAGTGAAGCGTGGCCCGAAGGGTCTGCAAGCGTCGAACATCACGCCGCAGTAAGCCGTATCGGCACCGGTCGCCAAGCGGCGGCCGCTGCCGGACGGATCTCGCGCGGAGGCCGGCCCGAGCCGGCGTCCAGCGCGTTCCGACGCACACGACCGATGCATCGCGGCATTCACGATGCATCGGTCGTGTGCTTCCCTCATCCATCGCACGTCCGTACGACGTGCGATCCAACGCCCTCGCGACGCGTTCGCCGTGTCGCCAGCGGCCCATGCTGCAACCCGAGTAGACCGTCGCCATGCCGCACGCGGCGCGGTCCCGACTTTGCGCGGTGCCGATCGCATCGCCGCCACTGACCGCCCGACCGCCGCAACGCGCCGGGCTCCGATTGCAAGGCGGGCCCGTCGCCCGTCTGAACGAATTGATACCCGGCATCCTGCCGGCCGCCGTCCCGTTGCGGGACACGGCGCCGGTGGCTCGCCGCGGCCGCGGTCACTCACTTGTCTGGAGGAATTGGTTTGGCAAAAGAAGAACTGCTGGAACTGGACGGAATCGTCGACGAAGTGCTGCCGGACAGCAAATACCGTGTCACGCTGGAAAACGGCGTCGTGGTCGGCGCGTATGCGTCGGGCCGCATGCGCAAGAACCACATCCGCATTCTCGCGGGTGACCGTGTGACGCTGGAACTGTCGGTGTACGACCTGACGAAGGGGCGTATCAACTTCCGTCACAAGGACGCGAATTCGCCGCGTCCGCCGCGCACCGGGCAACCGCGTCGCTAAGCAGTAGCGATCGGGCGGCGCAATGCCGTACCGATCGAAACCCGTCCGGCCCGGTCATGCAGCCGGGCACACCGGATGGACGGCGCAGGTCGCGCCGTTCGCCGGTCTGGTTCGCGGATTCGACGTCGGCGAGCCATCTTCGACGAGCGCCGGTCCATAGCGCGCGCTCCGCTCCCATCCAGTTGTACGCATCCACGTATCGCACCGCGCGTTTCAATTTCGAAACGTGCCGATGCGTCGGCACAGCGGCGTGCTCGGTCCGCTCGTGATGGTGACGCCACCACGTGGTCGCCGGGCGCGCGTGATGGCGGCAATCAACGTGGGCCGATGCATGAAAGACGCAGGCCTGTATCAACGCTGCAACACATTCATTCGCCCGACGGGCCCATCTCCGTATTTTTCGGTTTCAACGCGCCTTGCGCACCCGACCCGCATTGGTGGCACGCCACTTGCGGCGGGGATGTGGCTGCGGGCGCGTGATTTCACGGAAACCGCCGTGGGTGACCGTAACGTGGCGCACCGCGTCTTCGGGGGAAGGCCCGTCGCGTGATCTACGGTTCGGTCGTGCGTTTCTCCGTCGCGACAAGACGCATTCGAGTTGGCCTTTCCTTGCCGGCCGGCGACGGGCGTGATCGAACTTCACGACGGGAAACGTTACAAGAACAACCGGTCGGCGTCTGGGGCCCAGAGTCATGACATTCACGTTCACGCTGGTCGATCTCGCCGGCTCGATTGCGCTGGTGCTGCTCGGGACGCAGATGCTTCAGACCGGCATGCAGCGCGCGTTCGGCGCTGGCCTGCGGTCGCTGCTGGAACGGGCGCTTTTCGGGCGACTCCCTGCCTTCTTCGGCGGCATGGGCGTAACAGCGGTGTTGCAGAGCAGTACGACGACCGCGGTCATGACGAGCGAGCTCGCCGCGCAGGGGCGCGTTGGCCTTGTCCCGGCACTGGCCGTCGTGCTCGGCGCGAACGTGGGTACGACGTTGCTCGTGCAGGTGCTTTCGTTCGAAGTCGGCGCCGTGTCGCCCGCCCTAATCCTCGTTGGCGTGCTGATGTTCCGCAAGGTATCGAATACATGCGCTCATGAACTGGGGCGCACGCTCATCGGCCTGGGTCTGTTGCTGCTCGCACTGCATCATCTGCAGGAGTTGATGACGGACTACGAGGATGCGCCGAATCTTCGGATGCTGCTGAGCGACGCATCCACGATACCGCTGATCGACGTCCTGCTGGCGGCCGGCCTGGCCTGGGCCGCCGATTCGAACGTCGCGATCGTGCTCCTGATCATGTCGCTGTGCGCGCAAAACGTCATTCCCCCCGATACGGCTTTCGCACTGGTGCTGGGTGCCAACCTGGGCGTGGCCATCCGCCCGGTGCTGGAGGAGACCGCGACACACGATCCTGCCTCCCGATGCGTGCCGGTCGGCATGCTGCTCATTCTGTCGGCCGGCGTGGTGATTGCGCTTGTCGCACTGACGCCGATCGGTTGCGTCATGGTCAGGATCGAACCGGACAATGGTCGGGTGGTGGCCGATTTCCATACGCTGTTCAACCTGTCGCTGGCCGGCCTGTTCCTGCCGCTGCTGGTCCCGTACGCCGACCTGCTGACCCGACTGCTTCCTTCGCTCGTGAAGGTCTCGGCCGCGTCCCGATCGCAGTACGCCGATCCGCTCGCGGAACAGGTGCCCGGGATCACGCTCGGCATGGAGGCCCGTGATGTGCTTCCCGTCGTCGACACGCGATACGGGATACGTTCACGAGCCCGTGCCGCATCGATCGCCCGTGCCGGAGCGTCGGTCACGGAAGTCCGTACCCACGACGACGTTCTCGACAATGTCAGGATTGCGCCCCGGACACCGCTGACGCGCCCCGATGCCGGACAACTTGCCGGCCACGAGGGACGGCACCGGCATGCAGGCGACGACCGGCTACAGGAGGACGCGCGGCATTGCATCGAAATCAGGAAATGCGCCGGCCATACGATCGAGCACCTTGGCGCCGACGGCAACGTGCAGACGTACTACCCGGCGAAGTCGCTGTGGCTCACCCTGCAGGACATCCAGGTCGTCAGGCGACTGGAGCCCGCCGGCGGGACAACGCACTCGACGCTTTCGACCTATGTCCAGGGGACGGCGAGTCTGGACGACTGCTGTCTGTCGATCATGGGTGACGTGCAGAACAGCACGCGCACGATACACATCACCTTCGCGGCTCGCGAGATCGGCCAGCCTGAACGGCACGGCCTTCGCGAATTGCAGGACGAACTGGGCATCACCCATTCGGACGATCCGCTTGGCACGGCACGGCTCGGCTACAACGAGTCCGATGACGAGATGCAGGAACCGGCTCAGTGGTGGGCATGGTGCGACGTGCCGGCGAGCAGCATGCAGGCACTTGCCGACGGTGTCGAGGCGGGACAGGTCACAGCCGTCAAGGCCGGACTGTGCCTGCGGGACGTCTATACGTCGATCCCGCCCGGTGCCGTGCTGGCGGGGGGATTGCGCGCGTTCCTGAGACCCGGTGAGGACGGCAACGCATTGAAGGCGGCGCCGACCGCCAGCGGATACGTCGTGTATCTCGCCATCGATCTCCCGAAGGTCAGTCTGCCGGGAGATGGCCGGTCAGCGCGGATGCCGCTGCGCACGGACGACGGGAATCCCGTCGTGGCGCTGACGGAGAGGCTCGACAAGGTGTTCACCGGCTTGAAGTGGCTCGCTGCGCTGGTCGCGATCCTGGTTGTCGTGCTTCTGAGCAAGGGGCGGTGACAACCAGGAAGCCGGGGGCTGCCGATCGGGTGGCGGCCGATTCGGCTACCGGCTCCGAATCACTGCATCAAGCGTGCGCAATGCTCGAGCGGCCGCGTCTCGCAGGAAATCTTCGACGAACGGCTCGCATCATGTCGATTGCCTCGCGTGCTGTACGCTGACTGTCGCCCCGGTCGCCCCGGTCGCCCCGGTCGCCACCGCCAGCTGCATTGCCGCGCGGGCAAACATCTCCGCGCGCAAGCCCGCCGTGCCGCCATGCACGACCGCGAACAGCGTGCCGAGCACCGCGATCCCGAACGTCGTGCCGGTCATCAGCGACCCGATCGATGAAATTCGCTCGTTTTGTCGTTCTTGGCACAATGAGGCCACTGTCTGCAATGCTGGATTTCCATGATCGAATCCGGCCGCCGCCGTACTATTTAGGGTTACGGAGGATTATATTCGGCCGGGGATTTCGATTTAGTACTGGTACTAGCATCCAATTTGTTTCAAAGTGATAATTATCGCCTTAATCTCAAAACTAAAATAATAGGCATTTATTTTCGCGTTGACGAGTTGAGTTTGGAAAAATAGAATTTTTCGTCGATCTGGATGGTTTAGGTCTTGTCTCTGACCGCGATTCTCTTGCGTGGAACGGCTTAAATGACGATGGCGAATCATTCCGCCTTCGTGGATTTGTCTGATAAACCTTATTTGAGTTTATGGTTTTCAAGATTCGATCGAATTTTTGGATCCATTTTTAATGAATCGGTCGTGTTCACACTTTGAAATGATGGAAGTAAACCAATGGATGGAAGAAAAGAGTCTCCGGCGGCAACAGCATCGAATATCTACTTCGGTCCTTCGCGTCCATATCGTTCATGGCGGACGCGACCCGCTTGTGTCGGTCGCGGACAAGACATGGCTGCGCGATACCTTGAACGGGCTCGGGCTGACCGACGGCATCAAGCTGACGCTATTCGACGACGGGGACCATTGCTGCACGCAATACGTGACGGAAATCCGGCGTGCGGCTGCCGCCGAGTTTCTCGACGCCTACACGCAGCGAACCGCCGCGCGATGCCAGCCGGACCGTCGTTTGCCGACCGCGTAATCGGTCGTCGCATACCACCGTGCAACATTCGGTTTCTTCACTATGGAACGCATCACGCTTACGCCTCGGCGGGTCGGGTACGGTTTCGTTTGCGTGTGCCTCCTGACCACAGGTTGCACCCAGTCGCCGGAAACGTATCACGGCTATATCGAAGGGCAGTTTTCCTATTTGTCGGCGCCGTACTCGGGGAACCTGAAGACATTGCGTGCCGCGCGTGGTGACCGTGTCGACGCGGGCGCGGGCGTCTTCGAGATCGATGCGCCCGACCTGGAACAGGCGATCAAGCGCCAGTATCACCAGTGGCAATCGTCGCGGAACGTGCTCGGCGACCTGGAACAAGGCAAGCGTTCATCGGAAATCGATGCGGTGAAGGCACAGCTCGAACAGGCGCGGGCGAGCGCGGTTTTTTCGACGCAAAGGCTCGCCCGTGCCGAAGCCGACTACGAAATACGCGCGATTTCACTCGATCAACTCGAAAGCGAGCGCGCGGCGGCGCGGGTGGACCACGCACGAGTACGCGAACTTGCCAGTCAGCTGAAGACGGCGCGGTTGCCGGCACGAGACGGTCAGCTGCGTTCGCAACGACAGAGCACCGACGCGCTTCAGGCCGAATACGAACGGCTGCGGACGCAGTACCGGCAACTGTCCGTGCAGGCACCTGGAAAGGGTGTCGTCGTCGATACGTTCTTCACGCCGGGCGAGTGGGTCGTCGCGGGCAAACCGGTGGTCAAGATTCTCGTCGATCGCAATACGAAGGTGCGCTTCTTCGTGCCCGAGGTCGCGCTGCCTCATCTGCGCGTCGGTCATGTCGTGAAGCTCGCATGCGACGGGTGCGCACGCGGCTATTCGGCAACGATCACACATATCGCATCGGACGCGGAATATACGCCGCCCGTCATCTACAGCAACGACGCGCGTTCGAAACTGGTGTTTCTCGTCGAGGCGCGACCCGACACCGCCGATGCGCGCGGACTGCATCCGGGCTTGCCGGTCGAGGTGACGCGATGAACCACGCAGCGCCGTTGATCGAGGTGCATCGGCTGAACAAGCATTTCGGCGCGCGGCACGTCGTCAAGAACCTGAGCCTGCAGGTCGGCCGTGGCGAGATATTCGGCTTTCTCGGTCCGAACGGGAGCGGCAAGACGACCTCGTTGCGCATGATGTGCGGACTGCTGACGCCGGACTCCGGCAGCGGGACCTGCCTCGGATTCGACATCCTGACGCAGCGCCAGGAGATCAAGCGGCGGGTCGGCTACATGACGCAGCGCTTTTCGTACTGGGAGGACCTGACGGTGCGGGAGAACCTCGACTTCGTCGCGCGACTGTATGCGATCGACGCGCGAAAGGAACGTGTCGCACGGATCCTCGCCGAAATGGGACTGGAATCGCGAGCGAACCAACTGGCCGGTTCATTGTCGGGCGGCTGGAAGCAGCGCGTGGCGCTTGCGGCTGCGCTGTTGCAGTCGCCTGAGCTGTTGCTGCTCGACGAGCCGACAGCCGGCGTCGACCCGGGCGTGCGCAGGGAATTCTGGGAGGAACTGCACCGTCTGGCGGCCCGCGGCATTTCGGTGCTCGTCAGCACGCACTATATGGACGAGGCCGAGCGTTGCCACAAGCTCGCCTACATCTCGTACGGGACGCTGCTGGCGCACGGCGAGGCCGGCGAGCTCGTACGGCGGCATGCGTTCCATACCTGGTCGCTGTCCGGGGGAGATCTCGTGCGATTGAACGACCGGCTGAAGGGGCGGCCGGGCGTCGAGCAGGTGATTGCGTTCGGGCGTGCGCTGCACGTTTCGGGGCGTGACGAGGCCGTGCTTGGCGCGACGCTCGAAATGGTCGGGGGCGATGGCGTCGAGATCCAGAGAGTCGCAACGAATCTGGAACACGTTTTCCTGCACTTGATGAAGGACGGATCCGGGGAGCCAGGCTGACATGACCGGATTTTCGGTTTCCCGCTGGTGGAGCATGGTGACGAAGGAATTCCTGCAGATCCGCCGCGATCGCGTGACGCTCGGGATGATCGCCGTGTTGCCGATCGTGCAGCTGGCGCTGTTCGGTTTCGCGATCAACAGCGATCCTAGGCATCTTCCGACGATCGTGCTTGCCGACGACGCAAGCGAATTCTCGCGATCACTCGTCGCCGGCATGCGCAATACAGGCTATTTCGATATCCAGGGGGGCCTGTTTTCCGAGCGCGCGGCACGTGACGCACTGCAAAAGGGAACCGTGCAGTTTGTGGTCAGCGTGCCGCACGACTTCTCGCGGCGGCTGGTGCGCGACGAGCAGCCGGAAATTCTGGTCGAGGCGGATGCGACGGATCCCGCGGCAACGGGAAATGCGATCGCCGCGTTCAACACGATGACGCGTACGGTGCTGAACAAGGATCTGACGGGAGCGCTGGCGCCAGCCGCGCCGCCGCAAGCATTCTCTGCCCGTGTGCACAAGATCTACAATCCGGCCGGCATTACGCAGTACAACATCATTCCGGGCCTGATGGGCGTCATCCTGTCGATGACGATGGTCATGATGACGAGTCTCGCCATCACGCGTGAACGTGAGCGCGGAACGATCGAGAACATCCTCGCGTCACCGGCAACGTCCATCGAGGTGATCTGCGGAAAGATCGTTCCGTACATCGTGATCGGCATCCTGCAGTGCACGATCATCCTGCTGGCGGCGCGGTTCGTATTCAGCGTGCCGTTCGAAGGCAATCCGGTGACGGTCTACTGCCTCGCGTCGTTGTTGATCCTCGCGAACCTGATGGTCGGCATCGCCATCTCGTCGGTCGCGCGAAATCAGTTGCAGGCGATGCAGATGACTTTCTTCTATTTTCTGCCAAGCGTCCTGCTCTCCGGATTCATGTTCCCGTTTGCCGGCATGCCGGGCTGGGCACGGATGATCGGCAACGGATTGCCGCTGACCTATTTCAACAGGGCCATTCGCGGCGTCCTCCTGAAGGGCAGCGGATGGAATGAAGTTTGGCCCGATGCCGCGACGATGGTCGCTTTCACACTGGTTGCAATGACCGTCGGCCTGCTCGCGTACAGAACCACGCTCGATTGAACGACGATGGCACAACGAACACATCCCGGCCGCCGCGCTTGCCGCGCAATTGCGCTCCTGCCGATCGCGGTCGCCATCGTCCTGGGGCAAGGGTGCCGTCATCCCGCGTTCGTCTCTCGTTCCGCGAGCGATCTGGCATTGCCTTCCACCTTCATGGGAATGAGCGCCGGATCGGCCGAACGCGACGGCGCTTCCGCGCCGGCCGCACGCGATCCGCGCTGGTGGCGGCGCTTTGGCTCGCCGGCGCTCGATACACTCGTCGAGCAGGCGATGCAGGATAGTCCGTCCGTGCGGAGTGCGGAGTCGCGGCTGGTCGAAGCCACGAAGTATCTCGAGGGCCAGCGCGGAGCAAGTCGCTATCCGCAGGTCGATTTCGGCGCGTCGGCAAAAAAGGAGCAGTTGAATACCGCTGCGGCCGGCCTGCCGATGATTCCGAACCCGTCGCCATTCATGTTGTACAACACGAACGTGAGCGTTCGATACGACTTCGACTTCTTCGGTGCGCAGCGCCATCGGATCGCCGCGAAACGATACGAAGCGGCGCTGAGAAAGCATCAGGCAGACGCGGCACGCCTGACGCTGGCCGGCAATATCGCGGCCGCGGCGGTCCGGGAAGGGCGGCTGCGCGACGAAATCGAATTGAACGAAGGCGTGTTGCAGAACCGGCAGGCCGTCCGGCAGACGCAGCACGATCGCTATGCAATCGGCAGCGTGGCTTATCGGGAAACGATCGACGGCGATTCGGACGTCGATCGAATCGAGGCGGAACTGGCGATCTTGCGCGCGCAACTGCAGCAGGTCCGGTTTCAACTCGCGGTCTATGCGGGTGTTCCATCGCCCGAATCGCTGCCGCGGTTTCGTCTGGACGATTTGCAGTTGCCACGGGACCTGCCGTCGGCGGTTCCGTCGGAGTTCGTGCGTCAACGTCCCGACATCCTCGCAGCGGAGGCGAGCCTGCACATTGCCGGTGAACTGGCCGGCGTCGCCACGGCCAATCTTTACCCGCGGATCGAACTGGGCGCGAGCATCGGGTCGTCGCCGCTGGTGCTCGGCCAGTTGTTCGCGGGCGGCACGACGATCTGGAATATCGGTGCCCAGCTAAGCGCACCGATTTTTCACGGTGGAGAATTGCGTGCGTCGCGGGATGCGGCGTATGCCGCATACGATGCGACGTTTGAAGACTACCGGAAGGTCGTGCTCAGCGGATTGCAGAGCGTTGCCGATGCGATGACCGAAATCGATCGCGATACGACGGCGCTGCAGGCCCGTGGCGCCGTCGCTCGCCGCCAGCAGACCGTTCTCGAGATGACGCGGCGTCAGTTCGAGAACGGCAGCTCGGATCGGCTTCGCGTGCTACGTGCCGAGTATGCGTACGATCTGACGCGGCTGGAGATGATTCGCCTGCGCGCGGCCAGGATGGCCAGTACGGTTTCGTTTTTTGCCGCCGTCGGTGGCGACGCTTATCCTGCTCGTTGACGGCAGGCATCCGGGCGGAAGACGGAGCCGCGACCGCCGCGGCTCCGGCCGGAGACTGACCTGCGATGCGTCCATGACATGGAAGGCAGCGCAGATCCCCGTTATGCCGCCACCGCCCGTGCCCGCACCATCGTCAGCGCCGCATCCTCGATCATGTCCTCCTGCCCGCCGACGAGCCGCTGCCGGCCGAGTTCGACGAGGATGTCCCGCGCCGGAATCCCGTACTTCGCTTCCGCGCGCTTCGCGAACAGCAGGAACGACGAGTAGACGCCCGCGTAACCGAGCGTCAGCGCATCGCGGTCAAGGCGGATCGGCGCGTCCATGATCGGCACGACGAGATCCTCGGCGACGTCGGAAATCGCGAACACGTCGACGCCGGTCTCGATTCCCATCCGGTCACACACCGCGACGAACACTTCCATCGGCGTATTGCCGGCGCCCGCGCCGAGGCCGGCGGCAGCCGCGTCGATCCGGTTCGCGCCGGCGGCGACCGCCGCGACCGAGTTCGCGACGCCCATCGCGAGGTTGTGGTGGCCGTGGAAGCCGAGTTCCGTCTCCGGCTTCAGCGCGGCGCGCACCTGGCCAATCCGCGCGGTCACGTCGTCGGGCAGCATGTGGCCGGCCGAATCGGTGATGTAGATGCAGTTCGCGCCGTACGACTCCATCAGCTTCGCCTGCACGACGAGCTGCTCGGGCGACGACATGTGCGCCATCATCAGGAATCCGACGGTATCGAGGCCGAGCGTGCGTGCGAGGCCGATATGCTGTTCCGACACGTCGGCTTCGGTGCAGTGCGTCGCGACGCGGATCGTGCCGACGCCGAGCTCGTGCGCCATGCGCAGGTGCTCGACGGTGCCGATGCCGGGCAGCAGCAGCGCCGACACCTTCGCCTGCTTCAGCTCCGGAATCACGGCGCTCAGGTACGCCTCGTCGGTATGCGCGGGAAAACCGTAGTTGACCGAAGCGCCGCCGAGCCCGTCGCCGTGCGTAACTTCGATCAGCGGCACGCCGGCCGCATCGAGCCCGCGCGCGATGCTGCGCATCTGGTCGAGCGTGATCTGGTGACGCTTCGGGTGCATCCCGTCGCGCAACGACATGTCGTGGACGGTGATCTTCTTGCCTGCAAGTGACATCGTGTGACTCCTCGACTCAAGCGGTGGCGGCCGTCGCGGCCAGCATCTGTTCGGCGAAACGCTCGGCCGTGGCGGCCGCGGCGGCGGTCATGATGTCGAGATTGCCCGCGTATTTCGGCAGGTAATCGCCGAGCCCCTCGACTTCCATGAACACCGACACGCGGTTGCCGTCGAACACCGGGCCGTTCTTCAGCGTGTAGCCGGGCACGTAGCGCTGCACTTCCTTGACCATCGCATGCACCGACGCGGTGATCGCGTCGACGTCGGGCGGGCCGTCGGTGAGGCAGTGGATCGTGTCGCGCATGATCAGCGGCGGCTCGGCCGGGTTGATCACGATGATCGCCTTGCCCTTGCGGGCGCCGCCGACCTGTTCGATCGCGCCGGACGTCGTGCGCGTGAATTCGTCGATGTTCTTGCGCGTGCCGGGGCCGACCGAGCGCGACGACACCGTCGCGACGATCTCGCCGTACGCGACCGGCTGCACGCGCGACACCGCGTACACCATCGGGATCGTCGCCTGGCCGCCGCAGGTCACCATGTTCACGTTCATCTGCGCGCTGCCGAGATGCGCGTCGAGGTTGACCGGCGGCACGCAGTACGGCCCGATCGCGGCGGGTGTCAGGTCGATCATCTTCACGCCAAGCGCGGTGAGCTTGTCGGAGTTGTCGCGGTGCACGTAGGCCGACGTCGCGTCGAACGCAATGCGGATCTCGTCGTCGGCGACGTGCGGCAGCAGCCCGTCGACACCTTTGTCGGTGGTCTTCAGCCCGAATTCGCGGGCCCGCGCGAGGCCGTCGGACGCAGGGTCGACGCCGACCATCCACACCGGTTCGAGCACCGGCGAGCGGCGCAGCTTGTAAAGCAGGTCGGTGCCGATGTTGCCGGGCCCGATCAGTGCGCATTTGATTTTCTTCATCAGGATTCTTCCTCTTCCTTTAGATAAAGCGGACGTCGCAACCGCCGATGCCCGAGATGTGCATCGACAGCGCGTCGCCGGCCGTGACCGGAATCAGTTTCGCGAGCGAGCCGGACAGCACGATCTCGCCGGCGAGCAGCGGCACGTCGTATTCGGCGAGCGTGTTCGCGAGCCACGCGACCGCGTCGGCGGGATGGCCGAGCGCCGCATCGCCGCGGCCTTGCGCGACGGTTTCGCCGTTCTTCTCGATGGTCATCTCGCACGCGGCGAGATCGAGCGTGCGCGGATCGACGCGCGCATCGCCGAGTACGTACACGCCGCACGACGCGTTGTCGGCGACGGTGTCCTCGATGCGGATCGCCCAGTCGCGAATGCGCGAATCGACGATCTCGAAGCAGGGCGCAACCGCGGCCGTCGCGGCGATCACGTCGGTGCGGTCGATGCCGGGGCCGCGCAGGTCGCGCGCGAGGATGAACGCGATCTCGCCTTCGGCGCGCGGCGCGATCAGCGACTCGGTTGCGATCGCCTCGCCGGCCGCGTAGTGCATGCCGGACAGCAGGATGCCGAAATCGGGCTGGCGCACGTTCAGCATGTCCTGCACGGCCTGGCTCGTCACGCCGATCTTCTTGCCGACCACCGATTCGCCGCATTCGACGCGGCGTTCGATGAAGCGTTGCTGGATCCGGTACGCATCGTCGAGGGACAGCCGGCGCGGCCGCCCCGACAGCGGCGGGACCGGCGCGCGGGAGTGCCACGCGGCATACAGCTCGTCGCCGAGCGTCGCATGCAAGCGGTTGGACATGGTAGGGCCCTCGAATGGAAAAGGCCGCCGTCCCGGGCGGCGTCGGGCGCCGGAGCGAGGCTCCGGCGCAGGCGGCGATTTGCTTAGTTACCCGAACTGCGGATCGCGTCCGGCGAGAAGTACGCTTCGCTGAACTGCGGGCTGCTGTCGAGCTTCGGCATCGGCCCTTCGTTGGTCAGGCGGTCGGCCATGTAGGCGCCGGAGATCAGGTCGTGGAAGAACACGACACCCGGGTAGAACGTCTTCGCGTCATATGCGTACAGCGTCGTCGCGACGTTGGTGCGCCACAGCTGGCCGCGTGCGTCGTAGTTGTCGGCGAGCAGCGTCATCCACGAATCCTCGTCGATGTACAGCACGCGCTTCGCGTACTGGTGACGATAGCCGCTCTTCAGCGTCGCTTGCAGCACCCACACGCGATGCAGCTCGTAGCGGATGTACGAAGGGTTTTCATGTCCCTTGGTCAGCAGGTCCGCATACTTGACCGAGCTGTCCATCGCCTTGTAGTTGTCGTACGGCACGTAGACTTCGCGCTTGCCGACGATCTTCCAGTCGTAGCGGTCGCCGGGGCCGTTGTACAGGCGGTCGTCGTCGACGGTGCGGAAGCCGCCCGGGCCCTGCGGCTGGTCATAGCCGTATTCGGGCGCCTGGCGCACGCGCCGCGTGCCCGGGTTGTACATCCACGTGCGCGACGAGTTGTCCGCGCCGGCCTTGTCCCAGTTCGTGAAGCCGACGATCAGCGAGCCGCGGTCGGACAGCGGCAGCTCCGTCGCGTTGCGATAGAACGTGCGGTTGTTCAGGTCGCTCTTCACGTCGTACTTGCCGACGTTGCGTGGCGAGTAGATGTCGTAGCGCACCTTGCCCCACGCGATGTTGCCGTCGGAGTACACGACCGCCTGGTCGTAGGTCGCCTGCTCGGTGCCGATCGCCGACGAGAAGCGCTGGTTCCACAGCAGCTCGGCGGCCGTCTTCGGGATCGGGTACGGCACCTGCGGCGGCGCGTTGGTCAGCCCGTTCGCGTCGGACGTCATCGTCGAATCGGGCGCATACGTGCGGATGTCCTTGTAGACGGAATCCGCGTAGCGGAAGTCGCGGTGGCTCGGGTAGACGTTGATCTTGAACGTGGCCGGATAGCGCTTGAACATCGCCTTCTGGCCGTCGGTCAGGTGCTCCGCGTACTGCGCCATGTTCTCGGCGGTGATCGTCGCGACCGGCTTCTCGTTCGCGAACGGATCGGGGTAGCGGCTGCCGCGCTTGTACTGCACGTCGGGCGGCGTGCCGAGCCACTTGCCCGACCACTCCGGCACGCTGTCGTCCTTGCTCGCGGCGCGCACCGCGCCCATCGGCGTGAGCGGGCCGTCGAGCGCCTTCAGGTCGTCCGGCGTGACCTTCGGGAACGAGGCCGTCGCGACGAGCGCGCACGCGGCCATCACCGATGCGCGCAGGAGGGGGAGACGAGTTCGTTTCATGACAAATCCTCTTCTTGCTGGGTGACGAGCGGCCGGGCCGCTCAGAAGTGGTAGGTCGCCGTGGCGAGCACGTAGTCGCGATCCGCCAGCGGACGCGTGACCGGGTTGGGCGAGCCGAGGAACTTGGCGTAGACGAGCGCCAGCTGCAGGTTGCTCAGGCGCGTGAACGTCACGCCGGCCGTCACGCGGTGATCGCCCTGGCCCGTCAGCGAGCCGAGCGCGCCGGCGAGCGGCGACGTGCCGGTCAGGTCGTGCGTGTAGGTCAGCGGCACGTCGAGATCCCAGCCGTTGAACACGTTCTTGTAGCTGAGCGTCCACGCGATCTCCATCGCGAGCGCGTTGCGCGAGTTGACGAGCGTGGTCGAGCCGTCGAGCGCGGAGATGCCGCCGGCATGCACGTACGTCAGTTCGCCGATCAGCGACTGCGAGTTCGCGAGGAAGCTCGGCCCGATCGAGTAGATGCCCGACAGGTTGGTCTGCAGCACGTTCGCGCGCGTCGACTGCGCGCCGGTCGGCGTGTTGACGAGCACGGCCGCGCCCTGGCGATACGACACTTCGCCCGCGACGTTCACCGGGCCGACCTGCGTCGAGAAGCTCGCGCCGGTCAGCTTGATGTTGCTGAAATATTTCTGCTGGTACTGGAGCGTCGGGAAGTACGTCGTGACGACGCTCGGGTTCATGTCGTTGTAATGCAGGTGGTACACGCCGAGCTCGGTGTCGCCCAGCACGCGCACGCGTGCGCCGATACCCCACTGATTGCGGGCGCTCGGCTTGTCGTCGGCCCCGCGCGGAATGATCATTCCGCCCGGGCCGATGATGAACTGCGCGCCCGGGCCGACCACGTCCGAATAGCTCCAGTACGTGCCGGGCGCGGTCAGGCGGTTCTGCTGGAACGAGAACTGGTAGTAGCCGAGCAGGCTGAAGTTCGGCGTGATCTGCCACTGCGTCGAGATCTGCGGCACCGGCAGCAGGATGTCCTTCACCTGAGCGCCCGCGACATAGGACTTGGTGGCATCGGCCGGGCCTTGCGCGCCCGCGATGTTCGGGAAGAACAGGCTTTCGCCCCACGCGACCACCTGGTCGCCGACCTTCACGTTCAGGCTCGTCGGGCCGATCTTGAAGGTGTTGTAGGCGTAGGCGGCGAGCAGCGTCGTGTGGCCGCCCGACCAGTAGCGGGCATCGCCGGTGAAGTTGTTGTACTGGCCCGTGTGGTTGACCGTGCCGGGCGCGTCGTTGTAGTTCGGGTGGCGGTACGCCTGATCGTAGAACGTGCTCGCGCGGACGAACACGCCCC
The DNA here is from genome assembly GCF_905339875.1 of Burkholderia sp. BCC1998. Taxonomy (NCBI): domain Bacteria; kingdom Pseudomonadati; phylum Pseudomonadota; class Betaproteobacteria; order Burkholderiales; family Burkholderiaceae; genus Burkholderia; species Burkholderia sp. BCC1998. Next base: position 138,788 of record NZ_CAJPHE010000002.1, read on the forward strand.
AGTCGTCGTGCTTCAGGTTCACTTCGCCGAGCAGGCTGACCTGGTTCTCGATCAACTTGTTCTTCGCGAAGTTGCGGTCGCCGTCGTCGCCGTTGATGTTCGCCGGCGTCAGCAGATTGCCGCTCGGCGCACGCGTGCGCATGCCAAGGCCGTAACTCAGCGTGAACGTGTAGTCCAGCGTCGTGTCGGCGCCAAGCTCGATCGTGCTGCCGGCGTGCGCGTCGGGAACGACGCAAGTCAGCAGCGCGGCGGCCAGCGTCGACAGCGCGGCGGTGGCCCGCTTGTCGGTACGGCGCGAAATCCGTTGATGCATGGTGTCTCCTCTGGGGGTATCGACGACGGTCGACTGTGGTTGTCGTGAGAGGCAGAGTAGGGAGATCGCGATAGCAGGGAATCGTCAAAATGAACTAGATGACTTCCCTAGGACTGGAAACGATCGGCGCACGCATCTGGCGGCGCGTGCGTCAGCGCGCTTGCATCTGCGCCGCGGCCAGGAACGCGGGCCGTTCGCCCCCGCCGTCGAGCCGCAGGTTCGCGCCCGACGTGTACGACGCGTCGGGCGACGCGAGGAACAGGCACGCCGACGCGACGTCGTCGGGTGTCGCGAGCCGTGCGGCCGGAATCGTCGCGCGGATCGCATCGAGCGCCGCATCGTCACCGTAGTGGCCTTCGGTCGCGGATTCGGTTTGCACGAGGCTCGGGCTGATCGCGCACACGCGCACGCGCGGCGCCCACTCGACCGCGAGCGACGTGACCGCGTTGACGAGCCCCGCCTTCGCGGCGCCGTAGGCCGCGGTGCCGGGCGACGGCCGCGACGCGCTGACGCTCGCGATGAACAGCATCACGCCGCCGTGCGGTTGCGGCTGCATGATCGCGTTCACGCGCTGCGCGAGTTGCAGCGGCGCGATCAGGTTCAGCCGCACGATCGATTCGGTGAAGCGCGGCGATGCGTCGGCCGCGAGCACGAACGGCGAGCCGCCCGCGTTGTTGACGAGCACGTCGAGGCCGCCCGTCGAGGCGCGGACCGTCGCGAGCATCGCGTCGACCTGCTCGATGTCGCGCAGGTCGGCCGCGATGAAGGTGGCCGTGCGTCCGCCGGCGGACGGCGGCGTGTCGGGCGCGCTGCGCCCGCACACGAACACGCGCGCGCCCGCCGCGAGAAACCGCTCGGCGATGCGCCGCCCGATGCCCTTGGTGCCGCCCGTCACGAGCACCGTCTTGCCGCTGTAGTCGAATCCGTTCATCGTCTGCCTCCGTTTCGGTGGCCCGATGATAGGAACAAGCGCGCGCGGCTTCGTAGTCTGAAAGGATGATGCCGGCCGGCGCCGGCGGCGCAATCATCGTGGCAGGCATCCATCGACCGACGAAGGAGACAACCCGCGATGACGACCCCCACGACGCCGCCGGCCGGCATCTTCACCGACGTTCCGGGCGGCTTGCGCCTGCATCATTTCGAGGCGGGCGCAGGCCGCCCGGTGGTGTTCATCCACGGCAGCGGCCCGGGCGCGAGCGGTTTCAGCAACTTCAAGCACAACTACCCCGCGTTCGCGGCGGCCGGCCACCGCGCGATCGTCGTCGACCTGCCGGGCTACGGGCAGTCGTCGAAGCCGTCCGACGTCGCCTACACGCTCGATTTCTTCGTCGGCGCGCTGCACGCGCAGCTGTCCGCGCTCGGCATCGGGCCGGCCGTGCTGCTCGGCAACTCGCTCGGCGGCGCGATCGCGCTGAAATACGCGCTCGATTACCCGGACGAAGTCGACGGGCTGATCATGATGGCGCCGGGCGGCGTCGAGGATCGCGACACCTATTTCCGGATGGAAGGGATCCAGCGGATGGTGCAGCTCTTCACCAATCGCCAGATGAATGACGACACGATGCGCGAGTTGCTGACGCTGCTGGTGCACGATCCGGCGATCGTCACCGACGCGCTCGTCGCCGAGCGGATGAAGGTGTGCGTCGAGCAGCCGACCGAAGTGCTGTCGACGATGAGCGTGCCGAACCTGACGGGCGCGCTCGGCGACCTGCGCTGCCCGGTGCTCGGTTTCTGGGGCACGGACGACCGCTTCAATCCGGTCGGCGGCGCGCTGACGTTCCTCGAGCGTTGCCGCGACGCGCGCTTCGTGCTGCTGAACCGCTGCGGCCACTGGGTCATGGTGGAGCATGCGGCCTATTTCAATCGGGAATGCCTCGATTTCCTGGCTGCGCCGACGGCGCGATGATGCGCGATGGTTTTGATGGCCGGCCCGCTCGTGGCCGGTTCGCCTAAATACAAGGAGACACAATGAAACTCATCGAAGACCTGTTCGACCTGCGCGGCAAGGTGGCCGCGATCACTGGCGGCGCGCGCGGCATCGGCGCGGAAACGGCGCGCACGCTGGCCGCGGCCGGCGCGAGCGTCGCGATCCTCGACGTGCTGTCGCAGCCCGCCGAAGCGCTCGTCGAGGAGATTCGCGCGCAGGGCGGCCAGGCCGCGTTCTGGTCGCTCGACGTCACGCAGGAGGCCGACGTCGAGCGCGTGTTCGGCGAGATCGTCGCGCGCTTCGGGCGCCTCGACGTGCTCGTGAACAACGCGGGCATCGAAGGGCACAACGTGCCGACCCACGAACTCACGCTCGCACAGTGGCAGCGCGTGCAGGACGTGAACGTCAACGGCGTGTTCCTGTGCACGCGCGCGGCGATTCCGCGCTTGGAAGCGGCCGGCGGCGGCTCGATCGTGAACCTGTCGTCGATGTACGGGATCGTCGGCGGCCCCGACGTGCCCGCGTATCACGCATCGAAGGCCGCGGTGCGGATGATGGCGAAGGTCGATGCGATGCTGTACGCGGCGAAGAACATTCGTGCGAACTCCGTGCATCCGGGCTACATCCGCACACCGATGCTCGAGGACGCGTTCCGCCAGATGGGCCAGGATCCCGACAACGTGTTCGGCTATCTGCAGACCCACGTGCCGATGGCGAAGATCGGCAGCCCGCGCGACATCGCGGCCGGCATCCTGTATCTCGTGTCGCCGGCCGGGCGCTATGTGACAGGCGCGGAGCTGGTGATCGACGGCGGATACACCGCGCGCTGACGCGCCGCGGCGGTCGAAACAAGAGAGGAGGCAGGCAGTTGAAAGCGCTCGTGGCAGTGAAGCGCGTGGTCGACGCGAACGTGAAGGTCGGCGTGAAGTCCGACCGCACCGGCGTCGACATCGCGAACGTGAAGATGTCGATGAACCCGTTCGACGAAATCGCGGTGGAAGAGGCCGTGCGGCTGAAGGAGGCCGGCGTCGTGACAGAGGTGGTGGCCGTGTCGGTCGGTGTCGCGCAGGCGCAGGAAACGCTGCGCACGGCGCTCGCGATCGGCGCGGATCGCGCGATCCTCGTCGAAGCTGGCGACGCGGTCGAGCCGCTCGGTGTCGCGAAGATCCTGAAGGCGCTGGTCGACAAGGAACAGCCGCAACTGGTGATCCTCGGCAAGCAGGCGATCGACGACGATTCGAACCAGACGGGCCAGATGCTGGCCGCGCTGGCAGGCCTGCCGCAAGCGACGTTCGCGTCGAAGGTGACGATCGCCGGCGGTAAGGCAACCGTGGCACGTGAAGTCGACGGCGGCGCGGAAACGCTGTCGCTTCAACTGCCTGCAGTTGTTACCACGGACCTGCGCCTGAACGAGCCGCGCTACGTGACGCTGCCGAACATCATGAAGGCGAAGAAGAAGCCGCTGGAAACGGTGAAGCCGGAAGACCTCGGCGTGGATGTCACGCCGCGTCTGAAGACGCTGAAGGTGGCCGAGCCACCGAAGCGTGCGGCCGGCGTGAAGGTGCCGGACGTGCAGACGCTGGTCGACAAGCTGAAGACCGAAGCCAAGGTGCTGTAACAGGGAGCGGACGGACATGACGATTCTGGTAATCGCCGAGCACGATGCGGCATCGGCTGGCGGCGCGTCGCCGATCAAGGCAGCGACGTTGAATGCGGTGGCGGCCGCGCAGGACATTGGCGGCGACATTCACGTGCTGGTTGCAGGCCACCACGCGCAAGCGGCGGCCGATGCGGCAGCAAAAATCGCAGGCGTTTCGAAAGTGCTGCTCGCCGACGCGCCGCAACTCGCGGACGGTCTCGCCGAGAACGTCGAAGCGACGGTGCTGACCGTCGCGTCGAACTACTCGCACATCCTCGCGCCGGCCACCGCCTACGGCAAGAACATCGCGCCGCGCATCGCCGCGAAGCTGGACGTTGCGCAGATATCCGACATCACGGCGGTTGTATCGGCCGACACGTTCGAGCGTCCGATCTATGCGGGCAACGCGATCGCGACGGTGCAGTCGGGCGACCCGATCAAGGTGATCACGGTGCGGACGACGGGCTTCGATCCGGTGGCGGCCGAAGGCGGCAGCGCAGCGGTCGAGAAGATCGAAGCGGCAGCAGACGCGGGTGTGTCGCAGTTCATCGGCCGGGAGGTGACGAAACTCGATCGCCCCGAACTCACCAGCGCGAACATCGTCGTGTCGGGCGGCCGCGGCCTGGGCAGCGGCGAGAACTACACGAAGGTTCTCGAGCCGCTGGCCGACAAGCTGGGCGCCGCACTCGGCGCGTCGCGCGCGGCAGTGGACGCCGGCTACGTGCCGAACGACTACCAGGTCGGCCAGACCGGCAAGATCGTCGCGCCGCAGCTGTACATCGCCGTCGGTATTTCCGGCGCGATCCAGCATCTGGCCGGCATGAAGGATTCGAAGGTGATCGTCGCGATCAACAAGGATCCGGAAGCGCCGATCTTCGGTGTGGCCGATTACGGACTCGTCGGCGATCTGTTCACGCTCGTGCCCGAAGCGGCCGCGGTGCTTTGAGCGATGCCGCTGTTCGAATTCAACGGCATGCGCCCGCGCGTCGATCCGTCCGCGTACGTTCATCCGAGCGCGGTCGTGATCGGCGACGTGACGATCGGCGCGGGCTGCTACATCGGCCCGCATGCGAGCCTGCGCGGCGACTTCGGCGCGATCGTCGTCGGCGACGGCAGCAACGTGCAGGACGGCTGCGTACTGCACGTCGGCATCCGCGAGACGTGCCGGCTCGGCGCGAACAGCCACATCGGCCACGGCGCGATCGTGCACGGCGCGACGCTCGAGCCGGACACGATGATCGGGATGAACGCGGTCGTGATGGACGGCGCGACGATCGGCGCGACCACGATCGTCGCGGCCTGCGCGTTCGTGAAGGCCGGTTACGACGTGCCGCGCGGCGTGCTGCTCGCGGGCGTGCCGGGTCGTGTGGTCCGGCGGCTGAGCGACGCGGAGATCGACGCGAAGGCGAACGGCACGCGGATCTATCAGCAGCTGGCGGTGGATTGCCTGAGGACGCTCCGGCAGATCGACGACGCGTAAGCGATGCGCGTTGTCGTTCGGGCGGCGGAGGCTTGCCGGCGGCAAGATCATCGTGCATCAGCGTGAATACCGCAAATCCGTGCGCGCCGAAAGCGCGATGCCACGGTTTTATCGGGGTTTGTGCGGATGGCGATTCGCCGTCGTGCATGCCGGTCGCGACGTTCGCGCGGGATCGATTGCCTGATGCGGCGCCGTTGTCTTAAGATCGGCGTCACACCATCCCACCGCCTTCGGCGCCGAATGAAAACGACCCTACGCCTGCGCGTCGCCATTATCGCTTCGGCCTTCGCCGTCTATCACATATTCATGCACGTTCAGTGGGTCGCCAGCGGTTGCATCGAATTTCGCGGCAGCCGGCATTGCAGCTTCGAGAACAGTGAAAATTTCGAAGGCATGATGGACTTCGACCTGCTGCTGACCTGCGCGTGGGTCGCGGGCGCGATGATGGCGTGGTTCGCGGTCGCGCGGTCATCGAAGAAAGCGGGTTGACGTCAGGAGGACACCGCCGAGGGCTGCGGATGCGCCGCGTGCGGCGACGCGTTTTCCGCCGTCAATGCCCGACGGCTGCCATCATTCGCGTCGAATAGCGTTCGCCTGTCGCCGCACCGACCGGTGCGGGCTCGTCCAGCGCTGCCAGTTCGCCGGGCGAGAGATCGATGTCCGATGCGACAACGTGTTCCTCAAGATATGCGATACGCCGGGTACCCGGAATGGGCACCATGTTGCGGCTCCACGTTCACGCGATGACGATTTGCGCAGGCGTGACACCATTCGACGCTGCGAGTGCGGAGACTCAGCCGACCAGCCGATGGCGGCACGCGCGACCCAGGCGCATACAGACGGATTCAGGCAATGCGTCCTATTGCCGTCTTTCAATCCGCCTTGCAAGCCGTTTCCTATCGACTAACATTTTCCGGTAGCGCCTGTTTGTCGGTTTGTCGGTCAGTCCCACTGAAACGGGAGATAAAAATGCCAGAAGAAATCGACCCGCGCCGGCGTGGCTTTGCGCGCATGGCAGCCGGTGCGCTTGTTGCAGCGCAGCTCGAGATGCTGCAATCCGCTCACGCACAAAATGCGCCGTCGGCAACCCCGCAGCTTCCACCGATCAAGCCTGGAAGCCATCCGTCGTTCACGACGATCAAGCAGATCAAGGCCGGGTTGCTCAATGTCGGCTATGCGGAAGCGGGCCCGGCCGATGGCCCGCCGGTCATGCTGCTGCACGGCTGGCCATACGACATCCACAGCTTCGTCGACGTCGCCCCGGCGCTTGGCGCGCAGGGGTATCGGGTGATCGTCCCGTACCTGCGGGGCTACGGCTCGACCGCCTTCCTGTCGGACCAGACGATGCGTAACGCGCAGCCGACGGCCGTTGCACTCGACATCATCGCGCTGATGGATGCGCTGGACATCCGGACGGCCCTGTTCGGTGCATTCGACTGGGGCGCGCGGACCGCCGATATCATTGCCGTGCTGTGGCCGGAGCGTTGCAAGGGGCTGGTATCGGTGAGCGGCTATCTGATCGGCAGTCAGAGCGCGGGAAAAATGCCGCTGCCGCCCGCCGGCGAGTTCCAGTGGTGGTATCAGTTCTATTTCGCGACCGACCGCGGCCGCGACGGCTACGAGAAGTACACCGAAGATTTCGTCAAGTTCATCTGGAAGCAGGCGTCGCCGAAATGGAACTTCGACGACGCGACCTTCGCGCGAAGCGCGCCGGCTTTCCGAAACCCGGATCACGTCGCCATTACGATCCACAATTACCGGTGGCGGCAGGGGCTTGCGGTGGGCGAGGCGAAGTACGACGAATACGAGCAGCGGCTTGCATCCGCGCCGCCGATCACGGTTCCGAGCATCACGATGGAAGGCGACGCGAACGGGGCGTTTCACGTGCCGCCGGCCGTCTATCGGGCGAAGTTCACCGGCAAGTACGAGCATCGCACGATCACCGGCGGTATCGGCCACAATCTGCCGCAGGAGGCGCCGCAGGCATTCGCCCAGGCGGTGGTCGACGTCGGGCGGTTCTGACCGGCAGGCTGCGCGGCGGTTCGTCCCGCCACTGCGTCATTGCGTGCGCACCGGCTCCGGCCGGTCGCGCAGGATCGCGAGCGACAGCGCCGCCAGCCCGCAGCTGGCGATGAGCATCAGCAACGCGCCCTTGCCGGCATGCACCATCACCCAGCCGCCGATCGATGGAAACCCGAACGCGCCGATGAAATACGACGCGACGAACCAGGTCAGCACGCCATGCCGTTGCGCGTCCGGGCAGTCGTTGACCGCCTGTGCCTGGATCACCGGATACATGAGGCCGTAGCCGGCGCCCAGCAGGACGGCCGCGACGGACTGCAGCGATGCGTGCGCGGCAGCGCCGAACATCGCGAGCGCGCCGAGCAGCATCAACATGAGCAGGCCCTTGGTCGCCGTTTCGGGGCGCGCCATCCTGACCCATCTCCCGAGCAGCCAGCGCGCGCTCACCACCGTCATCGTATAAACGCTGAAGAATGTGCCGGGCCGCGCCTGCGTGCCCTGCATGAGCGACATCTGGAACGTCATCAGGCCGGAGAACACGCAGGTGCCGAGCGCGATCATCGCGATCGGCGCGGCCGCCCGCGTACGCGAGATCGTGCGCAGCTCGCGCACCCACCGGCCGCCGGCGATGGGGGCGGACGGACGCGGGCTCAGGCGGCCGAATGCTTCCAGCATCAGCGACGCGAGCGCGCACAGCCCGCCGACCGCGTAAAGCGTGTCGTCGATCGACCAGTGGAGCATGCGCATCGCATAGGCGGCAAACGCCGGGGATGCGCCGATTCCGGTCATCTGGAACGTCGCCGATCGAAAGAACCAGGTGCCGCGCTCCGCACCGCTGGTACGCTCGGCCAGCGACATCGGCGCGGCCAGGTGAAACGCGCCCCAGCCGAAGCCGACCAGGAAGCCGGACGGCAGGTCCGCATAGGCCGCGCGCCCGACGAGCGCGAAGCCGACGATGCCGGCGCCGATGCACAGTGACGACAGCGCGGCGATCCGCGCGGTGCCGATCTGCTGCGAGAACCAGCCGACGAACGACAAGCCGGCGAACGTGCCGACCGTCGCCGCGGCCAGTGCCGCGCCGGTATCGAGATCGCTGCCGCCGATCGCGCGAAAGCGCATCGACAGCAGGAAGGTTGCACCGTAGCCGCCGGCGGTGAGCAGGGTGCCGACGAGAAACAGCAACGCACTTTGAACGCGCATGACAGCGATCCGGGGCGACGGCGACGGTCGGGGTGAATCGTCGATTGCGAGACAGTATGAACCAGGACCGATGCGGGATGCCCGCATTCGTGATGCTGTGTGCGTGCCGTCGGCTTTTGTCCGACATGGCTCGAACACGCTCGTCCGAGCGCGCCGTTGCGCATCGAAACGCCTGCATCGGCGAGGCTGCACGACGAGGTCGAATGCGTCGGGCCGGCATCGTTGCGCGTCGCGCGGCGCCTGGTTTTTTTCGACGCACGAGGCACCCGCGCGCACTTTGATTTCCCCTGTCCGCTGCACTAGATTCGAAACATTACGTGCCAGCGACTGCGCGAGGTGAAGCCATGACGCCGTGGGAGATCCAGGGAACCGAACTGATGAACTGCAATTGCTCATACGGTTGCCCCTGCCAGTTCAATTCGTTGCCGACGCACGGCAACTGCGAAGCGATGGGTGCGATTTCGATCGACAGCGGCCACTACGGCGACGTGGTGCTCGACGGCGTCCGGATCGCGGTCGTGTTCCAGTGGCCCGGACCGATTCACGAAGGCCACGGCCGGTGCCAGCCGATCGTCGACGAACGTGCGAGTCCCGCGCAGTGCGAAGCCGTGCTGAAGATCATGACCGGTCAGGATACCGATCCGTTCGCGACGATGTTTTCCGTGTTCGCATCGACGCTCGAGCAGGCCTACGAGCCGATCTTCGCGAAGATCGATTTCGACGTCGACGTGGATGCGCGGCGCGGCCGGATCAGCATCGACGGCGTGCTCGACATCGTCGGCGAGCCGATCCGCAATCCGGTGACGGGCGCCGAACATCGCGTGCGGATCGACCTGCCGCACGGCTTCGAATACGAGCTGGCCGAGATCGGATCCGGCACCGGCCGGTCGCACGGCCACATCCAGCTGGATCTCGAGCGGAGCTACGCGCAGTTCGCACGGCTGCACCTGAACAACCACGGGCTGATCCGGCATCGCGTCGCGGCATGATCCCCGTCGGCGAGCTTCTCGGACGCGAGCGCGTCGTCACGCTGCTCGGCATGACCGCGCTCGTCGGCGCGTGCTGGGCCTACCTGTGGACGGGGGCCGGCACCGGCATGTCGGCGCTGGACATGACGGCGGTCGCGCTGTTCCCGCATCGGCTGGCCGACGGCATGGGCGCCATGGATCCGTCGCTGGCGACCGTGATCTTGATGTGGTGGGTGATGATGATCGCGATGATGACGCCCGGCGCGGCGCCGGTCGTGCTGCTGTACCGGCGCGTGCTGCGGCATCACGATCGGGGCGATGCCGGGTCGGCATTCACGTCGACGTGCCTGTTGGCCGGCTATCTGGCCGTATGGCTCGCGTTCTCGGTCTGTGCGGCCGTGCTGCAGTTGCTGCTGCAGCCTGCCGGCCTGATCTCCGGGATGATGCTGTGGTCGAAGAGCGCCGTGCTGTCCGCGATCGTCCTCGCGCTGGCCGGCGTCTATCAGTTCTCGCCGCTGAAACAGGCATGCCTGCGGCAATGCCGGTCGCCGGTGCGGTTTCTCGCGACATACTGGCGCCCGGGAATCACGGGCAGCTTCCTGCTCGGCGCGCGCCACGGCGCGTATTGCGTGGGCTGCTGCTGGCTGCTGATGGCGCTGCTGTTCGTCGGCGGCGTGATGAACGTCGTGTGGATCGTCGCGTTGTCGCTGTTCGTGCTGGTCGAAAAGGTGCTGCCGGGCGGCGAGCGGGTCGGCCGCGCGCTGGGTGTCGTGCTGATCGGGTGGGCGGTCGCGACGTTGCTGGTGTAGCGGGTGCGTTCCATGCGTTACCCGCTGCAGCCGGGAGTCGGTTGATGAAGATTGGAAATATTGCCGTCGCCGTCCTCTGCGCGATGAACGTCGTCGCGACACCGGCGTATTCAGCCGGCAGCATGTCCGACATGAACATGGACATGGGCGACTCGAAGACGTCGGCGCCGGATGCCGCGCTGACCGACGCCGAAGTGAAACGGATCGATGCCGAGCACGGCGTGGTGACGCTGAAGCACGGCGCGCTCCAGAACGTCGGGATGGCGCCGATGACGATGGCATTCAAGGCCGGCGACCCGGCGATGATCGCGTCGCTGCACGTGGGCGACAAGGTCAAGGTCCGGGTCGAGCGCGTGAACGGTGCGCTGACGATCGTGAAGCTCGAGAAGCAGCGGTGAAGTTTGCCGCGCGTGATGGCAGGCGAGACGGGCCAAACCCGAACGCTTCGATCTGCATGCGGCACATCGTGCCCGGGAACGATCGCAGGTACGGCGCGTGAGGGGGCGCGTCCGGCGAGCATTCCGGGGAACGGTAGTCCTGTCAATCATGGCGTTGCGGGGGCAGGGCATAGGCTTCGCCAAGGTCGTGCCACTGCACCTGCTCAGCGGCCAGCCAGTCGAATGACGGTGTGCCGAAGCGTGCCCCGATTTGATAGCGCTCCGCAATGTTACGGCGGACGGGGATCAGCTCGGCTTTGGAGGCAGAGGGTGGGCCATACAGCGCGAGCCAATAGCCATCGCGTGGTACTGGATTGTCGCCTGTGACAACCATCGTGCTATGTTCTCGTGCCGCCACGGCATACCCGTCCGGAATGAATTCCCGGACTTGCTGCGCCACACTCTTCTGCGGCTTGGGGGGCGGTGTCACGGCCTTTGCGCCGTCGATCAGCGTCTGTGCTTTACCATCCCATTTCGGCAACGGGGCGGGTGGCAGCGGGAGCACCTTGTCGAGATTCGGCAGCTTCAGGCGACCCTGATAGAACTCGAGCGCATCCCCGAGCTTGCTGTAACGTTCCGCACGTGCTTTGTCGATATGCCCGACCAGATTGGTTCCATCGGTAAGGTCTAGGCCTCGGAACTCCGGTGCGAGGCTATGTGCGCATTTGGCACTTCCGAGCTTTACACCCTCGTGCAAAATTTTTAGGGCGCGTGCCTTACCTTCGGCGGTGTTATCTCTCGCGTAGACAAGCCCTAATTCATCTGCCGCATCTCCATATCCCTGTGCGAAGGCACATTCCAGCATTTGTGTCGCAACCGGCAAATTTGCCCAGAATTCGCCGCCTGGATCGTCATGTGCAGCATCTGTCTTTGTTCCAATGAAAGTTTGCGCGGATGGACTACCCATATCGGCAGCGCGCTGGAAGAAGGCATAGGCACTGGTGGCATCACCACCTTTAATCAGCCCGTTCTGATGGTAGATCCCCATCATGTCGTAGGCGTCAGGCACGCCCAGTTTCATCGCTTTTTCTACCCAGCGGATAGCCGTTTCGGGATCATGGGTTGGTACGCCCTGACGATCGCTCAATATCAGTGAGGCGATATTCAGCATGGCCTTCCAGTGATTGCGCTCGGCAGCCTGCGAGTAGAGTTGGTAAATCTTCGGGTAATCGCGCTTATCGTAGTCAATGTTCGGATTATCAAGCGCCAGCGCCTGCTGAAACCACAATTCAGCCTGGGGGTCGACAGGCGGTACGTGTTGGGCCTGATACACGCACGCGAAGGATTTGCGATGAGGGCTGAATAACGGCAGTTTCTCGTAACGGGGCAGGTCGGACATGGAGGCACTCAACTGGCTGCTCTGGACTGTAAAAGGGCTGGCTTGCGAATTGGCGGCCGGCAAGTAGAGGCTTGCGAATAGAAATCGCAGAACGAGGGTGATCAGTTTCGCGTTGGATCGATTCATCTCAAGTAAGGGCCGATGTGTCTGACGTCGATGGAATGGTCGCGAAAGCGCCAGTTTCCGCCGCGAGGTACGCGGAAACCGCATGCGTGACGATGTTCAGGAAAGCCGCAGCGTCGATCGATGTGCTGAGCACTAATACCGTTTGTCACCGGAATCTCCGCCGGCTTCCGCAAAATTCAACTCGACGCCATTCCCGGCCGGATCGGTGAAAAAGATCTGCAGCTGGCTCGTGACCGGCACGTACCGGCGCGCGTACCGAACCTGCGCGTCGGCAAGACGCCGCTCCATGTCGTCGGCATTCGCGCACGAAAACGCCACATGGTCGAACGTATTGACGACATGCGCCGGCCGCGCCTCGCCGGGCCGCGCTTCCGACAGGTGGAGGATCGCCTGCGCCCCCGCGTAGAGCCAGTAGCCGCTGCTCTGGAACGGCGGTCGATACCCGGGTTCGAGGCCCACGACGTTCATGTAGAAGTCGCGCAGCGTATCGAGCGTGGCCCGATCCGCGCGGAGGTTGTAATGATCGAATCCGATGACTGGCATGGCAGGTTGTCCGGTTCGCGCAAGCGGCGCATGGCACAGCATCGCGCAGCGCGGGGCATCCTGTCACCCCCGAACGCCTTTGACCGCCGCGGCCGGACGCGCGAGCCCGCGCGCCGGCAACGGCGTCGACATCACGATCGACGTGCGCGTTTCGCCATACAGGTTGATGCGCTCGATCAGCTGTTCGAGATGCGCCATGCTGACGGCGACGAACCGCATCACGTAGGAATCCGCGCCGGTCACGTGATGGCACTCGACCACTTCGGGAATGGTCTCCAGCAGCTTCAGGAATTTCGCCTTCGCCGGCTGCGGCACCGTGATGCCGATCAGCGCGCTCACCGGGTAGCCGGCCGCGGCCGGATTGACCCGCGCCGTGTAGCCGTCGATCACGCCGGCCGATTCGAGGCGCTTCACGCGTTCCGTGACCGCCGGCACCGACAGGTGAACCTGGCGTGCCAGCTCCGTGTAGCTGATGCGGCCGTTGGCCTGCAGCAGCGCGAGTATTTTCCAATCGAGTTCGTCCATCGCGGCGGAGTTTTTAAGGTGAAGCGGCTATTTTTCCTTAAAAACCGCCTTCAGCGGCGACCGGAGTTTCCCTACGATGACGGTTCAACACATTGCATGTCGCGAGGAACCGGCCATGCTGTTCATCAAGTCCGTCGTAATGGGATTGTCGATCGCGGTGCCGGTCGGCCCGATCGGCATGCTGTGCATCCAGCGCAGCCTGAGCCGCGGCTTTCACGCGGGGTTCGCGACGGGTATCGGCGCCGCGTGCGCCGATGCGATCTACGGGCTGCTCGGCGCGCTGGGCGTCGCCGGCATCGTCATCGCGTTCCCGATGCTGACCGTCGCGCTGAAAATCGGCGGCGGCGCGTTCCTCGTGTGGCTGGCGTGGTCGATCGCGCGGCAGGCGCCGGCTGCGTCGACCGCATCGGCGGCGGTGCGAGACGTGCCGCGCACGACCGTGCTGCGCGATTTCCTGACGACCTTCGGCCTCACGCTGTCGAACCCGATGACGATCCTGTCGTTCGTCGGGATCTTCGCGGCGCTCGGCCCGCTGGCGGGCACGCACGAAGGCGCGATGGGGGCGACCGTGGCGCTGATGGTCGCCGGCGTGTTCCTGGGTTCCGCGACGTGGTGGCTGTGCCTGAGCGGCGCGACCGCCGCGTTGCGCACGAAGATGTCGCTGACGTTCATGCACCGGCTGTCGCGCATGTCGGCCGTCGTGATCGCGGCGTTCGGCGCGATCCAGTTGATCGCGGGCGTGCGGGGCGTCGTAGGGGCCTGACGCGTAGCGCGGTGCGAGCGAACGCGATCGCGCGATCGCGGCCGACGAGATCCGGCACCCGTACACCCGTCGGCATCGACACCCGCGAACCTGGGCGCCGATGCACCGGCCACCTCGCTCAGAACGTATAGCTGACCTTGCCGAACGCCGTGCGGCCGAGCGTGTTGTAGCCGTACGCGGTCATGTACTGACGGTCGAACAGGTTCGACAGCGTGGCGGACACCGTCAGGTGCGCGTTGATCCTGTACGACGCGCGCAGGTTCACGCTCAGGTACGACGGCAGGTACGTCCTGTTGGCCGGGTCGTCGAACGTCGTGCCGCCGTAGCTCAGCGACGCGCCCGTGCTCAGTGCGTGCAGATGGAATTCGTCCCACGTGTGGTCGACGTTCACGCTGACGGTCTGGCGCGGCCGGCGGTTGAGCCAGCTGTCGTTGGTCTCGTCCTGCGGATTCAGGATCCCGATCGCGACGCTGACCGGCGTATAGCGGCCGATCGTGCCCTTGTACGACAGGTCGATGCCGCGGATATGCGCACGGCCGATGTTGACCGGCGAGAACGTCGCGGGGTTGTACGCGATCAGGTTGCTGACGCGCGTGTCGTAGATCGCGGCGCTGAACGTGCCGTATGCGGTGTTCGCGTCGAGCGCGGCCTCGACCGAATCGCTGCGTTCCGGGCTCAGGTCCGGATTGCCGTAGCCCGGGTAGTACAGGTCGTTGAACGACGGCAGGCGGAACGCATTGCCGTACGAAACGCGCGCCGTATAGACCGGCGTAATGGCCCACGACAGCGCGGCGTTGCCGGTGTTCACGGCCTTCCCGGCGATGATCTCGTGGCGGCCCGCGACGAACATCGTCACGCTGCCGAGCGTCGCCGACTGATGCAGCGAGAACGCGGAATCGTTGCGCGTCGGCACGCCGTCCGGCACGTCGACCGGCAGGAACGCCTGTTCGCGCGTGAAGTCGTACGCCACCTTCGTCTCGCCCGACAGCGGCAGGCCGAACAGGTGGAAGCCGTGCGCCTGATGGGTCAGCGACGTCGACGAGCTGATGCGCTGCGAGTTGATCTGATCGGTCGGGATGGCCGGGTCGCTCGCGTACAGGAACTGGCGATCGTTCGCATAACCGAACGACTGGTCGAACTGCGTGTCGGGCGTGACGTCGAGATGGAACGCGAGGCCGGTCGTCAGCTGATGATCGAGCTCGCGGTTCGCAAAGCCGGAGTTGTCATAGGACAGGTCGGAGCGGTGGTACAGCGCGAACGTCGAGATCGACCAGTTGTCGCGCGCATAGCCGAGGCGCGCATCGCGGTCCTGCGCGTGATACGGATTGCGGCCGTCTTCGTGGTAGGGCAACACGGGCCGCGTTGCGTCGATGCCCGCCGTGTTGTAGTCGTGCAGGCCGAGCGTGTAGGTGAGGCCACCCAGCGCGGCGAGCGGCCCCGTCGACGGCACGGTGCCCGACGTGCGCAACTGCGTGTCGAAGGTCTTGTTCGAGCCGCCGCCGAACGACACGGTGGTCTGGTTCGGCTGGCCGGCGGCGCGGCGCGTGAACAGCTGCACGACGCCTCCCATCGCGTTCGCGCCGAACGACGCGGCGGCCGGCCCCGAGATCACCTCGACGCGCTCGAACGCTTCGGTCGGCAGGTCGGCCCACGGCGCGATGCCGGTGGTCGGCGAGCCGATCCGGATGCCGTCGATGAACACCGCGACCTGGCTGGCCGACGAGCCGCGGATGCTGACCGACGCCGACGAGCCCGGGCCGCCGTTCTGCGAGACGGTCACGCCCGGCAGCGTCGCGAGCGCCTGCGTGATGCTCGGGTCGCTCGGCGACAGCCGGTCGAGATCGGCGCGCGTGAGCACCTGCGTCGTCGCATAGCGCTGGTCGAACGACTCGGGCAGATGCCGCGTGTCGGTCACGCTGATCGTCGGCAGGTCGGCGCCTTCGGCGGGTTGGGGCGGCTGCGCGGGCGGCATGTCGCCGGCGGCGTGGGCGATCGGGGAGAGCAGCGCCGTGGCGGCGGACGTGGCGAGAAGGTGGCGAAGATTCATGAGGCAGCGAGCGTGATCGTGTTGCAGGTACGGCGAGCGTAAGCGGGGGGCGGCGAGTACCGCCTGGTTATCGTCGGTCTATCGCGAGACCGGGCAGTATGGGCGGCATTCACGCGTGTCGTCATGACACGTGCCGGACGACTTGGCACGGCACACGCGTGCGGACACGCCGTGCGGACTGGCCGCGCAACGGCACGACGCTTCCGGCGTGGAAGCGAGGGCGGAAAGATCGGACATCTGAAGGGTCCTGAGGTCGGGCCGTCCATGCAACGGGGCGACCGCCAAAGGCGGTGCTGGCGCATCGGGACACCCCGCCCGGTGCGGCTGCTTGGACCTCGGGTCGATGGCAGGTCTCCTGGCTCGCGGGTCGCGATTCGCACCGGCCTTCCCGGTTTCCCAGTGGCATGGGGTGGTGCGGATTCGCCGCTCACAGTTGCGGGGGCAGCCGCAGATTCGAGGCGTGGCCTCTCCTGCGTTCCCTTTTGATCCCGTTCCCGGGAACCATCAGCGCGCAAGCGTAATGGCGAGCGCGCCGGCGCGTCAATTATCGAAGTGCGCAGGGATGCGAAAAAACGTCAGTGCTCGCGGGATGCTTTCGAAATCATTTCAATCCGAGCCTTCGCACCGCGTTTCATGTCTGACGAAACGCACCGCCAGCGACGCTGCAATCGCGCCGGAACCGGCTCGGCGCGATGCCCGTCCATCGCACGAACGCCCGCCGAAACGCTTCCTCGCCGCCGAACCCGAGATGCGCGGCGATCCGCGCGACCGGCCAGTCCGACTCGCGCAGGCAGCGCCGTGCGACGTCGGCGAGGCACTGTTCGCGCAACGCGTGATAGCTGCTGCCTTCGGCCGCTAGCCGCCGCCGCAGCGTCGCTTCGCTGACGCCGAGCCATGTCGCCAGCGCCGCGAGCGCGGGCAGCGCCTGTTCGCGCGCGAGCGCCGCATCGAGAAAGCCGCGCACCTGCTGCGCCCATGACACGACGGCCGGCGCGGCATCGATCAGCCGAAACGGAAAATCGACGAGAAACGCGGCCAGCTCGCCCGGCTGGCGGATCACGCGCGCATCGAGCCGCACCGCGTCGAACGCGAAGCCGTAGGTCTTGCGGCCGACGTCGACCGGCGCGTTGAACAGCCCGAGCAGCGGCATCGCGTCTTCGCGGCGCGGATGGCCGAGCCAGACTTCGTCCGGCCGCAGCGGCTGCCCGATCAGCCAGCCGAACAGTTGCAGATAGCAGAACAGTCCCGTCAGGTCGACGAGGCACGCGGCGGGGCTGCGCGTGCGGCGCAGCGAATCCATCCGGAACGTCGCGCGTCCGTCGCGCACCGCGAGCGACAGCGCGCCGGCGCGCGGCGTCAGCATCTCGCAGAACTCGGCGGCGCAGCGGATCGCGTCGGCGAGCGTCGCGCAACTGAGGAGGCACCGGCACATCAGGTCGACTTCCTGCTTGCGCATCGGCGGATGGCCGTCGCCGCGCGCGACCTGCGCCTCGAGCCGCTCGATCGCGTCGCGGTACAGCGCGACGAAGCCGCCGGGTGTCGTCGTCGACGCAGCAGCAACGGCCGTCGGCGCAGGCCGTTGCGCCGGCGGCACGCCGCTGCGCGCCAGTTCGTCGAGCAGACGGGCACCGAAGCCCGGCAGCACGCGGCCGCGTGCCGGCAATGCACGCTGTTTCATATGTCTCCCGATCTGAGCGTTGCGACAGGGGCCGGTGAGCGTGCCGGTAGGGGTTCGCCGACCGTCGTCACGCAAGAATGCTATCCACGCCGGCCGCTTCCGGCCTCGCCGGAACGGCGTAGGCGGCCGGCATCGCATCCCGCCACGAACCACCCGAGACGACCCGCGAATGATTCAGATCGTAGACGAAATCACCCTCGCGCCCGAGCGCATTCCCGACGTGCTGGCGCTGCTGCGCGACCGCTATTTGCCGGGCCACGCGGCACGCGGACTGACGGCGGCCGGCCGCTGGGTGTCGCCGCCCGTCGCGGTGCCGGGGCAGCCGAGCACGCTGTGGCTGACGTGGCAGGTCGCCGATGCGCCGTCGTACTACCGGATGCGCGCGTTGACCGACGGCGACGTGGTCGCGTTCTGGATGGCCGTCGACGCACTGTGCGACGCCCGCCGCCGCCACGTGATGACGGATGCCGATGCGCCGCTGCCGGCCCTGACGGAGGTCGACCATGCGGCATGACACGGCTCAGATTTTCGTTTCGGCGACCGGCGATGCCGGCGCATTCGAGCACGCGTTGCGCGAAGCCGCGCAGGCGTTGCCGGGCGCGACCCGCGTGGCGCTCGCGCGCAATCTCGACGGCTGCTGGGGCGCGGGCGACTACACGCTCGACGTGCTGCGCGACGAACGGGCGACCGGCCACGCGCCGGATTTCGCCGCGCTGGCCGGCCTGCCGGGCGTCGTGCGGATCGACGGCGCGGCGTGTCATGCGATCGGCGGCGGCCTGCGCGAACCGGCGCTGCACGACGGCATATGGCGCACGCTGATGCTGCGCGTGCGGCCGCAGGCCGCGGAAGCGCAGGTGCGCGATCTCGAGCGCGAACTGCTGCGCATGCCGGCATTCATGCCCGGCATCCGCAACTGGCGACTGAGCCGGATCGTGACGCCGGGCATGTGGACCCACGTCTGGCAACAGGAATTCGCGCACGTCGGCGATCTGCTCGGCGAATACCTGTTGCATCCGTATCACTGGGGCTGGGTCGACCGTCGCTTCGATGCCGAAAGCCCCGACTGGACGGTCGAGGCGATCTCGCACGCGTTCTGTCCGCTCGCGTCGAGCCTGCTGGCCGACACGGCGGCGTGACGCGCGACGCGCACGCGACCCGCCGCAATGCAAACGACAACACCGGAGACACCACCATGCGAGCCTTGCTGATCGACCGCGTCGGCCATTCCGACGCGCTGCGACTGGCCGACGTTCCCGCCCCGAAGCCGGGCCCCGGCGACGTGCTGATCCGCGTCGCGTACGCGGGCGTCAATCCCGCCGACTGGAAATGCCGCGAAGGCTATCTCGGCGCGTTCATGCAAATGACGTTTCCATTCGTGATCGGGTTCGACGCGGCCGGTGTGGTGGAGGCAGTCGGCGACGGCGTCGAAGGTGTCGCGCCCGGGATGCGCGTGTTCGCGCAGACCGACGTCGGCGCGGGGCGCTGGGGCGCGTATGCGGAATACGTCGCGGTGCGGCACGACTCGGTCGTGCGCCTGCCCGACGCGGTCGGCTTCGCGGAAGCGGCCGCCACGCCGACGCCCGCGCTGGCCGCATGGGCCGGCCTGTTCGACGACGGCGGGCTGCGGGCCGGGCAGACCGTGCTGGTGCACGGCGGCGCGGGCGCGGTCGGCACCTTCGCGATCCAGCTTGCCGCCCAGGCCGGCGCACGCGTCGCGGCGACGTGCTCGGCACGCAACCGCGCGAGCGTCGAAGCGCTCGGCGCCGCGGCGAGCATCGACTATCGCGCGCAGGACATCGCGACGGCCGTGCGGGCGTGGGCGCCCGGCGGCGTCGATCTCGTGCTCGATGCGGTCGGCGGCGATACGCTGCCCGCCGCGCTCGACCTGCTGGCGCCGGGCGGCACGCTCGTGACCATCATGACGCTCGCGCCCGGCGATGCGCAGCGGCTGGCCGCGACGGGCGCGGAGGCCGCGCGGCGCGGGCTGCGCACCGCGATGACCTACAGCCGGATGCCGAGCGGCGCCACGCTTTCATCGATCGCCGAGCGGCTCGGCACGCGCACGCTGCGCGTGCCGCGCTTCGACAGTTTTCCGCTCGAACAGGCGGCGCGCGCGCTCGACCTCGTTCAAACGGGCGACGCGAAAACCAAGTTCGTGCTGCACGTTGCGGATATCGCGGGCTGACGCATAACGACCCCGACACACCATCATCTACACCGGAGACATCATGACCGACCACCGAACCGCGACGCTCGCGGGCAAATGCGCGCTCGTGACGGGCGCGAGCCGCGGCATCGGCCGCGCGATCGCGCAGCGCCTCGCAGCCGAAGGCGCGACCGTCGTCGTGACGGCGCGCAGCCTCACGCACTCGGCGACGACCGCCGGCACGCTCGCCGAAACGGTCGCGCTGATCGAGCAGGCCGGCGGCCGCGCGATCGCACTCGCGGCCGACCTGTCGAAGCCGGCCGAGCGCGATGCGCTCGTCGCGCGCGCGGCCGAGGCGGCCGGCGGCCTCGACATCCTCGTGAACAACGCGGGCGTGGCCGACTATGCGTGCGTCGACGCGATGCCGATGACGATGTTCGACGCGACGATCGAACACTACCTGCGCATCCCGTTCGCACTGAGCCAGGCCGCGATTCCGCTGATGCGCGCGCGCGGCGCCGGCTGGATCGTGAACGTCGGCTCGGTCACCGCGCTCGCGCCGCTGCGGCCGTTCGACGACTTCGCGCGCGCGGGCGGCGCGACCGTCTATGCGGCGGTCAAGGCCGCGCTGTCGCGTTTCACGCAGGGGCTCGCGGCCGAACTCGAAGCCGACGGCATCGCGGTGAACCTGGTCGCGCCGAGCACCGCGATTCGCACGCCGGGCGCGGCCCGCTATATCCCCGAAGGCTATCCGACCGAGGACGTCGCGTATCTGGCGGAAACTGCACTCGCGCTGTGCAGCCTGCCGGCGCGCGAGCGCACGGGCCTCGTCACGCACAGCCTGCATTTCCCGCTGTCGCAGGGGCTCGCGGTGCGCTCGCTCGACGGCCGCACGCCGTTGCCGCTGCCCGAGATTCCGGCGTACGCGCATCCCCATATCGACCCGGCAGGACTGTGACATGACGAACCCGATTCGCTTCGACGGCGGCACCGCCGTGATCACCGGCGCGGCCAGCGGCATCGGCAGCGGGCTCGCGCGCCACGCGGCCGCGCTCGGGATGCGCGTGGTGCTGGCCGACCTCGACCCGGCGAAGCTCGACGCATTCGCCGCGACGCTCGACACCGACGTGCTGTGCGTGCCGACCGACGTCAGCCGCCCGGAAGCCGTCGACGCGCTGGCCGACGCCGCCTGGCGGCGCTTCGGCGGCGTCGACCTGCTGTTCAACAACGCGGGCGTGATGGCGACCGGCTTCAGCTGGGAAATCACGCCGGAACGGTTCGAGCGCAGTGTCGCGATCAACGTGCACGGCGTGATGAACGGGATCCGCAGCTTCGTGCCGCGCATGCTCGAGCGCAACGTGCCGGCGCGCGTCGTCAATACCGCGTCGGTCGGCGGGTTCCTGCCGAGCCCGCTGATGTCGCCTTACTCGGCGACGAAATTCGCGGTGGTCGCGCTGACCGAATCGCTGTACGGCGAACTGAAGATGCTCGGCGCGCCGGTCGGCGTGTCGCTGCTCGCGCCGGGCCCGGTGCAGACGGGCATCTTCAACGACCCGTTCGGCGCCGCGCACGACCGGCCCGAAGTACAGGGCTTCGTCGATACGATGCGCGCGATGCTGAACGCGCACGGGCTCACGCCCGACGTGTTCGCGGCGCGCGCGTTCGACGGCATTCGCGACGGGCGCTACTGGCTGATTCCGCAGCCGGAGACGCTCGACGGCGCGCTGCAGCGGCGCACCGCGGACATCCTCGCCGCGCGCGATCCGTCGCTGCCGTCGTTGTGATGGCGTGACGCGGGCCGGCCGACCGACGCGGCCGGCTCACGCAGCGTGACCCGCGTTACATATGCATGCCGCCGTGCGTGCGGCCGCTCGGGTCGCCGCCGCGATCGGGCGGCGTATTGTTCTGATCGATCTTCGCGAGCACGAAGCCGGCATGCGCCAGCGCGGCGGGCGAACGGTGGGCTGCCTGCGCGACCGAGGCGTGCGGTGCGTGCAGCAACGTGGCGGGAAAACCGGATGACGTCACGCCCGGTTGAGCGAACGCCGAAAGGGATGCTGCCGCGAGGGCGGCGGCGACGATCGCGTGCGTGTTCATGGTGACTCCTTCTTCACGACTGACTGCGGGACAACGCATTCAGTCTAGGGCGCGAAACTTAACGCGGCGTGAAGGAGCGGCGGCGCGCGGATGACAGGATGTTCATGCGGTCATCCGCGCGCCGCGACGCATTACGCGGAGGCGGACACCAGCGCGCAGAAATTTTCGAGATCGACGTTGCCGCCGCTGATCACGATGCCGACGCGCTTGCCTTGCAGTTCGTCCTTCATCCGGCGCGCGGCCGCGAACGACAGGCAGCCGGTCGGCTCGACGACAATCTTCATACGGGTCGCGAAGAAGCGCATGCAGTCGACCAGCTCCGCGTCGGTCGCGGTCAGGATGTCGTCGACGTCGCGCCGCAGGATCGGGAACGTCAGGTTGCCGAGGTGCTGCGTCTGCGCGCCGTCGGCGATCGTGCGCGGCGTGTCGATATGGACGACCGACCCGGACCGGAACGATTGCTGGCCGTCGTTGCCGGCTTCCGGCTCGACGCCGTACAACTTCGCGTGCGGCGACAGCGCGCGCGTCGCGAGCGCCGTGCCCGACAGCAGGCCGCCGCCGCCGAGCGGCGTGAACACCGCGTCGAGCGGCCCGACTTCGTCGAACAGCTCCTTCGCCGCCGTGCCCTGGCCGGCGATCACGTCCGCGTGGTCGTAGGGCGGCACCAGCGTGAGCCCGTGCTTTTCCGCGAGTTCGCGGCCGATCTGCTCGCGGTCCTCGGTATAGCGGTCGTAGGTGACGACGTTGCCGCCGTAGCCGCGCGTCGCGGCCATCTTCGCGGCCGGCGCGTCCTGCGGCATCACGATCGTCGCGGGGATGCCGAGGATGCGCGCCGACAGCGCGATCGCCTGCGCATGGTTGCCGGACGAGAACGCGACGACGCCGTGGCGCCGCTGCGTCGCGTCGAAGCGCGACAACGCGTTGAACGCGCCGCGGAACTTGAACGCGCCCATGCGCTGCAGGTTCTCGCACTTGAAGAACACCTGCGCGCCGAGCGCTTCGTCGATCGTGCGCGACGTCATCACGGGCGTGCGGTGCGCGTGGCCATCGAGCCGTGCCGCGGCGGCCGCGACATCGTCGTAGGTGGGGAGGGTCGGAGTGTTCATGAGTCGCTCGTCGGAAGAGTCAGTCAACAGGTAAGCGGGGCGCGCCGCGGGCACGCGTCATTTCGCATCGTTGTATACAGTGGCGCGCGACACGCCGAGGTGCTGCGCGACGATTTCCATCGCGCGGCGAACCTCGAGGAAGCCGTCCGCCTTCAGCGCCTGCATCAGCTCGCGGCGCTGGTCGGTCTTCAGCTCGCGCGGCGTGGTCGCGAGGCGCGTCGCGAACGCATCGATGCGCTGCCGGATCGCGTCCGCGCCGGCCGGGTCGAGCGTTTCGGCGACGGGCGCGCCTTCGGTGCTGCAGAACTGGTTCAGCATCCCCTGGAAGCCGCGGAACAGCGTGACGTCCGCGTTCAGGCACAGCGCGGCCACATAGCGGCCGCCCGAATCCTTGATGCCGATCGACGTGCTTTTCGCGGTGCGGCCGTCGGCGAAGCGGTTCGCGTAGTTCGCGAGCACCTGCGGGAAGTCATCGTCCGCGATGCGGGCGAGCCCGAGTTCGGTCGCCGGATCGCCGATCGCGCGGCCCGACAGGTTGTTGTGGATCGCGAGGATCGCGTGCTCCGGCGTGCGCAGGTCGTGCACGACGACTTCGGTGAACGGCGCGAACATCGCGCCGAGCCCTTCGGCGATGCGCAGCACCTGCTCGATCAGCGATGCCTGTTCCGACTGCGGCCTGGGGCGGGGCGTGGTCATGCGCCGGCCTCGAGCGCGGGCGCGCCGGTCGTTTCCGGCCGCGTGATGTCGGCCAGCAGCGGGCGGGCGATCCGCACGTAGTCGGACGCGTCGAGCACGACCGAGCGGTCGAGGCGGCCCGCGTTGAACGCGATTTCGTCGTTGAGTTCGATCAGGGCAGGGTCGACGACGAGCGCCACGTTCGCGTCGAACACGAACGGCGGCACGGCGCCCATCACGCAGCGCGTGACCGCGGCGGCGAGTTCGGGCGGAGCGAGCGTCGCCTTGCGGCGGCCGACCGCGTCGGCGACCTTGCGGAAGTCGATTTTCAGGTGGCCGGGGATTACCGCGAGCGCGGTGGCGTCGCCGCCGTCCTTGAACGTGCAGAGCATCGCCTTCGCGCCCTGTTCGGGACGCGTGCCGCGAAGCGCGGCGATCACGTCGGATTTGCCTTCGGCCGGGTGATCGAGCACGCGGAACCGCGCGCCCGAGGTGTTCAGCAGTTCGCACAGCGCGTCGAAGACGGGGTAGTCGCTCATGAGGTTCCGGGCAGGAGGGCGCGCATCGCGGTACGCGGGGACGGCGCCTGTCGGGTCGCCGTCGATGGATTGTCCAAGTATAGACGTTTTGTCATGTCGGTGGCAAAAGCGCGAAACATGAATCGCCGTGCCTGTCCTCCCACCAACTGCCGAAAGGCCGTTTCATATCGCGGAATGTGCGCCGAATTCCGGCCGCGTCATCTTCCCGCCGCTTGAAAACCTGTTTTGCATCGCAAAACGCGTTGCTTATCTCATTGAAAAACAAGCAGAATTTATATCTTATGTCTTATATAAGAGTTGCTCGACAGTGCGTCGCGCGGCGTTACCATTGAGTCCATGCAGTTCGCTTCGTCACACGGAGCGGGCACGCTGAACCCTTTACTCAAATGCGCTTCGTTCCCAGGAGATTGACATGTCCCAATATCAAGACGACATCAAGGCAGTGGCTGGCTTGAAGGAAAACCACGGCAGCGCGTGGAATGCCATCAGCCCCGAGTATGCGGCCCGCATGCGTGCCCAGAACAAGTTCAAGACGGGGCTCGACATCGCGAAGTACACCGCGAAGATCATGCGCGCCGACATGGCCGCGTACGATGCCGACCCGGCCAAGTACACGCAGTCGCTGGGTTGCTGGCACGGCTTCATCGGCCAGCAGAAGATGATCTCCATCAAGAAGCACTTCAACAGCACCGAACGCCGGTACCTGTACCTGTCGGGCTGGATGGTCGCCGCGCTGCGCTCGGAGTTCGGCCCGCTGCCGGACCAGTCGATGCACGAAAAGACCTCGGTCAGCGCGCTGATCCGCGAGCTGTACACGTTCCTGCGCCAGGCCGATGCGCGTGAACTCGGCGGCCTGTTCCGCGAGCTCGATGCTGCGAAGGACGCCGCTGCCAAGGCCGCGATCCAGGAAAAGATCGACAACCACGTGACGCACGTCGTGCCGATCATCGCCGACATCGACGCCGGTTTCGGCAACGCGGAAGCGACCTACCTGCTGGCCAAGCAGTTCATCGAAGCGGGCGCGTGCTGCATCCAGATCGAGAACCAGGTGTCCGACGAGAAGCAGTGCGGCCACCAGGACGGCAAGGTCACGGTGCCGCACGAGGACTTCCTCGCGAAGATCCGCGCGATCCGCTACGCGTTCCTGGAGCTGGGCGTGGACGACGGCATCATCGTCGCCCGTACCGACTCGCTCGGCGCCGGCCTGACCAAGCAGATCGCCGTGACCAACGCGCCGGGCGACCTGGGCGACCAGTACAACGCGTTCCTCGACTGCGAGGAACTGTCGGCCGACCAGCTGGGCAACGGTGACGTCGTCATCAAGCGCGACGGCAAGCTGCTGCGTCCGAAGCGCCTGCCGAGCAACCTGTTCCAGTTCCGCGCCGGCACGGGCGAAGCACGCTGCGTGCTCGACTGCATCACGTCGCTGCAGAACGGCGCCGACCTGCTGTGGATCGAAACCGAAAAGCCGCACATCGCGCAGATCGGCGGCATGGTCAGCGAAATCCGCAAGGTCATCCCGAACGCGAAGCTGGTGTACAACAACAGCCCGTCGTTCAACTGGACGCTGAACTTCCGTCAGCAGGCATATGACGCGCTGAAGGCCGCGGGCAAGGACGTGTCGGCCTACGACCGCGCGCAGCTGATGAGCGTCGAGTACGACGAGACCGAACTGGCCAAGCTCGCCGACGAGAAGATCCGCACGTTCCAGGCCGATGCATCGCGCGAAGCCGGCATCTTCCATCACCTGATCACGCTGCCGACGTACCACACGGCCGCGCTGTCGACCGACAACCTCGCGAAGGAATACTTCGGCGACCAGGGCATGCTCGGTTACGTGGCCGGCGTGCAGCGCAAGGAAATCCGCCAGGGCATCGCGTGCGTCAAGCACCAGAACATGTCCGGCTCGGATATCGGCGACGACCACAAGGAATACTTCAGCGGCGAAGCAGCGCTGAAGGCGGCGGGCAAGGACAACACGATGAACCAGTTCTCGTAATCGTCATACCCGTGGCACGACGCCAACCCGTTCATGACGGGTTGGCGTTTTTTTTATCCGCGTTTTATCCGCGCACCGCCTTCACGACGTACTGGCTCGTCGGCACCACGTCGATCTTGTCGAAATCGATGAAGCGTCCGCAGCTGTCCATCATCTCCGCCACGTTGCGCTGGAATTTCTCCTCGTCGCCGACCGCATCGAAGAACGCGTACGGATCGGTCATCGCCGCGGCCGGGAAGCACTCCTCGACGATCGCGTCGTAGCCGGGCGCCGCATGCGTGAGCGCGCGCACGACCACGTTCTGCACATACAGGAAGGTGTCCTGAGTATCGATCGCGACGCGCGTATGATGGCCGTGCCACACATCGAGCCACGCTTCGTGCGTGAGGCGCGGCGGGCGCTTCAGGAAGGCGAGCTGCGAGAAGCCGCTCGTGCGCTCGCCGGGCCGCGCGGGAAAGCGCGTGTTCGGAATCGGCTGCGATTCGGTGACGAGATACGCGGCCATGTGCGGGACGGCCGCGCGCACCGCGTCGTCGAACGGCTGGCGGAACATCGGGTTCGCACTGTCGATCCATACCGCGACGATGCCGTCGATGCCCGGGTGCGTGTTGGTCTGCTTGAGGCCGGCGGCCGGCGCGACGTCGGCGTCGGCGACGTTCACCTGCACGCCGTGCGCGCCGAGCGACAGCAGCTTGTCGGCGAGCTGCGCGCGCACGCTGCGGCTCCACGGCTCGGGCGTGGCCTGCGCGTCGCGCCACAACACGTAAATGACTTTCTCCATTGCTCCGGCTCCAGGGGGGGAATGACGGGATCGGCGGCGCTGCCGCCGGGTTTCAGGAAGCGCTGGCGGCCGAATCGGCCGGGCGCGTTGCGTCGTGCGCGTGCGGCGCGAAGCGGTTCGCGGTCAGCGTGAACGACGGCGGAATCGGCGACGTGACGGTTTCGAACAGGCGCTCGTGGCGTGTCGCGTGAATGCGCCACGCGCCGTCGCGCTTCACGTACTGGTCGTCGTAGAACGCGGCGCCGTGCATCAGGTAGTTTTCCTCGAGATTGATCGCGTGATCCTCGAGAAACCACACGCCGCACGCGTGATCGGCGGACACCAGCGTGAGCTCGGGGTGATGGCCGTGATGCATCGTCAGGAAGGTCGGCTTGCCGATCAGCGCACGCAGGCTCGACACGAATGCGTCGCGGCCGTCGTACGCATAGCGGCCGCCTTGCAGCAGCACCTCGCAATCCTCGGTCACGCATTGTTCGAGCAACGCCCAGTCGTGCGTGTCGATCGCGCGGAAATACCGGTACTTCAGCTGGCGGATCTGCTCGTATTCGTAGAGCGTGCGGGTCGTCTCGTCCATCGCCGTGTCTCCGTGGTGGTGTCGTCCGATGGTAGGAACGAAGCCGCCTGCGTCACATCGTCTGTTCGGACGAACGCCGCGACGGCCGCGACCGCCGCATTCACCGCCGTCGATACGAACCCTCGGTTTCATCCAAACAGGTGATGGCCGGCCGTTCGTGCGGCTGTAACGTGGCGTCGACGCGGCTTCGATCCGCGCACACGAGACCAAGGAGACGGCATGACCCCGATCGAACGAATGGAAGTGCGCGTGCGCAGGCTCGAGGACGCCGACGCAATCCGCCAGCTGAAGGCCCGCTACTTCACGTGCTGCGACCGGAAGGATCCGCAAGGGATGCGCGACTGCTTCGCGCCCGGCACCGTGCACATCGACTATGGCCGGATCGGCACGTTCGAGCATCGCGACGCCCTCGTCGACGTATTCGAGCGGCTCGGCTGCCACCCGCACATCGTCGAGATGCACCACGGCGTGAATCCCGACATCACCGTGCTTGACGACACGCATGCGCGAGGCACCTGGGGGCTGCATTACCAGATGCTCGACACCGATGCGCGCACGCTCACGCAGCTCGGCGCGACCTACGACGACGAATACCGGAAGGTCGACGGCGAATGGAAGATCGCGGCCACGCGCTGCGTCGTCACGTCGACGCTGTCGGCCCGCTACGACGGCGATGCGCCGGGCGTGCTGTTCGCCGGCGCGCAGCCGCCTGCCGCATAACGAAACGACGCGCGCTCCCCGCGCCGGTCGAGAACATTCCCCCAGGAGACATCGAACATGACACAGAACCACGAGGCGCCGGTCGCCGTCGTGACGGGCGCGTCGCGCGGCGCAGGCAAGGGCATCGCGCGCGCGCTCGGTGCGGCCGGCATGACCGTCTACGTGACGGGCCGCTCGCAGAACGAAGGCGATGCGCCGCTGCCCGGCACGATCCACGAGACCGCGCGCGAGATCGACGCGCTCGGCGGCCGCGGGATCGCGGTCGCGTGCGACCACGCGGACGACGCGCAGGTGAAGGCGCTGTTCGAGCGTGTCGAACGGGAAAGCGGGCGGCTCGACATCCTCGTCAACAACGCGACGTACCTGCACGACCAGCTGATCCTGCCGGGCCCGTTCTGGGAGAAGTCGCTCGACCTCGTGAACATCCTCGACGTCGGGCTGCGTTCGGCCTATGTCGCGAGCTGGCATGCCGCGCCGCTGATGGCGAAGCGCCGCAGCGGGCTGATCGCGTTCACGTCGTCGTTCGGCGCAAGCTGCTACATGCACGGCGCCGCGTACGGCGCGCAGAAATCCGGTGTCGACAAGTTCGCGAAGGATATGGCGGTCGACCTGAAGCCGTTCGACGTCGCGGCCGTGTCGATCTGGATGGGGCCGCTGCGCACCGAGCGCACGACGCGCGTGTGGGACGAGCATCCAGACCTGTACAAGGAATTCTCGCTCGTCGCCGAAAGCCCGGAATTCACCGGCCGCGTGATTCACGCGATCCATGCCGATCCGCAGCGCATGGCGCTGTCCGGGCAGGTGCTGGTCGGCGCGGAAGCCGCGCTGCAGTACGGCATTTCTGATCTCGACGGCAAACAGCCGCCGTCGTATCGCGAACTGCTCGGCGGCCCCGTGCAGGCGCATCCGGCAATCGTCGCTTAAGGAGCGCGCATGGGCATGCTCAAGGGCAAGGTCGCGCTCGTGACGGGCGCGGGGCAGGGCGTCGGGCAAGGTGTCGCGCACGCGCTCGCAGCCGAAGGCGCGCAGGTGGCCGTGGTCGGCCGCACACGCGACAAGCTGGTCGCGACGTGCGATGCGATTCGCGCACGCGGCGGGGTCGCGGAGCCGTTCGTGTGCGACGTGATGGACGCCGCGCAGATCGCGCAGTGCGTCGATGCGGTGGTCGAGCGGTTTCGCGGCGTGCAGATTCTCGTCAACAACGCGCAGGTCGTGCCGCTCGGCCGCCTGCTCGACGTGACCGACGCGGATTTTCTCGCGGGCCTCGAATCGGGGCCGATCGCCACGCTGCGGATGATGCGCGCGTGTCATCCGCATCTGAAGGGCGATGGCGTGATCGTCAATTTCGCATCGTCGGCCGCGGTGCGCTGGGACACGTCGGGTTACGGCGCCTATGCGGCAACCAAGGAAGCGATTCGTGCGCTCACGCGTGCGGCGGCATGCGAATGGGGCGCCGACGGCATCCGCGTGAACGCGGTCGCGCCGCATGCGCTGTCGCCGGGGCTGAAGGGCTGGGTCGACGCGAACCCGGACGAGGCCGCCGCGTTCTTCCGCACGATCCCGCTCGGCCGCGTCGGCGACTGCGAGCAGGACATCGGGCGCGCGATCGTGTTTCTCGCGAGCCGCGATGCGGCCTACCTGACCGGCGCGACGCTGCCGCTCGACGGCGGGCAGGCGTACTGGGGCTGACGGCTGGCGCGGGATCGTCGCGTCGTCGTCAGCTCGTGATCGGCCGCGCACCGGCGTGCAGCCGGGCGTGGCGGCCAGCAAACGGAACCGGAACCGGAACTGAAATCGAAACGCATCGAAGAGAGAACGACATGAGTCGACTGGAAGGAAAGGTAGCGATCGTCACGGGCGGCGCGCGCGGAATGGGCGCGGCGACGTGCAGGCTGTTCGTCGAAGAGGGCGCGCGCGTCGTGATCGCCGACGTGCTCGACGCGGAAGGCGAGGCGCTCGCGCGCGAGCTCGGCGACGCCGCGCGCTTCATGCGGCTCGACGTGGCCGACGAAGCAAACTGGCAACGCGTGGCCGACGCGACCGTCGAGCAGTTCGGCCGTATCGACGTGCTCGTCAACAACGCGGCAGTGCTGATGTTCGGCGCAATCACCGAGTTGTCGAAACGCGATTTCGAGCGTGCGGTTTCGATCAATCTGGTCGGCACGTTCGTCGGCATCCATACGATCGCGCCGCGCATGATCGCGCAAAAGCGCGGGTCGATCGTCAACATTTCGTCGGTGGACGGGCTGCGCGGCGTGAATGCGCTGGCCGCCTACGTCTCGAGCAAATGGGGCGTGCGCGGGCTGACGAAGGTGGCGGCGCTCGAACTCGGCCACCAGGGCGTGCGCGTGAATTCGATCCATCCCGGCGGCGTGAACACCGCGATGTCGAATCCGACCGGCGCGCCGCTCGACGAAGTCAACAAGCACTACACGCACGTGCCGCTGCAGCGTGTCGGCTTGCCTGAGGAAATCGCGCGCGCGACGCTGTTTCTCGCGAGCGACGAAGCGTCGTACTGCAACGGCGCCGAGCTGTCGGTCGACGGCGGGATGGCTGCGGGCGCGTATTACCCCGGATTGCCCGGCGCGCCGTTTTGAGCGGTAGCGTACCCAACGCGTGCGCGACGGATGTTTGTGTACGCAACCTAATTCAGGGTTTGCCTGAGTAGCGAAAACGTGAATTCGGACGGCGACGGTTCGGGTGCGTCGCATGCGAACCTGTCGCGCCGATTTTGCGCTTTTGCGAAACCCTTGCCGGACGGACGTTCCAGCCGTTTCGTCCCCAAAGCGCACACGGCGGCGCAGAAAAAAAGACTTCCCCGCAAGCGGCGTGCCGGCGCGTCGACACAGTTGTTTCTTGTTGCAACGCAACGCCACCCCAATAACGGCGATGGTATGCTGGCCGATATGGAGTTGTACGGCAGGTTGCTTGCATGGCGAAACTCGCGTTCGCACACTCATACGAGACATCACATTCTCTCGCCCGCATCGCGGCATCGACACGCGCTCCGCTCGCGCGTCCCGCCTTGCGCGTCGCTTCAACCTGCGCTCCGACCGCATTCCCCATCTCGCGGGCTCGCCCCGCATCCCCCATCCCTGCCCAATAATCTGGAGACATTCCCATGTCGCAAAACTCTTTGGCCGAAGCGACGCACGGCCCGCTGATCGCTCCCCCGGCATACGTCAAACATCGCAAGCTGATCGACTGGGTGTCGCGGATCGCGGCGCTGACGGAGCCCGAGCGTGTCGTCTGGTGCGACGGCTCGCAGGAAGAGAACGACGCGCTGTGCCAGGCGATGGTCGACCAGGGCACGCTCACGCGCCTGAACCCGGCGAAGCGCCCGAACTCGTATCTCGCGCAGTCCGATCCGTCCGACGTCGCGCGCGTCGAGGACCGCACCTTCATCTGCACCGAATCGCCCGACGACGTCGGCCCGACCAACAACTGGATCGCGCCGGAAGAAATGCGCGAGACGCTGAACGGCCTGTTCCGCGGCGCGATGCGCGGCCGCACGCTGTACGTCGTGCCGTTCTCGATGGGCCCGCTCGGTTCACCGATCGCGCACGTCGGCGTCGAGCTGTCCGACAGCCCGTACGTGGCCGTGAACATGCGGATCATGACGCGCATGGGCCGCGAGGTGTATGACGTGCTCGGCGAGGACGGCGAATTCGTGCCGTGCGTGCACAGCGTCGGCCATCCGCTCGAAGCGGGCCAGAATGACGTGCCGTGGCCGTGCAACCCGGTCAAGTACATCGTGCATTTCCCCGATACGCGTGAAATCTGGAGCTTCGGCTCCGGCTACGGCGGCAACGCGCTGCTCGGCAAGAAGTGCTTCGCGCTGCGCATCGCGTCGACGATGGGCCGCGACCAGGGCTGGCTCGCCGAGCACATGCTGATCCTCGGCGTGACGTCGCCGGCCGGCAAGAAGTATCACGTCGCGGCCGCGTTCCCGTCCGCGTGCGGCAAGACCAACTTCGCGATGCTGATCCCGCCGCAGGGCTTCGACGGCTGGAAGGTCACGACGATCGGCGACGACATCGCGTGGCTGAAGCCGGGCCGCGACGGGCGCCTGTATGCGATCAACCCGGAAGCCGGCTTCTTCGGCGTCGCGCCGGGCACCGGCGTGAAGACCAATCCGAATGCGATCTCGACGCTGAAGGAGAACGTGATCTTCACGAACGTCGCGCTGACGGAAGACGGCGACGTGTGGTGGGAAGGCCTGACCGACACGCCGCCCGCGAAGCTGACGGACTGGCAGGGCAACCCGTGGACGCCGGAGATCGGCAAGGAAACGGGCCGCAAGGCCGCGCATCCGAACTCGCGCTTCACGGCGCCGGCGTCGCAATGCCCGTCGATCGATGCGGACTGGGAGAACCCGGCCGGCGTGCCGATCGACGCGTTCATCTTCGGCGGCCGTCGCTCGACGACCGTGCCGCTCGTGACCGAGGCGCGCGACTGGGTCGAAGGCGTGTACATGGCCGCGACGATGGGCTCCGAGACGACCGCCGCCGCGGCCGGCCAGCAGGGTGTGGTGCGCCGCGACCCGTTCGCGATGCTGCCGTTCTGCGGCTACAACATGAGCGATTATTTCGCACACTGGCTGAAGCTCGGCAAGCAGCTCGAAGGCGCGGGAGCGACGCTGCCGAAGATCTACTGCGTGAACTGGTTCCGCAAGGACGCGAACGGCAAGTTCGTGTGGCCGGGCTTCGGCGAGAACATGCGCGTGCTGAAGTGGATGCTCGATCGCCTCGAAGGCAACGGCGGCGGCGGCGAACATGCGTTCGGCGTGTCGCCGGCGTATGACGACCTGCACTGGGACGGGCTCGACTTCACGCGCGAGCAGTTCGAGGCGGTCACGTCGATGAATGCAGGCGAATGGCGCGAGGAACTGAAGCTGCATGCGGCGCTGTTCGACACGCTGAAGCTGCGTCTGCCGGCGGAGTTGACCGAGACGATGAAGAAGATCGAACAGCGTATCGGCGGCTGACGATGTGAGTCGAAGTCACGCAGTAACGACGTAACGACGTTGTGGCACGAACGTCCTGCCGCCGGCATGCATCGCCGGTGGCGGGACGTTTTCGTTTCTGCTTCGTTTCAGCGTCGCGCGTGCAACGCCGGCCGTGCGCTTACGCGCCGCACTGCGCGACCACTTCGTTCACCGCGCGCTGCACGTCGCCGCGCCGGTAGCGCAGCAGCGCGATATCGGCCGGATCGGGTTCGTACGCCACGACGTTGCCGCGTCCCGTATAGATCGCGATGTCCGGCAGCAGCGGATGCTCCTGGTCGAGCGACGGCACCGGCTGCGGATTGCCGGCCGCGCGAAAGAATGCCGCGAAGTAGTCGGCGAAGCTCAGGTTCTCGTCGCCGACGAGATAGGCCTTGCCGGATTCGCCGCGTTGCAGCGCGCCCCAGATCGCTTCCGACAGCGATTGCGTCGAGATGAAGTTGCTGCCGCCGGCCGGCCCGTACACCGGCAGGCCCGCGAGCTTGCCCTGCGCATAGCCCGTGTACGCGGCGAACATCTCGTTGCGCAGCCCCGGCACCGAGCCGACCACGAACGGCGCATTCACGCTGCACACCGCGAACGACGGCGACGCGAGCGCGCGCACGCGTTCGTCGGCGAGATGGCGCGAGCGCACGTAC
Organism: Burkholderia sp. BCC1998; assembly: GCF_905339875.1. Lineage (NCBI taxonomy): Bacteria > Pseudomonadati > Pseudomonadota > Betaproteobacteria > Burkholderiales > Burkholderiaceae > Burkholderia > Burkholderia sp. BCC1998. The sequence continues at coordinate 172,884 of NZ_CAJPHE010000002.1, forward strand.
GGCACCGTGTCGACGAGCGCCGGCGCGACCTGCGGATAAAAGCTGCCGACCAGCACCGCGCGCTTCACGCCCGCGTCGCGCGCGAGCGCGAAGAAGCGCGGCACCGCGTCGACGTTCGCGCGTTCCCAGTGCGCGGCTTCGTCGGTGCCGGGCGGCAGGTGGCGAATGTCGTTGCCGGCCGCGAACACGACCGCGTCGAATGGCGCGAGATCGTCGCGCGTGAAGTTGCCGGCCACATAGTCGCGCAGCAGCACGTCGAATTGCGCGAGCGCGCTGCCCGGCGCGGGCGGCTTGCGCGCGGCGAGCGTCACGTCGTTGCCTTGCGCGCGCAGATGCAATGCGGCGTGGCCGCCGATGAGGCCGGTACCGCCGATGATCAGGATTTTCATGGTGTCTCCGGTGGCGGCGCCGCTGCGCCGCTTGAATTGAACCGACGATTGAACGGACGAATCCGTGCGGAACGTCGCTCAGAAATTGAAGCCGTTGCCGGTGACGACCGGCATGTTGGTCCAGAATCCGTTCGGATCGCGATACCAGCCGGCCGCCGCGAGTGCGCCGCCGTCGACGTGCAGCGTCGTGCCGGTGACCCATGCGGCGAGCGGGCTCGCGAGGAACAGCGCGGCGCCCGCGATGTCGCCGGCCGCACCGAAGCGCCCGAGCGGAATCCAGCGCGGGACGTGCGCGCGATGCTCGGCCGCGACCATCGCGCTGACCGGCACCTGCGGCGTCTCGGTGGTCTCCGGCGCGATCTGGTTCACGCGGATGCCGGCCGGCCCGAGTTCGAGCGCGAGGCTTTTCGTGAAGCCGGTCAGCGCGGCCTTGAACGACGCGTACACGGTGCAGTTCGGAATCGCGCGAAAGCCCTCGATCGACGACACGCCGACGATGCTGCTGCCCGCGCCGCGCTTGCGCAGCAACGGCAGCATCGCGCGCGTGACGACGAACACCTGGCGCAGGTTCACGTCGAACAGCCGCGCGATGTCGTCGTCGGTATGGTCGTCGAACGGTTTCGCGATCTGCAGGAAATCGCCGACGTTGTTGACGAGCACGTCGAGCCCGCCGAAGCGGGCGTCGATCGTCCGCGCGAACGCGTTGACCTCGTCGCGGCGTGTGACGTCCACGGTGCCGACCAGCGCGTCGACGCCCGCGGCTTCGAGTGCCTGGCGCACGTCCTGCGCGCGGGCGGGATCGACCTCGGCCACCACGACCCGCGCGCCCGCCGCGCCGAACGCTTGCGCGCACGCGCGGCCGATGCCCGCGCCGCCGCCGGTGACCAGCACGGTCTTGCCGGAAAAGGAAATCATCGGAACGCTACTCCTTCGAACGGAAAAGCCACGCGCCGCATCACAGCGACGCAACCAGTTGCGCGTTGTCGATCCGCAGCTCCGCGCCGTTCACGAAGCGCGATTCGTCGGATGCGAGGAACAGCACGAGATTCGCGACGTCCTGGGGATCGCACATGCGTGCCATCGGATCGTTGCCGATGCCGAGCTCGGCCGGATCGAGGCCGGGCATCAGCGCCTGCGTCATCGGCGTCCAGATGCCGTCCGGATGGATCGAGTTGCAGCGGATCCGGTAGCCGCTGCGCTTGCAATGGACGGCGACGCTGCGCGCGAGCGCCGTCACCGCGCCTTTCGAGCCGGTGTACGCGCACATCATCGGCAGGCCGCCGAGCGCGGCGACCGACGACATCATCACGATCGAGCCCGGCGTGTCGTTGTGCTTCATCGCGCCGATCGCATACTTGCAGCCGAGGAAATAGCCGTCCGCGTTGACGCGCAGCACGCGTCGCCAGGTGTCGAGGCTCGTGTCCTCGATCGAGCCGACCGGGCAGATCGCCGCGTTGTTGACGAGCACGTCGAGGCGGCCGAAGCGCTCGAGCGTCGACGCGATCGCGTGCCGCCAGCCGTCTTCGTCGGCGATGTCCTGATGGACGAACAGCGCGGTGTCGCCGATCTCGCGCGCGAGTGCGCGGCCCGCATCCTCGTCGATGTCGGTGAGTACCACGCGCGCGCCTTCGGCGGCGAGCAGCAGCGCATCCGCGCGGCCGACGCCGCTCGCCGCGCCGGTGATCAGCGCGACCTTGTTTGCGACTCGATTCATGTCCGGTCGATTTCCTGTGACGTTGAAAGAAGGCGGGCGCTCATGCGGCGCCCGGCGCACGGCCGGCCTTGACCGCGTCGAGCGCGGCCGCGCCGTAGATCTGCGCGATGGTGGCGTCGACGCGCGGGTTGGCGCGCAGCTCGTGGCCGCCGTCGACCGCGAAGCTCTGGCCGGTGACCCAGCCCGACTCGGGGCCGGCGAGATAGCGCACCGCGTGCGCGATCGCTTCCGGCTCGCCGAGTGAGCCGAGCGGGATCTGGTCGAGGAAGCTGTCGACGAGCGCCCGGTTGTCGAACATCGGCGCGGTGGCCTCCGAGCGCGTGAGGCCCGGCCGCACCGCGTTCACGCGGATCCTCGCGCCGGCCAGTTCCTCGGCGGCCCCGCGCACCAGCGCTTCGAGCGCGGCCTTCGCGGTGCAGTACGCGGTCAGCCAGCGGAAATTGATCTGCGCGGCCGTCGACGAGATGCAGACGATCGTGCCGCCGCCGCTGTCGGCGAGCCTCGGCGCGGCGTGGCGGATCGCGGCGAACGCGCTGTTCAGGTTCAGCTCGATTTCCGCGCGGAAGCTGTCGGCGTCGTGCATCAGCAGCGGCCGGAACCCGGCACCGCCGACGGTCGGCACGACGATGTCGAGCCGGCCGTCGAGCGCCCACGCGGTATCCAGCGCCGCCTGCAGGTCGCCGTCGTCGCAGGCGTCGCCGGCGTGGATCGCGACGCGGCTGCCGGGCAGCGTGTCGGTCAGGTGCCGCTGCGTGCGTTCGAGTGCATCGCGGCGGCGGCCCATCAGCACGACGGCCGCGCCATCGGCGGCAAGCGCGTGCGCACAGGCCGCGCCGATGCCGCCGGCGCCGCCCGTGACGAGTGCGGTGCGGCCGGCGAGGGGAAGGGATGCGCGCATCGTTCAGCCCCCCAGCGGCAGGTCTTGCGACCAGTCGACGTGCAGCGTGCGCGCGGCGAAGCGCCACGTGCCGCCGTCGAGCACGCAGCGGTCGCGATAGCGCAGCCCCCAGTCGAGCTTGCGCTTCACGCCGTCGCGCACGTACACGTGGCACGCGAGGCAGTAGGTCTCGACGTCGGCCTCACCGCCGTCGAGCGTGGCGAGCTGGTTGTGCACGTGATGCTGGGTGGTTTCGTAGCGCTCGATCACGCGCATGCCGGCGACGATCGCATCGCGGTCGTCGAAACGGAAACCGGGGCCGTCGAGCTGGGCGTCGGCGGTGAAGAGGGTGGCGAGGCGCGGCCAGTCGCGCCGGTCGACGGCCTGCGCGTAACGGCACGCGAGTTCGTACAGCGCGTGGCGGGGATTCGAATCGGTCATGCGGTACTCCCGTGAATGAACGGAAAGACTCGGCCGCGCCGCGAGCGCGGACGCGACGGCATTGCGACGTCGACCCGCAGGTTCGCATCCGGCCGCGCGATCCTCATCATCCATACGGAGCAGGGGCACGATCAGGGAAAACACCGGCGCGACGGCCGTGCATCGTCCGATGGTGCGATGCGGCGGCGAACGCGCGGCGTGCGCCCGAAGATCGCGCGCCCCGTCACGACGGGCTGAGGCACGCGGTTTTCCGATCGTGGCGCCGCTGCCACCGCTCGGCGATGCTGCGGCGCCGCACGTCGCGTCAGCGCCGCTTCGCGTTTGCCCCTAGTCGAAATGGACGATGGCCGGCGGCCCGGCGCTGGCTACCGTGCAGTCATCCGGTGCGGTTGCCTGTTTGCCTGAGGCCAGTGCGCCGGACACGAACCGCGATAGCGGCCAACCGGAGGGGACACGATCATGAGACTGACGACTCGCAAGCTGTGCGTATTGGCGATGGGTGCGTTCGCGGCGATGGTGATCGCGCGATATGGCGCTGATCAGGTCCCGGCGCCGCCGTATGCGGCCGGCATCCTGCAATGCCGCTCGCTCGATGCGAACGGCCTGCCGACCGGTTGCGTGCCGATCGATCCTTCGCGCTTCGGTTTCGCCGCACTGCGCGGCATGTGACGACGGCGCGGCCGCGCGCCGCGCCGACTCGATGTCACGTTGACGCCGTCACGATGCGACGGCGACCGGGTGGACGGCGTTCGCGCAGCGCAGTGTCGCGGCGCGCTCGCGGCAGTTCGTCCGGCGTGTGCATGCCCCCGGCTTGGCTCGCCGCTGCCGCTCGATTTCCCCGTCGACGACGCGGCGTTCGCGTGCCTGCGATCGCTCGCATCGACGTCGCGCCGGCCTGCCGGGCCGGCCGCGCAGCGCCCCGACCACCGCCTTTCACCGAATCCCTTCACGCAGACCCTTGCCTCCATGTCATCCGAATACTCCCTCACTCGCCCCCTGAACGTCCGCGACGTCCATCGCTGGGACGCCGAACACGACGTCGTGATCGTCGGCTTCGGCGCGGCAGGCGCGTGCGCGGCGATCGAAGCCGCGAGCGCCGGCGCCGACACGCTGATCGTCGAGCGCGCGTCGAGCTACGGCGGCACGAGCGCGCTGTCCGGCGGCGAAATCTACCTCGGCGGCAGCGGCGGCACGCCCGCGCAGCGGCAGGCCGGCTTCAGCGACGACACCGAGGACCTGTACCGCTACCTGATGCTCGCGGGCGGCCGCGACGCCGACGAGGCGAAGGTGCGCCTCTATGCGAACGAGAGCCTCGCGCATCACGACTGGCTGGTCGCGCAGGGCGTCACGTACAAGAACACGTTCATTGCCGAGCGGATCGTCGAGCCGGAAACCGACGACTGCCTGATCTGGTCGGGCAGCGAGGAGGCCTGGCCGTTCAGCGAGAGCGCGAAGCCGTGTCCGCGCGGTCATACGCCGCAATGGCCGGGCTGGGGCGGCGGGCAGATGCTGATGCGCGTGCTGGCCGAGCGCGTGCAGGCGCTCGGCGTGTCGACGCGCTACGACACGCGCGCACAGGCGCTGATCGTCGACGATGCCGGCGCGGTGCGCGGCGTCGTGCTGCGCGCGTATGGCGAGACGGCGTTCGTGCGGGCGGGCCGCGCGACGATCCTGTGCGCGGGCGGATTCGCGATGAACCGCGACATGGTGCGCCGGCATGCGCCGCAGTTCCTGCGCTCGGCCGAACCGATCGGCAGCCCCGGCGACGACGGCTCGGGCATCCTGCTCGGCCAGAGCGCCGGCGGCGCCGCGATCCACATGGATCAGGGTTTCGTCAGCCTGCCGTTCTACGCGCCCGAATCGCTGATCCGCGGGATCTTCGTGAACGCGCGCGGGCAGCGGTTCATCAACGAGGACGGCTATCACGGCCGCACGGGCCACCACGCGTTCCACCAGGCCGACGACCGGATCTACCTGCTGGTCGACCAGGCGACCTACCAGGAGCCGCCGGACATTGCGCGGATCGGCATCGCGGCGGCCGGCGAGACATGGGACGAAGTCGAGCGCGACCTGCAGATGCCGGCCGGCACGCTGACGGCGACCGTCGACGTCTACAACCGTCACGCGGCCGAAGGCGTCGATCCGCTGTTCCACAAGGCGAAGAAATGGTTGCAGCCGCTGATCGAGCCGCCGTTCGTCGCGCTCGACTGCCGGATCGATTACGCGTTCTACCCGCATTTCACGCTGGGCGGGCTCGATACGCTGCCGACCGGGCAGGTGCTCGACGCGGCGCGCACGCCGGTGGCGGGCCTCTATGCGGCCGGCCGCACGACCTGCGGGCTGCCGCGCTGGGGCGCCGGGTACAGCTCGGGATTGTCGCTGGCCGATGCGACGTTCTTCGGCCGGCAGGCAGGTCGTCATGCCGCAAGTGCGGCGAGCGACGCGTTGCACAGCGTCGCGTAGCGTCGCCTGCGCGGATCGCGGATCGCGGATCGCGGATCGCGGAACGCAGAACGCAGAACGCAGAACGCACACGGCAAAACACGACGCCCCGGGCAACCGCGTTGCACCGGGGCGTCGTCGTTTCAGCGAGGCGTCAGTCGTTCGTCAGCCGAGATCGAGCGCGTTCGTCAGGTCGCCCGGCGGCGTCGCGCCGCGCGACGCGAACGCCTTGTCGCGCGCGGCGACGCCGTCGAGCGGCGCGAGCCCGTGCACGCGGCTGATGAAGCGCAGGATCGAGTTCGTGTCGTACATCGTGTGGTCGACGTAACCCTTCTTCGCGAACGGCGAGATCACGAGCGCCGGAATCCGCGAGCCGGGGCCCCAGCGATCGCCGACCGGCGGCGCGACGTGATCCCACCAGCCGCCGTTCTCGTCGTGCGTCATCACGATCACCGTGTTCGCCCACTGCGGGCCGCGCCGGATGCGTTCGATCACGTGCGCGATGTGGCGATCGCCGGATTCGACGTCCGCATAACCCGCGTGCATGTTCAGGTTGCCCTGCGGCTTGTAGAACGCGACGGCGGGCAGGCGGCCCGCGTCGATGTCGGCGATGAAATGATTGGTCAACGGCTCGTCGCCGAGGCCCGCATCGCGCAGGTGCTTGCGGCGCGCGTCGGTGCCCGGCGCGTAGTTCACGAAGTAGTTGAACGGCTGGTGGTGGTACTGGAAATCCGGCACCATGCCGGTGTCGCGGTGCTCGAGCGCGTACTGCCACGCGCCGCTGTACCACGCCCAGTCGACGTTCTTCTCCGACAGGCGGTCGCCGATCGTCGCATGGCCTTGCGGCGGGATCACGCGATGATCGGACGGATCCGCATACGCGGCGTTGCCCGGATCGGCCGGCGGCACGTAGCTCGGCTGATACGGCGGCGCCATCGTGTTGACGCCGTAGCCATCGGGCGTCAGCGGGCCGTCGACCGCGAACTTCGGCGGGCCGTCGAGCGCGGACGCGGGCGAATCGGCGGCGAGCGTCAGGCGCGTGCCGGCCGGATCGTCGCCGTCGACCTTCGACAGCAGCTTCGCGGCGTGCGGATGCTTGTGCGCATCCGGGTACATCGGCGGCTGCGCGGAAATCAGGAACATGTGGTTCAGCCACGAACCGCCGAAGGCCGCCATGAAGAAGTTGTCGCACAGCGTGTATTGCCGTGCGAGGTTCCACAGCCGCAGCGTGTCGGCGGAATTGCGGTAATGGCCCATCACGAGGCCGCCGGAATCGGCCCACGCGGCGAACTGGTCGTTGCGGCCCGCGGCGATCTGCATCTGGTTCTGGTAGAAGCGGTGCCACAGGTCGCGCGTGATCACGCCGTTCGGCAGCGGCTTGCCCTGCGCGTCTGCGATCCGGAACGGCGCGTTCGGCAGCTTGTCGATGTCGCGCTCGGCGATCGCGTAGCGCTGGCCGCCGACTTCCTGCGCCTGCGGCACGAGCCCGCCCCAGATCTTCGGCAGCACCGGCAGCGGTGTCTTGCCGTCGCGATCGAGCTGCCGCGCGTGGTCGGGCTTCACCTCGCTCAGCGGATCTTGCACGCCCGGGAAATCGCCGTACAGGTTCGAGAAGCTGCGGTTCTCCGCATAGATCACGACGATGTGGCGCACCTGCCGGCGCAGCGCGTCGTCGAGCCGCAGGTCGGCGGCCGAGCGCGGCGCGCTGCCCGGCGTGGTCTCGCAGCCGCCGAGCGCGACGCCCGCGCCGAGCGCGGCGAGGCCGCCGAGCATGCGGCGGCGGTCGGGATCGGCGGGAAGGTCGTCGGGGCGATCGGGGGTGTCGTTCACGTCGTGTGCTCCTCGGATGGGCAGTTGTCGTTCGATGCGCGGCAGCGTCGCACAGCCTGCCGCGACGCGCGGCGGGACGCAACGGCCGGCGTCGCGCCCGGGCGCGGGCGACGCCGGCTGTCACTAAAATGTCACGAACGCGACTATAACGCGGCCGGCGGCGTCGATGAAAGGCGTTTGTCGGACAATGCGCGACGTCCGCGCGCGAACTAGACTTGAATCACGGGCGGCGCGTTGCGGCGCGTTGCCCGCGCGAATGGCGCCCGGCGGCGCCGTCGCGGTGTCATTCATGCGACGAAACGAGGCGACGATGGCGCGGATCCATTCCGTTTGCGCGTGGCCGGCGATGCCGCGCGCCGACCGGGCGCGCGTGCACGCGTAAGCGCGCGCGTCGACGCGCGCGGCCGGCCCGATGCCATGGACAGGAAATTCGATTACGCAGGATTGCTGATCGCGGCGGGCTTCTTCGTGCTGTTCGCCGCGCAGTTGCTGATGCTGCGTCCGGCGTCGACGCTGATCGCGTACAGCGACTTCCACCGGCTCGTCGCCGCGCGGCTCGTCGACGATCTCGAGATCGGACCGGCGACGATCACGGGCACGCTGACGATGCCGCAGGCCGGCACGCTGCTGCCGGCGTCCGAAGTCGCGGCCGTGAAGTCGGACGGCACGCCGCCGCGCTTCAGCACCAACCGCGTGACCGACCCGCAGCTGATCGATACGCTGACCGCCGCCGGCATCCGGTTTCACGGCGCGTCCGACACCGGCTGGATCGCGTCGCTCGCGTCGTGGCTGGTGCCGCTCGTCGCGTTCGTGTTCATCTGGAACCTGATGCTGCGCAAGCGTGGCGGGCTGCAGGATTTCACCGGGATGGGCAAGAGCCGCGCACGCGTGTACGTGCAGCAGGAAACCGGCATCACGTTCGACGACATCGCGGGCATCGACGAAGCGAAGGCCGAACTGCAGCAGCTCGTCGCGTTCCTGCGCAACCCCGATCGCTACCAGCGGCTCGGCGGCAAGATCCCGAAGGGTGTGCTCGTCGTCGGCGCTCCCGGCACCGGCAAGACGCTGCTCGCGCGCGCGGTGGCCGGCGAGGCGGCCGTGCCGTTCTTCTCGATCAGCGGCTCGGCGTTCGTCGAGATGTTCGTCGGCGTCGGCGCGGCGCGCGTGCGCGACCTGTTCGAGCAGGCGCAGCAGAAGGCGCCGTGCATCGTGTTCGTCGACGAGCTCGACGCGCTCGGCAAGGTGCGCGGCGTCGGCCCGATGTCGGGCAACGACGAGCGCGAGCAGACGCTCAACCAGCTGCTCGTCGAAATGGACGGCTTCCAGGCCGGCTCCGGCGTGATCATCATGGCGGCGACCAACCGGCCGGAGATTCTCGATCCCGCACTGCTGCGCCCGGGCCGCTTCGACCGTCACATCGCGATCGACCGGCCCGACGTGAACGGCCGCCGCCAGATTCTCGGCGTGCACGTGAAGCGGGTGAAGCTCGCGGCCGAGGTCGATCTCGGCGAACTCGCGTCGCGCACGCCGGGCTTCGTCGGCGCCGATCTCGCGAACGTCGTCAACGAAGCCGCGCTGCATGCGGCGGAACTCGGCAAGCCGGCGATCGGGATGGACGACTTCGACGAGGCGATCGACCGCGCGCTGACGGGACTCGAGCGCAAGAGCCGCGTGATGAACGCGCAGGAGAAACTGACGATCGCCTATCACGAGGCCGGCCATGCGCTCGTCGCGGAAAGCCGCGCGCATTGCGATCCGGTGAAGAAGGTGTCGATCATTCCGCGCGGCGTGGCCGCGCTCGGCTACACGCAACAGGTGCCGACGGAGGATCGCTACGTGCTGCGCCGCAGCGAGCTGCTCGATCGGATCGATGCACTGCTCGGCGGGCGCGTCGCGGAAGAACTCGTGTTCGGCGACGTGTCGACGGGCGCGCAGAACGACCTCGAACGCGCGACCGCGATGGCGCGCCACATGGTCATGCAGTACGGGATGAGCGAGAAGATCGGGCTCGTCAGCTTCGACGATGGCGAAACGCGTACCGGCATCCCGGGCGCATGGCATGCGGGCGAGGGCCGCTGCAGCGAGCACACCGCACGGATGATCGACGACGAGGTGCATACGCTGTTGACCGACGCGCATGCGCGCGTCGCGGCAACGCTCGGCGAACGCCGCGATGCGCTCGAACGGATCGCGCGACGGTTGCTCGAGCGCGAGGTGCTCGAACGCGACGCGTTGCAGGCGCTGATCGACGGGCGCGAGGCGCCGGTCGCCGAATCTTCCCTGACCGATCGCGGGCCATGCACGAGCGCGAATGCGCCGGAGAAGGCGTCGGCGATCGAGCGCGATTTCGTCGCATACGGGCCGCCGCGCGAACCCGAACGCTGAAGCGCGGACCGCTCACGCAGACGGCGGGCGGCCATGATCGCGCCGCGCCTTCGCTGCAATTCGCACTTGCCGGCACGGCGTCGCGCCGGCGTTTCCTTTCCCTTTATCGAGTCACGGAGTCGCCATGAGCGAGGCACACGTATCGGTGGATGTCGCGCAGCATGCGCGTTTCAGTTTCGAAGTCACGTTTGCCGGCACCGAACTTTCGCCGGTGCTCACCGACGAGCCGCCGCCGCTCGGTGCCGGCCGCGGCCCGAACCCGGTCCGGCTGCTGGCCGCGGCGGTCGCGAGCTGCCTCGCGGCGAGCCTGCTGTTCGCGCTCGAGAAACAGCGCGTCGATCCGCAGCCCGTCACCGCGCATATCGACGTCGACATGGTGCAGAACGAGGCGGGCAGGGTGCGCGTCGGCGCGATGGCCGTGACGCTGTCGGTCGGCAAGGCATGGGCCGATCTCGCGGCGGCGACGCGCATGCTCGACCGGTTCGATGCGTATTGCGTGGTGACCGAGAGCATGCGCGAAGGCATTCCGATCGCGGTGGCGGTGCAGGACGTGAACGGCGCGGTGCTCGACCGCGAGATGACCGGCGTGTGAGCGAGCGGCAGGACCCGGCGCGTCAGGACACGGTCGCGGTGGCGACTTCCGCCGCCTCGGCGAGCGCCTCGAGAAAGCGCGTGCGCCACCAGTGCACGTCGGTCTTGCGCACGATCGCCATCAGCGCGTCGTGACGCTGGCGGCGTTCGTCGAGCGGCATCGTGAGCGCGCGCTGGATCGCCTGCGCGGTGCCCTGCGTGTCGTACGGATTGACGAGCAGCGCAGGCTTCAGCTGCTCGGCCGCGCCCGCGAAACGCGACAGCACGAGCACGCCCGGGTCGGCCTCGTCCTGCGCGGCGAGAAACTCCTTCGCGACCAGGTTCATCCCGTCGCGCAGCGGCGTGACGAGCGCGACACGGCTCGCGCGGTAGAGGCCCGGCAAGCGCTTGCGCGCGACCGTGCGGTGGATGTAGCGCATCGGCATCCACTCGAGTTCGCCGTAATCGCCGTTGATCGCGCCGCACAGGCTGTCCATCTCGCGCCGCAGGTCGTCGTACGCGCCGAGATCCTCGCGGCTCGGCGCGGCGATCTGGATCAGCGTCGCGCGGTCGCGGTTCTCCGGATACTGTTCGAGCAGCTGACGGAACGCGTGCACGCGCTGCGGCAGCCCCTTCGTATAGTCGAGCCGGTCGACGCCGACGAGCAGCTGGCGGCGCGAATACTCGTCGCGCATTCGCTCGAACATGTCGATGCCGTCGCGATTCTCCGCGAGCGCCGTGAACTCGTCGACGTTGATGCCGATCGGGAATGCACCGGCCGACAACGTGCGGCCGAACGCGCGCAGGCGGCCGTCCGGCAGCCGCGCGGCGCCGGCTTCCGCCTCGACGTAGTGCTCGAAGTGAAGCAGGTCCGATTCGGTCTGGAAGCCGACGAGATCGTAGGCGAACAGCGAGCGCATCAGCCACTCGTGCTCCGGGATCGCGGCCATGATCGGCGGCGGCGGCATCGGAATGTGCAGGAAGAAACCGATCGGGTTCGTGCAGCCCGTCGCGCGCAGCTCGGCGGCGAGCGGAATCAGCTGGTAGTCGTGGACCCAGACGATATCGTCGGGGCGCAGCAGCGTGCTCAGCTTGCGCGCGAACAGCTGGTTCACGCGCCGGTATCCGTCCGCGAAGCGGCGGTCGAACTGTGCGAGATCGAGGCGGTAGTGGAACACCGGCCACAGCACGTTGTTCGAGTAGCCGAGGTAGTACGCGTCGTAATCCTGCGGATCGAGATCGATCGTCGCGAGCTGGATGCCGCCGACGTTCTGGATCTGCACGTCTTCGCCGTGCGCGGGATGGTCGCCGTCGCCGCGCAGCCTGCCGCTCCACCCGAACCAGACGCCGCCCGATTCCTGCAGGCTGTCTTTCACGGCCACGGCAAGCCCGCCTGCCGCGGCTTTACGGGGATCTGCAATACGATTGGATACGACGACGAGTCGACTCACCAGCTCTCCTGCGAATGGTTGGGGAAGGTTCGTGCGGCCAGGGCGTGAGGCGGACGCCGCCATCGACGCGTGGCGCGATGGGGCCGCGATACGAGCGGACGGGAATCAGGGCGCGCGATTCGCCGTTCGAACGTGGAGTGCTTTTTTTAGGATACTCGTCATTCGGCTGATTTAAAAGTGCATGACCGGGATCAATGATCCTGCCTGTCGGTGCGATGCAGTGCGATGCGCGGCGTTCCGCGCGTTCGACCGGCAGGACCGGAAATTGCACGGCCCCGCAGCGGCCGTGTGCGCAACGGAAGGTGGAGGGCCGGAGAAGGGAGAGCGAAGGCGAGGGCGATCGATCGTGTTCGGTCACGCCGGCGCGGTCGATCGCGACGGTTTCGATCGACGCAGGCGAACTGCGCCGATCGATCATGGCAGGCGTTGGCGACGCGCGGGACGCGTGGCGCGAACGCACCGGCCCGCGATCAGAACGTCGTGCGCAGGCCGGCCATCACGCTGCGGCCGCCTTCCGGCGCGAAGCCGCGCACGACCGAGGTCGCATAGCGGATCTCCTGGTTCGTCAGGTTGTCGCCGCGCAGGTACGCGAGCCAGTGCGTCGCGCCGACACGGAACTTGTACGTCAGCATCACGCCGAGCGACGTGTAGCCGTCCGTCGGAAAGTCGTTGTCGGGCACACGATGCTGCGACCACGCGTGCGTGACCTGCGCGCGTGCGCCGAACGGGCCGTAGCCGTAGTCGGCCGCGAGCGTCGCGCGCAGCGGCGCGATGCGCGGCAGCGGCTGGCCGGTGTCGACGTTGCGCGCATGCGTGTAGTCGGCGGTCAGTTCCAGGTCGACCGTATGGCCGCGCTGCGAGAACGCGCGCCATTTGCCGTCGAGCTCGACGCCATAGAACTCGGCGCGCACGCCGCGATAGATTGCTTCGTTGAGCGTATCACCGGCGCCGGGCGCGACCGGCTCGCCGTCGCCGTTCACGACGCGGCCCGTGTTGTACTCGGTCAGGTAGTTCGAGAATCGGTTGTAGAACACGCCGACGCTGCCGCGGTTCGGGCCGCTCGCATAGCGCAGCGACAGGTCGGTCGACACGGCCTTTTCCTTCGATGCGTTCGGGTTGCCGATCAGGAACTGGCCGGTCGCATCGTGCGGGCCGTTCGAGTACAGCTCGTAGAAGGTCGGCGCGCGTTCCGTGTAGGCGACGTTCGCCGCGACCGACCACACGGGCGTCAGCGAGAACAGCGCGCCGGCCGAGACGCTGCCGGCATTGAAGTCGCGCGGCTGCGCGAGCGCGAATTTCTCGACGCCGGCCGGATCGGGATCGACCTTCACGTGCTCGAAGCGCCCGCCGACGCTCAGCTTCAGCGCCGGGACGACCTGCCATTCCTCGAGACCGAACAGCGCGACGCTGTTCGTGCGCGTCGACGGCACGAGCGTTTCGTCGCCGAGCGCCGAGAACGTGTTCTGGCCGAACTGCACGCCGATCGCGCCTTCGAACGGGCCGATCCTGCGATGCCGCGCCTCGATGCGCGCCTCGTAGCCGCGGTTGCGGAAGGTGGTGGCGGTCTCGCCGTTGTCGACTTCCTTGTGGCGATAGTCGGTGTACGCGAAGTCGAACTTCAGCTTCGTGAACGGGCCGCTCAGGTTGCGTATCTCGGACGCGAACGCGAGCCGTTCCTGGCGCATCCGCAGGCGCACGTCGTCCTCGGCGACGGAGCCGTAGTTCGACTCGTAGCCGCTGTACGACAGGCCCGCGAAACCGTCGGCCCACGTGTACGACGCGCCGAGCGCGCCGCCATGCACGCGGCCGTCGCTGTTCGGCACGTTGCCGTACGGTTGCGGCGTATCGGGATCGTCGATCGCGCGTTGCTGGCTGCTGCGTGCGTAGCCGGGAATCCGCAGCTTGCTCGTTTCACGGTCGAACGCGTCGACATGGAACGCGAAGCGGCCGTTGCCGCCTTCGACCTGCGCCGCGCCCGCGCGCACCGAGTTCGCGCCGCCGTAGCGCGCGTCGAGCGCGCCCGTCACGCCTTCGATCGCTTCGCGCGGAATCCGGTTGTCGATCGTGTTGACGACGCCGCCGACCGCGTTGCCGCCGTACAGCAGCGCGGCCGGACCGCGCACGATCTCGACGCGCTCGATCGACAGCGGATCCTGCGGCACCGCGTGGTCGTACGACAGCGACGACGCGTCGTAGGCGGCGACGCCGTTCTGCAGCAGCCGGATCCGGTCGCCGTCCATCCCGCGGATGATCGGGCGGCCGACCATCGGCCCGTAGGTGGTGGTCGACACGCCGGGCAGGCCGTTGAGCGTTTCGCCGAGCGAATCGGCCTGGCGGCGCGTCAGCGCATCGCCGGACAGTTGCGCGGTCGGCGCGATCAGCTCGGTGTCGCCGAGCGGGTTCGCGGTCACGAAGATCGGCGCGAGCGGTGTGGTCTGCGGCGGCGAAGACGGGGCGGGCGTCTCGGCCTGCGCGTGCGCGACGGCGGCGAACAGCATCAGCGAAACGGGCGAGAGCGGGCGAAGCGGTAGACGAGGGAGGTCGCGCATGGTCGGTGAATCGGTTGGTCTCGGATCGGAAAGCGAGCCATGCGGGTCAAGGCTGGATACGATATATTGTTGCATTTTCGGTGCGCAGTGACCCGGTTGGATTGGACTCGGCGTAGCCCGGCCACCCGGATGAGCGAGCTTCAGGTGGACGAGATCGCGAAATGATATGTTATATCATTTCAAATTCCAAGCGAAACGGCGGCATGCCGCAGGGTTTCCGACAAGCTGCGGAAACGGCGGCGAAAGCAGAGCCGGGCCGTCAAACCCGCGCCGCCGGCACCGGTGGCCCACGCAATAGGTCTCGCGATGAATCCGTCACCGTCGCGCGCGTTTCCCGCTCCGTTGATACGTATCAAGTCGTTCCGGTTTCGAGCCCGGATACTGGCCCGGTCATCGACCAGACAGGAGCGACGCATGACTCAAACCATGAAGGCGGCGGTGGTCCACGCGTTCGGCGAACCGTTGCGCATCGAGGAGGTGCCGGTCCCGACGCCGGGCCCGGGCCAGATCCTCGTCAACATCAAGGCTTCGGGCGTCTGCCATACCGACCTGCACGCAGCCGACGGCGACTGGCCCGTGAAGCCGACGCTGCCGTTCATTCCCGGCCACGAAGGCGTGGGCGTCGTCGCGGCGGTCGGGGCAGGCGTCACGCACGTGCGCGAGGGCGACCGCGTCGGCGTGCCCTGGCTCTATACGGCATGCGGTCACTGCGAGTACTGCCACACCGGCTGGGAAACCCTTTGCCACGGGCAGCAGAACACCGGCTATTCGGTCAACGGCAGCTATGCGGAATACGTGCTGGCCGATCCCGACTACGTCGGCCATCTGCCGGCGCAGGTCGCGTTCGACGAGATCGCGCCGATCCTGTGCGCGGGCGTGACCGTCTACAAGGGCATCCGCGTCACCGACACGCGCCCGGGCCAGTGGCTCGCGATTTCGGGCATCGGCGGGCTCGGCCACGTGGCCGTGCAGTACGCGCGCGCGATGGGCCTGCACGTCGCGGCGATCGACGTGTCTCCCGCCAAACTCGCACTCGCGCGCGAGCTGGGCGCCGAGCTGACGATCGATGCGACGGCCGACGATCCGGCGAAGGTGATCCAGAAGGAGATCGGCGGCGCGCATGGCGTGCTGGTGACGGCCGTGTCGCGCAGCGCGTTCGCGCAGGCGCTCGGGATGGTGCGACGCGGCGGCACGGTGGCGCTCAACGGCTTGCCGCCCGGCGATTTCCCGCTGCCGATCTTCTCGACGGTGCTGAACGGCATCACGGTGCGCGGCTCGATCGTCGGCACGCGGCGCGACCTGCAGGAATCGCTCGATTTCGCGGCGGACGGGCTGGTGCGCGCGCATATCCATCGCGACCGGCTCGGCAACATCAACGACATATTCGCGCGGCTGCGCGAAGGAAAAGTCGACGGTCGCATCGTGCTGACCGACATGCATTGACGTGCATTCGGGAGCGCTGCCGCGACGCAATGGACGTCGCGGCAGCGCTATGCTCACCCGCGTATGTCGGACGGATGAAAGGGCGGCGGGAGGGGGGGCGTGAGTGTCGGTCAGCGCGATCGGTTCGTGGATGACCGGGGCGCCGGGGCGTATGCGCCGGCTTGCGACGGCGGCTATCCGATCTTGTCGACCTCAGGCACGACCGCATTCGGCCGGCGTGCACCCCTTCATTCGCGCTGCGTGCGCTCATCGTCGGCGCGCAACGCCCGGCGAAGCTGTTCGGTCAGGAAGAGCCATACCGCCTGCTGGGCTGCGTTGCGCTTGGCACTCTCGTGCGACACCAGCCAGAGCGTCAGGTAATGCTTCTGCGCGTCGGGAAAAACGCGGGCGAGACCCGGTTCACGTTCCGCGAGCATGCACCACAGCGGCGCGACGCCCCCGCCGGACAAGACCGCACGCTTCAATGCATCCCATGAATTGACCTTGGTGCTGACGCGCGCGTCGTGCGGCGCGTATTCGCGCAGCCAGTCCGCGAACGGTTTCGGGATGTCGCCGCCCCAGCCGATCCAGGTGCCGGTCATTTCGCCGCCGTGCCGGTCCGCCGGCCCGTACACCGCGACCTCGACTTCGCCGAGTGCCACGCTGTCGAGTCTTGCGGGGGCTTCGTGCGATACGCAGATGCCGAGATCGGCGCTGCGCTCCGCGACGACCGCAAGCGGATCGCCGACGTTGCTCACGTCGAGATTGACGAACGGATTGCGATGATGAAACGCGACGATGTCGCCGATGAATGCATCGCCGAGCGAGGCGGAAACGGCGAGCCGCACCGTGCCTTCGACGCCGCCGTGCGGCCGCTGGCGGAGCGTGGCCAGCAGGCTCGCTTCCTCCTCCATGCGCGATGCGATCGACAGGACCGCGCGGCCGGCGACCGTCAACTGGAAGCCGCCGTCGTCGAGCACGAAGAGTTGTGATCCCACCGATTTCTCCAGCACGTCTACTCGCCGGCTGACGGTGGTTCGGTCGACGCCCAGTGCTTTGCCGGCGGCAAGATACGAGCCCGAATTCGCGACGGCGAGGAAATACCGGAGGTCATCCCATTTCACCGCGGTATGTGTGTGTTTTTGCATGGTAGGGGTGCAAATAAACTCATTTTCTGGTTGTTGGGCGTTCTCTACACTTGGGTGCTGGAGGAACACGGTTTCGATCTCGACAAACAGGATCCCGTCCGGATCGTACGCTCGTTTGACGAGTCGAGCGGCGCCGCGAAGGCGCGGGAAATTGCCATCGTTGGCAAGTAAATAGACAGGAGACACGCATGACATCGGACTATTTCACCGGCAAATACCCGAAGGGCTGGTTCGCAGTCCTATTTTCTGATGAAATCAAGCCGGGCGAGATCAAATCGCTCAGCTACTTCGGCCAGGAGTACATCGCGTTTCGCGGCGAGAGCGGGCAGGTATCGATCCTCGATGCATTCTGTCCGCACCTCGGCGCGCATCTGGGCGACGGTCGCTGCCAGGGCGATACGATCGTCTGTCCGTTCCACGAATGGCGCTTCTCGCAGACTGGCGCCTGCGTCGGCGTGCCCTACGCGAAACGCATTCCGATCAAGGCGAAGGAGGGCGCATTGGCCGCCCACCCGGTGCGCGAGATCAACCAGATCGTCCACATGTGGTTCGATCCGGCCGGCGGGCCGCCGAGCTGGGAACTGCCGGTCGATCCTGCCATGAACGGTGCCGACGGCTGGACGCGCTGGTACTTCAAGCGGTGGCGGGTGCGCACGCAGGGCAAGGAAATCATCGAGAACCTCGTCGATGCGCCGCATTTCACGTACGTTCACGGGTCGCCGATCGAGGATATCTCGGTGCACTTCGACGGTCATATCGCGTCGCAACGCTCGACGATCGGCGGGCATCCGACGCTCGGCAAGCAACTGACGACCGAGGCGACCTATTACGGTCAGGCCGTGATGCATGTATCGATGGAGGGAACGTACGCGAGCAAGCAGGTGAACATTCACACGCCGATCGATACCGAGCATGTGGACGTTTGCTACGGCATCAAGATCCAGCGCGATCCGACGCTGCCCGACACCGATGCGATCGCGCAGGAATACGCGCGATTCGCTCACGACGCATTCGATCAGGATGTCGTGTTGTGGCGCAGGAAGATCTATCGCGCGGCGCCGCTGTTGTGCGACGGCGACGGTCCGCTGTTCCAGCTGCGCGACTGGTACCGGCAGTTCTTCCAGGAATCGGTGCAGGGGGGCTGAGCGCGCGTCGATGCCCGCACGCTGCCGCGACGGTCGACATCGCGGCAGCGCTGCGCTCACCCGCGCATCACGGCGCGAAGAACACGTCGGTGCGGTTCGTCAGGTTGCCTGCGTTGGTCTGGACGAAGAACGGATGGAAAGACGACGACGGCAGCACGTCGAGCCCCTGGTAATCGCCGATGAAGAAGCCTTCCGCATTCGGCGCGAGCTTCATGTCGAACGGACCGCCGACGCGCCGCTCGTCCGCGAACGTGGTGCCGCCGTCATGCGAGATCTTGCGCCAGAACCCGGTCGGCAGCGTCGTCGTGTTGCCGGCCTGCAGGTCGCGGAAGTCGTAGTAGGTGACCATTGCCGCGCCGGCATTGTCGACGCGCACCGACGGATTGAACGCGGGACGCCCGGTCGGCGTGTTCACTTGCAGCGGCGCGCTCCAGCTCGCGCCGCCGTCCTTCGACGTCGACAGCGCGATCTCGTCGTAGTTGCCGCCGTTGAAGCGGCTGTCCTGCCACACGACGTAGAGCTGCCCCGACGCCGGATCGATCGCGGGTTCCGGAATGATGTCGCCGGTGCGTACCGGTTCGCCGGTGTTCGGATCGGTCACGCCGACCGTCTGCAGCCCGGCGATCACCTGCGGTTTCGTCCAGGTCGCGCCGTCGTCGGTCGACTTGACGAACGCGACCTTGCCGGCCGCCTTGTTGAACGGCGGCTGGATCAGGTCGAAGAAGTCGTAGAGCGTGCCGGTCTTCGGATCGACGACGATCTGGTTGCCGATCGTCTGCTGGCGCGACGGCACGTTGACGATCACCTTCGCACGGCTCCACGTCTTGCCGCCGTCGACCGTCTTCGAAAAGAACGTCGGCCCGCGGTATGCCTGCGTGTGCAGGTTCGCGTACGGGTTGCCGTTCGGCAGTTCGAGGCGGTCCCACACCGCGTAGGCCGTGCCGGCCTTCACCGGGTTCGCCGTCACCGATTCCTTGTCGTTGAAGAACTGCGTCGTCGGTTCGTCGTTCGCGATCAGCACGGCCGGGCTGCTCCATGTCTGTCCGCCGTCGGTCGACACCGAGGCCGCGACCGCGTTGCTGTTGTTCGACTGGTTGAACGAGATCGATACCGAATACGCGGTGCCGTCCGGACCGAACGACACCCACGGATCGGACGCGCGCTCGTACTTGAGCCCGCCCGGCGCGCAGGCGCTGAACGGCTGCGGCGTGCGCGCCCAGGTCGCGCCGCCGTCGAACGTATAGCCCGCGACGAGCCCGTGGGCGCCGCCGTTCGACCAGCGGTCCTGCTGCCACACGCCGATCATGTTGGTCGGGTTCGCCGGGTTGACCGACAGCCACGGTTCGACCTCGGCGTTCACGTAGTTCGTGCCGGGGCCGCCGATGGTACAGGCGGCGAACGGGCTCGGGCCGGAC
This sequence comes from Burkholderia sp. BCC1998, assembly GCF_905339875.1. Lineage (NCBI taxonomy): Bacteria > Pseudomonadati > Pseudomonadota > Betaproteobacteria > Burkholderiales > Burkholderiaceae > Burkholderia > Burkholderia sp. BCC1998. The sequence goes on from NZ_CAJPHE010000002.1 coordinate 192,662, forward strand.
ACGACCACGGGATCGGCATGCGCGGCCGCGGCGGCGGCCATCGCCACGGCCATCGCGGCGGACAGGCGGGTGAGGCTGGGGACAAGCGAGTGGGACACGATCGTGCGTCGCATGGACTGCTCCTCGTTGACGTGCGGCGGCGATGGCGCGGCACGGCGGCACGACGCGCACCGGTACGCGCGGCAATGAATGCCGTGCCATGCGTCGGATCGTGTCGTTCAGGAAGCCGCCGCGGTCATCGCAATCCGCGTGTGCTGGATGCCGCCAGCACGTCGGTCAAGACACCTCTTCGTTTTCATTGCTTGTCGGGTGCGTCCAGGGTTGCGGACGCAACGGGAAGGCCAGGCCGTGCAGACGACGAATGCGTCGAAGTGGATTGCAATGTAGGCGATCGATATGCGGCGCGGCAGGCAATTTTTTGTAACAGTACGTAGCCGGAAAGCGTTGCCGAAGCAATGCCGCCGGAATGCAAAATTTGCCGCCTGAAAGTTCGGAAACCGAATTGAAAGCGCGAATCGAAAGCACGAATCGAAATCGCTATCGATTACGCGGATTTGTGCCGATGCGGCGCGCCGCCGGCACGGTTCAGCGCTCGGCCGGAAAGCGGTCCTGCAATGCGTGCAGCCAGCGCGCGACGACGTCGAGTTCGGCGTCGGAAAAGCCGTCGCACAGCTTGCCGTTCAGCTCGCGCAGCGCCACGCGCGCGCGCTTGAGCGCCGCGTGTCCTTCGTCGGTCAGGAACAGTCGCGTTGCGCGCCCGTCGTCCGAATCGGCGTGACGCGCAAGCAGGCCGGCCTTCGCCATCCTGTCGGCGAGCCCCGTCATCGCGGACGGCGCCAGTTGCAGCGCCGCGCCGACTTCGCCGATCAGCGCGCCGTCCTGCCTCGCGAGGCAGAACAGCACGCCGGCCTGCGCGGCACTCGCGCGCGCATCGGTCTCGGCCTTGCGGTCGACCCAGCGCTGCACGCGCCGCTGGCCGATGTTCAACAGGAAAAACAGTCGTCGGTCTTCGCTCAAGCTCGGTTCCCGGCTGCAATGGAAAGGGACGGGCGACCCGCATCGCGCGGCGCGTCGAGCGCCTGCGCGAGCCAGTCGGCGACCGCGGGCCACAGCACCGTGCCTGGCCGGCTGCGGAAGAAGCCCATGTGTCCGACCGGCCCGCTGCCCGCGGCGTGCGGATCGATCTGGCGGCGTTCGACGGCCGCCCGGGTGAGGTAGCTTACCAGCAGGTCGATCGCGGGCGGGTTCGCCCACGGATCGTCGTCGAAGCCGAGCACGAGGATCGGCAACTGCTGCTTCGAGAAGCGCTCGGCCGCGCCGAGCGTCGGATCGTCGAAGAAGTAGCGCGGCAGCGTGGTCCAGCGGCTCCATTCGCGGAACACGCCGGCCGGGAGGTCCTCGCCGAGGCCGAGCCGCTTGCCGGGCACGTAGCCGAGCAGCGCGGACGCGAGCGGGCCGAGCACGCGCAGGATCAGCCGCACCTTCAGCCGCTCGGCCGCGCGGGCGATCAGCCGCGTGCTGCCCGCGTGCGCGGCGACGAGCACGGCCGCGCGCAGGTGCGCGGTGCCGGCCGACAACCCGATCGCATGGCCGCCGACGCTATGCCCGACCGCCAGCAGCGGCAGCCCGTCGTGCGTAGCGCGCGCCCACGCGATTGCGGCGCCGACGTCGAGCTCGACCCAGTCGCGCATGCGGGCCTGCAGCGCGCTCAGCCGCGCGGGCCGCGACGCGCCGATGCCGCGATAGTTGTAGGTGAGCGCCGCGAAGCCGCGTTCGGTCAGGAAGCGCGCGAAGCCTGCGTAGAGCCGCTCCGGCACGGCGGTGGCCGGATGGATCAACACCAGCGCGCGCGGCGGCGCGTCCGGCGACCACAGCGTGCCGCGCAGCGTGTAGCCGTCGGCGGCGGAAAACTCGATGGGTTCTGACGTCATGGCCGTCCTCGTTCCGGGTGGGTATTTCGTATGCGAAATATAGTTCGCCATGTATTTCGCGTGCGAAATATCTGTCGAGGGATCATTCGAACGGCGTCCCGCGAAGCCCGGTGAGCGGGGTCGCTGCGCGGCGATCACTCCATAAAATATTTGCATATTTGCATAGCAGAATATTGCGTTTGTCTCATGACGCGGATCGCCGTATCTTCACCAGTTCCATCCCGTCCGCCAGCCGTCGCGCCAGGCGGACCCAGGGGCGACGCCGTCGCGCGGCCGCCCGCCAACCTCCGGGGAGATCACGTTGTTGAGCCGAATCGTCACGGCGCTGCTGCTCGCGCTCGCCGCGCAGCCGGGCATCGCGAAAGACACCGTCACGCTGCGCGTCGGTGAACAGAACTACTTCAACATCCAGGCATCGATGGAGGCGTCCGGCGTGTTGAAGGACCTGCCTTACACGATCGAGTGGAAGCACTTCCAGGCCGCCGCGCCCGTCGCCGAAAGCCTGAACGGCAACGCGATCGACGTCGGCTTCCTCGGCGATTCCGCGCTGCTCACGCTGGCCGCGCGCGGCGCGCCGGTGAAAGTCGTCGCGGTGTCGCGGCAGAGCCTCGACGGCGTCGCGATCCTCGTGCCGAAGAACTCGCCGGTGCGCACCGTCGCCGACCTGCAGGGCAAGACGATTGCGGTCTGGCGCGGCGCGTGGAGCCAGCAGCTCGTGCTGCGCGCGCTCGAACACGATGGCCTGCGCGCGGATTCCGTCAAGTACGCGTACCTGATGCCGATCGATGCGACCAACGCGCTCGCGAACGGCTCGGTCGACGCCGTGTCGCTGTGGGAGCCCTTCGTCAGCACGCTCGCGCTGCGCCAGGGCGCCCGTCCCGTGACGACCGCGCAGGGCCTGATGCCCGCGCTCAGCTTCGTCGCCGCGAACGAGCAGGCGGCCACCGCCAGGCGCGCGGAGATCACCGATTTCCTGAAGCGCGTGGTGGCGGCGCGCCAGTGGGTCGACAGTCATCCGCGCGAGTACGCGGACCTGTGGGCGAAGCGCGCGAAGCTGGAGCCGGACGTCGCGTACCGCTGGCTCAACAACGCGCACCAGCGTGTGGGCCCGGTCGACGACACGGCCGCGAAGGATGCGCAGAACACCGCCGACTTCCTGCACAAGGCCGGCGTGATTCCGGTCGCGTACGACACGGCGAAGCTGCTCGACCGCTCGTATGCGGGCGCGTTCGCGGCGCCCGCGCAGAAGACGGCCGCCGCGCAGTGAGCGTGCCGCAGCACGCAGCCATTTCCGATCGACCACAAGAAGGACCATCGACATGCCCGTCGACATCATCGGCATGATCACCGCGACGCCCGGCGCGGAGGTCGACGTACCGGGCGGGGCCGCCGTCCAGCCCGACTACGTGCGGCGCTTCGCGCAGGCGCACGAAGCCGCCGGCTTCGACCAGATCCTGGTCGGCCATTTCAGCAACGCGGCGGACGGCTTCATCGTCGCGTCGTTCGCGGCCGCCGCGACCGAACATATTCGCATCCTGCTCGCGCACCGGCCGGGCGTGATCGTGCCATCGGCCGCCGCGCGGCAGATCGCGACGCTCGACGTGTTCAGCGGCGGCCGGCTCGCATTGAACGTCGTGTCGGGCGGCGACGATGCCGATCTTCAGCGCGACGGCGATTTCGTGCCGCACGACGCGCGCTACCGCCGCACCGGCGAATATCTCGACGTGCTGAAACGCATCTGGCTGGCCGACACGCCGGTCGATCACGACGGCGAGTTCTATCGGCTGCATGGTGCGTCGCCGGTCGTGAAAGGCGCGCAGCAGCCGCACGTGCCGATCTATTTCGGCGGTTCGTCGCCGGCCGCGCTGGCCGTGGCCGGGCAGCACGCGGATGTCTACATGACGTGGGGCGAGCCGCTCGCGGCCGTGCGCGAGCAGATCGCGCGCGTGCGGGCCGCGGCAGTGCCGTTCGGACGCGCGCCGCGCATCAGCGTGTCGTTCCGGCCGATCGTCGCGGACACCGAAGCCGCCGCGTGGGAGAAGGCCGAGGCGATCCGCGCGCGCGTGCGCGCGGCGCGGCTCGCGAACGGCCAGCCGATCGACGGCCATGCGCCGCAGAACGCCGGCTCGCAACGCCTGATGGCCGCGGCCGCGCAGGGCGACGTGCTCGACGAGCGATTGTGGATGGGCGTCGCGAACCTGACCGGCGCGCGCTGGAATTCGACCGCGCTCGTCGGCACGCCGGAACAGGTCGCGCGTGCGCTCGGTGCGTATTACAAGCTCGGCGTATCGACGTTCCTGATTCGCGGTTTCGATCCGCTCGACGATGCGCTGGATTACGGACGCAAGCTGATTCCTGCGATCCACGCGCACATCGCGGAACTCGACCACCATCGCGATCGCGCGGCGCTGACGGCGTAGGAAACGACGGCCCGCCCACGTCGGTTCGCCCCGGCATCTTCTTTACGGGATGCCGGGGCGATTTCATTTGCTGCGCGACCGATGCGCAGCTCGCTGTGCCGACGCAACGACGCGTCGGCACATCGACACATCGACACATCGAATCAAAACGACGGCAATCCCGGCGGATTCGTCTCCGCGCGCGCGACCGCCTCGCTCTGCAACCCCCAGCGCGCCAGCGCCTGCCCGTAGCGGCCGTTGTCGATCAGCGCGTTCGTCGCGAGCGTCAGCGCCGGCGCGAGCCCGCTGCCGCGGCGCGTCGCGATCGCGACGTCCGCATTCGCGGGCCAGCCCGCGTTGACGACGCCGACCCGCCGGATCTTGCCGTCGCGCGCGGCCTCGTACGCGAGCGACGCGTTCGGATTCAGCTCGGCATCGGCGCGGCCCGACAGCAGCGCGACGCGTGCCGCCGCATCGTCGTCGAAATAGAGCAGTTCGGTCGGCTTCAGCCCTTGCGCGACGTTGCGCCGGCTCCATTCGAGCAGAATGCGCTCCTGGCTCGTCCCCGCGCCCGTGATGACGCGCAGGCCGGCGACGTCCTTCGGTTCGGCGATCTTCGCGATCGGGCTCGCGGTGCGCACGTAGAAGCCGTGCAGCCCGAGCCGGTAGGTCGTGAAGTCGTATTTCTCCTTGCGCTTCTCGGTCACGCCGACGTTCGAGATCACCGCGTCGTACTTGCCCGACGTGAGCCCGAGCGGCCAGTCGGCCCAGGCGATCGGCACCAGCACCAGCGTGCGGCCGAGCGCGTCGGCGACGAGCTGCGCATAGTCGGGATCGGCGCCGACCACGGTGCGTGCGTCGGTCGCATAGGTCGATACCGGTGGCGCGTGCGGCGAGATTGCGACCGTGAAGGCCCCGTCGCGTACCCAGCGGTAGTTGCTTGCCGCGCGAATCGCCGCATCGTCGCGCGATGCGCGGATCCGGCCGGCCTGGCGCGGATCGAGGTCCGCCGTCGCGGCGGCGGCCTCGGCCGTGTGCCACCGGAGGCCGGCGGCGGCCGCCAGCGTGGCGGTGATGAACTGGCGTCGGTCGATCATCGTCGGTTGCCTCGCAGGTCGTGAGCGGCGTGCATCAGAGCACCCGTGACAGGAACGCGCGCGTGCGCGGATGGGCCGGCGCGTCGAGCACGACGGCGGGCGGCCCCGACTCGACGATGCGGCCGCGCTCCATGAACAGCACGTTGTCCGCGACTTCGCGCGCGAAGCCGATTTCGTGCGTGACGATCACGAGCGTGGTGCCCGAGCGTGCGAGCTCCTTGATCACGTCGAGCACTTCGTTGACCAGTTCGGGATCGAGCGCCGACGTCGGCTCGTCGAACAGCAGCACCTTCGGGCGCAATGCGAGCGCGCGCGCGATCGCGACACGCTGCTGCTGGCCGCCGGACAGCTGGCGCGGGTACGCATCGGCTTTATCGGCGAGGCCGACGCGCGCGAGCAGCGTGCGCGCGGTGCGTTCGGCGGCCTCGCGCGTGGCGCCGCCGACGGCGACCGGCGCCTCGATCAGGTTCTCGAGCACCGTCAGGTGCGGAAACAGGTTGAAGTTCTGGAACACCATGCCGACCGCCGTGCGGCGCTTCAGCACGTCGCGCTCCTTCAACTCGTGCAGCACGTCGCCGTCGCGCCGATAGCCGATCAGCTCGCCGTCGATGTCGATGAAGCCGTCGTCGACGCGCTCGAGATGGTTGATGGTGCGCAGCAGCGTCGACTTGCCCGAACCGGACGGCCCGACGATCACCGTCACGCTGCCGCGCGGTGCGACGAACGACACGTTGTCGAGCACGCGCTGCATGCCGAACTGCTTCGATACGTTGTGCACGGCGACTTCGCCGCCGATGCGCGGCACCGGAGCGGCCGCGGCGTCATCGTGAGCCGCCGCGCCGGTTGCCGTTGCGTTGCGCGCCGCCGCATGCCGCCACAGCGCACTGACGCGCGCCAGCACGAACGTCAGCGCCGACGGCGGCGGGTTGCGCAGCGCGCCGCGCGCATAGTGGCGCTCGACCTGCACCTGGATCGCGGACAGCACGGTCAGGATGATCAGGTACCAGACGGTCGCGACCATCAGCAGCGGAATCACTTCGAGATTGCGGCGATAGATCACCTGCACCGTGTAGAACAGCTCGGGCATCGCGAGCACGTAGACCATCGACGTGCCTTTCGCGAGCGAGATCAGGTCGTTGAACGCGGTCGGCAGGATCGCGCGCATCGCCTGCGGCAACACGATCCGCGTGGTCTGGCGGCCGCGCGGCAGGCCGAGCGCGGCGGCCGCTTCGAGCTGCCCCTGGTCGACCGCGAGAATGCCGCCGCGAATCACTTCCGCGGAAAACGCCGCGTGGTTCAGCGAGAGGCCGAGCACGGCCGCGAGGAACGGGCTGATCAGGTCGGTGGTCGGCGTGTCGAACCACACGATGTCGGTGAACGGCACGCCGAGCCGCACGTGTTCGTACAGGTAGCCGAGGTTGTTGAGGATCAGCAGCAGCACGATCAGCGGAATCGACCGGAACAGCCACACGAAGGTCCATGCGCTCGCCGCGAGCAGACGCGAGCGCGACAGCCGCGCCAGCGCGACGAACCCGCCGAGCGCGAAGCCGAACACCGCGCCGAGCAGCGTCAGCACCAGCGTGCGCGCGAGCCCGGATAGCACCGGCGGCGACAGGAACCACTCCGCGAACACCGGCCAGCCCCATTGCGGGTTGCCGAGGATCGAATACAGCACGAGTGCGATCAGCACGAGCGCGAGCACGGTGCCGACGGTGCGCGACCGGTGCCGGGCCGGCACGATCCGCAGGTGCGTGCCGGCGTCGCGGGCGCGGGAGGGGGAGAGCGGCGGCACTGCGCCGCCGAGATGGGTCGTGTCGCTCATGTCGGTGAGGGTCCTCGATCGAGTTGGCCGGAAGCGCCGCGCGAGGCGGCGCGTCGGCGTCATGCGTGCGCTTCGGCCGCGTCGTCCTGTTGCTGCACCGCGCCGGGCGCCGCATGGCGGCTCGCCTTGCGCGGCAGGCCGAGGTGGTCGCGCAGCGTGCTGCCCGGCAGGTCGCGGCTGTAGCGGCCGCGCGCCTCGAGTGCCGGAATCACGAGGTCGATGAAGTCGTCGACGCCCTGCGCCTGTACCGGGAAGCCGAGGATGAAGCCGTCGCCGGCACCGGCGTCGTGCCAGCGGATCAGCTCGTCGGCGACGTGCTCGGCCGTGCCGATGAAGTTCGGGCGCGGCGTTGCGACGGCGAGCGCAGTCTCGCGCAGCGTGAGGTGCTTGCGCTTCGCGTCGGCCTTGATCCGGTCGGTGGTCGAGCGGAAGCTGTTGCGGCCGATGTCGCCGAGTTCAGGGAACGGCGCATCGAGCGCGTACTGCGTGAAATCGTGGTGGTCGAAATAGCGGCCGAGATACGCGAGCGCTTCGTCGATCGTCAGCAGGTCGCGGATCGCCTGGTATTTGTCTTCCGCCTCGGCGGCCGTGCGGCCGACGATCGGCCCGATGCCCGGGAAGATCTTCACGTCGCCGGGCTGCTGCCCGTGCTCGACCGCGCTTTGCTTCACGCGCCGCGTGAACGCGGCCGTTTCGTCGAGCGACGGCGAGTGCGTGAACACGGCGTCCGCGTACTTGCCCGCGAGCCCGATGCCGGTGTCGGACGAGCCGGCCTGGAAGATCACCGGCTGCCCCTGCGGCGAGCGCTGGATGTTCAGCGGGCCGGCGACCTGGAAGAAGCGGCCGTGGTGATCGAGCGTGTGGAGCTTGTCGCGATCGAAGAAGCGACCGGTCGCGCGATCGCGCACGAACGCGTCGTCGTCCCAGCTATCCCACAGCCCCTGCACGACCTCGAGGTATTCGTCGGCGATCTCGTAGCGCAACTCGTGATCGGGATGCGCCTTGCCGAAATTCTTCGCGGTGCCTTCGAGCGGCGTCGTCACGACGTTCCAGCCCGCGCGCCCGCCGCTGATCGTGTCGAGCGACGCGAGCTGGCGCGCGACCGTGAACGGCTCGCTGTACGACGTCGAGATCGTGCCCGCGAGGCCGATCTTCTTCGTCGCGACCGCGAGCGCCGACAGCACGGTGAGCGGCTCGAAGCGGTTCAGGAAGTGCGGGATCGACTTCTCGTTGATGTAGAGGCCGTCCGCGACGAACGCGAACGCGATGCCGGCGGCTTCCGCCTTGCGCGCGATGCCGATCGCGAAGTCGAGGTTGATGCTCGCGTCCGGCGGGTTGCTCGGGTGCCGCCATGCGTTCATGTGGCTGCCTGCGCCTTGCAGCATCAGGCCGAAGGGAATCGATCGTCGGGTCGTCATGGGCGCGTCACGCGTTCTGGTCGGGGGAAAGGGAGCGAAGGGAGCGGTCGGCCGCGAGGGCCGCCTGCACGGGGGTGATCGACTGCGCGCCGCCGAGCCATTCGGCCGACGCGAGCCGTGCCGCGTAATCGGTCACCGGCGAGTCGATCACGAACGCATCGACGTCGAGCCGCCGGCTCAGCGCGTCGAGCGCGCGGTGGATGCGCTCGGGCGTATCGGCCAGCACGGTCGGGCGCAACTCGTCGATCCGGTAGTCGGACGCGCCGCTTTGCCGCGCGAATTCGGCCGCGGCCTGCGCGCTCGGCAGGTTGAAGCTCTGGCCGCCGGCGAACTGCAGCTTGAAGATCTTCAGCGGCCCGATCAGTCGCTCGGCCTCCTCGCGGGTCGGTGCGGCGACCGCGTACAGCGCGACGAGCGCTCGCGTGCCGCCTGCGTCGCGGTAGGCGGCCAGCGAGCGTTCGAGGTTCGCGTCGTCGCCGTTGAAGTGCCCCGCGTAGCAGAAGCGCCAGCCGTGGCGGGCGGCGAGCGTGCCGCTGTCGGGCGAGCCGCCGAGCAGGATGCGTTCGGGCGCGTGCGGCGGCACCGGCATCGCGACCGCGCCGGCGAGCGGATGATCTTCGGCGACGCCCCAGCCCAGGAACGCATCGAGTTCGGCGAGCTGGCCCGCGAAGCCGGGCTTCTTCGCCTTGTCGTGAAACCACTGCAGCGCGCGCGTGGTCAGCGGCAGCCCGCCGGGCGCCTTGCCGACGCCGAGATCGACGCGTCCCGGCCCGAGCGCGGCGAGCAGCTTGAAGGTTTCGGCGACCTTGAACGGGCTGTAGTGCTGCAGCATCACGCCGCCCGAACCGATGCGAATGCGCGACGTGTGCGCGAGCAGGTGCGCGACGACGATCTCCGGCGCGGAGCTGGCGAAGCCGGGCGCGCCGTGATGCTCGGCGACCCAGAAGCGCTCGTAACCGAGCTCTTCGGCGCGCTGCGCGAGGGTCGTCGTGAAGCGCAGCGCGTCGGCGGCGGTCGCGCCGTCGGCGATCGGACTCTTGTCCAGCAATGAAAGCGAGTAAGCCATGGTGTTCGGCGTTCCTGCGAAGGCGTGAAGGGGCGGCGCTCAGCTCTTCGGCAAACCCGGCGGATTCGTGCGCGACTGGTCGATCGCTTCGGACGCGAGGTTCCAGCGGTCGAGGATCTGCTGATAGCGGCCGGTCTTGATCAACCCGTTCAGCGCGACCGTCAGCGGATCGGCGAGCCCGCTGCCGCGGCGCGTCGCGATCGCGATGTCGGCCGTGCGCGGCCAGCCGCCGCTGATCGCGCCGACGAGCCGTGTCTTGCCCTGCTGCGCGCTCTGATACGCGAGCACCGAGTTCACGCTGAACACGGCATCGGCGCGGCCCGACTGCACGGCGACGATCCGCATCGCCTGGTCGTCGTAGTACTGCACCTGCACCGGTTTCAGGCCGTGCGCGACGTTCTCGCGGTCCCACGCGAGCAGGATCTTTTCCTGGTTGGTGCCGGCGTCGGTCACGATGCGCAGCCCCGCGACGTCCTTCGGCTCGCGGATCGACTGGATCTTGCTGTCGTTGCGCACGTAGAAGCCGACCTGGTCCTTGCGGTAGGTCGAGAAATCGAATTTCTGCTTGCGCTCCTCGGTGACGGTGACGTTCGAGATCACGGCGTCGACCTTCCCCGATTCGAGCGCGAGCGGCCAGTCGGCCCATGCGAGCGGGACGATCTTCAGCTTGCGGCCGAGGCTGTCGGACACCAGCTGGCCGACGTCCGCGTCGAAGCCGATCACCGTGCGCGCGTCGGTCGCATAGGTGCTGATCGGCGGCAGGCTCGGCGCGACGCCGATCGTCAGCGTGCCGGCTTCGGCGAACTTGAACGACGCGGGCACCGCGCGCTCGACGGCCGCATCGGCCGTGCCGCGCGGGCGGCCGCGCTGCTCGGGGCTCAGGTCGAAGGTCGCGGCGGCCGCGGCGATCGCGGTCACGCCGATCAGCGCGGCGGCCAGCGTGCGGAGCGCACGCGGCGTGAAGGGTACGGCTCGTTGCATGGATGCGTCCTTGTTGTGTTGTCGTCGGGAGCGAGAGAGCGGAATCGGATGACGCGATGCGTTCAGCGCGGCAGCACCGCTTCGGGCAGCGGCGCCCACAGGTCGGCGAGCGTCGACGTGCGCGACGGATCGGCGAGATCCTTGCCGAAGCGCAGGTGGAAATACGCTTCGGGGTCGATCGACGAGTCGAACAGCCGCGTATAGCCGGTGCGGTCGTACAGCGCCCACGCTTCGGGCTGGCGAAAACCGGTGGTCAGGTACACGCGCCGATAGCCCTGCTGCGCGGCGCGCAGTTCGAGCGCGTCGACGATCAGGCGCGCGAGCCCCTGGCGGCGCAGGTCCGCGCGGGTCCAGATGCGTTTGAGTTCGGCGGTCTGCGCGTCGTAGCGCTTGAATGCGCCGCCGCCGATCGTCTCGCCGTCGCGCAGCAGCAGCACGAACGCGCCTTCGGGCGGCGCGAACAGCTCGGCCGGGTAGCGCGCGAGTTCGTCGCGTGCGGACGCACGGCTGTCGGGGCGGTACGCGTCGTAGCGCGTCGCGTATTCGTCGATCAGCGCGTCGATCAACGGCTGGGCGCGGACGTCGAGCGGCGTCGTGTCGATGATGCGGTCGTTCGTGGCCATGGGCATCGCGAAGGGCGCGCGATGCGGACGTTCCTGGCGGGGGCGGGGCACATCGCCCGGCCGGTCTGTTCCGTTATCGCGACGCGGTTGTCGTGATGACGGCGGCCGCGGTGCTTCCTGCGCTGCATCCGGCGTGCCGCCGCCGTTTCGAACACGTTAGCGGCGCGGCCGGCAAAGGCGAACGAAGCAATTTCGATAAGGATTTCGCGGGGAGCGTCAGAAGGCTTGCAGGGGGAGTGGGGTGGGGAGGCGATTGACAGTAGTGCAGAGCCGAGCCAGTTAGATGTGTGTGCAATACATATGAATGCCGTGGGTTTGCACGCTGTTATTGCTCGATGTTCTATCGGCATTGCCGATTTGGGGGCGATCAGGTTTGGCAGGAAGCGGCCAGCAACGGATCTTCGGCCGATGCGTTGCGCGACCGCCCCAATGGCAGTTGCACTGTGCAAACGGCCATTCAATCGTTCGGTCGGCGATTTCGCATCGACGGTAATTCTGAAGCGGCGCTGGCAGCGAAACGGATTCGCGGACGCCGGAGGCGGGCCTCCCCACGCGTTCGATGCCGCCTTGCAGCGGTGAGCTGCGCGCGGGCGGTGTCGGGTATAGTCAGCGGGTTCTTTATCCTTACGGTATCCGTTCAATGGAATCAAGACGCAAGACAGTGGGCGTAGTCGCGCCCGCAGGTGTGCCCGATCCGCAAGGCATCGAGCGTGGCATCGCGCTGGTCGAGAGCTGGGGCTTCAAGGTCACGACAGGCGCGCATCTCGGCAGCCGGTACCGCTATTTCGCCGGTACCGCCGAGGAGCGCGCGGACGATCTGCGGCGCATGCTGATGGACCCGTCAATCGACATCGTCTGGCTCGCGCGGGGAGGATTCGGTTGCGCGCACCTGCTTGAGCACCTGCCCGACGAGATCGCGACGCCGAAGACGATCATCGGTTTTTCCGACGCGACGTCGCTTTTCTGCGCGCTCGCCGACCGGCCCGGCGTGCGCTTGTTGCATGGTCCGACATTCCACAGCCTAGCGACCAAGGTCGACGACGCGACGCGTGCCGACATGCGCGCCGTGCTGACCGGTGGCAAACGCTCCCCGCTGAGCCTGCGGCATTTGTCCGGCGCCCCTGGTGCGGTGCGGGGACGTCTGTGCGGCGGCAACGTGACGGTGCTCGCGAGCGTCGCGGGTACACGCTGGTCGCTTCGCTCACGCGACGCGATCGTACTACTGGAGGACGTGACGGAATTCGGCTACCGGCTCGACCGCAGCCTGACGCAACTGCGTCTGAGCGGCGCGTTCGACGGGGCCCGCGCGTTCGTGCTTGGGCAATTCACGCGCTGCCCGATCCCGGACGGCGCGGATTTCACGCTCGAGCAGATGCTTGTCGACGTGCTGGGCGGCTTCGGCCTGCCGATCTACTCGGGTCTGCCGATCGGACATGAACACTGCAACATCACTTGGCAATACGGCAACCAGGCTGCCATCGAGAACAGCGCGATCCGGTTCGTCGCGTAGCGTCGAATCGGTTCTGTCGCAATGCATAACCAATGTTTGCGAGCGGTCTGTAGGCCAATCTGAGGGCCCGAATTTTCTGCCGGCGATTCGACAACCGTGTGCCACAAGTTCTCGACAGGGGCGCCGAGCAGCCACCGACCAACCTAATCGAGCGAACGGCCGCCACACTCAATCTCCCTTCGCTTGAAAGGAGATTGTCATGGAATCCGAGAATGTCGTCGTTCATCACCGTGTGCCATGGAACAAGGGTACGCTTGCAAGACGGCCAATGCACAGCGTTGGCCGGCATCATCCGCGCGCCATCTGGATTGCGTATGTATCGCCTTGATTTGCGATAGAACTATTCTGCCCGGCGACGAACTGCCGTCAGGGTTCGAGATATCAAGGGCAGCGCCGCTAATGCAAGGCATACAGCTCCGAGCGGGCATAGCAGCCATGCGTACCAAAGCCAGCCATAGTACGGCGCCACGCTGTTAAAGGTAAGTGGCGGGCGCGCGAGCAACCTGATCCTCTCACCCACCAACGGGGTGCCGACTTCAGCCACTGTGACCGAGATGTCGTTTCTTCCGGGAACTGCCTTCAGCCGCGGCGATCCTCGTGGAGGCCATTTCCATTCGCCCGCCGCTGTTGCGTGATCCGGCGTTAGCTTTCGTGCAATTTCGGTATCTGTCCACGCACTTGCCGGCATAGCCTCAAGCATCACGGTCGGGCCTCCGTTCACCGAGACGGCGATATATAGCGGTTCTCCCGGATTAGGGAATGCCAGTTTTCCGGGCGTCCCGTCGAGCCTTCGATAGCTACCGAGGTTGGCTTCTCGGTGCCTCCCTGGCTCATGGCGGAACCATGCCTCGAATTCAAGCGAATGTCCCCAAAGGCTTGGGACTTCAAGCTGTGCAGTCTCGCCTGGACGCAGGACAACCGCCACTTCAGGTGCCGCTGTCGCGATTCTCCAAAGTCCGTAATAGATCAGTGAGAACGCGGCGATGACACCCCAGATTGTCCATGCTCGCACCAGTGCTCTAACTGTCGGCATTTTATGTGGACCCTCCGTCCTTTCCAGGGGCAACGTAACGGGGAAAAGTTGCTTTGGCAGCCAGATTACCAGTGAGCCCACATGGGGCAGTTGTTTAACGGTGATGCGTAAATATTCCTAGGTAATTCGGTACAACCAAAACGAGCGCCGAACATGCCGCAATACCCCACATGCAGTACAGATACACCTTGCCACCGCGGCTCTTGATTATGTGACGCGCGGCCTCGCTATCGCGACTGATCCGGCTAAGTAAGATGCTGCAACCGATCGTAAGGAGACCAACGATGAGAATCGGCGCAAATCTAAACAAAATAATCGATACCAGCAGACAGAGCGCAAGAAAAACATGGAGAACGAGTAGGCTGATTACGATCTTGGTTTGATCTGCCGCAATTTTTTCCATCTTGCACCTCCTGTTTGAAGGCTTCAAAAGCGGTGATGGTGTGTGCACGACGGGGCGAAGAATGTCGCGGGCGCGCCTATCATGTGTCTCGTCCATTCATCATCGGATACGGGATGCAGTATTGCAACTGGATGCGGACGGCGAGTGCATAGACAACGAAAAGCCCGCTGGGAGCGGGCTATTCTGGGTGCAACGAGTTTGCTGTAGCCGTGGCCGAATGCCGCTCGTCATTCTCCTGACCGACGGGGTGGCGTAGGTCTTGGCGTAGCTTCGCGTATCTAGCCGTGTCAGATAAGGCGCAGGTACTGCTGCATCATTGGAGTGACGGGGGCAGGTGCTGCGGTGGGATGCGTGCTCATGTGACCGGGAAAAGTTGCTTTGGCTGCCCGAGTTTACCAGTGGGCCGGACGTGACCGCTCGAAGTTCACCATCCGGCCAGTTGTCGCCGGCGATGGGGAGAGACCGCTACCGGCCAGAAGCGGTCAGTCGACGTGGGCGCCTATATTGATGACAATCGATCAGACTCACCTTGCAAGCGACGTCCTTCACCAAGTTGAACAAGATCCGAGATGAATTCGCCCTCAATAGTCAAGCCACTTGAACATCCCTTGGCGGCGTTCGCTTCGAACACCGATTCTGCGCGCGACGTCGCTATCGCTGGACTACGATGGCCAACTCCATATTGGTGTGACCTCGCGATCGGTTGGTTGGAGCAAGGCCTGGCCGTTGACGAAGAGATAGGCGACATACTGCAAGAAATTTCCGAAAACCGACGCTTTCCGCAGAGGCTACGGCATCGCGCGTTTGCGCTACACGTACGATTCACGAGGACTAGAGAAGCCGGATAGTCGGTAGATCTGCAGTCGGCCAAGTTTTTTTGGGGGGGAGGCACGGAAGCCCCGCCCCGCGCGGGCTGCAACTGGATGTCTACGTCGACGCCAGTCTCTGCCGTTCGACTTCACCTCTCAGACCGTTGACAATGGTTGTGCTTCTTAATTCGGGAATTCTCCGCCATGGCCACTATCTACGACACAATCGTATGGTTACAGTCGAACACCAGCGCGAAGCAATTCCCCATTGTTGAATTTTCTGCTGACACCGACATGGCGACTCTCGGATGGGTGTCATTAACGAGCACAGATCGACCGGAAATCGTAGTTACTCAGGTAACGGCAGAAGAGTTCCGATCAATAGCAGATGGACCAGACGGTTACCTGGCGGTTGAACACCGAGTAAACGCCGCTCTTAAGCGGTCCGACCTCAAGTGCTCATGGCTGACGCGTGTTGAAGAAGTAACTTCGAGCGTCAAAGGCACCTCGTTCCAAGGGTTCAGGAAAGCGTATCAGCCACCAAAACTGTTTTTTCGGGACATTCTTCACCGCGAGTCATTAGCACAGGAAGTCCGTCGTACGACTCGTTCTGATTTTGAGCGCAATGGCGGAAAGGTCATCGTTCTCCAATGACGCACCCAACAATCCAGCCAACTTGCCGACGCACTCCGTCGAACGTCTGCTTCCGATAAATTTGACTGGCCGTTGTGGGTCGCGTTCTGCCCTGGCCGTGGGGTGAGCGTCGATCGGTAGCCGATCGGCGAGGTTCGGCCAGGAGCTGTCATGGCTTGGCGATCACCAAACCGACCGCTGATACGCAGAAGGCGGACGGAGTTGGTCATACAATGACCGATCTTCGCTAATCGAAAATACAATATGAATGAGATCGTAGTAGGACTGAACGCGTGGATCATCCAGGACGGGAACTATGAAGAATTCATACGCGGCGAGTCACGCAGACTTGCCCTTGAGTTCAATGGTTCAGCATTGACGCCTTCAGATAAGAGGGAGATGCAATGCCAACACAAAGACACGTCCCGGTACGAGGTAGTGGCGAAGGTAATATTCTCGACACCGGAGGTGTGGGTCATCGACTTCGGAATAAAGGTTTATTGTGAGTCCAGACCACCTCGGTTCGCGACGGTCGGACAATGGGTTCAGGGTGAAGTATGGATAGGTGTCGACCCGTTTTTCTACAAAGATCGTCTGCATCGAATGCCTGGCATGCCGGATCTTTTCGTTGATTGGGTCGTCACTGAAATTCAGTTGGAGACTACGCCCTGGATAGAAGACTCGTCGGCCGGCAGGACGATGATGATGCGTGACAGCGGGCGCGAGGCGTGGACCGAAAAGGCAATGACAGACGCGTGGAATGACGACAGTGGTCGGGCCGACTATCTCCTGTCACTTTCAACATAGACGCTTGTCGAGACGGCGGTTGTACATTTGAATTCGGCCGTTCGACAGGACTCTCGTATTGTCTGAAACGGGTCGGGGACGGCCGATCGCATCGGGCAGATGGCGGCCAGAAGGAGTCATACGCCGTCTCGCCGAGCCGGACCTGCGGGCGACCGCTTTGTCTTATGACTCGACAGGAACTTCCGGATTGCCGCTATCGAGACTATGGTTCTCTTCTATCCTGTCCCGCTTCGGGCAGCAGGCGACTTGACGGAATCGTAATACGAAGTGCCAGGGTAGAGCGGGCTCGCCCGGATGTTCCGTGTTCCCCTGTCGCATCCATCGGACTAGTCGGCGGATTGCGTACCGCGCTCCTGCCGCCGTGTCGCCAGATCGGGCGCAAGCGCTGCCACGCTTCAACGACGGCCGACGCGTGCGATGCAACATCGGCCACCGCAACGAACCATTTGAAAGGATCGATCATGCCTGCATTGGTGGAAGCGACCAGGGACGCCATCGAAAGCCTCCTGCCCAAGCTCGAAGCGATCTACAAGGACCTGCACGAGCATCCCGAACTGTCGATGCAGGAAGTGCGCACCGCACGTATTGCAGCCGATTATCTCGAAAATGTCGGCTATGACGTTACGCGGGGTGTCGGCGTGACCGGCGTCGTGGCGGTGTTACGCAACGGCGACGGTCCGACTGTAATGTTGCGCGCCGACATGGATGCGCTTCCGATGGAAGAAGCGACCGGATTGCCATATGCCAGCACGGCGAGGGCGAAGGACGAGGATGGCCTCGAAGTGGGCGTCGCGCACTCGTGCGGCCACGACATGCACGTGACCTGGCTGATGGGTGTGGCGCACCTGATGGCTGCGCACCGGGACGCCTGGCGCGGAACGCTGATGGCGGTCTTTCAGCCGGGCGAGGAAGTGGCGCGCGGCGCCCGCAGCATGATCGACGACGGCATGGCCGAACGCTTCCCGAAGCCTGACGTGATCCTTGGCCAGCACGTCATGGTTGGCGCGGCGGGCACGGTCGGCTATCGGAGCGGCACGATTCTTTCGGCGGGCGACAGTTTGAAGGTGAGGCTGTTTGGACGCGGTTCGCACGGATCGCAGCCACAAACCTCGATCGATCCGGTCATCATGGCGGCTTCGACGACGCTCCGTCTGCAGACGATCGTATCGCGGGAAATCTCCCCGCGCGATAGTGCGGTGCTGACGATTGGTGCGCTGCAGGCGGGAACGAAAGAGAACATTATCCCCGACGACGCGACGCTCAAGCTCAACATGCGCACATTCGACGAAGACGTGCGCGAATACATGCTGGGTGCGATCCGTCGCATCTGTTGCGCGGAATGCATGGCCTCCAACGCACCACGCGAGCCCGAATTCACGACGCTCTCGAGCTATCCGCTGACGATCAACGACGCGCAGACAAGCGAGCGTGTGCGGGAGGCATTCGAAGCGCACTTTGGCGAGCGCGCCTACGAAACGCCCCCGGCAGCAGCGAGCGAGGACTTCAGCGTTTTCGGGCGCGAATGGGGCGTGCCATATGGGTTCTGGTTCATCGGCGGGACCGATCCGGATACATTTGGAAAGGCGTTGGCGGAGAAAAAACTCAACGAGATTCCCAGCAATCATTCGCCGAAGTTCGCGCCGGTACTCGACCCGACGCTGCGTACGGGGCTGGAAGCGATGCTATGCGCGGCAGGGGCGTGGCTCGACAAGCGAGATGCATCGGCGTGACTTCGCACGCCGGCACGGTGACCATGCGTCGAATCCACGTACAGCAGGAAGTTTGATAGCTTTGAGGCAAGCCCGATTTCCGTCCCGTTCTTCGTTGGAAAATCCCGGCTCTTCAGGGCGGGCCGGATCGGTCCGATCGGTGCACTGACGGGCTGCTACGTCTCTGCCTGAGCGGGCGCAGCTCCGCGGTCGCCTGCGCGCAGGCCCGCAACCATCTCGTTCAGCCAGTTCACGACAAGCGCGGTATAGGCACGTTGGCTGGGATCATCCGATAGTCCATGGTCCGCACCGTCGATGATCCGGTACGTGAGCGAATGGGCTTGCAAAAACGCCTGCAGATAGCTGGCGATCACGGTATGCGGCACGATCTCGTCGTGTTCCGATTCGACGAGCAGCACATCGCCTCGAAAGCGGGCCGCCGCACGCAACGCCCGATTTTCCGACGCTGGCACGGTGCGTTTGCGATACGCGACGAGATCATGTTCGACATGCAAGGCGCGCTTCGGCGTGTTCCATCCTTCGTCGAGGTAAAGCGCTGGTACGCGCAGACCCAGCCAGCGCACTGGGCGCAGTTCCGTCAGGATGGCTGCGAGATAGCCTCCGTAGCTGCTGCCGATCACTGCAACCGCATCGCGATCGATCAATGGATGTGCAACGAGCGTATCGTAGGCGGCCAGCAGATCCCGCAGGTTGGTTTCCCGGGTCACGTTTTGTTGTTCGTCCTGCGTACGCCCATGTCCCGTCAGATCGAAGGTCAGGCAAACGCAGCCGAATGCCGATGCCTGCCGGGCGCGCTCGAGATACTGTTCCTGATTGCCGCCCCAGCCGTGCACGAAAAGAATGCCCGGCACCGTTGTCTTCGGAGCGAGCAGGGTCCCGTCCAGGTAACCGTTCTCGACCTTGATCCGCACGCCATAACGCTCCGCTGTCATATGCCGTTGCTCCCTTGGAAGGTATTACGATCCACCGTGTAGTACTTCGTGATGGCTCCCGCTTGCGGATCGACGCCTCGATAGATGACGCAGGCGCCATCAGGCACCTGCACATCGCCTCCGTAAATCTCACGCGTCGACGCACGCACCGCATGCACCCGAGGATCTGCCCTGAACATTCGCAACGCGCCAAGCTCGGCGCCCGTTGCGCCGCCGATCCGCCACGACTGCTCGAGTACCCCGCAACGGCGCACGCCTTGTGCATCGATGCCCCAGGCGACGTCGTAGTTGCGTCTCGATGCAAAAAAACCGGCGTAGTCGTTTTGCACGGCGGCATCGAATGCGCGCGCCTTGATAATCGCCTCCTGGACATCGCTCGTGACATCGAGCTGCATAAGCAGGTCGAAGCCACCATGCACGACGACCAGGTCTGTGCCGCCATAGACGTGGTGGCCATGGTTATTGACTGTTAGATGCTGCACGCCATAGTAGCTCGCGACCAGATCGTCGAGCGTCACCTGACCGACGCTCAGCGTCTCAATGCTATCCAACTGCCTTTCGACGACGATGCCTTCGGCTCGCAGCGCCGCGTCACCAAGCGCGTCGAGTTCTGCTTCCAGTTCGTCCATGTCGGCGACGAGTGACTGTCCTGCTCCGCCGACCCCATAAGGGCGCTTGATCCGTACGCGGCCCTCCTGCCAAAGCATGCGCGCCGCGTTGCAGGCATCGACCCGCGAAAATGCCGCGTAGCCCGGCAGGACCAGCGAACCAATGTGCTCGCCGAATACGCGTGACCAGCCTGGCGGCGAGGCCTGCGCGTCATCAGGCAGCGCATGTGCGATCAGCTTCGTCGCGACAAACGCAAACGGCACGACGCCGCCGAACAGATAGCGCTCGGATCGCACGCCAAGCTTGCGCGCTTGCGCCAACGTCAGCGTATCGTCGGGGACCAGATATCGATGCGCGGGGTACGCATGCTTTTCATCGAACTCGCCCGCCAGTTCCGTGCCCTTGATCTCAGCGATCTGTCGGGCGAGCGCCCAGAGCGTGCCGACGTCGTGGCCGGATTGAACGGATTTGCGTTGCCCACGATAGACGAGGACGACGGGCAGCGCCGGTGTCGCAGGAGATGAACGCATCTTCAAGTTGTCCTCCCCGCGTCGTGGCGCAATGATTGGGGATTCGTTGCTATGCGAGGGCATCATCGGTCGATGCCGATCCTTGCATAGAGCAAGGCTTGTGCCTTTGTCTATCCGACAATCGTTTGTCTGCGCGGGGCGGCGAGTCGAGCGTGCTGTAGCTCTGTCGCGCTACTGGAAAATTCGGTTGGAGGAAGATGCATGTTGTTGATCTTCCAAATGTCTACGTGTAGCGCCGAGCGATCGCCGTCCGGTCTGGCCAACCCCACGCACATCACCCGATGACCCGCGGCGGCGTCGACGCCTCCGCAAGCTGAAACAGGCAATCGCCGCGCTGCACCTGCGCGGGCACGCGCTTGCACACGACTTCGCCGTCGCCCTTGAAGCGGTGCAGCGCCGGTTCGCGCAGCGGCGTATCGGGGAAGTGCACCCACGCGGCCGGCTGGCCGGCCTTCACCTGGTCGCCGAGTTCGACGAGCGGTTCATACAGCCCGCGTTCGTACGCGTAGACGAAGTGGCGATCGCCGTCGACGCGCAGGAAGCGCGTGACGGTCGGCGGCGCATCGGGCACGAGTTCGCCGTGCAGCAGGCCGATGTAGCCGAGATAGTGCAGCAGCCCGTGGCGGCCGAGCCGGATCAGCGACGGATCGGCCATTCCCGCACCGCCGAGTTCGGTCACGATCGAAATCGCGCCCTGCCGGCGCGCGGCCGAGGCCGAATGCACCGGGTTCGGCGCGTGTAGCAGCGCGTTCGGCAATCCGAACGCGACGAGCAGCCCGTTGAGCTTCGCCGCTTCGTCGTCGTCGAGCGGGTCGATCGCGAGCATGTTGCCGCCCTGGTACAGCAGCGAGCTGCCGCCCGAATGCAGGTCGACCAGATACTGCGCGCGCGACAGCAGCGCATGCTCGATGTAGTGGGCGATCATCTGCGTCGGCGTGCCGGTCGGGTTGCCGGGAAAGCTGCGGTTCAGGTTGCCTTCGTCGAGCGGCGACACGCGCAGGCCCGCGTCGGCCGCGGGGAAATTGGCCATCGGCAGCAGGATCAGCTGCCCGGTGACGCTCTCCGGGTCGATCTCGCGCATCAGCTGCGACACGATGATCTGGCCTTCGTATTCGTCACCGTGGTTGCCGGCCATCACGAGCGCGACCGGGCCGTCGCCGTTGCGGATCGACGCGATCGGGATCGGCAGCCAGCCGTACGCGGAGCGATGCACGGAATGCGGCAGGCGCAGATAGCCCGCATGCTTGCCTTGCGCATCGAGATCGATTTCGCAGTGGATGGGATTTCGGTGTGAGGAGGAGGCGGTCATGGCGACATCGTTCGGAGAACGGGAATCCGCCATCTTATCGGGAAACGACCGCCGCGCGGCGCGTGGCGCGGCCGATGTCGAGCGCCGTCCGGCGGCCCGTGTGCGAACGCGCGGCAAGCGCAACCGGAGCAGCCGCGCGCGATGTTGCAGCGCTGAAACGCATGCCGGCGTGCGGGCCGGCCGCCTGCGCACGCCGCGTGGTGCGTCAGCCCCTTGCGGCGACGGGGCCGGCGCGCGAGCGCGTCAGCGGCCCGATGTTTCAGCCTCGATACGGCCTTCTTCCCACAGCGTCCAGAAACGGCTGCCGGCGCGATACGGATTCGCGCGCCGCGCCGCGTGGTCGGTGACGCCCTGGCGAAACGCGCCGTACAGCGTCAGCGGCGGATTGGCGACGCACGCGGCTTCACGCGCCGCGGGCATGCGGCGCTCGGAAACGAGCCGCCGGATCAGCGAGGCACCGTCGATCACGTCCAGTTGATCGATCGTTTCCGCGCGGCTGAGGACTTCGACGGTATTCATGAGTGGCCTCCCTGACATCCTGTTTCCCGGTCAAGGAGCAATAAGAGTGCCAGCCATCAAATGCCGCGCGCCGTCGCGATCGTGCGGGCTTCTGCAGCGAACGCTACGCGCGGCGCGCGCCGATGTTACGGAACACGTCACGTGACACGGGCGGCCGCGGCGGAACATCTGCGCGCACGCGTCGAACCATGCAAGGCGTTTCCGGAATGAATCGCGGGAAGCGAACGGGCAAGCCGGACAGCGCGGCGGCCGCCGGCGGGAACGAGCGCGCGCTCAGCTCGCGGTCGCGGGCGCCACGCGGCTGCTTCCGGCCGAATAGAAGCGGTAGATCCCCTTGCCGGCCGACTTCGCGTCGTACAGCGCGCTGTCGGCCTGCCGGATCAGTTCGTCGGGTGAGCCGTGCCCGTCGTCGAGCGCGATGCCGATGCTGATCCCGAAGACGACGGTCTCGCCGATCGACAGCGTGTACGGCGCCGAGATCTGCCGGATGATCCGCGCGGCGAGGACCGAGCACGCCTGCATGGTGGTGGCGTCGAGTGCGACGATGAACTCGTCGCCGCCGACCCGCGCCGCCAGTTCGCCGGGCGGCAGCGTCTTGCCGAGCCGCTCGGCGACCTGCATGAGCACTTCGTCACCGGCCTGGTGGCCGAAGCGGTCGTTGATCGCCTTGAAGCCGTCGAGGTCGAGATACATGACGGCGAGCGCGGGGCTCGGCACGTGCGGCGGGTGCGGCCGGTGCGCGAGCATCCGTTTGAGTTGCGCATGCAACTCGTGGCGGTTCGGCAATCCCGTCAGCGCGTCGTGCCGCGCGAGGTGCCGGATATGCTGCTCGGTCTGGCGGCGCGCGGTGACGTCCTCGACGATGATCACCGCGTTGCCGTCCGGCACGCGGTGGCGCGTGAGTTCGAGCTGGCGGCCGTCGGCGAGCGCGATGTCGAGCGGCTCCGGTTCGTCGTGGTTCAGCCAGAGGTCGCATTGCACGGCGAGACTGGCGCCGTCGGGATCGGCGAGCGCGTTCGCGCCGAGCGCCGCGACGACGTCGGGCAGCGGCGTGTCCAGCATGATCTCGCGCGGCGAGCCGAACAGTTGCGCGGTGCGCCGGTTCGCGACGATCACGCGGCTTTCGCCGTCGATCATGCACAGGCCGTGCGGCATGTAGGTGAGGGCGGCGTCGAAGCGCGCGACGAGCTCGGCGTTGCGCTGGCGTGCGGCGATCAGCGCGACCAGCACGCGGTAATGGCGTTCGACGACCGTACGCATGGCCGCGAGATAGATCACGAGCGGCGGCAGCAGCAGCCATGCGCCGGGCCGCTGGACCAGCAGCGCGCCGACGCCGATCGGCACGACGCCGAGCGTGACCTGCGTCATCGCGAGCCACGGCAGCGCCGAATTGCGCGACGCGATCCCGCCGAACACGCCGCCCGCGACCATCACGGCCAGCGTGCCGAGCTCGACGTCGGGCGCATCCACGCAGCCCATCACGCCGAGGCCGAGCACGAAGCACGCGGCGAGCGACACGGGCGCATAGCGCCGGGCCCAGTATTCGGCGCGATCGTCGCCGGCGGCACGACGTACCGCATACGCACGTGCGATCGCGAGCCGCGCGGCGAGCAGGCCGACGTCGATGATGAGCCACACGAAACACCAGAGTTGTTGCAGCCGGATCAGCGCGATCGCCGCGACGAACGCGCTGGCGAGGCCGGACAGCGCCATCGGACGCACGTCCTCGAACAGCGTGACGAGCATCGATGGGCGCAGCGCGGCCGTCACGTGGTGATCGCCGCAAGGGGGCGTGGCGAGAACGGCGTTCAGGAGGCGTGCCTTGACTGCCATGGCTATTTTGACCTCGACACGATGCGGTGCATCGCCGGCAGCCCCGCCCGGCACGGGGCGGGATGACCGGCGAACCGAATGCGCACGACATTACCATGAAACATCGGCCGCGCGTGCCGTGCGGGGACGTCGGCGCGTCGACGTCAACGTCGTTCGCGCGCATCTTGCGGATTCGCCGATGCGCAGGCCGGATCGTTGCCGACGGAACGATCTCGGGCCGCCGCGCGCGGACCGGTTTCAGCGCGCGCCGCACGCGGGCCGCCGATGGCGCACGATCCGCTGGCAGCCATCGATGCGGCCGGCGCGACACTGCGCAGTCGCACGCGTGTGCCGCCCGCGACCGCGCGCCGCAGCGCGTCCGAATCCCGTTATAAGAAATCCAATAAGCAATTCATGCGAGAAATACTATAGGCGATATATCAAAAACAATGCCAGAATGCGCGCCGCTCCGAACGCCGCGACACCCGATCGCCGTCCGAGCCGCATCAGGAGGTTCCCCCCAATGAAAAACCACGGCCTGTCACGGCGGGGTTTTCTGAAAGCCAGCGTGCTGGCGGGCGTCGCGGTCTACGTCGCGCCCATCGGCAGCCGCGCGTTCGCGGCGCTCTTCGAAGAAAAACTCCTCACTCCCGTCAAATGGGATAGCGTCACCGGCATCCCCCAATTCCGCATCGACGGCATCGCGAAGGTCACGGGCTCGAAAGTGTTCGCCCGCGACGTGCGCGCGGCCGACATGCCGCACTGGCCGCAGCAGCAGTCGCACGCGCTGATCCTGCGCGTCACGCAGGCCGACCGCACCTACGAGGGCTTCGACCTGTCGCTGCTCGGCGACGAGCTGAAGCCGGACCGCGTGGTCACGGCCGACGATCTCGCGCGCGACGGCGTCGCGTTCCCGACGTTCTACGGCGACGACATGCTGTTGCCCGCCGGCAAGACGCCCGCGTATCTCGGCCATGCGGTCGCGATCCTCATCTACCACGACTTCGCGCGCTTCCGCTTCGCGAAGAACGCGCTCAAGTTCCGCGACGATGTGATCCGCTACGGCGCGGTCACCGGCCCGCTCGAGCGCGATCCGTGGGGTACGTTCCGCTACGTGCGGGTGGGCGGCAAGACGGCCTACGACGACGATCTCTATTCGAGCCTGAAGGATGCGCCGATCTTCCCGAGCATGATGCGCAAGCACCTGCCGGTCTGGCCGGACGGCAAGGAGCACGGCAAGCTCGACGAGCAGGGGATGTTTCTCGCCGGCCAGATCGCCGCGGAACTCGACCATCCGTCGGCCGACTGGCTCGTGTTCGACCGCGAGTACAACACGCAGTCGGTCGACACCGCCGCGCTCGAACCCGACAACGCGAACTGCTGGTACGACGCCGCGACGCAGTCGCTGCACCTCGTCGTGCCGACCCAGTCGCCGCTCGAAGTGTCGGAAAACGCGGCCGCGATGGTCGCGAAATGCCGTTTCCCGGTGAAGAAGCTGTTCGTGCATCCGTGCTACACGGTCGGCTACGGTTCGAAGGATCACTTCAACGTGCCGTTCTACGGGCTCGTCTGCGCGCTGTACGCGGACGGCCGCCCCGTGCGGTTCGCGAACGACCGCTACGAGCAGTTCCAGACGTCGCTGAAGCGTCACGCGTTCAGGATGCGTTACCGGATCGCGGTCGACCGCAACACGGGCCTCTTGCAGTCGTTCAAGGGCGACTTCGAGGCGAACGGCGGCGGGCGCTCGAATTTCTCGCCGTCGGTGGCGATGGTCGGCGCGACGGCCGCGCAATCGATCTACTACTTCCCGAAGAGCGACCTCGCGGCGGTCGCGATCGCGTCGCGTGCGATCGATGCCGGCTCCGCCCGCGGCTACGGCACGCTGCAGAGCATGGCCGCGACCGAGATGGCCGTCGACGAGATCGCCGCGCAACTGAACCTCGATCCGATCGAATTCCGCCTGCGCAACGCGCTGCGTTCGGGGATGAAGAACACCCAGGGCGCGATTCCCGCCGGCGCGCTGCGCGTCGACGAAGTGCTGGAACGCGCGAGGCAGCATCCGCTGTGGACGCGTCGCGCGGCGCGCAAGGCCGAATTCGAGGCCGCGAACCCGGGCAAGCGCTACGGTGTCGGCTTCGCGTGCGTGCAGAAGGACTTCGGCACGGGCGCCGAGGCATCGTTCGCGAAGGTCGAATTCGACGAGCACGGCAAGGTGTCGCTGCAACACACGGCTGCCGAGATCGGCACCGGGATGTCGACGTCGCAGGCCGTCGCGGTCGCGAAGTGGCTCGGCCGTCCGGCAACCGAGGTGCGCGTCGCGGTGACCGAATGGCCCGACCTGCCGGTCGAGACGAGCGGCGATCCGTACCTGATGTCGCAGGCCGACCAGGATCGGCTGAGCGCGAATCCGCGCTGGTCGCCGGGCTATGCGTCGCCGTCGAGCGCGACCAACTCCGCGTACTACTTCACGCACAGCACGCGCGAGGCCGCGCGCGCGGTGTTCCGCTACGGGCTGTGGCCGGCCGCGATGTCGATCTGGACGCGCGGCCTCGGCGGCGGCCAGGCCGCGCCGTACACGATCCGCATCGAGGACGCGCGCTGGGTCGACGGCAAGCTGAGCGCCGACGGCCTCGAGCCGCTGACGTTCGAGCAGCTCGCGAAGCAGGCGCATGCGCTCGGCCTGCCGACCGGCGCCGTCGTGCACGTGTTCAACCGCTGGCAATGGACCGACGCCGAGTTCGACGTGGGCGGCGCGGTCGAGCGTCTGCCGATCGACGGGCTGTCGCTGCGTGTCGGCGCGCCGAAGTCGGGCGCCGACGGCCCGCTGCCGGGCACCGTCGCGCCGGCCGGCGCGACCGCGCTGCGCGGCACGCTGGCGCCGACCGCGAACGGCTATCGCGTGCTGGACCGCAAGCGCGTGTTCATCCCGCCGACGAGCCGCAACAACGCGGCCGTCACGTACTACACGGCGGTCGGCACGCTCGTCGAGCTGGCCGTGCACGAAGCGACCGGCAAGGTCGAGCTGCTCACGCATCACTCGATCATGGAGTGCGGCAACCAGATCTCGCCGCAGCTCGTGTCGGGCCAGCTGCAGGGCGGCCTCGCGATGGGCATCGGCCATGCGCTGCACGAGTACCTGCCGCTCTACGAAGACGGCCCGGGCAACGGCACGTGGAACTTCAACCGCTATCAGCTGCCGCGCGCGAGCGACGTCGCCGTGTGGTCGCAGACGGGCGACATCCTGCCGCCGCTGTCCGAGACCGATCCGCCGAAGGGTGTCGCCGAAGTGGTGATGATCCCTGTCGTCGGCGCGATCGTGAACGGCATCGCGCACGCGATCGGCCATCGTTTCACCGACTTGCCGGTGACCCCGCAAAAGATTCAGGAGGTGCTCGCATGACGACCGCCCAAACCGCCGCGTCGGCCGCGAGCGCCAGCGCGGCCGCGACCGCCGCGTCCGCGCCGAACGCGGCTTCGGCCGCGCCGGCATCCGCATCCGCCGCGGTGCCGGCTGCATCGGCTGTATCCGCCGCAGCTCCGGCCGCCGTCGAGCGTCCGCTCGTGCGCTTTCAGCTGAAGCCGCTGTCATTGAAGATCAACGGCAAGTCCGTCGGCCCTATGCAGGTGCCCGAGGGGCTGATGATGATCGAGTTCCTGCACGAGTACGCGGGCCTCACCGGTTCGCGGCTCGGCTGCGGGCAGGGCATCTGCCACGCATGCGTCGTGATCGTCGACAAGCCGGACGGCACCAGCGAGGAAATGCGCACCTGCATCACCGGCGCGCACTTCTTCCACGGCCGTTCGATCCGCACGATCGAAGGCCACGCGAAGCGCAACGAAGCCGGCGAAGTGGTGGAACTGTCGCCGATCCAGCAGAAGTTCCTCGAGCACTTCAGCTTCCAGTGCGGCTACTGCACGCCGGGTTTCGTCAACGCGGCGACGGTGCTGATCGAGCGGCTGGCGCGCGAGCCGGTCGCGAAGGCCGACGTCGAGCGCGCGATCACCGACGCGCTGAACGCACACCTCTGCCGCTGCACGGGTTACGTCCGCTACTACCAGGCCGTGAAGGACGTGATCCTGACGACGCCGGGACTCGTGAAGGACGCCGCATGAAACGCACATTCGCCCATCGTGCCGCGCGGGCCGCGGGCCTGCCCGCGCTCGCGGCCGCCTGCGCGCTGCTGCTCGCCGCCTGCGGCGGCCAAGACGCGCCTGCCTCGAACGCGGCTTCCGGCGCGCCCGGTGCCGACCCGGTCGCGCGCGGCCGCTATCTCGTCAAGGCCGCCGACTGCGCGGCGTGCCACACCGCGAAGGGCGGCGCACCGTTCGCCGGCGGGGCGCCGCTCGAATCGCCGTTCGGCACGTTCTACGGTTCGAACATCACGCCCGACAAGGATCACGGGATCGGCAGCTGGAGCGCGGACGACTTCTACGCCGCGCTGCACGACGGCAAGGCTCCGGCCAAGCGGCTGTATCCGTCGATGCCGTACACGTCGTACCGGCAGCTCACGCGCGCCGACAGCGACGCGATGTACGCGTACCTGAGGACCGTGAAGCCGGTCGCGCAGGAGAACCGCGCGCACGCACTCAAGTTCCCGTACAACCTGCGCTTCGGCATGGTGTTCTGGGACATGGTGTTCCTGAAGGACAGCCTGCCCGACGCGTCGCGCGGCCAGTCCGCCGACTGGCAGCGCGGCCGCTACCTCGCGGGCGCGCTCGGCCACTGCGCGGAATGCCACACGCCGCGTGCGTTCACGGGCCAGCTCGACGGCGCGAAGCCGTTCGCGGGCGCGGCGCTCGGCCGCGTGGCCGCACCGGACATCACGCCGGCCGGCCTCGCCGCGCGCGGCTGGACGGGCACCGACCTGCAGACGTTCTTCGGCGTCGGCATCGCGCCGCAAGGCTCGGCGTTCGGCGAAATGTATCCGGTCGTGCACCTGAGCACGCAGTACCTGGCGAAGGACGACCTGCGCGCGCTGTCCGTGTACCTGCTCGGCGATACGCCGCCGGCACCGCAGCCGGTGAAGCCGGTGTCGGCCGACGCCGCGCAGCTCGCGGCCGGCCGCTCGGTGTATCTCGCGGTGTGCGCGGGCTGCCACGGCTTCAACGGCGAAGGCAAGCCGCACGTGGCGGTGCCGATGAACGGCAATTCGACGCTGCGTCAGGGCGACGCGCGCAACCTGCTGGTCGCGATGCTCGACGGCGTCGACGAGCAGAAGTTTGCCGGCTACGAAAACCTGCAGCCGATGCCGGGTTTCTCGCACACGCTGAGCGACGACGAACTCGCGCAGCTCGCGAACTACCTGCGCGCGACGTGGGGCGGCCAGCCCGCGAGCGTCACGCCGGCCGACGTGAAGGCCATGCGTTGAGCCGTCGAGCGGCAGGGCGGGGCGTCGCGCGCAACGCAGCCGGTTCCCGGCCGTGTTCCCGCGCGATGCCTCGCCCGATTCCGGGAGGCGGTGTTTCAGTAGCCGCCGCCTCCTCCTCCGCCACCACTACCCCCTCCGTTGCCGCCCGCGCCGCCGTAGCGGCTCATGCCGGATCCTTGCGACATCCCGCTGCCCGACGACGTACATCCCGCCGACAGCACCAGCATCAGCGCCGCGACGAGCGCCGCGGCCAATCTTGCCGATTTCATTTCACTCTCCTTGGACCGCGCAGGCCGCGCGGCAGGGCGGTTCGCGTGAACCGGCGACCGCGCGATGACGAAACGTCTCCGTCAGGCGGTTTATTCCATGTTTTTTGGGTATCGGCGCGTCGCGGCATATAGCGACACGAATCGGCGCGCGGGGCGCACGCGCGTCGGGCGGCGCCGTGCTCGCGTAGCGGCGCACGCGCTCCCACGGCACGAGCACGCAGCCGGGGCGCCCCGGCGATTCGCCGCATGACAGGTAACGGGGGACGGGGGCCGGAATGTCGCCGTCGCGGCGGCATCCGGTCAACGATAGACGAGATCGGCGCGGCGGTTCTGCGCCCACGAATCTTCGTCGTGGCCGAGCGCGACCGGCTTTTCCTTGCCGAGGCTGACCGCTTCGAGCTGCGTGGCCTGCACGCCCAGCGTTTCGAGCGCGCTCATCACGGCTTGCGACCGGCGTTGGCCGAGCGCGAGGTTGTATTCGGACGTCCCGCGTTCATCGGTGTTGCCCTGGATCAGCACGCGGCGCGACGGATGGCTGCGCAGGTAGTCGGCGTGCGCCTGCAGCAGCGTCTGGTATTCCGGCTTCACGGAGTACTGGTCGAAATCGAAGTAGACGCTGCGCTTCGCGAGCGGGCTGTTCGGGTTGTCGAGATCGTCGGCCGCCACCGTGGCGACCGCTTCGCTCGATGGCGCCGGCGCCATCTCGGCATTCTCGGGCGTTTTCGCCGCGTGGTGGCAACCCGCCAGCAGCGCGAACGCCGCAATGACCGCGAATCGGTTCGTTTTGCTCATCGTGCGTCTCCTGCGGTTGACTGCATGGAAAGCGTGGTGCGGGCGATCTGCCGCATCACGCATGCGGCGAGACGGCACGAAAGCGCCGGCTTCCGTGCGCGATGCGCTTTCGTAAGCCGGCGGCGTGCCAGATGAAAGATTGTGTTGGCCAGACGCCGACGCACGGCGCCGCTGCAACAAGATTAGGAAAAATGTCACAGCGTGACCAGTTTCTTCGTCTTTTTCGCGCGGAAACGACGCAGGACGCATTCTTGCTTGCGCGAACGCGCGCAGCATGCGCCGCGCATGCGTGATGCGCCTTTCCGGTGCGGGCGTGTCGCGCGTCGCCGGCGCGCTCAGGACTTGTTGGCGCCCAGCCGATATTCCGATGGCGCAATGCCCATCCAGTCCCGGAATGCACGTCGGAACGCCCGGTCACTGCTCATCCCGATCCGCGCTGCAATGTCGGCCAGGTGCATATCGGTGGACGTGAGCAGATGCTGCGCGGCCTCAAGCTGACAGAGCGCGCGCAAGTCTCCGTACGAGCAGTGTTCGGCTCGCAGGCGCCGACGCAGTGTCGCCGTGCTCATGTGGAACAGCTGAGCCACGGTTTCGCAGCTGGGTGCGTCCCCTCGGTGCTGCAGCGCGTCGAGTAACAGCAGGCGCACTTGATCCGATAATTTGAATTCGGGAATCGCTGCCAGACCGAAATCGAATGGAAAGTAGTCGATGATGGCTTCCAGCTCGGAATACGAACGGACCACCTTATGGTTCAGCAGACGAGCTGGGAAGCTGAACGAGTTGACCGGTTGATCGAAGCGCAGTGGCGCGCCGAACACGTCGATCAATTGATGCAACGGATCCGGTGGCGGATACGCGAGCGCCACTTCCTTCAGATTCAGCGGGCGGCCGATCAGCCAGGAAAACAGCTGATGGTAGAAATAGAGGCCGGTAAGATCGACCAGTAGCGCGGCATGGTCCAGGCTGCCACGCCGGGTTTCCATCGTGAACTGCGCCGTCGCACCATACTCGACCGTCGCCAGCCGGCCGCCGCGTTCCTCCATGGCTTCGTTGAATCGCGCCGCTCGTTCTACGGCCTTCCCTAAAGTCGAGCAGTGAATCACGCAGTAGCACAGCATGTTGACCGCGAGGATGCCGAGCGGCCGATGCCCGTCGCGCTCGCAGCACCATGTTTCCAGCGTGCCGATGCCATGTCGATACAGCCGCGAAAACTCCGGTGTCGGCAATGCGGCCACCACGCCTTTCAGCACGGCGTCCAGTGGCGTATTGATTCCAGCGCTTCGCCACAGTTCGGGCAGCACGTCGCCGCCCATTTTCCTGAGCTCATTGAGCAAGGGCTGGGCATAACCGATCGGAATCGTGTTCGAGAATTCGCGCTTGTGCATGATGGCCTCATGTCTGAACAGCACATCGAGCTTGTGCTGGCCTGGCACACGCGTCAAGCATTGATCGTTTTTGTCCGGTGGATTGCCTGTTTCCAGCCTTGGTTGGTGGTTCGCACTGTCATTAAATGGCACCTCATATCTCGACCAGGCTCGGTGCCGATATCGCCATCGACGCCCCTGATCCTCGTGAGGAGACTGACATGGTGTACTACGACCCCTACGACCGGGAACTGATGAAAAATCCTTGGGACGCGTATCGCCAATTGCGCGATGAGGCTCCCGCCTATTACATGGAAAAGTACGACGCGTGGGTGCTGTCACGCTTCGACGATATTCAGAAAGCCTCGCTCGATCGGGAGAACTACACGGCGAAAGCCGGCATTGCCACGGGCAATCTGCTGAAGAAGCGCCTGATCCCGGACAGCAGTACGTTCATGTCGATGGACCCGCCCGAGCATACCGGCTTTCGTAAAGCGGTTGCCTCCGCCTTCCGTCCGACCGAGGTACAGGCGCGGCTGCCGGCGTTCATCGCCGAGCGCATCGAGAAATACGGCGCACCGCTGCTGAGCCAAGGGGAATTCGATGCGGTCAAGGCATTTGCGTTACCGGTCGCGACGGACGTCGCGGCGCACCTGACCGGCATTCCGCTCGAGGACGGACCGATGCTGGTGAAGTGGGTCGAGGTGTTCGAGCCGTTCTTCCACGACATTCCGCCGCAGGGTACTTCGGATGCATCGGCGACCAGCGCCGACGCGGCCGGAGGCCAGTTGATCGACTACTTTCTGCGACTGGTGGACCGTCACCGCAAGCAAGGTCCGTCGCCCGACAATGTGATCGGGATGCTGCTTCTGGCAGACATCGACGGGCACCGCCTGGACGACCTGACGGTCGCGCAAAACGCGCTGCCGCTTTTCATCGGCGGGATGGAGACGTTTCCCAAGCATTTCGGCAGTCTGTTGTACTGGCTGGCCGAGTTTCCCGAGCAGCGCGCCAAGGTCGCGAGCAATCGCGCACTGTGTGGGAAAGCGGTGGAGGAAGCCATGCGCTTCGATGCGCCCGCTCCAATGCTTGGACGCCGGGCGGTGAATGCCGTGACGTGGCATGGCCACACGATTCGGCCTGGTCAGGCGGTGATGTTCCTTTATCAGGCCGCGAATCGCGACGAACGTACTTTCGAACGCCCGGATGAATTCGACGTCGAACGCGCTTTCATACCGCAAGTTGCGTTTGGATCAGGCATCCACGTATGTCTTGGCATGCACGCGGCTCGGCTGGAAAGCCGAATGATGCTCGAATGGCTGCTGAGCCACGCCCCCGACTACAAGGTGGACAAAACCCGCGCCGTACGTGGCCTGCTTGCCGGCATGCATGGGTTTCGCAGTCTCTTCATCGAGGTATGAGCATGAGTCAGGTAGCGCGTGCGTACCACATCGAGCACTACGGCACGATCGACGGCATCCGGATACGACAGCATGATCGACCCAGGCCCGGAGTCGACCAGGTTCTGGTTCGAGTGCGCGCCAATGCGTTGAACTATCGCGACCTTCTGGTCATGCGTGGCATTCCGGTTGGCGCAGATCTGCCGCCGGGGAGAGTGCCGTTGTCGGATGGCGCCGGCGAGGTCGTCGAGGTCGGGGAGAACGTGACGCGTGTGCGTGTCGGCGAGCGCGTTGCCGCGATCTTCCGTCAGGACTGGATCGACGGTGATTACCGGCACGAAGGCGCGCAGACGGACCTCGGCAGCGGCATCGACGGGATGCTTGCTGAGTTTGTCGTCCTGGACGAGCAAGGCCTGGTACGCCTGCCGTCGCATCTGTCCTATGAGGAAGGCGCGACGCTTCCAACCGCCGGTGTGACGGCATGGATGGCTATCGTCGGCAAGGGACGGGTGACGGTAGGAGACACAGTGGTGCTGCAGGGGAGCGGCGGCGTTGCGGTGTTCGCGTTGCAGTTCGCAAAGCGCCTCGGCGCCCGAGTCATCATGACCACGTCAAGTGCTGAAAAAGGCGAGCGGCTGAGCGCATTGGGTGCGGACGAGATCGTCAACTACAAGGCATGCCCCGATTGGGCGGACGAGGTCCTGCGACTGACGGACGGTCGTGGCGCCGACGTCGTGGTCGACAGTGGCGGTGGAGGAACGCTCGCCAATTCGTGTGCGGCTGCGCGCATCGGGGGAAGGCTGATCTTGATGGGATTGCTTGCCCAAGGCGAGGAGGCCGGTACCGTATCCGAATTGTTCTACACGATGTTCGTGCGTGATCTGACCGTCGTCTCGGTACACGCGGGCAGCCGGACAAATTTCGAAGCGATGAACCGAGCCATCGAGCAGCATGGCCTTCGCCCGATCATCGGTGAGCGCTTTCCGTTCGGGCGCGCGCCCGACGCATATCGCTATCTGCAGAGCCAGACGCATCTCGGTAAGGTGGTGATCGGGCATGACGGGTAGGCAGGTCGTTGGGAGACCCTCGTGACCGATCACGCGCTCGGCAAATTGATCCATGTGCGCGGATCGCCGTGTTTGATTCCCCACGGCTTCGTGCCGCACACGCTTGAAGGCGTGTGCGGCTTCCTTTATTGGATCGTCGTTGTGTAGCCGGGGAAGGTGGATGACCGGTTTCAGGTGATATGCGTGACCCGCACCTTCCGGTGCGGGCGTATCGCGCGTCGCCGGCGCACTCAGAACTTGTGCCGCAGCCCGAGCGCGACCACGACCTGGTTGCTGTTGGCCGACGGCGTCATGGTCCAGACGGTCGCGTTGAACGCGGGGTTGCCGTTGCCGCCGCTCACGCTTTGATAGACGGCTTCGAGATACGCGTCCGTGCGTTTCGAGAATGCGTAGTCCGCCTGCGTGACCACCTGGTTCCATTTCGGGCGCGTCTGGCCCGTGCGCGTGTCGAAACGGCCCATCGTGTACGTGTACGCAGCGGCCACGCTGAACGCCGGCGTGACGAAGTAGCGGCCGTCGACCGTGAAGTTGTCGAACACGAGCGATTCACCCTTCAGCGGGGTGATGCCGCTGCCCTGGAGCACGCCGCTCACGCCGTCGGTGGCCGAGTGCGACCATGCGGCGCCGACCGAATGCGGGCCGAACGCATAACGGCCGGCCAGGGCCCAGATCTGCTGGTTGCCGCCCGTGATCGTCGCCGAGCCGTCGAGCGTGCTCAGTGCGCCGTCCGGATTCGGCGCGTTGCGGTCGCGGCTGATCTTCAGGTAACCGGCGCCGAGCTTCAGCGGCCCGTTCGCATACCCGAGCCCCGCGCTCCACACGGCGTTGTTCGAGAACGCGCCGGCCGTGTTCGAGAATCCGAACATCGCGCCGAGCGTCAGCCCGCGATACGTCGGGCTCGTGTACTTCACCGCATGGTTGATGCGCAGGTTGCGGTTCGAGTCGTCGTTGTCGTACGGATGCACCGCGAGGTTGCCGCCCCAGCCGGGGCCCGACGCGCCGAGCGGCGTCACGAAATCGAGAATCAGGTCGTACTGGCGGCCGAACGTGAGCGTGCCGGCCGTCCGCGAGCTCAGGCCGAGCCACGCCTGACGGCCGAACAGGTCGACGCCTTTCTGCGACAGCTTGCCGGTCGTGCCCGAGAAGCCGTTCTCGAGCGTGAAGACCGCTGCCGTCCCGCCGCCGAGATCCTCGCGGCCGCGCACCCCCCAGCGCGACGCGTTCAACGCGCCGCTCGTCATTGCGACGCTGCCGCTGCCCGGCGAACCGGCGCCTTGCGTACGCTGGTTGGTCGCATAGGTGATCGACGTATCGATCAGGCCGTACAGCGTCACGCTGCTCTGTGCTCGCGCGACGCAGGGAATCAGGAAGCCGGCCGCACAGGCGGCAATTACGCTCAGCGGGAGCGCACCGGTACGACGGCCGCGGCGGGCGGCAAGCGGCACGGCGACGCGCACGCCGGCGGGCTTGGTTGTTTTATAGGAATGCATATGACTTTTTTCGTTGGTCTCCGGCCCGATCGCCGGTGGGTCGTATCGGCGCGCGGGCCGACGGATCGAGTGGGCATTATTGGAGAACGTGCGACCGGCGATTAAGGCGCTGCACAGGAAAGGTCCTCTGCGGGATCGCGTGGAATCGCGGCGTTTCGACGCGGGGTGTTTCGGTCGAATCTGCGCGAAATACGGCCGTCTCGCGTGCGGAACGATTCGGCAGCGCCGGGGCGGTTCAGCGTGAGCGTCGGCGCGGTCAGGAGCAGGCGGCGGAGCGCGGCGGGGTGGTGACGCGTCGCGAAAGGTCGTGTGTCGCCGGTCGGCGGCATCGTGTATTTCTGACCCGATGCGCGGCAGCCAGCAAAATTTTCCGCCCGAAGCGGCAACGACCGAATGGCGGCATCGGGTTGATTGCGTTCGTAGCGCGGGTCTTCCCGCGCTGCCGCAACCGGCCCGGCGACTACGTAATGCGCGGCTTTTTCACGCGCGCCCGTTCGGCACAATGGATCATTGCGCGTGGCCCGCCTGCCGCTGTGCCGGCACGTCACGCATGCCGCGGGAGAACGGACATGGTGTTGATGGCTGTGGGCGGGGGCGGACCGGTGAACGTGCCGCAGCCGCAGGATGACAACGATCCGGCACCGACGAACGGGGCCGGCAGCACCCCGCCGGCGCAGACGCCGGAACAGCAGGCCCTCGCGGCCGCCCAGGCCGAGACGCAGCGCCTGCTGCAGCTCGCGCAGGCCGAAATGGCGACACTCAAGCGCCTGCACGACCAGGGCGCGTCGCAGGCCGATCTCGACAACCAGGTGAAGAAGGCCGAAGCGGCATGGGGCTCGGTGCAGGCGGCCGTCGAGAACCAGATGCGCGTCGCGGCCGACGGCGGCGGCGACACGAACAAGGCGATCGCGGGCGTGGCCTCGGATCTGCGCAATGCGACGCCGAACGATCCGGTGCTCGGCTCGGTGCTCGACGATGCGCAAAAGGCGGTGTCGGCCGAATCGGCGCCCGAGCGGGCGACCAACGTGAAGGCGTTCCAGTTCGCGCTGGCGATGCAGAAGGACCAGGCCGCGAACGCCGACGTGAAGCAGTACGACGCGCTGCCGGGCGGAGTCCGGCGCGCCGATCCCGACACCGGCGTGCAACTTCGCCAGGCGGCCGGCACGGCCGACACGAATGCCAACAACGCGTACACGGCCCTCACCACCGCGTTGCGCCACGAGTACAGCACGTCGGCCGCGACGCTGCGCCTGAACGACGCGAAGGCCGACTACGCGGCGTGGCAGAAGGAGCCGGGCGGATTGCGCCGTGCCGACGAGGCCGACGTCACGCAGGCGCTGGCGCAGGCGCAGAGCCAGTACGACAAGGTCGTGACGGGCGGCGACGACACCGCACTAACCTACGTGACGGCCGACGAGCAGAAGCAGGTCGTCGCGTCGGTGAAGCAGAATCACGACGGCATGTGGTACACCGGCCTCGTCGACGCGCTGGGCGAGGAAAGCCAGCTCAAGCGCACGATCGCGACGATCAACCCTGACGATCCGTCGCTGTCGTCGCAGATGAAGCAGCTCGCGCAATCCGATCCGGTCACGTTCGCGCTGTTGCAGGACACCGGTGTGACCGTCGATCCGAACGATCCGAAGCTGTCGCCGCAGGAGAAGGCGCTCGCGCAGCAGAATCCGCTCGCGGAAGCGTTCGTCAAGCTGACGGGCATTCCGGTGAGCACCGACGGCAAGAGCGACGCGGACGCGAAGGCGCTGAACGCGAAGATCGACCAGGCGGGCGGCGTGTTCGCGTACGCGATGGCGCAGGCGCAGGCGGACAAGAACAATCCCGGTTACCAGAAGATCCAGACGCTGCTTGCGGCGGCGCCCGAGGTGCGGCTGCAGTACACGAAGCAGCAGGTCGCGCAGTTGATGCAGGGCCCGGGCAGCAATCCCGGCGCGGCACTCGAGGTGCTGAAGACCAACATGGACGCGTCGTTCTCGCTCGACGAGCGCCAGACGCTGTGGACCCAGGCCGGCCAGCCGCATTTCGACGCGAAGTTCATCCATTCGCAGATCGATCCGCTGATGCAGAAGCCCGATGCGGATGCAACGGATCAGGCGAGCATGCGTGCGCGTTACGACGACACGATGAACGCCGACAAGGCCGGCAAGTGGATGCAGGACATCCTGAACAATGCGCCGCCCGAGTTCGCGGGCGTCGTGCTCGACACCGTCGAGCACGATTTCGGCAACAAGTGGATGCAGACGAACACGGGCACGCCGCAGCCGTACGGGCAAGGCACCGAGTTCTACAAGGGGCTCAGCAAGGCGGTCGGGCTGGCGGACCAGCAGCCGACCGCGAGCGGCGTGCCCGTGCGGCGCGAGGACGACGTCGCGAATTGGCTGCTTGACGACAAGGGCAACGCGAAGACGCTGATCTACACGCTGCGCGGCAGCAACACCGGCTACGGTTTCGACACGGTGCGCGAGGCGCTGTCGTCGGGTGTCGATCCGGCGCTGTCGAAGGCGCTGCTGTCGAAGATGCAGAACGACGACCGGTTCCAGGCGGGCTTCGCGAACGACTTCAAGCTGCGTTACGACCAGGGCACCAAGAGTGCGCAGAACAAGCAGAACAAGGACGCCGCCAACGCCAGCTACAAGCTGTTCCAGGCCGATCCGGACAAGCAGCTGAACGCGTATTTCGACGACTTCCAGAAGAACTTCGACGACAAGTCCTACACGTTCACCACCGGCTCCGACCAGATGACGAACTTCGTCGGCGCGGGGCTCGGAATCCAGCCGGACGATCCGGCCGCGATGCCGACCGACCGCAACGACGTGCCGTCGATGGCGATGCTCGAGCAGTTGATCGTCGGCAACGGGCAGTTGCAGAACGGTGTGGCGGTCAACAGTCGGTCGCTGTACGCGAGGAATTCGGCGGCGACGCAGATGATCCAGACCGTCGTCGACCAGATCCGCAAGGTCGGCGGCGACCACGCGGTCGTGTCGCTGGTGCCGATCTACTACGTGTCGAAGGGGACCGGTACCGCGCCGAGCGCATTGTTCAAGGTACAGGTCGCGAACCATCCGGACCAGATCAAGCTGATCGACGATCGTGGCTGGAAGTACGACACCGTCGACGACTACCAGCACAACAACGCGCTGTCGGACGACGGCAAGCTGTACGTGCCGAAGAGCCTGACGAACGGCGCGGCGTCCGGCGGTTACGCGCAATACGAATCGATCGACGCACACAAGACGGAGTGGTACCAGCACGTCGAACACTATCTCGAGATCGGCACGGGCATTCTCGCCGCGGCCGGCGGTGTCGTGCTGGTCGCGAGCGGCATCGGTGCGCCGGTCGGCGGCCTGATGCTCGGCGCCGCGTGGACCGCAGTCGGCGCCGGGATGGCGGTCGGCGTGCCGGCCGCGATCGGCGACCTGAACAATCTGAGCGAGCACGGGCAGTCGATCGGCTTCGGCAATGCGCAGGCGCGCGGCGACTGGATCAGCCTGATCGGCAGCGGCGCGGGCATCGCGGGCGGCGGGCTCGGCGTCGCGGCGAAGTCGCTCGCGGAGGCGTCGTCGCTGCTGCGCACGACGGGCCAGGTCTCGGACATGGTCACGCTGGCATCGCGCGGCGAGGGCGTGACGGCCGACGTGGCCGGTCTCGGCCGTTTCGCGCAGGAAGCCGATGCGTTCCAGTCGGTCGCGCAGACGACGGGCCGCACGGCCGGCGTGCTCAACGTCACGGGCGGCGCGATCGGCGGCTATCAGATGGTCGACCAGGGCGTGTCGCTCGTGAAGAACTGGGACGCGATGTCCGACTCCGATCGCGCACAGCAGTTGCTGAACCTCGGGATCGGCGTCGCGCAGATGGGCCTCGGCTCGCATACGCTGATGGAACGGCCGATTCGGGCGATCACGAAGACGCCGGCCCCGCCGGCGACGCAGCGGCCGATCGCGATCGACGTGGCGAACGCGATGTTCGCCAACGGGCTGGCGAACCAGCGCCTCGCGGTCGGCGAGATCGGCAACCCGTGGCAGCACGCCGAGGAACAGGCGGCCAGCTTCGGCGAGCCCGCCGGCGACGGCGAGCCGGTGTCGCCGGCGGAAGGCGGCCTGCGGTCGCGCTTCACCGCGTGGCTGCGCGCGCGCCGCACTCAGGGCACGCCGGACGACGGCGACGCGATCCTGCTGCGGCTCGCGCCCGATGCCGAAGGGATCGACGGCGAAGCGACGCCGGCCGTTGCCGCCGCGATCGCGGGCGATGATGCGACGCCGGCCGGGGCCGGCACGCCGGCCACGGCGGGACGCCCCGCGTCGTGGCCCATTCCCGCGCATGTGGCGGCCGATCCGGACGCGCTGGCCGGCGTGGTCGGGTCGATTCTCGACAGCGGCAACCGCCTCGAGGACGTCGAATACTACGTGTACGCGCTGGAGGACGGCGAAGGAAACGTGCGCAAGCCGGACGAAGACGGACTCCCGTCGACCGAACGCGGCAACCTGGGAGACGACATCCGGGCGGCGAACGCGGACGCGCGGCGCGCGGCGGCCGGGGACGATCCGGTGAAGCTCGCGGCCGCCGCCTCCAGCGAGGACGGTACGATCGGCGTCACGCGTTACGCGTCGTTCCACGACGCGATGATGGTCGCCCGCGGCGGCGTGGCGGCGCGCCGCTACCAGGTCGCGCTGGTCGACCACGGTGCGCTCGCCGCGGACGGTACGGTGCCGCCCGAAGCGGTGGTCGCCCGGGTCGGGCTCAACGACGCCGGCGACGCGCTGATGCTGTCGATGAACGACGCGTACGATCGCACGCTGCGCGTGATGTACCCGCGCGGGTTCGATCCCGCCAAGCCGCTGATCCGCAGCGAGGACGGCCGGCGTGTCGACGTGATCAACGCGCCGCCCGGCATGGACGAAACGCAATGGGGCGCGTATCCGCGCCGCGAAGCCGACCTCGCGATCTATTCGAACCATCCGGACCAGCCCGAGAACCGGCTGCCGGCGGGCGAGCGGCCATTGATGCCGGTGCCGCCCGGCTACTTCGCGGTGTACGCGCATGCGTGGTCCGACGCGTTCGCGAGCGCGACCGGCAAGCCGATGAGCGCCGAAGACCTGGCCGAGCTGGTGCGCCAGAGCGGCTGGGACGGCAAATCGCCGGTGATCCTCTATGCATGCGGCGCGGGTACGCGGGTAAGCCCGCTCGCGCAACTGCTCGCGAACGTGCTGGGGGTGGACGTGTACGGCGCAAGCGGCTTCGTCGCGTGGCGTTCGCCGCGCTATCGCAGCGACGGCAGCCCGGACTCCGGCTATACGACCGGCATCGTGGTGGAGCCCGGCGCCCCCAGTCTCGCGGGGAAGCCGGACCATTCGGTGCAGCATGCGCCGCGCACCTACCGCTTCTCGCCGGCGCTGGCGGTCATCGACCAGGGCGCGCACGCGGTCGACTGGAGCACCGTGGCGCCGCGCCCGGTGTCGAATCGCTGGGGCGCCAGCGGCGCGTCGGGCGACGCGCGCGTGCCGCTCGGCGTCTACGTCTGGCGCGTGCTGACGAATCGCGGCGGCGCGGTCATCAATCCGCGCAGCCGCCGCCCGGCGAGCGCGCTCGAGATGACCCACGCGCTCGAGGAACTGGCGTGGAAAGGCTATACGCCGGGCACGCCGATCGCGCTGGAGGGGCCGCACAGCGGCGCCGATCCCGAATTGCTGCAGGAATTCGCGGACCTGATCCAGGCGCCGGTGTTCGGCCGGCTCGGCGACGACGACGCGGCCGGCTGGCGGCGCGCGATCCCCGATCCGGGCCGCCGGCTCGCGCGCTTCCAGATCGAACCCGACGTGAACGGCAAGTTCTCGCCGGGCCGCGCGCAGCCGGTTCGCGTCAATCCGCTGGAATTGCGGCCGGTGCCGGGCTCGAATGTCGTGAACCTGCTGGGCCACGCGACCGCGCGGCAGTTCCTGAAGGTGTCGGGCTTCGACATCGCCGAATCGCATGGTACGAAGCCGCGCGACGTGAGTTGGGACAGCGCGATCGCCATCACGAAAGACGGCAACACGATGTCGCCCAGGGAATTCGCGCGCAGCCTGCTCGAGGATCCGGCCTACACGGAAGGCAACGGCGTGCTGCTGACCGGCTGCTATCTCGGCTCCGGCGGCTACCCGTTCGCGCAGGAGCTCGCGTATGAACTTCAGGTGCCCGTGATCGCGTCGATCGCGTCCAATTCGATACGAGGCACCGGTGCGCTGGAACTGCACCCGAACAGCGACGACATCGTCGTGCCGGCACACGATCCGGATGTGTCGACGCGGCTCTACCTGCATATCCCGGAGGCGCCCGACGCGAACGAACCGCCGCTGGTGTTCGCCCGGCGCGGCGAACCCGTGCAAGGCGCGGTGGCGCACGGGTACGACGGCGCGCCGGTCGAACCGGTGCGCCCGATCGACGCACAGATCGATCCGGACGCCGACAGCGGGCGGCGCGGCAACACCGGCACGCCGGGCGACGCCGCGCGGCCGGGCGCGACGGCACACGGGCCGGCCCAGCCGCAGCCCCGCGCGCATCCGCGTCTCGCGCCGGAGCCGGACGCGGGCGAGCCGCCCGTCGACGAGCCGGTTCCTGTCGTCGACGTGGTGCCGGGGCAGATCTTCACGGCGGACGAGTGGGCCGCGCGCACCGAGCAGGCCGCCGAGGCCGACGCCGACGACGGCCTGTCGGGGATTCCGCAGAAGACGTACCGGAACAACAGCCGCGTCTATACGGACCGCACGATCGCCAACGACGGCGTGATGACGACGACGATTCGCGGCGAGTCGGTACTGCAACCGGGCTTCGACGACGTGACCGGCGTCGACGCGACGCAGCACCCCGAATTCCTGCGTCCGGCCGACACGCTTTTGATGCCGGCCGGCGACCCGCTGCATCCGGTCGGCGCGCGCGGGCTGATGTCGCCGCCGGGCCATCACGTCGTGTTCGGACACGGCATGTCGGCCGATGCGATGCTCGGCCCGGACGGCCGGCCGGTGACGCCGGACGAGGTGGCCGAGCGTGTCGCGCCGCAGCTCGAGGCGGGGCAGGACGTGACGCTGTATTCCTGTTTCGGCGGGTCGGACAAGCACGATCCGTTGCGCGTCGCGCCGGGCCAGGTGCGGGCCGCGAGCGGGACGTTCGCGGCCGCGCTCGCGCAGCGGCTGTCCGAACTCACCGGGCGGCCGACGTCGGTCTGGGCGCCGCAGGACATCCTGCTCGTCAAGCCGGACGGCTCGGCCACCGTGCGCGTGACGCGCCGGACCGGCGAGGTCGACACCGATCGCCTGCCGATGCAGCGCTTCGTCGGCGATCCCGCGCGGGCGGGCCGCCCGACACTGCCCGCCGGACCGGACGCGGAACCGGCGCCGAGCGCCGCGCATACGGCGCCGCCGCCACGAGTCGAGCGGCCGGCGCGTCCGACGGTGCCGCGCGTGCCCGATCCGACGTTCGCCGATCCCGGCTACGACTTCACGCCGATTCCGGACGGCACGTTCGAATCGGTCACGCTCGATCATCCGTTCCGCAGCGCGCTGGCCGACCGGCCGGGCGTGATCGGCGATGCCGCGCGCGTGACGCAGGCCGGCGGCACCGTGAGCCAGCACTGGCCGAGCTATTTCCTCGACGGCCCCGAGCCGACCCGCGTGATCGACGACGTGATGCAGGCGTTCGACGCGGCCGGCCTGACGAACCTGCGCGTCGAATTCGTGACGGCCGACGGCAGCATCGTGCTGGGCAGCGGCACCGACTTCGGCGCGCTCGATCCCGAGGCGGGCTGGTTCCGGTTCAGCGGCACGGTGCCGGATGCGACGGCGTCGGCAGCGCACGCGACGGGCCGCACGGCCGCCGACGCGCGGCGCGCGTTGCCGGACGGCGTGAGGACGGTCGCGCACGACGATTTCGGGCAGGCGCTCGATGCGGCGCAAGCCGGGCCGCGCAATCACGCGTACGTGCCGGCCGATGCGCTGCCGGCCGACACCGCGTTCGCGCAGGGCGACCTGACGCCGGCGGAACGCGTCGCGGCCAGCGCCACCGCGCACCTGGCCGCGGTCGAGGCCGCCGCACCGGCCGACGTCGCGCTGCTGTC
The DNA here is from genome assembly GCF_905339875.1 of Burkholderia sp. BCC1998. Classification (NCBI taxonomy): domain Bacteria; kingdom Pseudomonadati; phylum Pseudomonadota; class Betaproteobacteria; order Burkholderiales; family Burkholderiaceae; genus Burkholderia; species Burkholderia sp. BCC1998. The sequence continues at coordinate 236,484 of NZ_CAJPHE010000002.1, forward strand.
GACACTCGGCCACGATCCGGCGAGTGCGCTGCGCATCACCACGCCCGACGGCGGCTCGCTGTTCAAGCCGGCCGGCGTCGACATGTACGTCGTGCGCACCCGCGATGCGGCGACGGGCGACGTGTCGTACCGGCTCGTCGGCGTCGATCGTTCCGGCTTGCCGGAAGGCTATGCGGCCGTGCATGCCGGCGGAACGCGCGCGCTCGGCGCGGTCGACGGCAACCCGACCTGGCCGAGGTTCGGCCACGCGGGGCCGGCCGGCCGTCTGGCGAGCCCGTCCGGCGACCCGGCAAGCAACCCGTCCGCTGCAGTGACCCCGGCTACCGTTTCCGGTCATTCAGCCGCCCCGGCCGCGCCGCAGGGTGCCGCGGCGGTCGAGGCGGAACATCAGGCGCGCGCCGCCGACTGGCTCGACACCCTGGGCCGCCGCACGCTCACGCGTGTCGACGGCCGGCATGCGCCCACGCTGGACGGACTCGCCCGGCAGCTCGGCCCCAACGCGCATGTGCTGGTCACCGCGCATCACACGCCGCCCGACGGCGCCGCGGCCTATACGCCGCCGGCCTTCGTCGCGGTGCTCGAGACCGACGCGAACGGCGCGCTCGGTCCGGTGCGGATGCTGAACGGCAAGCGCGTGCCGCCCGCGCTCACCAAGGCGCTGGAAAATGCCAACAGCGGCGGCCGACGCGCACGCGGCAAGTTCGATTTCCATGTGTCGCCGGTCGCGCACGACGAACTGGTGGCGTTCGGCGGCCCGTCGAAGATCGAGACGCCGGACGGCAAGACTTCGTGGGACGTGACGGGCTCGGGCCATGCGATCGAGACGACGCTCGCCGGCGACGTGTCGAAGCTGCAGGACGCGCCGGTCTTCAAGCGGCCGCGCCAGGCCGTGCGTGCGGTCTCCGGCGCACAGCGCTGGATTCACGTGGTCGACGACGAGACGGGCAAGGTGCTCGGCCATGCGGAGCGCAACACAAACCACGAGTGGAAATATTTCGAAAAGGCGTCGGTCGGCGATACGGAGATTCCCGAGCAGGATCTGCGCACGGTGTTCCGGCGCCGCCGCCGCGGCGGCATTCCGGTCGGCCGGTCGCCGCGCCGCGGGATCCGCTTCGTCGTCAGCGACGTGGCGCCGGCCACCGTCGACCGCATCGGCGGGTTCCGGCCGGCGAAGGCGGCCCCGGCCGTCGAGAAGAAACCGATCCGCTCGGCCGGCGACCTGTTCCAGTCGATCGTGCCGGTGCGCCGGCCGCTATCGCGCGCGGAGCAGGGCGACGACGCGAACGCCGCGCCGCTGGCGCCGGTCGATCCGCATCTGTTGCCGTCGGACAAGTCCGCGCTCAACGCGGTCGACTTCAGCGGCAACAGCGTGTCGCACCTGCTGACCGCGATCCGCAACGGCGCGCTGGACGGCGGCCGCCATGTGATCTACGTGTTCAGGACCGACGGCGCGGTGGCCGAGGCGCTCGGCGATCCGCTCGGCGTGATCGCCGAGCGCGATGGCGAGATGCGCTGGTTCGACAAGATCCCGCAGGTCAGCAACAAGAACCATCCGGGCGTGCCGCTCGACGCCATGCCGATCGGCAACGATCGCTTCGGCACGGACGTGCATTTCCTGCTCACGCAACTGTCGCCGCGCGATTTCCTGAACAGCGCGCGGCCGACGCGCGTCGCCGCGCTCGAAGCGCGCGCGAAGGCGCTGCACGATCAATGGAAGGCGGCGGAAGCGCGCGGCCTGCACTCGGCGCCGTTCCGCGCGCTCGCGGCCCGCACGCGGCACGGCTACAACGAGGTGCTCGCGGACTTGCGGCGCCTGAGGAGCAAGGGCACCGCGCCCGAGCCGCTGTCGATCGAGCCGTACCAGCCGGGGCTGTCGTCGGCGACCTCCGTCGAGTTCAGTCTGCGCCACGGCGCGGCGAAGCCCGAGCAGTATTTCGCGACGCACCAGCAGATCGAGGCATACAACAAGCAGGCGCAGCGGCCCGGCGACGTGAACCTCGTGCTGAAGGGCGAGCCGCAGGCCGTGATGGTCGACGTCGGCATGTGGCGCACGCTGCTCAACAAGCTGTACGTCGCGCGCGACGTGTCGACGTCCGCATCGCGGTTCCTGCCGGTGCCGGGCAAGCTGCGCGCGCGGACGCGCAACCTGGGCGCGGCGACCGTCGCCGACAAGCGGATCCGGCAGATCTTCACGCGCTCGAGCGAAGCGTTGCAGGATCGCATGGTGCCGATGGCGCGCTCGTTCTCGCTGAGCGACGATCCGGCGTTGATGGGTGCGCTGGTCGAACGGTATGGCGGCGTGATGCCGGTCGCCACGCTCGTGATCGATCCGCATTCGCTCGCGGCGGTGCTCGGCAAGGCGCACGATCCGGATTTCCTGCGCGCGGTACGCGCGCTCGGCGACCAGAAGCACGCGGTGTTCGACGGCGAGAACGGGATGATCCATCCGGCGCCGGGCTCCGACGGGAAGGCGCTCGCGCTCGACGATCTCGCGCATCTGCATCGCTGGCTCGACGAGGCCGCACGCACCGGTTTCGCGATCCGGCTCGAGACGGCGCCGTCGCGCGCGCTCGTGTCCGGCGCCGACTACCGGTTCCAGTCGGGCACCAACGACACGTATCACGATTACGTGCGTGTGATGACCGCCCTCGAACGCTGGTCGAACGCGCATCCCGACACGAAGGCGCCGAACGTGATGGTCACGTTCCACGGCTGGGACGCGGTGCCGGAATCGGTGCCGGGCGGCGGACACGAGAAGCTGCTGCGCGCGGTGCTCGAGCGCAAGGGGCTCGAATGGGTGCACATGGGGCTGTCGTACGGCACCCACGGCGCCGACTTCATCGGCAACCAGGATCTCACCGGCGCGCTCGCGAAGCTGATCGTGGAGAACCGCAACCGGCCCGAGATCATCGACCGCCTGCATGGCGCCGATGCGCTCACGCGCGTGTTCGAGCGGGTCGACCAGCAGACGCTGGCGAACCAGCATCAGCTGCTGTTCGCGGAAGTCGAGCGGCTCGGCGCCGCGGACGGCATGACGCCCGCGGACATCGCCGCGCTGCGCCAGAAGCTCTACGAAGGCAACACGACCGTCTGGCTGAACCAGGCGCGCAAGGCGACGATCGAGCATGCGATGCCGCTGTGGGATGCCGACGGCAACCCGCCGCGCACCGGGACGGACGAGGGCGCACGCAGGTTCGGCGGCCGCTGGCTGGCCGACTACGGCGCCGGCGTGCCCGACCGCGTGACCACCGGCAAGCGGCCGGCCGCCGCCGACCCGCTCGACCACTGGCGCGCGGTCGTGCACGATCCGGCGCTGATCAACGACGGCACCAAGCCGATCGGCACGAGCCGCCGGGAAGCGGCGCAGCTCGCGAAGGTCGACATTCCCGACGCGAAGCGCGCGCAGGCGGAACTGCATGCGTTGCGGGTGCACGACGAACCGATCGGCGAGAACACGCCGCCGCCGTCGTCCAGGCGGATCGCCGGCGACATCGCGGCGGCCACCGTGACCGGCGGCGCCGGCGCGGGCGTGCTCGTCGCGGTCGGCCGGGAGTCGGTGCGCACCGCGACGAACTCGCTGTATGCGGGCCTGCGGGTCGGGCGCGTGTTCCAGGCGCTGCATCACGGCGCGGTCGCCAGCCTGAAGAACGGCGATCCGCGCGTGTTCGATCGCGTCGTCGACCGGCTCGTGCGCGGGCTGCAGGCACAACTGAAGGCGAACGGCTTCGACGTGGACGCACGCGGCGCGCAGCTGGAGCAGATCGCGCACGAAGGCAAGGCGATGGCCGCCCAGCTGCGCGCGCTGAACGACGACGGGATGCTGTCGTTCGACGATACCGTCGCGCATACGAAGGCGATCGCCGCCGACATGCTCGCGCAGATGCAGGGCGTGGTCGGCGGGACGTCGCTGAAGCTGCTGCATCACGGCAGCCCGCGCCATTCGGTCGGCCGCGTCGGTCGCGTGCTGGCGCTCGGCGGCTACGGCGGTTCGATCACGATGAATGCGTTCAGGGCGATCACGCACGGCGACCTGCTGGCCGGCGGACAGGCGATCGGCGGCGCGTTCAGCGCCGTCTACACCGGCATCGTTTACAAGGGCAGCCTGCGCGGCGTGAATGCCGAGAACCGCAGCCAGCTGGCGCGGATCGCGAGCGCGACCGGCGACTACCTGACCTCGGCGGTCGGCATCGCAACCGGCGTGCATACCGCGCTGACGGTGGATCCGGTGACCGGCACGCTGACCGCGATGTCCGGCGCGCTGCTCGGCGCCGGGCGGCTGCATTCGCATTTCCCGAACGCGACGCCGTGGATGGAGCGCTTGCCGACCGGCATCGCGCTGGCGCCCGTGGCGATCTTCGGGATCATGCAGGGGATCAGCCTGTACACGTCGGCAACCGCGTCGGACGATCAACACAAGGCGCCGGGTTCGTCGCCGAAACCGTCGGGTTCGAGTGCCGGGGCGCCGACGCCGGGTGCGTCGTTTGCGCCGTCGCCCGGCACGACGAGCGCACCGGTGCAGCCGAATGCGTCGGCAACGCCGTCGGGATCGGCGACGGCATCGGCGTCGGCGAGCGCGCAGCCGTCGGGTACGTCATCGCAACCGGCGCAGCCTTCGACGGGTGCACCGAGCCCCGCGCCCACGCCGCTGACGGTGACCGTGGCGGCCGGCGATTCGTTGTGGACGATCGCGCAAAGTCACGAAGGATCGTTGCTTGCCGCGGCACACGTGCCGGCCGACCAGCAGCAGCGGATGTCGGACGGTCAGCGGATCAATGTCGCGCTCAACGAGATCCTGCAACTGAACCCGAACCTGGCGAGCAAGCCGGGCGAGATTGATCCGGGGCAGCTGGTCGTGGTCGGGTGACGAGGGCGGCGCGCGGAACGTGTGCGGGGCGGAAGCAAGCGACACGTCGCGCGTGACGACGACCGACGGGCGGCCGCGCCACGACGCGCATGCATGCGTCGTCGTCGCCGGCCCGTGCGTCAGCGCAGCATTGCCTCCGCGCCGACATCGTCGGACCGCGGCAGCACGGTCAGGCCGTCGCGCAGCGCATACGCGATCACTTCGGCGACGTTGTGCAGCGCCAGTTTCGACATCAGGTTCTGTCGATGCTTGCGTACCGTGAGCACGCTGAGATTCAGCCTGATGGCGATGTCCTTGCTCGAGTGCCCGTTGGCGATCAGCACGAGGATTTCCTTCTCCCGGGCCGTCACCGGCGGCACGGCGGCGGCGCCGGTGTGCTCGAGGACATGGGCGAGCGAATCGCTGACGTAGCGGATGCCCGACAGCACCAGCGCGACGGCACGCAGCAGCTCGTCGCCGTCTTCGTGCTTGAGCATGTAGCCGTCGACGCCGATCGCCACGGCCGCCCGGACCGTGGCCGGGTTCTGATTGCCCGTGACGACCAGGATCCTGGTCTGCGGCGATTGCGTCTTGACTTGCTTCGCCAGTTCGATGCCGGGGAAGCCGGGTAGATCGAGATCGAGCAGCAGCAAATCGGCCTGCGTATCGCACACCAGCCGACCGACCATCCGGCCGTCGCCGGTCTCCCCCACGACGGTCCAGTTCGCTCGCGTCTTCAGCAGCAACTTCAGCCCGTCGCGAATGATGGCGTGATCTTCGGCAAGCACGATTTTTTTCATTTTTCTTTCGCCTTCTCCCGGGGCACCCGGAAGCTCGTTCCTTTGCGACAATACGATGCAACCCCGTTGCGACGTGTCACGCGGCGGGCGAGATCGACGCCCGCCCCGTTCAACGCCGGACCCGCTACGCGATTTTGAAATGGCAAACAGGATAGCGCAAGAATACCGTGCCGACGTGCAGCTGGAACTGGTCAATACGCTGTACCGACAGTCTCCGCCGATCCTGTTCGGCAACATCGCCGTCGTCAGCCTGACTACCTTTCTGTTGTGGCACGAGGTGTCGCGGCATGCGCTGCTCGCGTGGGCCGCGGCGATCTGCGTGCTGACCGCGATCCGTACCGTCATGGTCTGGCGGGATCGCCGCGCGGGCGAACATCCTGCCGGGACGGCCACGCGCCGCGCGCGGAAATACATGGTGTTCGCGGGCGTGTCCGGCTGCCTGTGGGGCGCCATGGGCGTGCTGTTCTTTTCGCCGGACAACACGATCGTGACCGCGCTAATCTGCATCGTGCTGGCCGGCATGACCGGCGGCTCGGTGGCGTCGCTCTCGTCGTGGTGGCCGACCTACGTGGCTTATGCGTTGCCGACGGTGCTGCCGTTCGCGATCCGCTCGTTCGCGTACGGCAGCGCGCTGTTTTCGGTGCTGGGCTTCCTGTCGCTGTTCCTGCTCGCGGTCAATCTCGCCTTCAGCCGGACGCTGCAGCGTACCGTGCGCGATGCCGTGTCGCTGCGCTTCGAGAACGTCGACCTGATCCGGCAACTGACGCAGGAGAAGGAGCGGGCCGAACTCGCCAATCGAAGCAAATCGCAATTCCTGGCCGCCGCCAGCCATGACCTGCGTCAGCCGACGCATGCGCTCGGCCTCTACATCGCGACGCTGCGGGCGATGGCGCGCGCGCCGAGCGTCGACGGAACCGCTCTCGACGACATCGCCGAACGGCTCCGCACCGCGTTGAAAGGCATGTCGCAATTGCTGAACGTGTTGCTGGACATTTCCCGGCTCGACGCGGGCGTGATCGATGTCGAGCCGCGCCGCTTCGCGCTGCAGCAGGCGCTCGACGCGCTGGACAGCCAGTTTCGTCAGGCCGCGCTGGCCAAGGGGGTGACGCTCAGGATCCGGCCGACCGCGATCTGGCTGGAAACCGATGCGGTGCTGCTGCACACGATCCTGTCGAACCTGCTGTCGAATGCCGTGCGCTATACGCAGCGCGGCGGCATCCTGCTGGCCTGCCGGCGTCGCGGCACCGACGTCGAGATCCAGGTCTTCGATACCGGCATCGGCATCGCGGGCGATCAACTGCCGCATATCTTTCGGGAGTTCTACCAGATCGGCAACGCGGCGCGGGACCGCGAGCAGGGGCTGGGCCTCGGGCTCGCCATCGTGCAGCGCACGGCGGCGCTGATCAATGCGAGCGTGCAGGTGCGTTCGACCGCGGGCCGCGGCTCGCTGTTCTCGCTGCGGCTGGCCATGGCCGACCATGCTCCGTCGCGCGCCACCGGCGCGCACCCGCCGGGCGAGCGTGCGGACACAGGGCGCGGACAGGCGCGCAAGACCATCCTCGTCGTCGACGACGATCGCGACGTGCTGGCCGGCATGCAGACGCTGCTTCAGACCTGGGGGCACACCGTGATCGCCGCGCCATCGCTGGAGCGTGCGATCGAGCTTGCCGCGCCGCGGCGCGCCGAACTGGACATGATCGTGACGGACTTCAGGCTGGCGGGGCACGTGACCGGCGCCGATGTCGTCCACCGGGTGTTCCGCGTCATCGAACGCGAGATTCCGGCCATCATCATTACCGGCGATACGTCGCCCGAGGGCATCCATGCCGCTTCGTCGAGCGGCTTCAGCGTGATGCACAAGCCGCTCGACCCGCAGGAAATGCAGACCTTGATCGACGCGTCGGCGTGACGGCGCTGCGATGTCGTCGCACCGCGCCCGCTCGGCACCCGCACGCGAATGCGACGCGTTCGCGACGGCAGCCGGCGCGGCCGGCGCAGCGGCGACGGCACTACTGCATCTGCGGTATTTCCCAAACGAAACGGGTGCAGTACCTTCGCACCTGCTGGCAATCGTAAAAAACAGTCGCGCGGGGTAGCGAAGAAGGCAGGACAGCCGGGGAGACCAACCCACGGTTCGGGCCGCACGTCCGATCGAATCGGCACGGCGCCGGCACGGCCCGACGCCGCGGAACAGATCGGTCGCAGTGTGGCCGATCCTGTTCCGGGTGCCGTCCTTTCTGAAAGCATCGCGACAGGGTGCCGTGCCTGCACCCTGAATCGCGCTCGCCTTGCGCACGAGCCGACCGGCCTCTCGCGGTCGAATCCTTGAACGGCCATGGCGCGGCCTCGCCGCCCGCCTGTCTGGAGCGCAATGGTGATGGACAATCTGCCCAATATCATGGTGGCCGCGTTCCCGGCCTTCGCGGTGCTGATCGCCGTGGAAATCGTACTCGCGGCGGTGCTCGGCCGGTCGCTGTACCGGACCCGCGACACGCTGGCGAACCTCGCGCTCGCTGCCGGCGCATTCGTCGCCAGCGTGCTGACCGGCGGGCTGGTGCTCGCGGTGCTGAGCTGGGTGTACGCGCACCGGCTCTTCACGATCCCGACGAACGTCTGGTGGGCGTGGGTGCTGTGCTTCTTCGCGGACGATTTCAGCTACTACTGGTTCCACCGCCTGAGTCACGAGGTGCGCTGGTTCTGGGCGTCGCATTCGGTCCACCATTCGTCGGAACAATACAACCTGTCGGTATCGCTGCGCCAGACGTGGACGGGCACGATCACCGGATCGTTCCTGTTCTGGGCGTGGATGCCGTGGGTCGGGTTCCATCCGAAGATGATCCTGTTCATGCAGTCGGTGAGCCTGATCTACCAGTTCTGGATCCACACCGAAGCGATCGGCAAGATGCCGCGCTGGTTCGAGGCGGTGCTGAACACGCCGTCGCAGCATCGCGTCCATCACGGCAGCGATTTCGACTATCTGGATACCAACTACGCCGGCACCACGATGATCTGGGATCGGCTGTTCCGCTCGTACACGCCCGAGCGATTCACGCCGCACTACGGGCTGACGTCGAGCATCGGCACCGACAATCCGTTCAGGATCGCGTTCTACGAGTGGCGCAATATCGCGCGCGACCTCGCGAAAGCCGACAGCCTGCACACCGCGATCCAGTATCTGATCCGGCCGCCCGGCTGGAGTCCCGACGGCAGTTCCCTGACGACGCGCGACGCGCGGCGTGCCGCACAGCAGGTTTCCTGAGAAGGCGATATGGCTCACACACGCGATCCACACGACCGGCGCCACGATGCGGCGCCATCCAGCGCCGGCCGCCGGCAATTCCTCGAATACGCGGGCGCGGGGTTGTTGTCCGCGATGCTGCCCGGGTGCGGCGGCGCGGACACGATTCAGCGGTCGACCTACGACGCGACCATCGCGGCGGGGCGGCAAACGATCCAGGCCGCTCTCGATGCCCATCCGCAGAGCCTCGCGGGCATCTCGGTCGCGTTGCTCAAGGGCAATCAGGTCGTGTGGGCGCAGGCGTTCGGGAATGCGTCGATCAACCCGGCGGTCACCGCCACGCCGACGACGCGCTACAACATCGGTTCGGTCTCCAAAGTGATCGCGGCGCTGGCCGGCGTGATCCTGCAGGATCGCGGGCTGATCGACCTCGACGCGCCGATCGTCCGGTACGTGCCGTCGTTCACCATGCTGTCGCCGCAGTATGCGCAGATCACGTCGCGTCATCTGCTGTCGCATTCGTCCGGGCTGCCCGGCCAGAACGTCGACGACATGTTCTCGTATGCGCCGATTCCGGGCTATGCGGCAACCGCGCAAAAGGTGCTCGCCAACGAACACCTGAATCATCCGCCGGGCCAGTTCGCGGTGTACTGCAACGACGGCTTCACGATCTTCGAGCTGGTGGTCGCGGCCGTCACCGGGCTGAGCTTCGCCGATTTCGTTCAGCGCGACATTCTCGCGCCGCTGAACATGACGAATTCCGGCTTCCTGACCAGTGTGCCGACGAGCGGCCAGTTCGCGCTGGCGTACGCGAACGGCATCCAGTACGGGCAGGAATTCGCGAATCCGTACGCCACCGGCGGCCTGTCGACGACGCCGCTCGACATGATGAACCTCGCGCAACTGTTCATCGGCAACGGCGTGTTCCAGGGGCGGCGCATCGCGTCGGCGGCCGGAATCGCCGACATGCTGACGGACCAGACCGACCGGTGGCAGATCAAGTCGACCCGGCTCGGTTACTCGTATGCCTATGGTCTCGGCTGGGACGACGTCGACGATCCGGTCCTGCGCGCGGCCGGCGCCGCCGGCGCGTACAAGAGCGGCGGCACGCAGTTCTTTTCAAGCCATTTCTACGTGCTGCCGGCGGCGCAAATGGCGCTGATGATCACCGGCAGCACCGGCTATGACGCGGCCGGCATCGCGCCCGCGATCCTGCTGCAGGCGTTGCAGGAAGACGGCAGCATCGCCGGTGCGCCCGCGAAGGTGAATGTCGCTGCACCGCCGGCGGCTGCGTCGCCGGACGTTTCCGCGGTCGGCGGCGTCTACGGCAACGAATCGGCGCCGATGCAGGTCGCCGTGAACGCGGACGGCAGCCTGGCGTTGACGCAATGGAACGGCACGGCGTGGATGGACGCCGGCCCGAACAGCGCGCCGTACGTGTATCGCAGCGACGGCTGGTGGTGGAGCGACGGCGATACCGTGTCGTACCGGTTCGATATCCTGCCGGGCACGGACGACGCGGGCAACGCGGTGAGCAATCGGTATCTGACCAAGCGTGTCGTCGACGGCTCGGGCTATGTGTTCCGCGTCACGCCGTATGCGCAGCAACTGCCGGCGCTGCCGCGGCTCGACGCCGCCTGGCAGGCACGTGTGAACACGTCGTGGAACGTGATCAACGAATCGGCGCAGTCGGTGTTCTCGGGCGGCAAGCTGCGGGTGTCGCTCGGCAGCCTCGACGCGTTGCCGGGCTATATCCTGTTCGCCTACAGCACCAGCGGCGGCGCCCACTTCAACTACCAGTTGTTGAAGCCGCTGGCCGACGACCGCTGCGGGATGACGGTGCAGATACCGGTGATGCCCGGCCGCGATCTGTTCGAAATCAGCATGACGAACGTGAGCAATGTCGAGACGATGGCGGCTTCCGGATGGCTGTGCCAGCGCGCGTGAGAGCCGGCGGGAAGGGCGCGAGGCGCGACGATCAGCGGCATGACCGACGCGCCGGCAAGCCGGCTCCGGTGTTAAGGCCGGAACGTGTGCCTTCGTGACCTTGTGCCGCATGACGATCGACAGGCAGTCAACCTCGACGGCAAGCTCGAGCGGTCACGGCCTCGCTCGCAACGTCACATCGGCATTCGGCGTCGCGCCCACCTTTTCGAGCGCCGCAACCGCGGCGTCGTTGCCTTGCAGGATGGCGTCCTGCAGTGCGGTTCGGCCGAGGCGCGCGGCGGCAAACCATGCATCGTCGTAGCGGCGCAGGTCGGCGTGTGCGTCGGGGTGAGGAACGGTCGCGGGCGGCGCAATCTGCGCGCAGGCGGCGAACGCGACAGCTCCCGCGATCGCGAGCGTGCCGGAAGAGGGCGGTTCGGAGTCGATTCTTCATCGGCATTGCGCGCCGCGCGTGGCCGCGCGGCGCAATCGGACGATTGGTCGGGACGCGAGAACAAGATCCCGAGTTGTCCGGTACTAGGTGTCTTCCCTGAACGGGATCGCCATGGCCGCTCACCGCGGCTGCCGCAGAGCCGGCGATGACGGCGTACGGCCTTGACCCGCAAGGCTTCCGGGCGGAATGGACGCATCCGGCAGCCCGATGGACCCATGCCAGAAAGTAATGACTTTGAGCAATTTTGGCAATTTTCAAACAATGCACCGAATCCCATACTGCGGCTCATCCAATCACCGCCAGCCTGAGTGGCGAACCGCAGAGGACTCGAGATGCAACGAAACACAAGTGGGCAGCCGACCGTTCGCGATGCCGTCGTGGACTTGATGCGGCGCCTCGGAATGACGTCGGTGTTTGCCAATCCCGGCTCGACCGAGCTGCCCATGTTCCGCGACTTCCCGGAGGACTTCCGGTACGTGCTGGGATTGCAGGAAGCCGTCGTCGTCGGTATGGCGGATGGATATGCCCAGGCCACCGGCAATGCCGCTCTGGTCAATCTGCATTCGGCGGCCGGTGTCGGCAACGCGATGGGCAACATATTCACGGCTTTCAGGAACCGGACGCCGCTGATCATTACTGCCGGCCAGCAGGCCCGTTCAATTCTGCCGTTCGATCCGTTTCTGTCGGCATCGCAAGCAACCGAGTTGCCGCGGCCTTATGTGAAGTGGAGCATCGAACCGGCTCGTGCCGCGGATGTTCCGCGTGCGCTCGCCCGTGCTTATCACGTGGCGATGCAGGAGCCGCGTGGCCCGGTGTTCGTTTCCATTCCGGTCGACGACTGGGATCAGCCGGCCGACCTCGTCGAGGCGACACGGGTCAGCACCCGGTTCCGCCCCGATCCGGCATCGATCGCGGAGATCGGTGACGCGCTGGACAACTGCAAACGGCCGGCCATCGTCGTCGGCGCGGAACTCGATCGTGCCGACGCCTGGAGCGAGGCCATCCAGCTCGCCGAGCGCCACAACGCGCGGGTTTATGTCGCGCCGATGTCGTCACGCTGCAGCTTCCCTGAAGATCACCGACTTTTCGCCGGATTCCTTCCGGCGATGCGCGAAAAAATCGTTCGGATTCTGGATGGGCATGACCTGATCTTCGTCGTCGGGGCGCCGGCTTTTGCGTATCACGTCGAAGGCAGTGGGCCGCATGTGCCTGATGGCGCGGCGTTGTACCAGCTGATCGACGATCCGGCTACCGCGGCGTGGACCCCGGTCGGCACGTCGGTGGTGGCGAACGTTCGCCTGGGGCTGGCGGACCTGCTCGCCCGTCCGGCGCCGCGCGGCCGGCCGTTGCCGGCGCCTCGCGAGGTCGTCGAGCGAGCCGAGCCCACGGCGGTCATGTCGGTCGCGTATGCGTTGCAGACGCTCTCCGAGGTGCGCGACGCAGCGGATATCGTGGTCGAGGAGGCGCCAAGCTCGCGGCCCGTCATGCAGCGGTATCTGCCGTTCACGCGCAGTCAGACGTTTTACACGATGGCAAGCGGCGGTCTGGGCTACGGCATGCCCGCCGCGGTGGGCGTGGCGTTGGGCAAACCCGGCAGCCGCGTGATCGGCCTCATCGGTGACGGCTCGACGATGTATTCGCCGCAGGCGATCTATAGCGCGGTCCAACTCGATCTCCCGATCACCTTTGTCATCCTGAATAACGCCCGCTACGCCGCCTTGCAGGAATTTGCGCCCGTCTTTGGCTTCTCCGCGTCGGATCCGGTACAGGGCACCGACCTCGCGGGGCTGGATTTCGTTTCTCTGGCCAACAGCATGGGTTGCGAAGGGGTGCGAGTGAGCGACGCGCCGTCGCTGAAGTCCGCGCTGGAAGACGCATTGTCTTCGGGCAAAACGCGCCTTGTAGAAATTGTCGTGGCCTGACCGCGAGTCGGTGGTTCGACAGGCTGGCTTTTCAAACATATTCCAGGAGGCGGCTATGAATCAGGTATCGATGTTGATCAACGGCGAGCGCACGATGGCTCGCGATGGGGCGACATTCGAGCGCCGTAATCCGCTCGATGGCACGGTTGCATCGACGGCACCCGCCGCGACCGTCGCCGATGCACAGGCCGCAGTGCACGCTGCGGCCGCCGCTTTTCCCGCTTGGTCGGCGATGGGGCCCGGCGAGCGACGCGCATTGCTGAATCGAGCCGCAGATGCGCTCGAAGAAAAGGGCGACGTTTTCGCGCTGGCAATGGCGACCGAAACGGGCGCGTCCCGCCTGTGGGCCGATTTCAACGTCAAGCTTGCGGCCGACGGATTGCGCGAAGCTGCTGCGATGACCACGCAGATTTCGGGCGAAGTGATTCCGTCGGACGTGCCCGGCAATCTCGCGCTCGGGGTTCGGCAGGCCGCCGGCGTCGTGCTCGGGATCGCACCGTGGAACGCGCCCGTCATCCTCGGCGTGCGTGCCATCGCGTTGCCGCTGGCTTGCGGCAATACCGTCGTGCTCAAGGGTTCGGAAATTTGCCCCGCGACCCACGGCCTCATCATCGAGGCGTTGCAGGACGCCGGGCTGCCGCGCGGCGTCGTGAACTTCGTCACGAATGCGCCGGCGAATGCCGGCGCCATTGTCGAAGCGCTCATTGCCGAGCCCGCGGTCAGGCGGGTGAACTTCACGGGCTCGACCCGCGTCGGCCGCATCATCGCCACCCAGTGCGCGAAGTATCTGAAGCCCTCGGTACTTGAGCTCGGCGGAAAGGCTCCGTTTCTTGTTCTTCACGATGCCGATATCGACGCTGCGGTTCAAGGCGCGGCATTCGGGGCGTTCGCAAATTCCGGTCAGATCTGCATGTCCACCGAACGCATCGTCGTCGACGCGAACATCGCCGACGAATTCGTCGCGCGCCTGGCCGAAAAGGCGAAGAGCCTGCCGCTTGGCGATCCGAGAAAGGGCCCGGCCGTACTCGGCTCCGTTGTAGACATGGCGACCGTCAGGAAGTGCAACGACCTGATCGACGACGCGCTGGGGAAAGGTGCGACGTTGGTCTGCGGAGGAAAATCCGAGACCACGCTCATGCCGGCCACGCTGCTCGATCACGTCACGGCCGACATGCGTATCTACCGGGAGGAGTCGTTCGGGCCAGTCAAGGCGATCGTCCGCGTCGAGGGAGACGAAGCGGCCATCGCATGCGCGAACGACAACGAATATGGTCTGTCGGCGGCAGTCTTCAGCCGTGACGTCGCGCGTGCGTTGACGGTAGCGAAGCGTATCGAGTCCGGGCTTTGCCACGTCAATGGGCCGACGGTTCACGACGAGGCGCAAATGCCGTTTGGCGGGATGAAGTCCAGTGGTTTTGGGCACTTCGGCGGCAAGGCGGGAATCGCGGAATTTACCGATTTGCGCTGGATCACCGTGCAAACGACGCCTCGTCACTATCCGTTCTGATGGTTGCCACGGTCGGGCCGCGTCTTGTTCGCGACGGACGAGACGGGCCGCTGGATCGTGGGCGCGAACAAAACAACAACCCTGTACCGGTGAGTAGCCTTCGCTCGTGGAACAACGAGCGATCGGCTTAAGGAGACTGCAATGCCTATTGTCAATTTGGAGTGGTCGCTCGATCGCACCCGGTTCGAGTCGGGCCATCACGTCGGAGAACGGATTACCCAGGCCTGCGATTCAGGCTTCACTGCTCTGGTCGGGGGGGCGAAATGAACGATCGTAATCCCGGTCTGCCGATCGTCGACATAGGCCGCACCCTTGATGACGGACCGTTCTCGGCGTTTCAGCGAATGGTCGTCTTTCTCGCCGCGTTCGCGATCGTGATGGATGGCTTCGATGGGCAACTCATCGGGTTCGCGATTCCCAGCTTGATCAAGGAATGGGGCATTACGCGCAACGCATTTGCGCCCGCCGTTGCTGCCGGCCTCGTAGGCATGGGTATCGGTAGCGCGTTCGCCGGCCTTTTCGCGGACAGGTTCGGTCGGCGCTGGGCCATTATTGGAAGCGTGCTGGTATTTGGCCTGGCGACGAGTTCGATTGCGCTATCGCCGGACGTCATGACCATTGCAATCCTGCGCTTCTTCGCGGGACTGGGTATCGGTGGTGCGCTGCCAAGCGCGACGACCATGACGGCGGAATTTACGCCGGCTCGCCGGCGGACGCTCGCAGTCACCGCAACCATCGTGTGCGTACCGCTGGGGGGCATGCTTGCGGGACTGTTCGCGAGCGTCGTGCTTCCTCACTATGGCTGGCGTGGGCTCTTTCTCATCGGCGGCACGCTTCCCGTGGCACTGGCGTTCCTGCTGTATCTCGCCATGCCGGAATCGCCCCGTTATCTTGTCCGCCATGACGCACGCTGGAACGAACTGCGTCTCCTGCTGACCCGCATGTCCCGCTCGATTCAGCCGGACGCCGTGTTCGCCGATCAGAAGGAACAGAAAGCGGTACAGCGTCCGGGCTTTCGTGCTCTGTTCGCGGACGATCAAGGCCGTGACACGATTGCAATCTGGATCGCTTTCTTCATGAACCTGATCGCGGTCTACAGCGCATTCAGCTGGCTGCCGACGATGCTTGCAGGCGAGGGGCTCAGCCCTTCGGTGGCAGGTTCGGGCCTGACCGCCTACAACCTGGGTGGCGTCATCGGCGCCCTGGGTTGCGCAGTGGCAATCGGCCGGTTCGGGTCACGCTGGCCTTTGCTCGTGTGCTGCCTGATGGCATCCGCGAGCGCGCTTTTCCTGCGCGGTATCGACGTCTCTGCCCACACGACGTTGCTCGTGTTCGGAATTGGTTTGCACGGCCTCTTCGTGAATGCAGTTCAGTCGACGATGTATGCCCTTTGCGCCTACGTCTACCCGACCGAGATACGCGCGACCGGGACCGCATCCGCGCTTGCATTCGGGCGGCTCGGAGCGATCCTCAGCGCGTTCGCCGGGGCATTCGTGATCACGCAGGGGGGAGCGGCCGCGTACCTGGGCATGCTTGGTGGGGCGATGTCGATGGTCTTTATCTGCCTGATGATCGTGCGTCGTCATGTTCCGCCCGTCAATCGCGCCTGACCTCAGGCTCCAGCTTGACAGAGGCGCGCGAATCCGGACTCCAGCGCGCCTCGTGTTCTTCGCATCACGATCTACTCCGACAGTACGTCAATCATGACAACAGGATTTCCCGGCATTTTCTCCGTCAGCGACTATCGTGACGAAGCCAGACGGCGCCTGCCACGAATGGTGTTCGACTATCTGGAAGGCGCGGCGGACGATGAATCGGGACTGAGGCACAACCGTTCGGCGTTCGATAAATTGCAGTTGTTGCCGCGCCGGCTGTCGGATGTCAGCATGCGAGAGCAGTCGGTGGAGCTTTTAGGCCGGCGGATTCCATCACCGCTGGTGATCGCACCCACGGGCCTGAATAGCGCATTCTGGCCCAAGGGCGACCTCGCCCTTGCGCGTGCGGCGGCCAAGGCCGGTATTCCCTTTGCGCTATCGACGGCTTCCAACATGTCCATCGAAGAGGTGGCAAAAGGAGCCGACGGAGAACTGTGGTTTCAACTGTATGTGGTTCATCGCAACCTCGCGAAGAGCCTGGTCAATCGTGCCCGCGCGGCTCGCTATTCGACCTTGATCCTCACCACCGATGTAGCGGTCAACGGTTTTCGCCAACGCGATCTTCGCAACGGCTTTGCCATGCCGTTCAAGGCAAGTGCACGCGCGGCCGTCGATGGACTGTCGCACCCGCGTTGGCTTTGGTCCTATCTGATGCACGGCATGCCGGAGTTCAGAAATTTCGCTACGGACGATGCATCGGACACGGCTTCCCAGGCAGCGATTCTTCGCAGACAGATGGATGCGAGCTTCAGTTGGGACGACCTGCGCCGTTTGCGGGACGAATGGCCTGGCAAACTCCTAGTCAAGGGCATCGTGACGGCCGACGATGCCGCGCGGTGCGTCGAGCTCGGCGCGGACGGCGTGATCGTTTCGAACCACGGCGGCCGGCAGCTCGCCGACCTGCCCGCGACAGCCGATGTGCTGCCGGATATTGTCGAGCGCACCTCGGGAACGACTGTCATTCTCGACAGTGGGATACGGACAGGAGCTGACGTCGTCAAGGCGATCGCCTTGGGGGCACATGCCGTGATGCTCGGGCGCGCCACGTTGTACGGGTTGGCAGCCAGAGGGGAAATCGGCGTGAGCGACGTCATCGAGATGATCAAACGGGAAACAGACCGGACGCTCGCCCTCATCGGTTGCCGCTCGGTCGGGGAGCTCGATCGCAGCTACATTTCGAAGCGAACGACAATAGCAATTGATGGTTTGTCGTTGCCTTGATGGGTCGATCGGAATCCGTATTAAGTTTCTGCATTGCGACGACGCCGGCACGCGACGTCGCCGCACGGCCACGCCTGACCCTGCCCGCGGCCGATGCCGAATGCTGTCCGAACGTCTACAGGTACCGGTCGAGTGTCTTCAGGGTGCCCGTCTCGAAGGTTTCCGTCGGCTTCCATCTCAGCGGAAACAGCTCGAAGCCGGCACGCAGCGCGCTCGCGCCGCGCGTCTGCTGCAGGTAAAGGCTCGGCAGGACGCGCACGCGTGGCTGCGCGGTCGCGTCGTCGAGGTCGCGGAAGCGCTCGAGCGGCATGGCGTCGCGGCGGAGGCTTAAGGTTCGTTCACGCGGCTCAGCCGACGACGAGCAGCGGCGGCAGCGTCGCGACGTCGGGCTGCTCGTCGAGCCGCCACAGGTAATCGAGCGCCGCGCGGATCTGCATCGGCCTCCAGTGCCGCCGGCAGTTCTTCGTAAACTTCGCCTCGTAGTCGTCGCGCCGCATCGGCCGCGTCGGCGAGCCGGGCAGCTCGTCCACCTGCTTCGCGCAGGTCGTGCCGTCTTCGCACACGGCCATCACCCGGTTCGGCGCCTGCGCCGGATAGCGGGCGGTCAGCGCCGGGTCCTCCTGCACCGTGACCCGCTCGATCAGCGCGCGCAGCGCCGGATCGTGCAGCGCGTCGTGCCGGTAGCTCTCGGTCGTGATGTCACCGTCGAGCATCGCGCGCGCGACGATGTACGGCAGGCTGTGATCGGCGGTCTCGTGGGTCGACGGCGCCCATTTTTCGCGGTCGCGGCCGGCCGTCACGTAGCCGACCGCGGTGGTGTGGATCTCGATGCGTCGGATGCGGCGCAGGTCGCCGACCTGCGCGGCGACGTCGAGCGCGGCCGGAATCGCGGTTTGGGTGAGTCCTTGCGCGGGATAGAACTTCACGAAGCACTTGCCGATCCGGAACGCGCCGTCGCGCCCGCCGAATTCGCGCGTATCGACGGCGAACGGCCCGGACACCTGCGGAAAGAACCCCGCCATGCCTTCGAAGATCGGCGCGGGGCCGGTCAGCCCGGCGCGCGCGAGTTGCGTCGAGAACACCGCGTTGCGCGCCGCGTCCGCATCCGCGAGCGCCTTCCAGTTCGACAACTGCTGGACGCGCGTCTGGTTCAGCGCGAGATGGCTGTTGATCGACAGGTTGACCGCCTGCACCAGTTGCGGCGCGGGCATGCGCATCAGCTTGCCGGCGGCGAGCGCGACGGCGGGCAGGCTGTAGCACGTGTGGTCCCAGCCGCGCGGGCTGATCGCGGCGGCGTCCATCAGACGGCACGCGATCTCGTACGCGATCGCGATCGACAGGATCAGGTCGCGGCCGCTCGCATGCTGCGCTTCGGCGACGGCGAGGCACGCGGACATGTTGTCGCTCGGATGGCCGGTTTCCTTGCCGGCGTACGCGTCGTTGAAATCGTAGTAGCGCAGCGCGGTGCCGGTCGCGAACGCGGCGAGATCGGGGCTCGTGCGTCGGTTCGTGCCGATGATCGTCGACACGCCGCCCGGCGACGCGAGCGCCGCGTCGCGCGCGATCCGCACCGGGCGTTCGTCGTGCGCGGCGATCGCGCAGCCGAGCGCGTCGATCAGATGCGCCTTGATCGTCTCGATCGTCGCGGCGTCGAGGTCGCGATACTGCAGGCCGGCCGCGTAGTCGGCGAGCTGTTGCGCGAGATCGGGGCGGCCGGCGGCCGCCGGCAGCGAGCCGGCGCGGGCACGGCCAAGTGGTAGCGCGAGCGCGGCGCCGGTCAGCGTGGAAAGGAAGTGGCGGCGGTTCATGGTTTGAAGACTCCGAAGGTTCCTGAAAGGGCGAGAGAGGCGGGCTCAGAACAGCTTGCGCAGGCCGAGCGCCACGCCCGCGCTGCCGGCGCGGTCGGCGGCCAGCGTGTAGTGGAGGAAGTTGTAGTTGTAGTTGTCGAAATCGAGCGCGGCGCGGCGCGCGTAGCCGGCCGCGAGGTACAGCGTGACGGATTTCGACAGCAAGTAGTTCAGCTGCAGCGTGACCTGCTGCGGGTTGGCCGGGTGCGGCGCGCTCGCCTGCGCGTCCGGCGGATTCTGCGCACGGATGTCCTCGTAATAGAACGCGCCGAGCGCCTGCAGGTAAGGGGTGATCATGTAGCGCACGCCGGCCCACCAGAACGTGTAGTTCGTCACGACCGACCGCGTGGCGACGCCGCTCTGTCCGTGCGTGACGCCGGCCAGCAGCTGCGCGCGGTCGACCGACACGATCGCGGCGGCGGCGTAGCGGCGGAAATGCGCGAAGCCGCCAGGCTGCGGCGTGTTGACGTTGTCGAATGCGGCGGCGAACGAGAACGCGGCGCCGGCATAATCGAAGCCGGCGCCGTAGGCGGCATTCGACTGGAACGCGCCGGGCGTGCCGCCGAACGAATAGTGCGTTTCGAGCGTCAGCGAGCCGAGCTTCGCCAGGTACTTGGCGACGTTGTTCTCGCGGAAGTTGACGCCGACGATCGCGCCGGCCGGCTCGTACAGCGTCGAGTACGCGCCCGTCGGCGAATAGCGCTCCATGACGTCGAACAGCGTCGAATACTGGTGGCCGAGCCGCAGCGTGCCCCAGCGCTCGTGCTGCAGCCCGATCCACGCGGAGCGGTCGAAGCCGCCCGCGCCGGTGCCGGAACCGTTGTTCAGGTTGATGCCGCTTTCGAGCCGGAATGCGGCCTGCCAGCCGCCGCCGAGATCCTCGACGCCCTTCAGGCCCCAGCGCGAGCCGCTCTTGCCGCCCGACGCCATCCGCACGAGCGATGCCGACGACTTGTCGCCGGGCGCGGCCTGGTGGGTGAGGAATTCCGTATAGACGTCGGCCACGCCGTACAGCGTGATCGTGCTTTGCGCGCAGGCGCCGGCCGATACGAGGCCCAGTCCGCACAATGCGGACATTCGCTTGCCCATGGCTTGTCTCCTTCGAGGGTTTGTTGTTTGTTTGATTGCGGCGCCGCGCTGGTCGAGCAGCGCGGTGGTGCTGCGGGCGGCGCTATCCGGGCAGGGCGGCGAACCGGCTGCGTCGGCGCGGGACGCACGCGCGACGTGCGCATGTGCCGGGGTGAAGCACGGCGATGCAGGACGGCGCGTGCATCACCGGGGCGCGCCGTCGGCACGCGCCTGCACGGCCGCGTGACGCGCGAGCACGCGCTTCGCGCGGGCGACGCCAGGCGCGTCGACCATCCTGCCGTCGACGCGCAGCGCGCCGCGCCCGTTCGCGCGCGCGTCGTCGTAGGCGGCCAGCACCGCATTCGCGTCGCGCACCGCGTCTTCGTCGGGACGGAACGCGCGGTTGAGCGCGCCGACCTGCAGCGGATGGATGCAGGTCGCGCCCGCATAGCCGAGCTCCGCGGACGCGCGCGCGATGCGCTCGAACGCGTCGAGATCGCGCAGCTCGTCGAGGCCGCCGATGAGGCCGAGCGGCAGGACGCCGGCGGCGCGCGCGGCAATGATCAGCAGTTGCTTCGGCACGCGCAGCACGTCGGCGCTCGCGGCGCTTTCGCAGTTCAGCGCGAAGTCGCCGCCGCCCAGCATCATCGCGACGACGCGCGGCGATGCCTGCGCGATCCGGTCCATCGCCTGGAACGCGCGCGGCGTTTCGACGATCGCGACGATCCGCGTGCGGCCCGGCGGCGCGCCGCTTTCCTCTTCGAGCGCGGCCAGCAGTTCGTCGATCGCCTCGACGTGCGAGCCGCCGCGCACCTTCGGCAGCACGACGCCGTCCACGCCGGCCCGGACCGCCGCGCGCAGGTCAGGCACCAGCAGGTCGAGCGGGCCGTTGGCGCGCACCAGCACGTCTCGACCCGGCGCGCTCAGCGCCGGCACGGCATCGGCCAGCCCGTCGCGAGCGGTCTCCTTGCATGCTGGCGGGACGCTGTCCTCGAGATCGAGGATCAGGGCATCGGCGTCGCTCGCGGAGGCCGAAGCGACGAAACGGGGGACGTGGGCGGGGACGTACAGCAGCGAGCGCCAGACCGGTTGAGACGAGAATTCCATCGATGATCCATAAAAATGAAAGTCACTTTCATTTTTGAGGCGGATGATGGCATTCGTCAAGATTATCGTTAACGCCTAGTTTTAAAGGGGATTTTCAGAAATGACGAGCGAGTGAATCTGTGTTGATTCATGTTGCTGTCGTCGATGATCTGCGTATAATGAAAGCAACTTTCATTTTTAGATGCCGGCAGCCGCGCCGCGGCACGACTCTGCCGGCATCGCACGAGGTGGACATGAGCAAGATGGAGACAAGCAATCCCGCAGAGGGCGGCGTGGCCGCGGTCAACCGCGCGCTGACCGCGCTGCTGGCATTCGGCAACGCGCCCGGCGGGCTGATGCTCGCGCAGGTCAGCGAGGAAACGGGGCTCAACATGAGCACGCTGTTGCGGATGTTCGAGTCGCTCGAGCAGTTCCGCTTCATCAAGCGCCTGCCGGATGGGCGCTACGTGCTGGGGCCCGCCGTGTTCCAGCTCGGGATGATGTATCGCGAGTCGTTTCAGCTGCGCGAGTACGTGATGCCGATCCTGTCGACGCTGTCGGCGGAAACCGGCGAGACGGCCGCGTTCTACGTGCGCGAAGGGGATCAGCGCGTGTGCCTGTTCCGCATCCAGGCGCAGCGCTCGGTGCGCACGCACCTGCGCGAAGGCGACCGCTTTCCGCTCGACGTCGGCGCGGCCGGGCGCGTGCTGCTCGCGTTCAGCGGCACGCGCGGCGGCGACTACGAGAAGACGGCCGAGCAGGGCTACGCGGTGTCGATTGCCGAGCGCGACCCGGAAAGCGCGGCGATCGCGTGCCCGGCGTTCGGCGTCGGACGCGTGCTGAGCGGCGCGATCTCGCTCGGCGTGCCGCGCTATCGCTTCAACAAGAAGGTGCTGGCCGACTACCTGCCGCGCGTGCAGGCAGCCGCCGCCGAGCTGACGCGTGCGCTGGGCGGCGATCTGCCCGCCGCGGGCGCGGCGTTTCGCGCAGCCGACCAGCTCGGCGCGCTGCTCGAGTAGCGCCGGCGCGCGGCCGAGCGCGCGCACTTCGAAGTCCGCATCGAACGACACACCCACCAACCAGGAGACAAGCATGTTCGTTCCCGACCCGCAGGCCGCTCACGCGGCCGGCGCGCGCCGTCGCGCGTCCACCGGCCCGATCCATCCGAAACCGTTCGACGCCGGCGCGCAGGGGCCGCTCGCGTGCGTGCGCGTCGTCGATCTGTCGCGCCTGATGGCGGGCAACATGCTGAGCGTGCAGCTCGCCGATTTCGGCGCGGACGTCGTCAAGGTCGAGAGCGAGCGCGGCGATACGCTGCGCGCGGTCGGCGCGGGCGGGATCAGCACGAACTGGAAGGTGTACGGACGCAACAAGCGCAGCGTGTGCGTCGACCTGCGCGCGCCCGAGGGGATCGACATCGTCCGCCGGCTGGTGCGCGACGCGGACGTGTTCGTCGAGAGCTTCAAGCCCGGCGTCGCCGAGAAGATGGGGCTCGGCCCGGACGACCTGCTCGCGATCCGTCCCGAGCTGGTGATCGCGCGGATCTCCGGCTGGGGGCAGACAGGGCCGTACCGCCACAAGCCGGGCTTCGGCACGCTCGCGGAAGGGTATGCGGGGTTCGCGGCGATCAACGGCTTCGCCGATCGCGAGCCGGTGTTGCCGCCGATGTTCCTCGGCGACATGACGGCCGGGCTGTCCGGCGCGATCGCCGTGCTGGTCGCGCTGCATGCGCGTGACGCGCACGGCGCGGCGGGGCAGGTGATCGACGTGTCGCTGTTCGAGCCGCTGCTGTCGATCCTCGGGCCGGCTGCAGCGAACTACGTGATGACCGGCGAGATCAAGGCGCGCACCGGCAGCCGCTCGTCGAACACCGCGCCGCGCAACGCGTATCGCACGCGCGACGGCAAGTGGCTGTGCCTGTCGAGCTCGACGCAGGCGATGGCCGAGCGGCTGTTCCGCGCGATCGGCCGAGCGGACCTGATCGACGATCCGCGCTACGCGACCAACGTGCTGCGCGTGCAGCACGCGGAGGCGCTCGACGCGATTGTCGGCGAATTCATCGCCGTGCGCGATCTCGACGCCAATCTCGCGTTCTTCGAGGAAGCAGGCGTGACGGTCGGGCCGATCCAGGACATCGCGCAGATCGTTCAGGATCACTACGTAATCGAGCGCGAGGCGCTCGTCGAGCTGCCGGACGACGACGTCGGCAGCCTGCCGATGCACAACATCACGCCGCGCCTGTCGGCCACGCCCGGCGCGTTCCGCCGGCCTGCGCCCGCGCTCGGCGAGAACAATCGCGAGATCCTGCTGCCGCTGCTCGGCGAACGCGAATACGAGCGGCTCGCCGGGCTGGGCGTGATCCGCACGCGCTAGGCGCGCCGTGCGAGGCGGCCGCGAACGACGGCCGCCGCACACTGGACATTGCATGGAGGAGACACCATGAAGCCACGCTGGACCCATCGGCCGCCCGGCTCGAACTGGGGGGATTTCGGCCCTGACGATCAGAAAGGGCGCTTGAACTGGCTGACACCCGACGCGGTGCTGCGCGGCGTCGCGGAGGTGCGCGAAGGCCGCGTGTTCTCGCTGAGCCTGCCGCTCGACGTGCCGCGCGGCGGCGGCCTGAACGCGCGGCGCCGGCCGCCGGCGATCATGCCGGCGCTGCACGGCGACAAGCCGTACTTCGGCTATCGGGCGGACGAACAGGTTGCCAACGCAACCGATGTGGTTTGCGACGATTCGTTCTGCATGCACTCGCAGTTCTCGACGCAGTGGGATGCACTGTCGCACGTCGGCTCGCTGTTCGATCCGGCGGGCAACGGCGAGCGCGCCCGCGTGTTCTACAACGGCTACCGGATGGACGAGCACATCCGGGTGCCCGAAGCGGGTGCGCCGCGCGGCGGTGCGCGCGCGCTCGGCATCGAGGTGATGGCGCAAACCGGCGTGCAGGGGCGCGGCGTGATGGTCGACCTGCGCCGCCACTTCGGCGACGAGCGGCGCAAGATCGGCTACGCGGAATGGATGTCGGTACTGCGCGCGGACGATGTGGTCGTCGAGCGCGGCGACATCGTATGCGTGCATACGGGCTTCGCCGATCGCCTGATCGAAGCCGACGCGCTCGGCGAGCCCGCCGCGCCGGACGTGTGCTGCGTGCTCGACGGCAACGATCCGCGCCTGCTCGATTGGATCGACGCATCGGGGCTTGCCGCGCTCGCGGCGGACAACCATGCGGTCGAGGAGCGCCCGCGCCATGCGTCGGCGCGCGAGCGGCCCGGCGCGCTGATGCCGCTGCACGAGCAGTGCCTGTTCAAGCTCGGCATTCATCTCGGCGAGCTGTGGCATCTGACGCCGCTCGCCGACTGGCTGCGCGCGCATCGGCGCAACCGCTTCCTGCTGACCGCGCCGCCGCTGCACCTGCGCGGGCTCGTCGGGTCGCCGGTCAATCCGGTCGCCACCGTATGAACGCCGGCGCCGCGCGCACCCGCGCCGGCGCCCTGTCCGCCGCTTCGCGCAGACCGCGCGGGCGGATCACCGAGGAATCGCCATGTCCCATTCCCATGCGGCGTCGATCGCCGCGCGCATCGACCGCCTGCCCGCGACGGCCAGCATCTGGACGCTCGTGATGTTCCTGAGCGTCGGCGGTTTTTTCGAGATCTACGACCTGTTCCAGATGACCTACCTGCCGCCCGGGCTGATCCGCGACGGCATCTTTCACGCGGGCTCGCACGGCGTGCTCGGCATGTCGGACCAGGGCGCACTCGGTGCGGCGACGTTCGCCGGGCTGTTTGTCGGCGAGATGTTCGTGTCGCGCCTCGCGGACCGCATCGGACGGCGCGCGCTGTTCACCGGTGCGCTGCTGCTCTACACGGCGGCAAGCCTTGCGATGTGCGTGCAGACGCATGCGCTCGGCATTCTCGTGTGCCGCTTCATCGCGGGCTGCGGCATCGGTGCGGAGCTGATCACGATCGGCGCGTTCCTGACCGAGCTGGTGCCGAAAGCAGTGCGCGGGCGTGCGTTCGCGCTGTGCTTCGCGATCGGCTATCTCGCGATGCCGGTGCTCGCGCTGGTGTCGTGGCTATGGGTGCCGCGCGATCCGCTCGGGGTGTCCGGGTGGCGCTGGGTCGTGCTGCTCGGCGGCAGCGGCGCGGTCGTCGTCTGGTGGCTGCAGTCGCGGCTGCCGGAGTCGCCGCGCTGGCTTGCCAGCACCGGCCGCGAGGCCGACGCCGAAGCCGTGCTGCGGCGGCTCGAGCAGGCGGTCGAGCGGGAATCCGGCCGGCCGCTGCCCGCGGTCCGGATGCCGGCTGTCGCAACGCCGGCCGCGCGGCGCGCGCCGTCGATGTGGGATGCGCGGCATCGTGGCCGCACGGCGATGCTGATCGTATTCAACGCATTCCTGAGCATCGGCTTCTTCGGCTTCAGCCAGTGGCTGCCGACGCTGCTGGCCGCGCAGGGCGCGAGTGTCACGAAGAGCCTCTGGTATGCGTTCGTGATCGCGTTCGCGTATCCGGTGTCGCCGTTCGTTGCCGGCGTGCTCGCCGACCGCATCGAGCGCAAGTGGCTGATCGTCGCGTCGGCGTTCGGCGTCGCGCTGTTCGGCACCGCGTTCGCGATGTCGGCGCAGGCGCCGTTCGTGATCGCGTTCGGCCTGCTCGTCACGCTGTCCAACACGGTGCTCGCGAGCAACGGCACCGCGTACCAGTCGGAAGTGTTTCCGACCGAGATCCGCGGGCGCACGCTCGGCTTCGTGCATTCGATCGGCCGCCTGACCGGAATCGCGAGCAGCTTCATCGTCGCGCTGCTGCTCGAGCGCGCCGGGGTGTCCGCAGTGTTCGTGCTGATCGGCGGCAGCATGCTGATCGTGATGGTGTCGATCGGTGTGTTCGGGCCGTACACCAACAACCGGGCGCTGGATGAGATCACCGGCCGCAGCGACGATGGCGCCGAGAACGCGGCGGCGGTGCGCGGGCTCGCCGCATTGCCGACTCGGCGCGTCGATGGGCGGCATAAAGGAGCCGGGGATGGGGCGGTGTAATGGCACCGGCAGCAACGGGGCAAGGCGCGGATTCGAACGGTTTCAAGACGGCAGACACCGTCGGCGTAGTCGATCGAGCGTCGCCGCGTCGTGACAGGATTGCCCGGTTCAAAAACGCATCGCAAGGCAATGTCATTTATCCCGGGAGCCGGAATTCGCGTCCGTCACGAATCTCCGGCTCAATCTGGACGCACGTGATTCCATGCTCACCGGCTAAACCTGAAGCGGCAGCGCGCCTGCCGGTATTCGTGCCGTGACACCGAGACGCGCATCACGCAGATTCGCCGGATCTGCCCCGATCGTAGAACATCGCGAACAATTCGGATTGCGATCCGACACCCAGCTTCGCGTAAATGTGCTTCTTGTGCGCACGCACGGTCTCGAACGAAATCGACAGCTTTTCCCCGATCGCGCGTGACGAAAATCCGCTCAATGACAGCATCGCGACTTCGGTTTCGCGCGTGGTCAACGCGCCGCGCCCGCTCTTTCCGGTCAGCATCCCGAAGCGCGCCTGCGGGTCGGGCGCTTCGCCTTCGGTCACGCGCGGCGCATCCTTGATCGCGAACATCTCGAAGCGCAAGCGCTGCTGCATCAACGACAGGACCCAGGGCGTGTACAGCGTGAGCAACGCAATCTCGCGATCGTCGTACTTGCTCGTCTTGCCGAGCGAAAAGCCCAATGTGTGATCGCGATCGATCATGACGTTGAAATGCACTTCGTCGCCGACGATGTTTTTCTTGAAGTACCGCTGGTAGTACTCGGTCATCCGGAAATTGTCCGGCGCGACGTCGGCGAGCGTGTAGAAGCCCGACGCCTGCGTTTCGAACGCGGCGAGATAGAACGGATCGAGTTGATAGAGGGCGGCCAGATAGTCCTGAAACATCAGGTCGATCTTGCCGTCGGGCATCGCCTGCTCGGCAAGCACGAGAGGCGGCGCGGCGCGCGCGAAACGCAGCGCGACCCAGTTGTCGAACTCGAGATGCCGCTCGAGCACACGCGTGAGGCGTGCCCAGAAATGCGGGCCATCGAGGGCGTCGATGGCCGAGCCAATCTCCCGATGAAAAGCGAGATCTCGCCATTCGAAGTCCATCGTGTGCTCCGGTGAGGGTAACCCTGGCGGGGAATTTCAGGTCAAAAATAATAACCCGATAATCGGCCTCACTTCGACAGGCAGGGGTAACACGGCCTGTTTCGCTCGACCGCGCGTCGTATCAGAAGGGCAGGGCAGACGACGCGCCGATGAAAGGCTATTGGAAGGAGACGGTTTCATGCAGGTAGAACTCGCGCAACTCTCGCTGATCGACGGCGACGTCGCGCACAACACGCGCAAGGTGATCGACACGATCGGGCGCGTCGACGTGGCAGGCGGCACGAAACTGATCGTGTTCCCCGAGACGACGTTGTCGGGCTTTCCGACCCGGGACAATGTCGCCGAAGTCGCACAGACGCTCGATGGCCCCGGATTATCCGCGGTACGCGACGCGGCACGACAAAAGGGCGTCGCTGTCGCCGTGGGCCTCGCGGAGCGCGACGGCAACCGGTTTTACAACACCACGGTACTTGTCGACGAGCAGGGCGACATCGTGCTGCGCTATCGCAAGACGCATCTGTGGGCATCGGATGTCGGTGTCTTCACGCCGGGTGACCGCTTCGCGACGTGCATCTGGAACGGCCTGACGGTCGGCCTGCTGATCTGCTACGACATCGAATTTCCCGAAACGGCGCGAGCCGTCGGCGCGCTCGATGCCGATCTGCTGATCGTCACGAACGGCAACATGGACCCGTTCGGCCCGGTGCATCGCCGCGCGATCGCGGCACGCGCGATGGAAAACCAGATGTTCGCGGTGATGGTGAACCGCTGCGGGGCCGGCGACGACAATCTGACGTTCGCGGGCCTTTCCGCGCTCGTCGATCCGTTCGGCGAGACCGCGATCGAACTGGGCAGGGACGAGGCGGTCGTGCGGGCGAACCTCGATCTCACGCGTCTCGAAGCGAGCCGCGAACACTACAGCTACCTGCACGACACGCGCGTGGCGCTTGATCTCGCGCCGCTCGAACAGTCGGACGGACATCGCGCATTCATGATCGAAGCGCGTTGTCAGCGCGGCGAATAATCCGGTTTCGCAGTCCGTTCACGGCATCGCGCGGGCGTCATGCGTCGCCCGGGCGTGCCCGTTCAATCGAAATGTCGGCCGAAGGCATACAGGCATTCGCATCGGCCCCGAAGGTCCAGGAGATAACATGCAAGCGTCGTCATCCCATGAATCGCCGAGCCTGAAGCGCACGCTCGGCCTGCCGTCCGTGCTGCTGTTCGGCCTCGCCTATATGGCGCCGCTGATCGTCTACGGTACCTACGGCGTGCTCGCCAAGGCCAGCGACGACACGGCCGCGCTCGCCTATCTGCTCGCGCTGATCGCCATCGCGTTCACCGCGCTCAGCTACGGCAAGCTCGCCAGGCTCTATCCGACTGCAGGCTCAGCCTATACGTACACGCGCAAGACGTTCAACCCGCACCTCGGCTTCATGATCGGCTGGGCGACGCTGCTCGACTATTTCTTCCTGCCGATGGTGATCTGGTTGATCGGCGCTGCATATCTGAACGCCGCGTTTCCACATGTGCCGACCTGGATCTGGATCGTCGCGTTCATCGTGTTGACGAGCGGCCTGAACATCGTCGGCATCGAACTGGCTGCGCGCTTCAATATCGTGCTGATGATCGTGCAGCTCGCGATCGTCGTGATGTTCGTGGCGCTGTGCTGGCACTATGCGTCGGCCGCGGCCGGGCCGGGCGGCATCGCGATGGCGGAGCCGTTCTTCAAGCCGCACGTGCCGTTCGGCGCGACGATGGCGGGCGCCGCGATCGCTGCGTATTCGTACCTCGGCTTCGACGCGGTGTCGACGCTGACCGAGGAAACGATCGAGCCAAAAAAGAACATGCCGCGTGCGATCTTGCTGATTGCGCTGATCGGTGGGGCGATCTTCGTGATCGCAGCGTACACGATGCAGCTCGCGCACCCGGGCGTCGAATTCAAGGACACGGATTCAGCCGCGTTCGAGGTCGCCAAGATGATCGGCGGCGATGTGTTCGTCACCGTATTCCTCGCGGGTCTGATCCTCGCTCAATTCGCGTCGGGTATCTCCGCGCAAGCGAGCGTCGGCCGGCTCCTCTATGCGATGGGACGCGACGAAATCCTGCCGAAACGCGTCTTCGGTTTCATTCATCCGCGCTTCAAGACACCGGCGATCAACATCGCGCTGGCGGGCGTGGTCGGCCTGATCGCGCTGAAGCTGGACGTCGCCACGTCGACGTCGTTCATCAACTTCGGCGCGTTCCTTGCCTTTACGGCCGTCAATCTGTGCGTGATTCGCCTGTATCTGTCGGGTAATCACGGCGAGCGCAGGATCGGGGTGTTCGGCGGGCTCGTGTTCCCGGTGATCGGCGCGGTGTCCGATATCTGGCTGCTCGTGAGTCTCGAGAAGGCGGCACTGATCCTCGGCATCGCGTGGTTCGTGCTCGGGCTGGGATATCTGTGCTGGATTACGCGGCTGTTTCGTCAGGCACCGCCGGAAGTGGCGATTTGATCGAGGTGAGGCGGGCTGCAGTGAGGTTGCTATCGACCGGTGCCCGTCGTCGACGTGCGAAATGGCTTCCTGGCGTCGGAATGAGTGCCGGTGCCCAGGTCAGGCCCGACGCGCCGTATTCCCGCAGCCGGGCGAGCAGCCGGCGAATCTACCGCGTCGTCAATTCCAGCCGTTCGGCCGCGCGCCACGGCTTGAGCTTGCCGTCCGCCACGTCCTGAATGACCTTGAATCGGTCCAGCTCGCGCATCGTCATCGTGATCCGCTCCGTTGCAGCCATCGCAGCCTCCGGCCCGGACACCCGGCGGCCGGACAGCTTACGCGGCCCGAACGCGACATTACAACTTTGCTCCCACACCAGTCATATCGATAATTCACGACACGTCAAATCGCTAACTAAAGCTGGTGCTACACCTGCGGGACCCAAGCCCCACAAGCATTAGCGCGAAGCACCAGCGTGCGAAAACCCTCGGAAAAAATCTCCAAAGCATGGGTCCAGACGCTGCGCGTCAGCGGATCCTTTGCACTCTCCACGCGAGCCGAAGCGATCACTTCCAACGGATCGATTCCCAGCAGCTCGGCCGCCCTAATGCACGTCTTTTCGTCAAATACCGAACGCCCGTTGCGATACGCGCTGACGGCAGAGCGCGTCACGCCCAGCGCTTTCGCTGCTGCGTAGTCGGACGGCAGATCGAGACGCGCCTTCACCGCGTCGAGCCACTGAACAGTGGTTTTCATGACAGACCCCTTACAAAAATCGTTGACCCGACGTCAAGGGTAGTTCAACGCTCAAGTTGCGACAACGTGAAAGCTACGCAAACGTGAAACTGAATTTGACGTGTTCAAGTAACTTGAACTATTCTCCAGACCATCGCCCGGGGCCGACTTCTGACCCCGTCGGCGCGCCCTGACGGGGGCGCGGCCCGGGCGACCATCCTTCAGGACGGGGTCAGGTAGGGGCAGATCATGCGTAAAGAGCCGTTACAAATTCACCAGGCCGCCTTGGGCGGCTACACGATCGACGGGCCGTACACACCTCAGGCGAGAGCGGGCGAGCGGGGCGGGCTAGTAGCGAAGCCGCCCCGCTTTTTTGCGTTCCGCCGCCTGGTCGCACGGCTCTTTCGCTCGGGGGTGTGACATGGCCGGCTTCCCCGAACTGCGCGAAAACCCCCGTACCACGGGCCTGACGCCCGACGAGCGCGGGCACAGCGGCTTCTACAACGACCTGGTCCTCGACGACAACCCGCACGAATGGCTTTCCGACGACTGGCACGCCTGGCGCGCCGGCTGGTGCCGTGCTGAAGCGGAGTTCAACGAAGGGGAGGCGTTCTGATGATGCTCGCCTTCGGAATTGGCTTCGCCCTGGGCGCGACGGCCGCGATCGGCGCCGTCGCTGGCGTGATCGCGCTCGCGATGCGCAGCGCCGACGACCAGGAGGGTTGATGCGAACATCCTCCGCTTTCACGGATCTGGGCTATACCGAGCCCGCCGACCCCCGTCCCCCGCGCGGCCGCCGCGCTTCTGCCGTCTCCGTTCCCGCCCATCACGAAACCGCCCCTGGCGATCGCTCGGCCGCTGCTGCCGCGCTGCGCACCATGCGCACGCAGCTCGACGCGAAGAAGGGCTATCTGCCATCCGACCAGGGCGTGCGTGCCGGCGATGACCCGTTCGCGCGCACGCAGCTCACGCTCGCATACGAGCGGCTGCGCTCGGCCCTGGCGCTCTACAACACCTTCGCGGCCGACCTGAACGTGCCTGGCGCGCGCGCCTTCATCGGCGACGTCGAAGTGCCGGGAGGCGGGCAATGACTTCCATCGGTGGAAAGTGCCGCCGCTGCGGCGGCCGCTGGTTGAACGAGCCGCGTTGCCCGCGCTGCGGCCGCATCACGCGTGTGGGCGCGCTCGGCCGCGCCTTCCGGATGGGGAGGCGCGCGCGATGAGCCACCCCGAAAAATCGCCGTCTGGTTTTCTTGGTATAAACGCGAAATCGATACACGCTCCCCGCACGCCCAATACCGACGCGGTTTCCCGGGCGAAGGCGAAGGGCCGTCTGCACGATCTGCTGCGCGTCTCGCAGTCGGTCATCTACGATCCGGCCGCGGCGAAGGAAGCGCAGCACCGCACGTGCTGGTGCCAGCGCGCGCTCACGTCCCCGGGCGAGACGCTCGGCGTGCGGCGCAACGTCGACGGCTCCGGCGCGAGCCTGGCCGGCGTGTCGACGTGCGGATCTGTCTGGGCCTGCCCGGTCTGCTCGCTGAAGGTCTGCATGCAGCGCCAGGCCGAAGTGGCCGACGGCATGAAGGCGCACGTCGGCAACGGCGGCTACGTCTGGCTGATGACCAACACCTTCCCGCACGAAGCGGGCGAGCGGCCGCTCGTCGACATGCTCGCGCTGCAGGCGAAGGCGATGCAGAAGTTCCAGAACTGCCGCACGTACAAGCGGATCCTCGGCAAGGGCGTGCGCGCCGGCTCGATCAAGGCGCTCGAAATCACGCTCGGCACGCACGGCTGGCACCCGCACACGCACTCCCTGGTATTCGCGACGCCTGACGCGTTCGGCGACGTGAAGGAAGGCGACACCGGCCGCATGTCGTCGCGGCTCATCGATGAGCTGAAGCGCGCCTGGTACGAGGCCCTGCTCAAGGTCGGCTTGTGCGAGTCGTCGCAGATGTCCGACGTGCTTGACCACGGCCTGGACGTGCGCGGCGGCCAGTACGCGGCGGAATACGTCGCGAAGTTCGGCCGCGACACGAAGTGGGGCCTGTCGCGCGAGCTGACGATGAACGCGGCGAAGACCGGCGGCGGCCAGAAGGGCGCGCACCCGTTCCAGTTGCTCGAGTGGGCGGCGGCCGGCGACGGCCAGGCGGCCGCGCAGTTCCGCGACTACGTCGCCGCATTCACTGGCCGCCGCATGCTGACCTGGACGCCTGGCCTGAAGGCCGCGCTCGGCCTGGACGACCTGGAACAGTCCGACGAAGAAGCCGCGGCCGCGCAGCTGCCCGAAGAGGAGGTGGTCGGCGCGATCTCGGCCGAAGATCTGTCCGTGCTGACCGCGCGCAGCATGCTCGGCCGCTTCCTCGCGTTCGTGTCGGAGTACTGCTACGACCCGTCGACGGCCCAGGCCGATATCGACGACTTCATGGCGTTCGCGCGCGAGCACGAACGCAGGGCGAGCGGCGCCATCAGCGCGCCGTACTGGAGCGCCCGCACCCGCAAGTTCTACGACCCCGAGAAAGAAACCTCCCATGGCTGACGAATTCGAATCGAAGACCGGCGTGTATTACGGCGACATGGTCAATCAGGACATCGTCGACGCAGTCCGCAAGGCGAAGGTCGAGGCGGCCGCGCTGCGCAGCAAATACGCGAAGCTGTCGGCGATGGAAAAGCGGATCGCCCGCGACGAGATCGCTGCGGTGCTGCGCCTGGTCGAGGCAGTCGAATCGCTGTAACGGCACGCGGCCGGCCGACCACGGCCGCACATCACCAAGAGGTAGACCATGAATGACCTGGAATCCCTGATCGCGGCCGTGAAAGCGAAGGCCGAATCGCTCGCCGAGCTGATCGCCGGCAACCTGCCGCACACGCAGACGCTGACCGACCTGGCCGGCGTCATTCACCAGGCGCTGTCCGATATCGACGCGCGCGTGGCGACGCTGGAAAACGACGCGAAGGCTGACCTGTCGGCGCTCGAAGACGCGCTGACCGAAAAACTGACCGCGTTCGTCAACGGCAAGATCGACACGTTCGCCCAGGGCGTCACGTCGACGCTGCAGAGCCACATGTCCCAGGTCCAGCAGGCCGTGACCCTGGCCGACAGCGCGAAGGCCGCCGTCGACGCGCTGACGGCCGCACAGCAGGCCGGCGGCAACCAGGCTTAAGGGGAGGGCGCACCCATGTCCACCCCTGGCAAGTACATCGGCACCACGCCCTGCAAAACGAAGGGCTGCTCGGAGGTCGTAAGGGTCAAGCTGAACAGGGGCGGACGCGCCTACGGCAAGTGCGATCGGTGCACCTGCCGCTTCGAGTTCGACGGCGTTGCGCACTCACAGCGCTTCGTGCGCGAGGAAGTCACGCTGCTGGCCGACCCGTACGACGACAACCCCGGGAATCCCGGGGAAACCACGCCTCCCGGCGGCCCGGCACCGGCCGTCGATCCCAAGAAAACCCCGGAGAAACCGAAGCGGCGCTCGCTGCTCGACGGCACTCCCTTCGCAGGGCTCTGACCATGATGGACGTTAATGCGCTCGACCAGATCGGGCAGGAAGAGGCGGCCGAGCGCGAGGCGCTGGCCGGAGAACAGCAGCAGCAGCTGCAGGCCGAAGAGGCGAAGGAAGCCGCGTCGCTGTCGGACCAGTATTTCTTCGGGCTGAACAAGGCGCGCGGCGTCGTGCTGAAGATGCTGCCGGAGTGCGCGGACGACTGGACCGACGACGTCACGCGCGAGATTGCGGACGCGCTGGCCGAATGCGATGCGTATTACGGCTGGGGCGGCGTCGCGAACGCGATCAAGCATCCGCTGCTGAAGCTGGTGGTTGCCGCCGTGCCGCTCGCCTGGAGCCTCGGTTTCGCGCTGCGCAACCGGCGTATGCGCGCGCAGCTGGAAGCCGCGGCGGCCGGCAGCGCCGGCAAGCATCACGTCGTGCACGCCGTCGCGCCGGCACCGGCGAAGCCCGGGCAGAACGTCGAACCGATGCCGGCTGCAGCTGCAGAACCGGCACCGGCCGCGCCGGCCGCCGAGCCAGCCTTCGGCGTCGACCCGGGCGCGCTGATGGCTGATACCTTGGAGGCGGCATGACGCGGCGCACCGGCACGCGGCACGGCGGCATCATCGGCGTGATCGGCCGCTCGCGCTCGGGCAAGGGCGTGTGGATCAAGCGCTACTTCCTCCCGAAGGTGCGCGGCCCGATCCTGGTCTGGTCGCCGCTCGAAATCTCCCGCCCGGACGACTACGCGGGCGAGATCGGCGGCGAACGCGTCTACACGATCCAGGAGCTGGTGAAGGCGCTCGCGGCCGGCAAGACGCGCCTGGTGTTCGTGCCGTCCCAGGACGACGCGGAGCGCGAAGCGCAGTTCGATCGGTTCTGCAGAATCCTGGAGAATCCCGGGTTCAAGCGGTGGACCGTCATCGTCGAAGAGCTGATGCTGGTCACGAAGCCGCACAAGGCCCCGACCGCCTGGAAGAGCATGACGACGGCCGGCGCGCACTCGCGCGAGATGACGCTGATCGGTGTCTCGCAGCGGCCCGCCCAGGTCGACAAAGACTTCCTCGGAAACTGCACCGAGATTCACTGCTACGCGGTGTCGAACGTGGCCGACGCGAAGGTGATGGCCGACGTGCTGTTCGTCGATAAGGCCGAAATCCTCGGCCTGCAGAAGTTCCACTACATCCATCGCGACGCGGAGAAAGGGGAGGTCACGACGGGCGTTGTGTCGTACGAGTAGCGTCGAGACAACATTTTTTGCAGCACCAGAAAGTCGGGAATCCCTGATCTGACAAGGGATTCCCGGCTTTTGTCATTTGCGGCGCCCGCCCGCACGATGGGGGCTCTTTCACCCCATAGAGCGCTACGTGTCCCTCTCTGCCTACCTGCCCTCGAAACACCGGCTCGCCCAGGAAGTCATCGCGACGACGGTCGGCGTCCTGGTCGCGGCTTGGATCATCTCCAAGTGGCCGGCCGCGAAGAAGCTGGTCGACGGAAACACGATCTGGTCCACGTCGCAATCTGACTTTCCCACGCCCTGAGGTCCACATGAAAAACCAGCACGTCAAGACTGCCATCGTCGTTCTCGGCACCTTCGCCCTTTGCGCCTTCATCCAGAAGTCGGTGTTCCCGATTCCCGTGATCGGCCCGTACCTCCCGGGCGGTGCCAACGCAGCGTAAGCGCCTCGCGGCACCGGTCCACCTTCACGAACATAGGAGCGCGCGATGCGCAAAGAACAACTCGTCAACCTGCAGAACGTCAACCCGGGGCAGACCGCACTGCTGTCGATCCCGTGCGGCCCGACGTACGAGCGCCTGAAGCTGTACTTCACCGGCGGCCTGCTGATCTCGATGATCGACCTGATCACGATCAAGCAAAACGGCAAGCCCGTGTGGGCCGTGGCCGGCTCGGACCTGCTCGCACAGAACCTGTACGAGGGCAAGCCGAACCCGACCAACGTTGCGCTGATCGACTTCACGCGGCGCGGCGCGAAAAGCTCGGCGACGAAGAACAGCGCGGGCGTCGTGATCCAGTCGACCCAGGTGCAGGAAGAGCTGTTCACGTGCCTGGCCACGTCCGGCCTGCAGCAGTGCACGATGGAAATCAAGATCAATGCGAGCGCCCCGGGCGGCATCGGCATGACGGCCTGGGCGCAGGAAAGCGACCCGTCGCGGAACCCCTGGGTGTTCAAGGAACAGTCGGCGACCTACGCGCTGATGACGGTCGGCCAGAACGATATCCCGCTGCCGGTGCAGCAGGCCGGCTCGGTGATCACGAAGATCTACCTGCACCAGTCGAACTTCGGTCAGGCCGGCGCGGGCTCGATCCAGTCGCTGCAGATCCGCAACAACCAGGTGATCATTTCCGAGGGCACCCCGCAGGTGTACCAGGACGACCAGACCGACTACCAGAAGGTGCCGCAGGCCGGCCTGTTCGTTGTCGACTTCGACCTGCAGGGCATGCGCGAGAAGTGGCTCAACACGACCCTGTCGAAGAACGTGTTCATCCGTCTCATCACGCAGACCGGGCCGGTGTTCCTGACGGGCTACGCGAAGATCGTCGATCCGATCAACCGCTAACCGGACGGGAGGCGGCATGTCGCTCTATGACTTCTCCCTCGACGGGACCGACGTCGGTTCCGGCTCGTACGATCCGAGTGGGGCGGATGCGTCGACGCTGTACGGGATCTACGGACCCGATGCGACGAATTCGAACTACACGTACGCGACGAGCCAGGACACGTCGAACAACACGAGCCTGCCGTCGACGCTAGGCCAGCTGCAGACGAACGGCAGCACCGATTCGAGCGGCTCGAACGGCGCGCTGTGGCTGTCGGGCTTCCAGACGCTGCTGGGCGCGGCCGTGGCCGGCGACGCGATCTCGCACGGGCTGACCGCGCAAGGCAGCACGCCGTACTACCGCGCGCCGAACGGCGTGACGTACCCGGTCGGGCAGGGGCCGAGCCTGACGCACGGCAACGGCCTCGGCATGTTGCTGCTGATCGGCCTGGTCGTGCTGGTGCTTGATCGCGGGGAGGGCTGATGACTTCCCCGATCACTTCCGGCGCGCCGTCGTGGGCCGGCATGCCGAATCTGTCGCTCGGCCTCGGCGGCGGCCCGTCCGGCGCATACGCGACGACGAACAGCTCGTTCAACGACGGCTCGTTCGTCGTCTCGAACGGCGGCGGCTCGCTCGATACCGCGCTGGCTGGCACCGCGGCGGTCGGCAGCGGCATCCTGCAGCAATACCTTCCTTACCTCTTGCTCGGGGCGGTCGCATGGTACGTGCTGAAGCACCGCAAAGCGTGAGCATGCGGCCGGCGACGCGCGATGAGATCGCGCGTATGTTCGCGCCCGTCGACCGCTGGATGACCACGGAAGAGGGCGCGGCCGCGTGCGCCGCGCGCGGTGATTGCTTCGTGCTCGAGCAGGACGGCTTGCCCGTGCTCGCCTGGTCGTTGAAGGTCAACGGCGACGAGCTGTTCATCCAGGCGGCCGCCGGTCGTGCTGGTTTCGATCTGACCGAGTTCGGGCTCGCGCTCGTCGAACGCCAGGCGGACGGCTTCCGGTCGATTGCCTTCCGCACGCGCCGGCGCGGCCTCATGAAAAAAGCCATCGACAACGGCTTCTACCCTGCCTGGCGCAAGGGAGACGTCGTGCTGATGCGAAAGGACCTGAAATGATTCTTCGCCCTCACCAGCTCCACCTCGTCCGCCTCGGCCTGCCGGCGACGCCGTGCAACGGCGGCAGCTCGGACAGCCAAACGAAGACCGACAACCAGAACGTCGACCAACGGCTCGATGTCGGCGGTGGTGGTGTCGGCGCGACCGCCTCGAGCGGCGGCTCGGTCAACATCAATGTGACGCCGACCGACCAGGGCTCGATCACCGCGTCGTTCGGCCTCGCGCATGATGCGCTGTCGGACGTGACGGCGATCGGCACGTCGTCGGTGAGCGCGAGCGCGCACACGGCCGAGCTCGCGATCAACGGTGCGCTCGACAGCGTGCAGGGCGCGCAGGCCGCCTTCAGCAAGGCGACGGCCGCCGTCGCGAACGCCTACCAGAATGCGGGCCAGCAAGCAGCTGATGCGCAGCAAAGCGCGACGTCGGCTATCACGGCTGCATACCAGGACGCGAAGACCGGCAACCAGCGCGTGATTGTGATCGGCGCGCTCGTCGTCGTCGGCCTGGTCGTGCTCGCGCCCGTGCTGCGGGAGGCCGCGTAATGCAGACCATTTCGCAGCTGCTCAAGGCAGGGATGCGCACGCCGTTCTCGATCGCCGGGTCGGTGCTGCTCGTCATGGCGGCCGACAACGGCACGAATCTGGGCATTCGATTCCGGACCGGAAATGCAGTGGTCGCCGAAGTCGGGCCGGTGGGCGCGTCGTTCAAGGCAAAGCCTCCAGGCGGCTTCACAGTCGTCGAGTTCACCGCGCCGGTCGACACCAACGTGACGTTCATCGTTGGCGACGGTGATTTCGACGTGCAGATGGCGCAGCTCGGGGTGACGGTCGCCAACACGAACGCGAACCCGGTACCGGTGTCGATCGTCAGCGAGCCGGGGCAACCGTTCCAGGTCAGCAATTCGGGCACGCCGTTTCATGTGACCGTTGACGGCTCGGTGGCCGTGACGGGCGCAACGCTGACCGCGACCAACGTCGGCATCACGCAGGCCGGCACCATCACGGACAACGCGCCGATCGCGGCGCCCGCGTTCACGTCCGGAACGCCGAACCAGGTACCGCTGCTCGCCGCATCGGCCGGCCGCCGGCGTGTGGCGTTCAAAAATGCTGGTGCGGGTATCGCATACATCGGTGGTGTCGGCGTCACGCCGACCAACGCGGTCATTTCCTTGAATCCGGGCGACGTGTGGCTCGATAACGATGGCGCTCCGGCCGCGTGGTACGGCACGAGCGACGTCGGAACCTCCATCAATGTTCAGGTGATGGCATGAGCGGGATGATTCGACAGTTGGTCGCGAGTGCGGTCGCGTTCACGCCCGCAGGCGCGAACAACGTGGCACGCACGGAACAAGACAAGGGTCGCGAGCGGCCGACGCCGGGTGACAAGGGCGCGAAGGGCGACGGCGCGACCGATGACACGGCGGCTTTCACGGCATTCGAAGCGGAGAACGTCGGCCGCGTGGTGGACCTGCTCGGCAAGACGTACGTCGTCACGGCCGTGCCGGTCAAGAATGCGTACTTCAACGGCGTGTTCAAGGTAGGCGGCGTCACGCAGCAGGCGATGACGTGGAAGTCATTCGCAGGCAACAAGGCGAAGTTCCACGCCTACGGCGGACAGCTGCGCGCGCTGCACAAGTCGCTTTGCAATCCGCTCGAACAGCAGACCACTATCGGCCTGTGGGGCGACTCGAAAACGTGGGGGCTCGCGCTGCCGGAGAACGCGACGAGCACGCCGCGCAACGGCACGCTCGCGGATCCGCGCGACAATTTCGCGTCCGAATCGTGGGCGAACCAGTTCAAGCGCTTCATCGGCGCGCGCTATTTCGACGGTGTCGCGCCGACGCTCTCGAACTGGTCGTATTCGTCGGCCGGACAGTCGACCGCGACCTATCAGCGCACGATCGACCTGTACCCGAACCTGTCGCCGTTCAGCACGGCACTGACCGGCACCGCGAGCAATACCGACAACTCGTCGGCCGGCTCGCTGCTCGGCTATCAGAATCAGATCGGCATCACGCAGACGGGCGCCACGGCGGAATTGACGTTCCAATTCACCGGCACCACCTTCAACCTCGTGTTCAGCTCGATCACGGCCGCGTCGAGCGCGGACTACGAGCTGTTCGTGGACGGTGTGAGTCAGGGCACGTTCCAGACCTACACGGGCGCGCTCGCGAATCAGCAGCGCCGCACGCATACGTTCGGCTACGTGCGCAACAAGACGGTCAAGATCGCGGCACGGTACCCGGCGGCCGGCACGGGCGGCGTCGCGTACCTGTATCTCGAAGCGATCGAGATCCTGAAGGCATGCACGATCGTGAACCAAGGGATCATCGGTACGACCGCGTACAACTACAACACGTACATGTTCGGGGGATTCGGGCCGTCGATCATCACGTCGGACCTGAACTATGTGTTCGTCCAGCTCGGCACGAACGATCGAGGCAACAACGCGCCATCGCACAACCAGCCGAACGGGACCAACAATTTCAAGCGGAACATGACCACGCTGCTCGGGCGCATCACGCCGACGGCGGGCGTGATCCTGATGAACGCGAGTCCGGCGGCAAACGAAAGCCCGTCAACGTATTCGTTCGACATGCAGGCCGTGCGCAACGTGATCGACCAGCTCGGTAGCGACAACGCGCTCGACGTGATCGACAACTACACGATCTTCGCGGGCGTGGACTTGGGTTCGGTGCTGGCTGACGGCCTGCACGAAAACCTGCTCGGACATTCGATGGTCGCGAGCAACATCATCAACGCTTTGGAGTCGGCGTGATGCCGAGCGCCGCGCCTTTCCTCGTTCTCGTAGCCGGCGCGGCCGCGCTGCTCTATTCGCAATCGAGCAGCGCGAATGTCGCGCCGAGCGATTCGAGCAGCTCGACGGACCTTGGATTTTCTGACCTGCTCGATAGCGCATCAGGCGCATGGAGCGACTTAAACGGAACGGTGAATACGATGCTTGGCACGGCTGACAACCCGAACTACAACGGCTACGACGCGAACCTGTCCGCGTTCCTGTACATGCTGCGCATGGCCGAGTCGAACAACCGCTACAACGTCATCAATGGCGGACGCACGTTCAGCGACTACAGCCGGCATCCGAATATCGGCGTGCCGATTCCGTGGCGCCCCGGGAAGGTCAGCACGGCGGCCGGCGCGTACCAGTTCATCATCGGCACCTGGAACAGGGTCGCGGCCGAAGCGGGGCTGTACGACTTCACGCCGGCCAGCCAGGATGCCGGCGCGGTGCAATACCTCTCGGACCTGGGCGCGCTGCCGTATATCGAAGCCGGCGATCTGAGCGGTGCATACGCGCAGATCAACGCGACCGGCGTCATCTTCGAGAGCCTGCCGAATGCACAGGGGCACAACCGCAGCCCCTCGCAGCTGCAGGCTTGGTATCAGGCGGCAGGGGGTGCGCTCGCATGAAAGACACGGCCAACAATCTCGCGCTCGGGCTCGGCGTCGCCGTGCTCGGCTTCGCGCTGTATCGCTACTTCAAGGGGCAGGGTGCAACGAACGCGGCCGCGCCGTCGTCGTCGACGCCGGCCGTCGTTTCAGGGCAGACCGGCAGCGGCTTCCCGGGCGCGCTGTCGACGCTGCTGAACTTCGGCGGCTCGACGAACGGACCGTCTCCGCTCGCCGT
This sequence comes from Burkholderia sp. BCC1998, assembly GCF_905339875.1. NCBI lineage: Bacteria > Pseudomonadati > Pseudomonadota > Betaproteobacteria > Burkholderiales > Burkholderiaceae > Burkholderia > Burkholderia sp. BCC1998. Next base: position 278,191 of record NZ_CAJPHE010000002.1, read on the forward strand.
CGACAACCCGTATGCCTCCATGTCGTGGAATCCGGATGCCCTGAGTGCCGCCATGTCGCAGGACCTGGGCGCGGCGCTGCAGGCCGCGAACGAGCGCGGCATCAATTCGTACGGGTTCACGCTGCCATGAGTCTCAAGGCGAACGCTGCAGGGCTCGCGATCGGCGCGGGCGTGATCCTGATCGGCATGGCCTACGCGAAGCGCGGCTCGATCGTCGCGTCGGCCGGCCAGGCGATCAGCAACGTCGACGGCACGCTGACGGATGCCGTGCTGCAGATTCCGGGCGCATCCGCCCTGACCGATCCGGCGACGGGCGACTTCAACCCGGCCGCGGCCGGTTACGCGTCGGGCCAGGCGACGCGCGAATGGCTCGGAGAGCAATGGTCCAGCGTGAAAAACTGGTTCACGCCCGCCGGCACGTCGCCGGACCCGACCTTTGACACCGGCAGCAGTGCAGGGTGGGGCGGCGGGACCAGTGAGGTTTCACCAGGCAACGGTGCGGCGCCGACCGATTTCGGCAACTTCCTTTCGTTGTGACACCAGGAGAAAAACCATGTCCTTTCTCGATCGGCTCGGCGAACCGAGCACGCACGCCGGCATCGGCGTGATCGCAACCGCGGCGTCGACGGCCGCGATCCAGCTCGGCGCGAACCCGACCAAGGTCGGCGCGATCGCCGCGATCCTGCAGGCACTCGTGGGCCTGTTCGCTGTCTTCGCGCCGGAAAGCGCGTCGACGCCGCCGGCCGGCCAGTAACGGAGGGCCTATGGATGCAGCTCAATGGCTGACCATCGGCGTGAGCATCGTGCAGATCCTGGTCGTGCCGGTGGGCTGCTTCCGCTACATCTTGGGGGTGGAGAAACGCCTCACGCGGATCGAAGCCAAACTCGGAATCGCAGACTGATCGGAGGATCTATGTCGAAGCACCATCGCCGTACGCCGCCGCGCGACAGCAAAGGCCGCTTCCGTCGCCGGAAGTGAAAATCTCAGCTGGAAGTGAAAAAGCCCCGGGGAAACCGGGGCTTTTTGCTGTTAGTCGTTGCATCCAATCTCGACGAATTCATGTCCTGGCACGGACACCGGAGATGTGGTCACGTGAGCGGGGCTTCCCGTTACCTGCATCTTGCCGAAAGCTATGGTGCCCTCGACGACGACACCGTAGCCATAGGTATCAGCGCCAGGGTGCTTCACACCCGCCGGATACGGAACGTCATGTCCGTACGCGTATACGGCAACAACCGGATCGCTGTTGAACGTGACTCCGGCACGAGGCTTGAAGTAGGCAACCCCGTCTGTCATGTGCGGTTTCGCCTTCGCTGCGGCCGTCAGCGAAACAAACTCCCCGGGGGTGGCGTACGAGCTGCACGAACGGATCGCCGGGGAAATGTCCTCGGCGTGGGCGGAAAGGCACGCGACAGCGAGCATGGTTGCAACGGTGATTTTCAAGGTGGTCTCCTTTTGTCCGGGCGCAATTATTACCGAACACAACGGAAAAAGCTCTCGGTTGGGAATTCTGCCTTCAGGCGATCCAGCGCTCGGCCGGCGGTGGCGGTATCAACTCGAGCTGCACGAGCGCCGGGTATTGGATGATTGGGTCATTCGCGGCGCAAGGCGCGGCAGCGGCACGTTGCGCGCAGGCGCGCGCCGAAATTTTCTCGTCGTGTATCGCCCAGGTCATTTCGCGCACGCGGTTCCAGTGCTCGAACCGGCGCAGGCGCAGCAGCTCAGGCACCCAGAATGGAACGCGCTCGCGGCCGGCCAGCCAGTCGTGCACCGTGCGTTCCGATCGACGCAGCTCGCGCGCCAGTTGCTTGATGGTCCGGCCGGCGGCGTAATGCCGAAGCTCGGCCGGGTTCCCGTATCGTAGGTTTGGGTATCGCATCGTTGTTTTTGTCCGAAAAAAAAGCCCGGAGGATCCGGGCTTTGTATGTTGCGGCGTCGACCTTTCGGCGACTTTAATCAGATGGTCAGATCAATCTTTTCGGGGGTCAGATTCAGTTCCGCGATTCAACGTTGATAATTCACGTTATGTCAACTACGAGGACTGACCAAACCGATGCCCCGAATCGGCAAAAACTGACGCCCGACGAAATGCTCGCTTGGCTCGGCGTGCACGCGTCGCATTACCTTTCGAGCCAGCGCAACCTCGTGCACTACGTGCGTGGCAGGAACGTCGTCGACGCGATTCGCGCGCGAAGCACGACGGCCCATTCGCCGCCGCCCTCGCGCGGTGATTGAACGACTGGCTCGTCGAAGAAGTCGTGAGCTTCGATCCATACGCCATTCCGCCGGCCCAGCCGGCTGATAGACCGCGGTGGACCGGCGCGACATTCGCAGTCGGCCCCGGTGACGCTACGCATGCGCCGCAGTGCGGGCGCGCGTTCGTGTCGGAGCTGGCTCCGGCGTCGCTTCCGCCGCCGGCTGCGCCGGCGCAACGGTCAGGTGCAATCCCAACGCGCCGACAACCTTCATGATCGTTGCAAACTCCGCGTTCCCACCTTCCGACAGCGCACGATAGAGTGCTTCTCGCTTTACGCCGGACTCGCGCGCCAGCGCGGTCATGCCGCGCGCTTTCGCGACGTTCCCGAGCGCGGCCTGGATCAGGCGCGGATCGCCATCTTCGAACGCTTGCGCCAGGTAGTGACGAATCGTTTCCTCGTCCTTCAGGTACTTCGAGCCGTCGAATTCGGCCAGTTCGCTGATTTTCATCTTCAATCCTCCAGTTCACCGGCGATTTGCTTCGCCGTCTTGATGTCCTTTTTTTGCGTCGACTTGTCCCCGCCGCACAACACCACGATGATGATTTTTCCGCGCCGCACGAAGTAGGCCCGGTATCCCGGCCCTACGTCGATCTTCATTTCGTTGACACCACCACCGACTGCGCGCCACTGGCCAAGGTTGCCGAGCTTCGCCCGCTCGATGCGCAGACTGATTGCCGCGCTGCCGACCGGATCGCGAAGCCCATCGAGCCAGCTATCAAATTGGGGGGTGGTAAGGACTTTGAACATGAATGAATTGTAACCCATAGGGGACACCATAGCCACTGCCTCGTCGCCCAACTGGATCGGCCGGCCCCCGCGTCGGCACCCACCAACCGTCAACTACTCTCCGCAGCGGAGAAGTCGCCGGGCGGCAATGGTCGGTTCGCCACGTCCTTTGCTTCGGCGCGCGTCAGGCCGAGCGTCTGCAATACCATCGCCGCAGCCCGCTCGGGGAGCCGGCCTTCGTCTCCCGCCGGCTTCCTCGCTTCGCCCTCAGCCGTGTCGGCCGCGTAGCACTCCGCCGCGATCGCCGCCAGGATCGTCCCCGTCATCGCGAGCACGCTCATGAACGGATCGCCGACGACGAAGCGGCGTGCCGCGATTCCGCGCTCGCTGTCCCGCCGCAAGTGCCGGCCCAGCCCGTGGTCGAGCGCACGCGCGGAAAAGCCCTCCCGCATCAGGAACCGCCCCCAGAGCCGCTCGCGGCGCGCGCGCATCAGCGTGTGACGCACGCAAACCGACACGACCTCGGCCGGATCCGACAAACCGCTCGCAAGGCGCTCGAGCCCGTCCGCGAAATCGTCGAACACCCACTCGGTCAGCGCGGCGAAGATGCCGTCCTTCGATTCGAAGTGGTAGTAAAACGAGCCGAACCCCACATCCGCCGCCTCGGTGATCTCGCTGATCGCGACGTTGTCCCTGCCCTTTTCCGCCATCAGGCCGAACGCCGCCCGCAGCAAGCGCATACGTGTCGCCTCCTTGCGCCGGGCACCGCGCGGTTGACGCTGTTCCGCTTCGGCCACTGACGCATTCGGGCGACGCGGCCGGACCGGTTTGTCGTCCACGAGCGCACCTTCCCTTTCCATAAGAATTTTCTGCATGACGCAATTCTAGATGACTCACTCATACTTGACACCATTATCAGTTATGAGTCTAATCTCGAAAACAGCAGAACCGGTTCCTGTCCGGACACTGTTCCGGACCCACGTCAGCGAGCGTCGGTGACGCGCAGGCGGCCCCGTCGGCACACTCGGCGGCCATCGTCGTGCGCAAGCCGTGTCATGTCGGCAATCGGAACGATCTGCACCTCGAACGTCGGAGTACTGATTGATCGTCATGCGCACCGTCGGCGGAGACGCCCTCGCGCGCCTGCATAAACCGGGGTGACCCGCCGTGGTCGCCGAACCATTTTTAGTTTGACCCTCACTTGTCTTGGAAACATCGTGAAATCACCCGGACTTGACGCGCGGACCCCAACGCGCCCGCTTCTGACACGCATCGCGCCACCGCTTCGGCGCGCCCCGATCGCATTCGCCTGCTGTGCGATTCTTCTCGCGGCTTGCCACTCGCACGAGGCCCCGGCGCCCGAACTGCAACCAGTGGTCGCGCTGCCGGTTCATGCGGACACTGGCGCAGTGCAGCGCGTGCTGCCCGCGCAGGTTCAGGCGCGATATTCGACGCCGCTGTCGTTCCGGGTCGGCGGCAAGATCGTCGAGCGGCGCGTGCGAATCGGCGACACCGTCAAGGCCGGCCAGACCCTCGCGATGCTCGATCCGGCCGATCTGCACAACACGTTGCTGAACGCGCGCGCGCAGCTCGATGCCGCCGAGCATCGCGTCGCCTATGCGAAGCAGCAACTGGATCGCGACCGCGCGCAGGCTCAGGCCAACCTGATCGCGCCCGCGCAGCTCGAGACAACGCAGGACGCGTATGCATCGGCGGTCGCGCAACGCGATTCCGCGCTCGCGCAAATGGCGCTCGCAGGCGATCACCTGCGCTACGCGACGCTGGTCGCGGATCACGACGGCGTCATCACGTCGGAGGATGCCGATACCGGGCAGAACGTCGAGCCCGGTCAGGCGGTGTTTCATCTGGACTGGAGCGGCGACCTCGACATCGTCTGCGACGTCGCGGAGCGCGACCTGCGCGATCTCGCGGTCGGCCGCACCGCGCACGTCAGCCTGACGGCACTGCCGGGCAAGGTGCTCGACGCACGCGTGCGCGAAGTCGCGGCGGCCGCTGATCCGCAAAGCCGCACCTGGCGCGTGAAGCTGACGCTGGTCGCGCCGGGGCCGGACGTCCGCTCCGGGATGACCGCCAGCATCTCGTTCGACGGCGCCGCCGACACCACCGCGGACCACGCGATCACGCTGCCGGCCACCGCACTCTTCCATCGCGGCGAAGCGCCGGCGGTCTGGGTCATTCGCAAAGGCAGCGACACGCTGGAACTGCGCCCGGTGACGGTCGGACGCTACGACGAGCGTACGGTCACGGTCACGTCCGGCCTCGCGGAAAACGAGCGCGTCGTGATGCAAGGCGTCCATACGGTGAGTACCGGCCAGCACGTGCGCGTCGTGCCGCCGCTGCATGCGGAGGACTTCGCATCATGAACGCTCCAGAACACCGGTCCTCGACGGACGGTGCGCTCGGCGCACAAAGCGGTGCCGCGTCGCGCGACGACGGCGGTTTCAATCTGTCGGCATGGGCGCTGAAGCATCAGCAACTGGTGATCTTCCTGATCGGCCTCGCGACGATCTTCGGCATGATCGGCTATACGCGCCTCGCGCAATCGGAGGATCCGCCGTTCACGTTCCGCACCATGGTGATCCAGACCTATTGGCCGGGCGCCACGGCGCGCGAAGTGCAGGAACAGGTCACGGACCGGATCGGCCGCCAGCTCCAGGCCGCGCCTTACGTCGACAACATCAAGAGCTATTCGCGCCCCGGCGAGTCGATGATCTTCTTTGCGATGAAGGATTCGGCGCCGGTCGACCAGGTGCCGGAAACCTGGTATCAGGTGCGCAAGAAGGTCGGCGATATCCGGGCGACGCTGCCGAAGGGCACTGTCGGCCCGTTCTTCAACGACGAATTCGGCGACGTCTATACCAACATCTATGCGCTCGAAGGCGACGGCTACTCGCCCGCGCAACTGCACGATTACGCGGACAAGCTGCGCACCGTGCTGTTGCGCGTGCCGGGTGTCGCGAAGGTCGACTACTTTGGCGACCCCGCCCAGCACGTATTCGTCGAGATCTCGAACGCGCAACTGACGCGGCTCGCGATCACGCCGCAGCAGCTCGCGCAGGCCATCGACGCGCAAAACGCCGTCGCACCGGTCGGCACGATCACGACATCGGACGACCGCGTGTTCGTGCGGCCGAGCGGTGCGTTCAAGGACACGCAGGCGCTCGCCGACATGCTGATCACGGTGAACGGCCGGACGTTCCGGCTCGGCGACGTCGCGAAGGTCACGCGCGGCTACGACGATCCGCCCGTCACGCAGATGCGTACGAACGGTCACGCGGTGCTCGGCATTGGCGTCACGATGCAAAAAGGCGGTGACGTGATCGACCTCGGCAAGGCGCTCGACGCGAAGGCAGGCGAGCTCCGGGCCGGCTTGCCGGCCGGACTGAAGCTGGCCGCGGTGTCGAGCATGCCGCATGCCGTCAAGCACTCGGTGGACGATTTCGTCGAAGCGGTCGGCGAAGCCGTCGCGATCGTGCTCGTCGTCAGCCTCGTGTCGCTGGGCCTGCGCACCGGCATGGTCGTCGTCATCACGATTCCGATCGTGCTCGCCGTGACGGCACTGTGCATGCACGTGTTCGGCATCGGCCTCGACAAGGTGTCGCTAGGCACGCTCGTGCTCGCGCTGGGGCTGCTGGTGGACGATGCGATCATCGCCGTCGAAATGATGGCGGTGAAGCTCGAGCAGGGTTGGAGCCGCGCGCGCGCGGCGGCCTTCGCCTATACGAGCACGGCGTTCCCGATGCTGACCGGCACGCTCGTCACGGTATCCGGCTTCCTGCCGATCGCGCTCGCGAAATCGAGCACCGGCGAATACACGCGGTCGATCTTCGAGGTGTCCGCGATCTCGCTGATCGTGTCGTGGTTCGCGGCCGTCGTGCTGGTGCCGCTGCTGGGCTACCACATGCTGCCCGAGCAGCAGCATCACGACGCTCATGCACATGGGCAGGACGTTTATGAAACGGGCTTTTACCGGCGGCTGTCCGGATGGATCTCGGCGTGCATCGAGCGCCGCTGGGTGGTGCTGGGCGTAACGGCCGTGCTGTTCGCGATCGCGATGGCGGCATTCACGCGCGTGCCACAGCAATTTTTCCCGAACTCTGAGCGCCCCGAGCTGCTGGTCGACCTGCGCCTGCCGGAAGGCGCTTCGTTCGACGCGACACTGCGTGAGGCCACGCGGCTCGAGAAGGTGCTCGACGGTCGGCCCGAAATCGATCACGTGGTCGATTTCGTCGGCACCGGTGCGCCGCGCTTCTACCTGCCGCTCGACCAGCAGCTCCAGCAGCCGAACTTCGCGCAGTTCGTGATCACGGCCAAGGACGTCGAATCGCGCGACCGCCTGTCGCATTGGCTCGAGTCGACGCTGGCAAGCCGCTTCCCGACCGTGCGCACGCGCGTCGCGCGCCTCGAGAACGGGCCGCCCGTCGGCTTTCCGATCAAGTTCCGCGTGAGCGGCGACGACATCGCGACCGTTCGCGGCATTGCCGAAAAAGTGGCGGACAAGATGCGCGCCGATGCCCGCACGCGCAACGTGCAGTTCGACTGGGACGAGCCGGCGGAGCGATCGGTGTCGTTCGAAATCGATCAACTGAAGGCACGCCAGCTCGGCGTGACGTCGGAAGACGTGTCGAGTTTCCTCGCGATGACGCTGTCCGGCTATACGGTCACGCAGTATCGCGAACGCGACAAGCTGATCGACGTCGACCTGCGCGCGCCGAAGCGCGAACGGATCGACCCGTCGCAGCTCGCCGGCCTGGCGATCCCGACGCCGCACGGCCCGGTGCCGCTCGGCACGATCGGCCACGTGCGCGACACGCTCGAATACGGCGTGATCTGGGAACGCGACCGCCAGCCGACCGTCACGGTGCAGGCCGACGTTCGTGGCGAAGCGCCGAGCATCGGCGTGACGCGCGCCATCGACGGCACCCTGGCGGCGCTGCGCGCCACGCTGCCGACCGGTTACCGGATCGAGGTCGGCGGTGCAGCCGAGGAGAGCATGAAGGGCCAGACGTCGATCAACGCGCAGATGCCGCTCATGATCATCGCGGTGCTGACGCTGCTGATGATCCAGCTCAAGCGCTTCTCGCGCACCTTCATCGTCGTGCTGACGGCCCCGCTCGGCCTGATCGGCGTGGTCGCGGCGCTGCTGCTGTTCGGCAAGCCGTTCGGCTTCGTCGCGCTGCTCGGCGTGATCGCGATGTTCGGGATCATCATGCGCAACTCGGTGATCCTGGTCGACCAGATCGACCAGGACATCGCGGCCGGGCAGCCACGCTTCACCGCGATCGTGGGCGCGACCGTGCGCCGCTTCCGGCCGATCATGCTGACCGCCGCGGCCGCCGTGCTCGCGCTGATTCCGCTGTTGCGTTCCGGCTTCTTCGGCCCGATGGCCACCGCGCTGATGGGCGGCATCACGATCGCGACGGTGCTGACCATCTTCTTCCTGCCGGCCCTCTACGCGACCTGCTTCAAGGTGCGCAGCGACGAACGCGAGTCGCGCGCGATGGACGTCGCGTCCTCGGAGACATGCTGATGAAATTTCCCCTTACCACATCGGTGCTCGCCGCGAGCGCGGCGCTCTGCCTGAGCGGCTGTGCAATGGCCCCGAGCAGCACGCCGCCCGCGATGCCGTCGCTGGCGCACTACGGCGCGACGCCTCAGGCGCCGCGCACCGCCGAAGCGGCAGGCGTCGCGCAGCAGTTCGACGTCGGCGCCGCGCCCGTCCCGCAATGGTGGCGCCTGTACCGGTCCAGCGCGCTCGACGCGCTGGTCGACGAAGGCCTGCGCGCGAACCCGACGCTGGCCGCGGCGGAAAAGACGCTCGCCGCCGCGCAGGAGGAACTGCGCGCGCAGATCGGCGCGTCGACGCTGCCGTCGATCGACGCGAACGCGCAGGTGGCCCGCACGCGCACGCCCGACATCTCCGGCGCGGGCGCGCAAAGCCTGCGCTACAACGTCTTCGTCGGGCAACTGCAGGCGCATTACACCTTCGACCTGTTCGGCGCCACGCGATACGCGAACGAGGCGAGCGCCGCGCGCGTCGACGTGCGCGGTTGCGAACTCGAAGCGGCAAGGCGTGCGCTGGCGGCCAACATCGTCGGCACCGCCATCCGCGCCGCGACGCTCGACCGCCAGATCCTGCTGACGGAGCGCCTGGTCGCCGTTGCCGAGGCATCCGCGCTCGAAGACCAGCAACGTTACGCGCTCGGCGCGGTGTCCCACGTGCAGGCGCTGGCGTCGACGCAGAGCGCGGCGTCGCTCGCCGCGACGCTGCCGCCGCTGCGCCAGCAGCGTGCGAGCGCGGTTCACGCGCTGGCGATCCTGCTGGGCCGCACGCCCGACGCGCCACCGCCGGTCCCCTCCTTCACCGGACTGTCGCTGCCGGAACACGTGCCCGTGGTCGTGCCGTCCGACCTGCTGAAGGCACGACCGGACATCCGCGCGGCCGCGGCAACCGTGAAAGCGGCATCGGCGGACGTCGGCGAGGCGACCGCCCAGTTGTTCCCGAGCCTGTCGCTCACCGCGACGATGGGGCGCGGCGGCTTCAGCTGGCCAGCGCTGTTGTCGGGCGCGGGCGGGCTGTGGGCCGTCGGCGCCGGGCTGTCGCAGCCGATCTTCCACGGCGGTGCGCTGCTGGCTCACCGGCGGGCGTCGCGCGATGCGTACGACGCCGCGGTGCTGCAGTACAAGGCGGCGGTGCTGTCCGCATTCGGCGATGTCGCCGATTCGCTCGCCGCGCTGGACAACGACGCGCAAGGGCTGGCCGCGAACGAACTCGCGGCGCGCGCGGCAGGCGAGGCTTTCCATGAAACGGCGCAACGCCGCACATTGGGTGCCGTTCCGATGTCCGCGCAACGGTCGAGCGAACAGCTCTATCTGAACGCGGAACTCGATGCGGTGCGTGCCGCGAGCCGCCGGATGACCGATACCGCGGCGCTGCTGCAGGCAATGGGCGAACTGCCGCCCGCCACCGGCACGACGGTCGCGGCCCGGCAATAGCCGCTGCTTGCGTCGATTCGATGGACTGGCCGCGCGCCTTCGGGCCGCGCCGGTCCGCAATCTCGAAGCCCGATGCCCGGCGTACCGTGCATCGCGCGGCGCCGCGCCTTCATTACCCGCATGGTTGATTCCCGATGAAATCCGACAACCTGGTCGCCTGCCACGAATGCGACCTGCTGATTCAGCGTCCGCCGCGCCTGCGCGCGCTGACGGCGCACTGCCCGAGATGCCATGCTCGCGTGAGCGGTGCGGCGCACGGCCGCCGCTCGCTCGACCGGCTGTGCGCATTGACGGTCGCCGCGCTGGTGACGTGTTGCGTCGCGCAGGCCTTTCCGATCGTCGCGCTCGATGCGGCCGGCATCGCGTCGCATGCGACGCTCGGTGACGCGGTTCGCGCGCTATGGTCGAACGGTCAGCCGCTGGTGGCCGCGCTCGTGTTCTGCACGACGATGCTGTTTCCGATACTGGAGCTGGCCGCATGGATGTACCTGCTCGTGCCGTTGCGCGCGGGCCGCGTACCGCGCCACTTCGCGCAAGTGCTGCGCGGCATTCACCGATTGCGGCCGTGGAGCATGGTCGAGGTGCTGATGCTCGGCGTGCTCATCACGATCGTCAAACTGACGAGCCTCGCACACGTGCTTGCCGGGCCCGCGCTATTCGCGTTCGCCGGGCTTACCGTGATGCTCTGCGTGCTGTCGACGATCGAACCGGCCCGACTGTGGGAAGCGCACGACGAACTCGTCGCACTGCGGCCAGGCGATGCCGACCGTACGAAACCGCCCCGCCCCGACACGACGCGACATGCTGCGCCCCGGGCCGCGGAAAGCAGCGGATCGGCGGGCATGACGGCCCGCGCCGCGGGATGGATCGCCTGTCACCTCTGCGCGCGCGTGCAGCCGGCACACACATGCGGCGAGCGCTGCACGCGCTGCGGATCGCCGCTGCACGCGCGCCGTCCGCACAGCATCGCGCGCACGGGCGCGCTCGTCGCTGCCGCTGCGTTGCTCTATATCCCGGCGAACCTGTTGCCCGTCATGCACGCGACCTCGCTCGGCCGGGCCGAGGACGACACGATCCTCGGCGGTGTCGCGTACTTCTGGACGTCCGGCGACTGGGCGCTCGCCGTCATCGTGTTCATCGCGAGTGTGCTCGTGCCGATGCTCAAGCTTGCGGCCCTCGCATTCCAGGCGATCGCCGCCCATCGCGGCGTGCAATGGCGGCCGCTCGAACGAGCCCGGCTGCATCGGCTGGTCGAGCGCGTGGGCCGCTGGTCGATGCTCGACGTATTCGTCGTCGCGCTCACGATCGCGCTCGTGCATTTCGGCTCGTTCGCCGACATCACGCCCGGCCCCGGCGCGCTCGCATTCGGCGCCGTGGTCGTGCTGACCATGTGCGCGTCGATGCAGTTCGACCCGCGGCTCATCTGGGACGGTGCGCCCCGCCCCGCCGCCGCCCATCATCAACCTTGAACCGGCGCAAGCGCCCGCTTTATTTCGAATCCCAAAACGATGTCCTCTTTCGACTTTTCTCCACCCGAGATCCGGCCGCGCAGCCGCTGGATCCCGTCTCTCGTCTGGATCGTGCCGCTCGTGTGCGCGCTGATCGGGCTGTCGCTCGTGATCCGGACGGTCACCGCCAACGGTCCGACGATCACGGTCACGTTCGCCAACGCCGAGGGCCTCGAAGCCGGCAAGACCAAGGTCCGCTACAAGGACGTCGATATCGGCTCCGTCCAGACCATTACGCTCACCCCTGATTTCAAGCGCGTGGTCGTCGGCATTCAGCTGACGCACGATGCCGCGCGCTTCGCGAACCGCGACACGCGCTTCTGGGTCGTTCGACCGCGCGTCGGTGCCACCGGCATTTCCGGCCTCGGCACGCTGCTCTCCGGCGCATTCATCGGCGCGGATCTCGGCCACTCGTCGCAGAAGCAGACCGATTTCACCGGTCTCGAGACGCCGCCTGCGGTCACCGCGGACCAGCAGGGCCGACGCTTTCTGCTGCACGGCGACTCGCTGGGCTCGGTCGACATCGGTTCGCCGGTGTTCTACCGGCATCTGCAAGTCGGTCAGGTCGTGGGATTCTCGCTCGACAAGGACGGTACTGGCGTCGACGTACAGGCGTTCGTGAAGGCGCCCTACGACAAGTACGTCAGCGTCAATACGCGCTGGTGGCACGCGAGCGGCGTGGATCTTCGGCTCGATTCGAGCGGCCTGAAACTCAACACGCAGTCGCTGGCGACCGTGATCGTCGGCGGTCTCGCGTTTCAGTCGCCGCCCGGACAAGCGGACGCGCCGCAGGCAGCCGACAACACGCCGTTCCTGCTCGCACCCGACGAAGCCGACGCGATGCGCGACCCCGACGGCACGCCGCTGATGGTCGTCATGCGCTTCGACCAGTCGCTGCGCGGGCTGTCGGTCGGCGCGCCGGTCGATCTGCGGGGCATCGTGCTCGGTCAGGTCACGAACATCGGGATCGAGTACAACGAACACACGCGCAACTTCAGCATGAAGGTCGCGATGGCGCTGTATCCGTCACGACTGAGCCGACACAGCGATACGGCGCTGCCCGCGCCCGATACGGCCGGCGGCCACGAACTGCTCCAGCACCTGGTGCTCCAGGGGCTGCGCGGGCAGTTGCGTACCGGCAGCCTGCTGACCGGTCAGCTCTATGTGGCGCTCGACATGTTCCCGAAGGCGCCGCACGCGAGCGTCGACGCGCGCCGCACGCCGGTGGAACTGCCGACCGTGCCCAACACGCTCGACGAACTGCAGGTGCAGATCGCCGACATCGCGCGCAAGCTCGATCAGGTGCCGTTCGACCGGATCGGCAACAATCTGAACGGCGCGCTCGCGCATGCGAACCAGTTGTTCGGTCACCTCGATGAGCAGGTCGTGCCGCAGGCGCGCGACACGCTGGCCGCCGCGCAACGCACGTTCAGCGCGGCAGAGTCGACGTTGGGGCAGAATTCGCCGATGCAGTCGGACGTTCATGAGGCGATGCAGTCGCTCACGCAAACGCTGCAGTCGTTGAATGCGCTTGCGGACTATCTGGAACGTCATCCCGAATCGCTGCTGTTCGGCAAGAAGGGAGACCGCCAATGAAAGCGCGTTCGTTCGGTCGTCTCCGTATGCCGGCGCGCATCGCGACGTGCGTCGCACTCGCGGTGCTGAGCGCGTGCGCGTCGCCGCCGGTGCATTTCCATACCCTCGCGGTGGCGGACGATGCGGGTGCCGAGGCCACTGCCACGCATCCCGCCTGGCTGATCGACATCCAGGCCGTGCACGTCGCGGCGCCTGCGGACGGCAACCGGCTCGTCGTGCAACGCAGCCCCGATCGGGCCGACATCCTGGAGCAGGAGCGCTGGGCCGCGCCGCTCGGCGACGAGATGCGCGGCGGACTGTCGACGCGCGTCGCGTCCCGGCTCGGCACGATCGATGTTCATCGCGTCGCCCACCCGGACGGCGCGCCCGTCTACCGGGTCGCGGTGGACGTCCAGCGAATCGAATCCTGGCCGGCATCGCACGTGCTGCTCGATGCGACGTGGAGTGTGAGTTCCGGGTCCGGACAGCCGGCACTGACGTGCCGCAGCATCGTCCGGTCCGGTGCGTCGACGGGCTACGAAGCACTCGTCGACGCGCAGCATCGCGCGCTCGATGCGCTCGCGCTCGGGATCGCCGCGGGCATTCGCGCGGCGGCCGCGCATGCCGCGCCGCCGGCCGATTGCCGCGCGGGCGCACTCGGGCGCCCGATCGCACGCCCCGCTGTCGATCGCGGCGCGCCGGACGCGCTCGACGATTGAATCGGCGCCGTGACGACGCGACATTTCCCGCGGCGCGATATCGCGCCGCTTCAGCCCTTTCCACTGCACGGACAGCTCAGGATGAAACCCGCCCGCCTCACCCGTATGCAGCGCCGGCTCGACACCCGCGAACGGCTCATCGCCGCCGCTCGCGAATGCTTCATCGCGAACGGCTTCGCCGATACGACCGTCGAGCACATCGTCGAACGCGCTGGCTATACGCGCGGCGCGTTCTATGCGAACTTCGGGCACAAGCGCGAGCTGTTGATCGAGATCCTGCGCCGCGACCGCCCGAAATTACTGATGAAAATGCGGCCGGCAGCGCATGAGCGCGAAGGCTCCCGCACCGCCGGCTCCGCAGACATCGCCGCCGGCTGGGAATGTTTCCCGCTGTGGGTCGAGGTGCACCTGTACGCGCTGCGCGATGCCGGGATCCGGCAGATCGTCGACCGGCTGCACGCCGAGCCGGCGCCGCCGGCTGCGGCGAGCGATACGGCAGACGCGTCGGAGCGCATGCCATCGTCGGCCGAATGGGCGGCAGTGCTCGGCGTTGCGCTGATGCGTGCCGGTGCGTAGTACGCATGGCACGAAGAGCTGACCCAGGACACCGCGATGCGTGCGCGGGCTGAACGGTGCACGCCGGGCCCGGCGCCCGAGTTAGCGGCCGGGTACCGCACGAGCGCACGGGGTGGCTTGGCCGCCGCCTGCGTCACCCCATTACGTCACTGCGCCGTCTCGGCCGCATCCACAACGGGCAGCGGCCGGCTTGCGATCTTCTCGGCTTCCGCACGCTTGAGCCCCAGCGTATGCAGCAGCGTCGCCGCCGTGCGTTCCGGAAAATGCTCTCCGTTGAATCCGAGTTCCTTCAGGACACCGGCAGCCGGTGCGCCCGGAGCGACGAAGTTGAGTTCGGCGGCAATCGCGGTCAGCACCGTACCGCCAACCGAAAGGAAGCCGACGAATGGGTCGGCGACCACGAAGCGTTTCTCGGCGATACCGCGCTCCATGTCCCGCAGCAGGCGTTGACCCAGGCCGAGCGTCAGGACGCGCGCCGAAAAGCCCTCGCGTATCAGGAAGTGTCCCCACACCGGCTCGCGCCGCGCGCGCATCAGCGTATGTCGCACCGAGACGGAAATGATCTCCGCCGGGTCGGACAAGCCGCTGGCCAGGCGATCGAGCGAATCCGCGAACTCCTCGAATACCGATTCCACGAGGGTCGCGTAGATCGCCTCCTTCGATTCGAAGTGGTTGTAGAACGAGCCGAAGCCGACGTCGGCGGCCTCGGTGATTTCGTTGATGGCGACGCCTTCCATGCCCTTCTCGGCCATCAGTCTGAGCGCGGCATCCAGCAGGCGGGCACGGGTCTCCCGCTTGCGGCGCGCGCCACGCGGCTCGCGCTCTTCGGCGACCGCGGGACTGGATGCTTCCGGAGCGGAGCGCTTTGGTGTGCGGCGGCTCGGTGTATTCGTCATGACGTTTTCGATCCTTGTTCGTGCCCAAGTATAGATTCAAACGTCTACATTGACAAAGTCATCATCTATGATTTTAATGTCATCAAGGACGGCAGAACACGGCCTCAAGACCGATCGAACGACGAATGGAGATACGGTGGAGACACACATGCACACGGGCGCCAGCGCGTCCATTCACAACAGCTCGCACGCGTCGCCGAAGTGCGGGCTGCCTTCGATGCTCGGCGTATTGATCGCAGGATTCACGCCGGTCGGCGCCGCATCGGGCCATTTTTCGGCCAGTCACGGCGCCGGCGGCGAGGCGCGCCGCTCCCATGCGAAATCGACGAGCGACCTCGCGACATTCGTGGTCCGGCCAGTGATGTCCTGCGACGGTGAGATTGCATGCCCGCCGTTGCGCGGCAAGCCCCTCGATGCGACGGCGCCCGCCTTCGCAATTGTCATTCGACCTGCCTGATTGTCATCCGCCATGAAACTGACGACCACACAACCGGCTCGCCACCCGCACCCCACAACGAAGGCATCGGCGCTCGCCTATCTGATCTTCGATCGCCCCGATCTCGACGAAGCAGAGCACTTTCTCAACGACTTCGGTCTCCGAACGGTGCTGCGGGATGACACGCAATTGCTGCTGCGCGGAACCGGCAGCGCACACTTCTGTTATGTCGTTCGCCACGCGCCGAAGGCCCGCTTCGTAGGCTTCGGATTGCAGGTCAACAGTCGTGCCGATCTCGAGGCGCTCGCCAAAATCCCTGGCGCGTCGGAGATCGAGGCATCGGATTGGCCAGGCGGCGGCCTCCGGGTGCGGCTCGCCGATCCGTCGGGTTTTCGGGTCGACGCGATTGCCGGCCAGACCCGGGCCGACACGTTGCCGCACCGTGCCGCGCTTTCATTCAACTCGGTCGACACGCCGTTGCGGATCAACGAAACGCAGCGGCCGCCGGCGAGCGCGCCTGAAGTCATTCGGCTCGGACACGTCGTGCTCGAACTCGCCGACTACCAGGAAACCTGCGCGTGGTACACGCGACATTTCGGGTTCATCCCCAGCGATGTCCAGGTGCTGCCGGACGGCTCACCCGCGGTTGCCTTCATGCGGCTCGATCTCGGCGACCGGCCGGCCGACCACCATACGCTCGCGCTCGCCCAGGGGTTCGTGCCGACTTATAGCCACAGCGCGTACGAACTGGTCGACGCCGATGCCGTCGGCATGGGCCAGCGCACGCTCCGCGACAACGGGTGGGCACACGCGTGGGGCATCGGCCGACACATTCTCGGCAGCCAGATCTTCGACTATTGGCAGGACCCGTGGGGCGACAAGCACGAACACTATTGCGACGGCGACCTGTTCACGGCCGACGAGCCGACGGGCGTGCACGCGGTCAGCCGCGAAGCGATGGCGCAGTGGGGCCCGACGATGCCGCGCAGCTTCACGAAGCCCCGGCTCACGCCATCGAGCCTTGCGGCGCTGTTCCGCAACCTGCGCCGCAGTCCCGATCTGACGGTCAGCAAGCTGCTGACCCTGGCGAAGCTGTTCGCCTGATCCCCAACCGCCCATTCGACTCACGAGAGATCATTCATGTCATTGCATGTCCTGCACTTCCGGCATCATGGCCGCGCCCAATGGGGTGTGGTCGCCAACGGCGCCGTCACGCCGATTCCCGGCGACTTCGAGACAACCGCGAGCTTTCTCGCGGCGAATCCGGTTGAACGACTCGTCTCGCTCGACGGACCGACGATTCCGGAGTCGGACGTGGAGTGGCTGTCACCGGTGACCGCCAACCAGCAGTTCGTTTGCCAGGGGGCGAATTACCGTCGGCACATGATCGAATCGGGCATGGATCCGGACGCGAAAAAGTTCAACATGATCTTCACGAAGGCGACGAGTTGCATCGTCGCCGCCGACTCACGAGTCGTGAAACCCCGGCACGTCCGGTTTCTCGACTACGAAATCGAGCTCGGTCTCATCCTCAAACGCGACATCACGTCTCATCAGCAGATCACGGACGCGAACCTGCACGACTATGTCGCCGGCACCGTGATCGTCAACGACTATTCCGCGCGCGATGTCCAGATCCCGCAGATGCAGTTCTACAAGGGCAAGAGCTTCCGGACGTTCGGCCCGGTCGGCCCCTATCTGTGCCTGCTCGAGCGGCATGACTTCCCGAAGCTGAAGGCGCTCGACCTGACGTTGACCGTCAACGGCGCGGTGCGCCAGCAGGACTCGACGTCGAACCTCGTCTACGGTCCGGCAGAAACGTTGACCGAGTTGTCGGGCGTGCACGACCTTCGCGCCGGCGACCTGCTCGCGACCGGCACGCCGGCCGGCTGCGCACTCAGCATCCCGTCGCCGCTCAAGCAGCGAGCCGTCGCGCTTTTCCCCGAATCCGTCAAATGGAAGATGTTCATGAAGGTGCAGGCGGGGCGCGCGCAGTATCTGAAGGCCGGAGACATCGTCGAAGCCCGGATCGCGAGCCGCGACGGATCGATCGACCTGGGCGTGCAACGTAACGAGATCGTGGACGAAGCAGCATGAACGGCATCGCGACCCTAGACGACGTGCTGGCGATCGAAGCGCCGGGCCTTCCGCCGGACCTTCCGGCCAGCACGTACGAGATGATCTGCGCCGGTGCGGCCATCGATCCGTCCGCCCCCGCCCTTTCCTTTTTCATGACCGCCGACGCGCACCGCGACGCCGAGTGCTGGACCTACCGCGAGCTGGTTCGCGACATCACGCGCACGGCCAACATGTTCGCGCGCCTCGGTGTGAATTCGCAGTCGGTGATCGCTTATGTGCTGCCCAATCTGCCCGAAACGCATTTCGTGATCTGGGGCGGACAGGCAACCGGCATCGTATGCGCGATCAATCCGCTGCTTGAAGGCGAAGCGATCGGTCAGCTGCTCAAAGCCGCCGGCGCCAGCGTGCTCGTGACGCTCGCGCCATTTCCCGGGACCGATCTCTGGCAAAAAGTCGCGGACATCCTTCAGGAGGTCGAGCCGCTGCGGCATCTCGTGCTGGTCAACCTGGCCGATCGCGTGCGGGGCATGGCGCAATCGGCGGCACGCACGCTCCAGCACGACGCGTGTGCGCAGTTGTACGGCGCTGGCGGTTTGCGCAGCGCCGTGCCTGCGCACATCCAGATCCACGACTTCGGTACGGCAATCGCGCACGAATCCGGTACGGCGCTCGACAATGCGCGCCGCATTCGACCCGGCGACATGTCCTCTTACTTCTGTACCGGTGGAACCACCGGGTTGCCGAAAATCGCGATGCGCAGTCATGGCAACGAAGTGGCGAATGCCTGGAGCGCCGGCCGGTTCTTCGGCGACAGTATCGGCCCCGGCAAAACGACTTTTTGCGGCTTGCCGCTCTTTCACGTCAACGCCGCGATGGTGACCGGCCTCCTGCCGTTCTCGCGCGGTGCCCATGTCGTGCTCGGCACACCGCAGGGTTACCGGGGCGACGGCGTCGTCAAACGCTTCTGGGAAATCGTCGAACATCACCACATCAATTTCTTCAGTGGCGTCCCGACGCTTTATGCTTCGCTGCTCGACATTCCCTCCGAGGATCATGTCATCGACTCGCTCGAATACGGCCTGTGCGGTGCCGCGCCGATGCCTGTCGGCGTCTTCAGGTCCTTCCAGGAAAAAACGGGTATCCGGATTCTCGAAGGTTACGGCCTGACCGAAGGAACGTGCGTGAGCAGCGTCAACCCGCCGAACGGCGAGCGTCGGCTGGGATCAATCGGGCTTCGCATCCCCTTCCAGGCGATGAAGGCGGTCGTCGTGGACGATGCGGGACGGTATCTGCGCGACTGCGCAGCCAACGAAGAGGGGTTGCTCGTCCTCTCCGGGCCGAACGTGTTCACCGGCTACACGCGTGCCGACCAGAACGAGGCTCTGTGGCTCGATCTCGGCGACGGCAAGCGCTGGCTCAACACGGGCGACCTCGGCCGCTGCGACATCGACGGTTACTTCTGGCTGACCGGCCGCAAGAAGGAGTTGATCATCCGCGGCGGACACAATATCGACCCGGCGACGATCGAGGAACCGCTGCATCGACACCCGGCAGTCCAGATCGCAGCGGCGATCGGGCGCCCCGATGCCTATGCCGGCGAGTTGCCGGTCGCGTATGTTCAGCTCAAGCCGGGCATGACCGCTAGCGAACATGATCTGGAAGTGTTCATGCAGCAGGAGATCGCGGAACGCGCCGCCCTGCCGAAGCACGTCCGAATCGTCGAGGCGATCCCGCTCACCGGCGTCGGCAAGATATTCAAACCCGAACTCAAGCGCCGCGAGACGAGTGACGCACTCCGCGCGGCATTGGACCAGGGCGGAGCGCCCGGCGCATCAGTCGACGTCTCGACCAGTGGTTCCGGCGGAATGTCGGTCTCGGTCGAGCTGAGCAATCCCGGGCTCGAGACTGCCGCGCGCTTCGTGCTGGGGCGTTTTCCGTTTGCGTTTTCGATCTCGTTCGCAGCGGAACCCATTCGGTCGTCCGGTCCGGCAGCAACAGATCTGCGGTGACGGAGGCGCGCGACTAGCCGCGACAACACAAATTCCGAGAGCGGCTTGTCACTATCAATAAGGTATCCAAAGCAACTGTAGTTCTTTAATCGGACCGAGACAGAGGAGACGCAAAATGAAATTGAGGCGAACGACGAGTTTCGCAGGTGCGATGGTTTGCATCTGCACGGCTGCACTTGCCGACAACGCAGATGCGCAGACGGCCGGAAGCATCACTACGTCGGTTGGATGGCTGCACGTCGCGCCCCAGGGCGACGCGACGCCCCTGACCGTGCAAAGTGTCGGCGGCGTAACGGTGAATCAGCAGATGGCTGGTACCGGGGCGCATGCCAGCTCGACGGATACGATGGGCATCACCACCGAGTACTACGTCACCGACAACATTGGTGTCGCCATGCTGTTCGGACTGCCACTGACAGTCAATCTGGTCGGTGACGGGACGTTGCAGAAGTACGGAACCCTCGGCACGACAAGGCCGATGCCGCCCGCCGTCGAACTTCGATATCACCTGTTTTCAGCTGAATCGAAATTCCGTCCGTACGTAGGACTTGGCGTCAACTACACGTGGTTCACCCAGGTTCGGGCGACCAATCGCCAGTTCGTCACCGACAGCTTCGGGCCGGGCGGCTCGGCGCGCGCGACACTCAGTTCATCGTGGAACCCGGTGTTCGAGCTCGGGGCGAGTTACGCGATGACCAAACACTGGTCGGTCGGTGCTTCCGTCGGCTACATGCCGGTGAAGACCCACCTCACGTTATACGGACAGACCGCGACCGGCACGCAGATCGTTTCCACATCGACGCTCCGACTCAATCCCGTCAACGTTTTCCTGAACGTCGCTTACACGTTCTAGCGGGTGCGCCCCGATGCCAGCCCCCCGCATGGAAGCAACACTTTGGATAGAACGATGAAACGACAGGCTCTCAAGACCATTCTTTTTGCATTGCCCAAGGTTCTGGACCTGACGGCGCGCCGCTTCCCCGCCTATCGCGATCGCCTCAAGGAGCGCAATCTCGTCGCGTGGATCGGGCTCATGGATCAAAGCATCGGTCGCGCCATCGAGTTCAGGAATGGCCGCATTCGGTCGCGCGCCGGCAAGCATGCGCGGCCCGATGTGCGCATGGCCTTCAAGGACGTCGCCACCGCCCTGAAGTTCCTTTCCCCGAACCCGGACCAGGGCGAGATCGTCCACGCCGCCAAGAACTTCAAGGTGGTCACCGAGGGCGAGGACGAACTGCTGGTTTGGCTCATGCAAACCCTGAGCATGATGCGCACGGTCGGCCTGACGATGGGCACGCCCATGCGCGACGGCACCCGACGCTACACCACCTGTACCAATGGCGGGCCCCTGTTCGTCTACGTCAAGGATGGCCGCATCGTCCGCGTGACGCCCATCGAGCTGGACGATACGGATGCGTCAAGCTGGGTGATCGAGGCACGTGGACGCCGCTTCAGCCCGCCACGGCGCGGACTGGTCGCGCCCCACGCGTTGACCCTCAAGTCGCTGGTCTACTCCGACAAGCGCATCCTTCACCCGATGAAACGGGTCGACTTCGACCCGGACGGCGAGCGCAATCCGCAGAACCGGGGCAAGTCCGGCTATGTGCGCATCAGCTGGGACGAGGCCCTGGACATCGTCGCCAAGGAGATCAACCGGCAGAAGCGTGTTCACGGCCCCGGTTCCATCACGTTCCCGATGTCGTCCCACCACCAGTGGGGCAACGTCGGCTACTACCTCAGCGCGCTGACGCGCTTCGCCAACCTGATCGGCTTCACCCGGGTGGCCGCGAATCCGGACAGCTGGGAAGGCTGGTACTGGGGGGCCATGCATCATTTCGGCAACTCGATGCGCGTCGGCGTGCCCGCCGGCTACGGCGGCCTCGAGGACGGTCTCAAGGAGGCCGAAATGATCGTCTTCTGGTCCTGCGACCCCGAAAGTACCAACGGAGCCTACGCAGGATTCGAGGGAACCCCGCGCCGCCTGTGGGCCAAGGAGCTCGGCATCGAGTTCGTTCACATCGACCCGCACTGCAATCCCACCGCACAGCTGCTGGGCGGCCGCTGGATCCCCATCCGGCCGCAAACCGATGCCGCGCTGGCGACCGCCATCATGTACGTCTGGACCGTGGAGGGCCTGTACGACAAGGATTACGTCGCGACCCGCACGACCGGTTTCGACGATTGGAAAGCCTACCTGCTGGGCGAAACCGACGGTACCCCCAAGACGCCCGAGTGGCAGGAGAGCGAGACCGGCGTGCCGGCCAAGGACGCCCGTGCGCTTGCGCGCCTGTGGGGGAAGAAGAAGGTGCATCTCGCCGTCGGGATGACCGGCGCGGGATTCGGTGGCGCGGGCCGCGGGGCGACCGGCGCGCAATGGGCGCGCTGCATGATCATGATGATGTCCATGCAGGGCTGGGGCAAGCCGGGGGTGAATTTCGGCTGCCTCGAAATCGGCGTCCCGCACGATCTCCAGTTCTACTTCCCCGGCTACGCGGACGGCGGCATTTCAGGCGACCTGGCGTGGACCGCCAATGCGGTGGACAACTACCAGCGCATGCCGCATATCCTGACCATGAATCCCGTCAAGCAAATGGTGCCGCGACAGCAGATGCCCGATGCGATCCTCAACGGTCACGCCACCGGTTATCTCTGGGACGGCATGTCCCAGGAAGCCCAGTTTGCGCCGTTCACGTACCCGATGCCCGGCTATTCGCCGATCCACATGATCTATCGCTACGGCGGATCCGCGTTCAGTACCGTGACGAATTCCGGACGCTGGACGCAGGCCTACCGGCACTCGAGCATCGAATTCGTCGTCAATCAGTCGATCTGGATGGAAGGCGAAGCCCAGTTCGCCGACATCATCCTGCCCGCGTGCACTTCGGTGGAGCGTTGGGACATCGGAGAATGGGCGAATTCGGGCGGCTACGCCCACCACGGGTATGGCACGGTCAACCATCGCATGCTGACGCTGCAGCACAAGTGCATCGAACCCCTGGGCGAGTCCCGCTCCGACTACGACATTTTCACTGCCATCCTGACCCGGTTGGGCCTGGGTGGCATTTTCACCGAAGGCTGCGGAGATCTCGACTGGGTCAAGCGGGTCTTCGACTCGTCGGATCTGCCCGATCACATTTCGTGGCGCGAATTTTGCCGCAAGGGCTATTTCGTCGTGCCGCCCGAAAAGCCCGAGCTGCGCCATCCCGTGGACATGCGCTGGTATGCGGAAGACAGGAAGAAGGACCTGCCGGAACCTCATCCGCTGCCGTCACAGTTCTCGGAGCGGTTCGGCAAGGGCCTGCAGACGCCGAGCGGCAAGCTGGAGTTCGTGCCCGAGTTGCTGAAGCGGCACACCGCGGACAATCCGGAGCGCCCCCCGCTCAACCGATATATCCCCTCCTGGGAGGGGTTGCGCTCGGACCTGGCCCGGCGCTACCCGCTGCAACTGATCGCCACCCACAGCCGCTACAGCTTCCATACCCATTGCGACGGCAAGAATTCTGCCGTGAACGGCATCGACGATCACCGCGCGCTGATCGCGGGGCACCGGTTCTGGCTGCTGAGGCTCAACCCGGCAGACGCCGCTGTTCGATGCATCGCCCATCGCGATCTCGTCAAAGTACACAACGACCGCGGCGCCGTGATCTGTGCGGCCGATGTCTCGCCCCTGGTGAACGCCGGAGTGGTGAAATCCTACGAGGCAAGCGCTGAATTTCAGCTGATCGAAATCGATGGCGAGCAAGTCGAGATCGGCGGCTGCATGAACATGCTGACCCCCGACCGGCCTCAGACCGCCGGCACCAGCAGCATGAGCCCGAATTCCTGCCTGGTGCAGGTCGAGAAATGGCGCGGTGCCGAGGCATTCATGCTCGGTCGCGCAGCGTGAGGAATCTCAAATGAGCAAGTGGAACCTGATCATCAACGTCGGCCGTTGCGAGAACTGCCAGAACTGTGTGATCGCCGCGCGGGACGAGCACGTCGGCAATGACTTTCCCGGCTACGCGGCACCCGCTTCGGCCAGTGCCGAGAGCCCCATCCGCATCCTGCGTCGTGTACAGGGTGCGTCGCACATGATCGAGACCACTTATCTGCCGGTCATGTGCAACCACTGCGACGACGCGCCCTGCATGCGTGTGGGCGGCAGCGCCATTCGCAAGCGCGCCGACGGCATCGTCATCATCGATCCGGACAAGGCGCGAGGCCGAAAGGACATCGTCAAGGCGTGCCCTTATAAGGCGATCGTCTGGAACGAAGAACTGCAACTGCCGCAGATCTGGATCTTCGATGCGCATTTGCTCGACCAGGGCTGGTCTCGCCCGCGTTGTCAGCAGTCGTGCCCCACCGATGTCTTCGAGACGGTCAAGCTCGATGACACGGCGATGGCCGAGAAGGCCAGGCGCGAGGGACTCAAGGTATTGCGACCCAACCTGAGCACGAAACCCCGCGTGTGGTATAGCGGCCTCGAGCGGTGGGAAACGTGCTTCGTCGGCGGAAGTGTCAGTGCCGAGGCAGGAGACGTGGTCGAGTGTGTCACGGATGCGGTCGTCGTCTTGTATGCAGGTAATCGGCAGGTAGCCGAAACCGTCTCGGACGGCTTCGGCGATTTCCGGTTCGACGGCCTGGCCAGGGGCAGCGGCCTCTACCGAGTCCAAATCCGGCATGCCCGCGGCAATGCCTGGCGCGAGTGCAAATTGGGCGACAGCGCCTACCTGGGCGAGATCAGGCTCAGTCAATCGACAAACGCCGTGGCGATCGAGTGCTCATGATCCGGGCGAGACTGGACGCTGCGGTGACCGCCGGTGAACGAATCAGAAAAAACAAGGCCGGGCGAAACACCCGGCTCTCGGCAACGCCATGCCGCGTGCGCACCGCCCAAACGGCGGCACGCACGCGACCACGCGGTCGTCAGACCGCCATCACCGTCACCGACTTCGTGACGAGATACGGCTCCAGTGCTTCCGGCCCGCCTTCCGACCCGTAGCCCGAATCCTTCACGCCGCCGAACGGCATTTCCGGCCACGGCGTCGCCGGCTGGTTGATCCACAGCATCCCGACTTCGAGGCGCTGCGTCAGCAGGTGCACGTTCGCGAACGAACGCGTGAACGCATAGCCGGCCAGCCCGAACGGCAGGCGATTGGCTTCGGCGATCGCATCCTCGAGCTTGTCGAAACCGCGGATCGCCGCGACCGGGCCGAACGGCTCGTTGTTGAACACATCCGCTTCGAGCGGCACGTTCGCGATCACGGTCGGCGCGAAGAAGTTGCCTTCCGAGCCGATCCGTTCGCCGCCCGTCTCGATGCTCGCGCCGACCTTGCGCGCGTTCTCGACGACCGACGCCATCGCGGTCAGCCGGCGCGGGTTCGCCAGCGCGCCGAGCGTCGTGCCTTCCTCGAGGCCGTTGCCGACCTTCAGCCCCTGCGCATGCGCGACCAGCGCACGCGTGAATTCGTCGCGGATGCTGTTGTGCACGAGGAAACGCGTCGGCGAGATGCACACCTGGCCCGCGTTGCGGAACTTCGCGCCACCGGCGGCCTTCACCGCCAGCGCGACGTCCGCGTCCTCGGCGACGATCACCGGCGCGTGGCCGCCCAGCTCCATCGTCGCGCGCTTCATGTGCTGGCCCGCGAGCGCCGCGAGTTGCTTGCCGACCGGCGTCGAGCCCGTGAACGTCACCTTGCGGATCACCGGATGCGGAATCAGGTACGACGAGATTTCCGCTGGATCGCCGTACACGAGACCGACCACACCGGCCGGCACGCCCGCGTCGACGAACGCGCGCAGCAGCGCGGCCGGCGATGCCGGGGTTTCTTCCGGCGCCTTCACGAGGAACGAACAGCCGGTCGCGAGCGCGGCGCTCAGCTTGCGCACGACCTGGTTGACCGGGAAATTCCACGGCGTGAACGCCGCGACCGGTCCGACCGGCTCCTTCACGACGGTCTGCTGCGCGCCGAGATTGCGCGGCGGCACGATCCGGCCATACACGCGGCGGCCTTCGTCCGCGAACCATTCGATGATGTCGGCGGCCGACAGCACTTCCACACGCGCTTCCGTCAGCGGCTTGCCCTGCTCCTGCGTCATCAGCTGCGCGATCGTGTCGGCGCGCTCGCGCACCAGCGCGGCCGCCTTGCGCATCGTCGCCGCGCGCTCGTGCGCGGGCACCTTGCGCCATGCTTCGAAACCGCGCTGCGCCGCGGCCAGCGCGCGATCGAGATCGGCGATGCCCGCGTGGGCCACCTTGCCGATCGCCTTGCCCGTCGCCGGGTTCACGACGTCGATCGTCTTGCCGCTCGCGGCGTCGACCCACTCGCCGTCGATCAGCAGTTGCGTATCCGTATAAGTCACGTTAGCCATCCAGACACCCCAGTTTTACGTCGATAAAACGCGCGCGGCCGCGAACGGCCGCACGCCGGTTGACAGAAAGAACTGCGCCACCGGGCGCCCTGCACCCGGCACAATGTTCGACGACGGGCGTGCGGCACGCATGCCCGTCGTCGTCCGCCGCGGTCGGCCGCGCTCGGCGCTCCGCGCTCAGCGCGCGGCCGCCGTCGCCTTGCGGAGTTTCGCGACCTCCGCCGCCTGCACGGCCGGCGCGCCGTTGTTCCAGCCGGCGCGCATGAACGTCAGCACGTCGGCGATCTGCTGGTCGTTCAGCTGGTTCGCGAACGCCGGCATCGGGTACGCGGACGGCACGCCACCGATCACGAGCGACTCGCTGCCGTTCAACGTCACGTTGATCAGCGACGCGGCATCGGCCTCGAGCACGTTCGGGTTGCCGGCGAGCGGCGCGAGCAGCGGCGCGTAGCCGCGGCCGTCCGCGCCATGACAATGCAGGCAGTAAGCGTTATACACCTTTGCGCCCGGATCGTTCGCCGGCCGGCCCAACACGACCTGCGTCGCCTTCGGCTCATAACGGTAAGGCGGCGCGCCCGTGCCGCCCGCTGCCGGCAGCGATTTCAGGTAGCGGGACATCGCCGCCAGATCGTCGTCGGTCAGTTCCTGCGTGCTGTGGTTGATCACGCTGACCATCGAGCCGAACGCGGTCGCATGCCGGTTCGCGCCGGTCTTCAGGAATTGCGCGATATCCGCATCGCTCCAGCGGCCCAGCCCGGTATTGTGCTCGCCGGTCAGGTTCGACGCGAACCAGTTGTCGATCGGCGCGCCCGACAGGAACGCCGAACCGCCCTCGTCCAGCGCCTTCTCCTGGAAGCCGACACCGCGCGGCGTATGGCACGATCCGCAGTGCCCGAGCCCCTGCACGAGATACGCGCCGCGGTTCCACATCGCGTCCTTGGCCGGCTTGTCGGCATAAGGCGTCGTATCGAGGAACACCATGTTCCACAACGCGAGCGGCCAGCGCATGTTGAGCGGCCACGGGATGTCGGACGCCCGGTTCGCCTGCTTCACCGGCTCGACGCCGTGCATGAAGTACGCGTACAGCGCCTTCACGTCGTCGTCCTTCAGCTTCGCGTACGACGGATACGGCATCGCCGGATACAGGTTGTGGCCGTCCTTCGCGACGCCCTTGCGCAACGCGTTCGCAAAATCGGCTTCCGTATAGCCGCCGATGCCCGTGTCCGGGTCGGGCGTGATGTTGGTCGTGTAGATCGCGCCCATCGGCGCGACCATCTTCAGGCCGCCGGCGAACGGCGTGCCGCGCGGCGCGGTGTGGCACGCGACGCAATCGCCGGCCTTCGCGAGATACGCGCCGCGTGCGACCAGCGCGCTGTCGGCGGCCGCCGCTTGCGCGGCGTGCGCCGCCGTGCCGGCCATCAGTGCGGACAGCGCGATCAACGACGTGCCGAACGTGCGAGCGGCGCGATTCAGGCGGTTCGGACGATTCGAGGTGAGGTTTCGCATGGTTCGTGTCCTCCCCTCAAGCCGTCTTCAGCTGGTTGCCGACCGGCAGCTTGCGCAGCCGCGTGCCGGTCGCCGCGAAGATCGCGTTCGACACGGCAGCCGCGGTCGCCGCGGTGCCCGGCTCGCCGATTCCGCCCGGCGCCTCGGCGCTTTTGACGAGATGAACCTCGATCGGCGGCGTCTCGTTGATGCGCATCACCCGGTAGTCGGTGAAGTTGCTCTGCACGACGCGGCCGTCCTCGATCGTGATCTCGCCATACAGCGCGCCCGTGATCCCGAAGATGATGCCGCCCTGCACCTGCGCCTCGATCGTGCTCGGATTCACGGCCATCCCGCAATCGACCGCGCACACGGCACGCTTGACCTGCACCTCGCCGCCTTCCACCGCGACGTCGATGACGATCGAGAAGAAGCTGCCGAACGCGTGCATCACCGATACGCCGCGCCCTTGCCCCTTCGGCAGCGGCGTGCCCCAGCCGGCCGCCTTCGTCGCGACGTCGAGCACGTTGCGCGCACGCGGCGTCTTGTCGAGCAGCGCGCGGCGGTACTGGACGGGATCGGTCTTGGCCTGCGCCGCGAGTTCATCGATGAAGCTCTCGACGACGAACGTGCTGCGGGTCGGCCCGACGCCGCGCCAGAACGCGGTCGGCACGTGGCGCGGTTCCTGGCGCACGTAGTCGATCAACTGGTTCGGCAGGTCGTACGGCAGGTCGTTGGCAACCTCGACCGCGTCGGGATCGACGCCGTCCTTGAAGGCCGGCGGTGCGAAGCGCGCGAGGATCGACGAACCGACGATCCGGTGCTGCCATGCGACCGGCTTGCCGTTCGCGTCGAGGCCGGCCGAGATCCGGTCGTAGTAGTACGGGCGATACATGTCGTGCTGGATGTCTTCCTCGCGCGTCCACACGACCTTCACCGGCGCGTTGACCTGCTTCGCGATCTTCACGGCCTGGCCGATCATGTCCGTTTCGAGCCGTCGGCCGAAACCGCCGCCGAGCAGGTGGTTGTGCACGACGATCCGGTCGGGCGCGAGACCCGTGAGCTTCTGCACGGTGTCGACCGCCCGCGTCGGCACCTGCGTGCCGACCCAGATCTCGCAGCCGTCGCCGCGCACGTGCACCGTGCAGTTCACCGGCTCCATCGTTGCGTGCGCAAGGAGCGGCTGTTCGTAGACGGCATCGATGCGCGTCTTCGCGTTCGCGAACGCGCGGCCGACGTCGCCGTCCTTGCGCGCGACCGCGCCCTTGCCATTCGCGGCGGCCTGCGCGAGATCGGCGACGATGTCCTTCGTCGACACCTTCGCGCCCGCGCCTTCGTTCCACTTCACGACGAGCGCCGACGCACCGCGCTTCGCGGCCCACGTGTGATCGCCGACCACCGCGACCGCGTTGTCCGCGCGCACCACCTGGCGCACGCCGGGGATCTTCTTCGCGGCCGTGTCGTCGACGCTCGCGACCGTGCCACCGAACACCGGGCTGTTCACGATCACCGCATACAGCATGCCGGGCACGCGCACGTCGAGCCCGAACTGCGCGGTGCCGTCGACCTTCTCCGGCGAATCGAGCCGCTTCACCGGCTTGCCGATCAGCTTGAAATCGGCCGGCTGCTTCAGTGCGACGTCCTTCGGCACCGGCAGCTTCGACGCGGCATCCGCGAGCTGGCCGTACGATGCGCGCCGGCCGCTCGGCGTGTGATGCACTTCGCCGTTCGCCGCCCGGCAGGTGGCCGGATCCACGTTCCATTGCTTCGCCGCCGCCGAAACCAGCAGCGTGCGTGCGGTCGCGCCCGCGCGGCGCAGCGGTTCCCACGCGTACCGCACCGACGTCGAGCCGCCGGTCAGCTGGCCGCCGAGCAGCGGATCGAGGAACAGCTTCTCGTTCGGGGGCGCATGGTCGAGCGTGACGTTCGACAGCGGCACCTCGAGTTCCTCGGCGATCAGCATCGGCAGCGCCGTGTAGACGCCCTGGCCCATTTCGACCTTCGGCATCACCAGCGTGACCTTGCCGGCGCGGTCGATCTGCACGAACGCGTTCGGCGCGAATACACCGGCGCGCGCGCTTTCGTCCGCATCGCCGCCGATCACCGAGCGGCGTGCATCATCGCCCGCCGCCGGCATGCTGAAGCCGAGCAGCAGGCCACCGCCCGCCGCCGCGCCGAGCGACATGCCCGCCTTGAGAAACGTACGGCGCGACACGCCCGCGCCGGCCCGACCTGCTTCGATCAGTCCTCGCGACATGTCAGCCTCCGCAGAGCCGCCTCAGGGAGGCTGACCGCCCCCTCGGGGGGCAGCGAACAAAGTGAGCGTGGGGGCTGTTTCATCTCATATCCCCTTCGCGGCGTGTTTGACCGCCGCGCGAATCCGGTTGTAGGTACCGCAGCGGCAGATGTTGCCGGCCATTGCCGCGTCGATGTCGGCGTCGCTCGGGTTCGGGTTCGATGCGATCAGCGCGGTGGCCGCCATCACCTGCCCGGACTGGCAGTAGCCGCACTGGACGACGTCGAGCTCGCGCCATGCCTGCTGGACCTTCTGCCCGGCCGGCGTCGCGCCGACGGCTTCGATCGTCGTGATCTTGCGGCCCGCGACGGCCGCGACCGGCAGCACGCACGCGCGAGCGGCGACGCCGTCGAGATGCACGGTGCACGCACCGCATTGCGCGATCCCGCAGCCGAATTTCGTGCCGGTCAGGCCGACGACGTCGCGCAGGACCCACAGCAGGGGCATGTCGTCGGGGGCGTCGACCGTGCGGTTCTCGCCGTTGATGTTGAGGGTGACCATTCGGCCTCCGGGGGCGGTGTATTGGGGAAGCGGCGCGAACGATGCGCAGCGCCGCGTTGTCGTTGTCGTCGCCGTTGCGTCATGCGTGACGGCTGCCGTACGGTCCCGGGCGAGAACGGGCCGTGACGGGGGGTACCGCGTCGTTACTCGGCCACGTCGATGCCCGACAGCACCTTGATGACGGGCGGCGCCGCGAACCAGTCGGCCGACTTCACGCGAAATTCCGTGAAGTGCGGGCTGGCGAGGTGCGCGTCGAACGCGGCCTGGTCATCGTAGATCTCGTACAGGTGCAGGTTCGGCGAACCGTCCTGCTCGCGGAACAGGTCGTAGCGCCGGTTGCCCGGCTCGACGCGCGTCTTGGCGACCATGCTGCGCAATTCGGCCTCGGCGGCCTGCGCGTGTTCGGGTTTCAGGAACAGGGAAGCAATCACGTGAAGCGCCATCTTTGTCACTCCTTTCGAAACGGAATCGAGCATGCCACAAGCCGGCGTCTCGCGACGCCAGCGTGCAATCGTCGTGTGTCGTCTTGCGCCGGTGTCAGGCCAGTTCGTCCGGACCCACGCGCACGACGACCTTGCCGAAATTCTTGCCGGCGAGCAAGCCGATCAGCGCGTTCGGCGCATCGGCGAGATCGGGGATGACATCCTCGAGCGCCTTCACCTTGCCCTGCGCGAGCCACTCGCTCATCTCCGTCAGGAACTGCGCGTAGCCCGTCGCGTAATGATCGAAAATGATGAAGCCCTGCATCCGGATGCGCTTGCGCAGGATCGTCCCCATCAGCAGCGGCAGGCGATCGGGGCCGGCCGGCAACGCGGTGTCGTTGTAATGGGCGATCAGCCCGCACACCGGCACGCGCGCATGCTCGTTGAGCAGCGGCCACACCGCATCGAACACGGCGCCGCCGACGTTCTCGAAATAGACGTCGATGCCCTTCGGACAGGCTTCCTTCAGCCGGGCGGCGAATTGCGGATCGCGGTGGTCGACGCAATCGTCGAAGCCAAGCGTGCCCTTCACGTAGGCGACCTTGTCGGCGCCGCCCGCGACGCCGATCACGCGGCAGCCCTTCAGCTTCGCGATCTGGCCGACCACCGCACCGACCGCACCGCTCGCGGCGGCGACGACCACGGTTTCGCCGGCCTTCGGCTCGCCGATCTTCAGCAGCCCGGTGTACGCGGTGAACCCCGGCATGCCGAGCACGCCGAGTGCATGCGACGGATGCGCGAAGTCGCGGCCGAGCGGAATGAGACCGCTGCCGTCCGACAGCGAATAGTCCTGCCAGCCACCGCGCGCGACGACCAGGTCGCCTTCGCGATACGCGGGCAGGTTCGACGCCACGACACGGCTGACCGTGCCGCCGACCATCACGTCGCCGAGTTCGACCGGCGGCGCATACGACGGCGCGTCGCTCATCCGGCCGCGCATGTACGGGTCGAGCGACAGCCAGATCGTGCGCAGCAGCACCTGGCCGGCACCGGGCACCGGTACGTCGCCGGTTTCGAGACGAAAGTCGTTCGGGGTGGGCGCGCCGACCGGGCGCGTATTCAGGATGATTCTGCGGTTTGCTGCCTTGCCTTGCGGCATGGGAACCTCCGTCAACAGGAAGGGGAGTGCACGGGCACGATCGGATCAACGTTGGACAACCGTGATGCGCGAGGCTGCGGCCTTGCCGGCGAATCGGCCGGCGGCCGGGCCGCCGCCTCGCGGGTAAAACAATGTGACTTCAGCGTAAGTAGACCAGTCGTCTAGCACTCACACAAAAAACAAGGCGCGCCTGCGCGCCCCCCCCCATTACGACTGCACTCCGTCCGGCTCGAAGGACGGCAGGTTCAGCATCCGCCGTGTTTCGAGCATCGCGCGTTCGAGCGGTTTGCGGTCGCGGTGAATCTTCTCCAGCAGCGTCGCGCCCAGCCACAGCTCGTAAAGGATCGCGGCCGTATGCGCCGGATCGTCGACGCCGCCCAGCGAACCGTCGGCCAACCCGGCCTCGATCCCGCCCGCGAGCCGCTCGATGATCTGGCCGGTGCCGCGCCGCAGGACCGCGCGCATCGCCTCCGACAAATCGGACACTTCCGCGCCGAGCTTTACCGCGAGGCACTTGCCTTCCGGATCGTCTGCGCACTGCGTGCGCAGCCAGTTGCCCCAGTACGTC
Source organism: Burkholderia sp. BCC1998 (assembly GCF_905339875.1). Lineage (NCBI taxonomy): Bacteria > Pseudomonadati > Pseudomonadota > Betaproteobacteria > Burkholderiales > Burkholderiaceae > Burkholderia > Burkholderia sp. BCC1998. Next base: position 310,773 of record NZ_CAJPHE010000002.1, read on the forward strand.
ATCAGGCGCTGCGCGCCCGTGCCGGCCGGGTGCTTGAGCAGGTTGTCGAGGTGCTCGAGATAGCCTTCGAAATACGATTCGAGCAGCGCCTCGCCGAACGCCTCCTTCGAGCCGAAGTAATGGTAGAACGAGCCCTTCGGGATGCCCGCCGCGGCGAGAATCTCGTTCAGACCGACCGCCGAAAACCCCTTGTGGAGCATGATCGGCTTCGCGATATTCAGGATGTGCTGGCGGACTTCCGCGCCTGAAGATGCATTCATGATGGCGTATCTTAGCAACGATTAGACCGGTCGTCTAGTAACGTCGAGCCGGCAAGTTGAGCGGCACTTTACCCGAATCGCACCGCGTCGCGGACGCGTCGTCGCCGCACCGTGGCACCCACGTCACACGGGTTTCGGGACGCGCTTCCTCGCGACCGGTTTCGCCGCACGCAGGGTGCCGCCCGCCGGTCGACCCGGCGCCCGGCGCGCGGGGGGGCGTGACGCGCGTTCGGCACGCAATGCGTCGAGTTCGCCGACGTACGCGGCATTGGCCGCGCGGGCCCCGTCGAGCTGGCCTTCGAGCATGCCGCAGCGGTGTTGCGTGTCGGCCAGTTGCGCCTGCAGTGCCGCGAGATCCTTGCGGTGCTGCGTATCGCGCTGTTCGGCGCGAGCCGTGGCCGCGTCGAATTCCTTCTGAACGCGCGCGGCCGCGAGCCGTTCGCGGTCGATCTCCTGGAGCGCTCGCCTCTCCGCTGCACGCAAGCGTTCCTCGGCCCGGCCCGCGTCGTCGCGCAGCCGGTCGAGTTGCGACGTGAAATCAGCGCGCGCCTGCGCCAGCGCGCGATCGGCGTCCGCGTTGTCGGACTTCAGCCGCTCGATTTCCGCTTGCAGCGCGCGGCGCGATGCTTCGTCGGCCGCCCTCGCCTGCTCGAGTTCCTGGATGCGCACCTGGGCCGCCAGCAACGCGCTCGTGCGGTGCTCCAGCGCGGTTTCGGTGCGGGACAGGTCGACTTGCAATGCCGCGACCTCCGCTTTCGCCGCGGCCCGCTCGGCTTCGACTTCGGCGCGCAGTGCATCGAGCGCTGCGGCGGCATCGGTACTCGAGCGGCGCCACAACGCGGCGACGAGTTCGCCCGCTGCCGCCTGCAGATCGGCCGGCAAATCCGGATGCTCGATGCGCACCCGGCTCTTTTCCCGCAACTCGGCCCAGAACTCGCCGAGCACCGCCGTCGGCGTGCTCATGCTGCCCTTGCGCACGAGCTGGTAAAGGCGGTTCGCGGTGGGCGTGACGCCGAAACGGAAGAACATCAACGCGCAGACCTCGCGATAGAGCTCGCGGGTCTTCGGGAAATCGGCCCTCAGGCGGTCGATTTCGGCGATCAGGCGGGATTCGTCGGCAACGAGGTCGGACATGACGGTTTGAGTCGGTGGTTTCGTTAATAATATAACGTAAACCGTTAAATATCCAATTGTCACACCTCTATTGTTTGACATTATTTCTATAATGTCGAGTTTAGAGAGGTGGGCTTCGTTATTTCCGTACCTGACTCGCCACCTCGCTGCTCCCGTTGACGTATTGCGTCCTCTGATCCCGCCCGCGCCCGCAACGCCGAAAGCGCCCTTCCCGATCAACATACGCCGTCCCGCCTCTTCCGGTTCGTGTGTCCACGTCGCCCCACCCGATAAGCATCCGTTAAGAATCCAGCCCGCATAGTGGCGCCCAGTCCTCGCCCGAGGCCTCCGACCCGCGCCGCAACGCATGCATGACGGCGCCTTTTCAAGGAGCGATCCGTGAATCCGCGCCCTCCCGTCGTATCGACGATCCTGCTGAACAAGGTGCCCGCCGTCACCGCCATCTTCTGGATCATCAAGATCCTGTCGACCACCGTCGGCGAAACCGGCGCCGACTATCTTGCCGTCCGCGCCGGGCTCGGCGTGCCCGTCACCGACGCGTTGATGGCCCTGCTGCTCGTCTGCGCGCTCGTGCTGCAGTTCCGCGCGAGAACCTGCGTGCCGTGGCTGTACTGGCTCAACGTGGTGCTGGTCAGCGTCGTCGGCACGCAGATCACCGACGCGCTGACGGACGGGCTGGGCGTCAGCCTGTACGCGAGCACCGCCTGCTTCGCCGTCGCGCTCGCGGCCTTGTTCGCGGCCTGGTACCGGAGCGAGCGGACGTTGTCGATCGAGACCATCGTCACGACGCGACGCGAAGCGTTCTACTGGGCCGCGATCCTGCTGACCTTCGCGCTGGGCACCGCCGCCGGCGATCTGGCCACCGAAGCGCTCGGTCTCGGGTTCCGGCTCGGCATCGTGTCGTTCGGCGCGGCGATCGCGCTGGTGGCCGTCTCGATGCGACTGGGCACGAATCGCGTGCTCGCGTTCTGGGTGGCCTACATCCTCACGCGCCCGCTTGGCGCGTCGCTCGGCGATTTCCTGTCCCAGGCCCGCGAATACGGCGGCATCGGGCTGGGTGCCGCGACGACGAGCGCGGTGTTCCTGACGTCGATCGTGCTGCTGGTCGCATGCACGACGCTCGCCAACCGGCAGGCAAGCGCGCGATGACCGTCGCGTTGCCTTGCCTTGCCTGTCGCATATCCCGTCCGACTCTCCAAAGGAAATGACATGCTTACTCGAAAACTGATGTGCGCCACGATCGTCGCGGCACTCGCAGCCGGCCCCATGTCGATGCTGCTCGTCTCGCCCGTCCATGCGGCAACCGCCGCGAAGCTTGGCGACCTGTCGTCGTTCCGCGGCATCGCGACGGACACCCGGAAGCTCGTCGAAGCGGGCAATCTCGCCGGCGCGAAGACACGCATCAAGGATCTGGAGACGAAATGGGACGATGCGGAGCCGTCGCTGAAACCGCGCTCGGCTGCCGACTGGCATGTGATCGACAAGGCGATCGACCGCGCGCTGGCTGCGCTGCGCGCCGACAAGCCCGACGCTGCGGCATGCCGTCAGTCGCTGGACGATCTGCTCGCGCTGCTGAAGTAAATCGCCGCGACGGACGCCCGGTCACGCCGCGCGTCCGTTGTCGGCGCCTGCCGCGATCCGCGTCGTGACGATGCGTGCGACATCGACCGCGCGATGACTTGAAGCGCCCGATGCACGCCATCGGCTGCGCATCAAACGAACGAGGCTCGCACCATGCGAGCCTCTTGTTCTCGATGCCGTGATCGCCGCAACGCATACGTCGAGCGCAGTCTATGTATCGGCAGACGAATGCGCGCGATATCGACGCAGCGGCTTACGGCACGACATGCCGCCCCGATCAACCCAGCGGCACCACGCTCCCGAGCAAAATCCGCACGAGCGTCGCCTGGCGCGTCACGCCCGTCTTCGAGAAGATCGCGCGCAGGTGCGTGCGCGCCGTGTTCTTGCTGATCCCCGATTCCTCCGCCGCCTCCTCGAGCGTCAGCCCGTTCGTCAGCAGCAGCGCGAGCGACGTCTCGGCGGGTGTCAGGTCGAACAGCTTGCGGATGATTTCTTGCGCGCCCTGCGGCTTGCGGTCGGGGTCGCGCAGGAACAGCGTAACGGCCGGCCGGCGCTTGTTGTCCTCCGACCAGTCGGACAGCAGCACGGTGCGCACCAGCAGCCCGAGGCGCGGCTTGTCGAAGCCGCGCGTGATCGGCATCGCCTCGACGATCGCCGCGGCCGTGCCGTGGTGCCCCATCACCGCGTGGCGGATCAGCCGCTTGAGCGTGCGGTTCTCCTGCGCATCGGTCGCCTCGATCGTGCCGCGCGCAATCGTCAGACCGTTGTTCTGCTTCAGGATCTCGTCGGCGACGCCGTTCATGTCGATGATCGTGCCGTTCTCGTCGAGCGTGATCGTGCCGATCTGCATCCGGTTGATCGCGTTGGCATAGATCGACCGCTCGACCTCGGCCGTGTCGAGCCGCGAATGCAGTTCGACCGCCCGCTTCAGGTGCGGCAGCAGCAGCGCGCAGATCGCCTTGTCGCGCGCGGAGAACTGCTTCGACGCATGATTGCGGCACACGCGGAACCGGCACTCGACGCCCGACGGCGTGCGCAGGTCCGCGCCGAGGATGTAGCGCACGTCCTGCGGCTTCAGGAACTGCTTGTACAGTTCGCTCGACAGCCAGCCCGTATCGCCGAACACGTCGTCGACCGTGACCACGCGATCGGCCGGCAGGCCGACGAACGGGTCGAGCGAATAGTAGTAGTTGTTGTACGACGCCTCGCCGTCCCCCGGCACGACCGGGCCGAACTCCGATGCATGCACGGACAGCGGCGCGCGACGGTCGCTCGCGGCCGCGCGCAGGATCAGCGTCACGTAGCTGGCCTGCAGCAGCCGGCGAACCATCTCGAGCGCGCCCGCCCACGGCGGCGTTTCCATCGGCCCCTGGTAGATGCGCGCCATCAGCTCGCTGAAATCAGCGACGCCGATGTCGGCCTCCTCACTCGTTGACTGGCTCTCTTGCGGGGCCCATCTCGTCTCCATCAGCACGCTCCATCCTCCATGCAACTTGTGTTCGGTGCGATTCATCCGCGCCGCCATGATTAAGACGTGTCTTAATTCCGGCGTCATCGGGACATTCACTGAATGGTGAGCTTTGGCCATCCGGACGCGCGAACCATCGTCCAATCGGATGATGTGGCGCCCTGCCCGCTGCGCTGGAATGCCCGTCAGGCCGTGCCGGCAAGCATCCGGCGCGGGCTCAGGGAAAACCGCGATGCGGGTTTACCTGATTCAGACCGCATCCGATTCAGACAGGAGTTCCAATGCCGCTCGACCCTCAGGCGCAGGCGCTGCTCGCCGCGCTCGCCCAAGTGCCCGCGATCGATTTCGATCGACTGACCGTGCCCGCGTACCGTGCGAGCCTCGCCGGAGGCAGCGCGTTCGCGCCCGGCGACGCGATTGCCGCCGAAGAGGACTGGCAGATCCCGGCGCCGGGTCGTCAGTTATCCGCACGACTGTATCGGCCCGATGCCGACGGGCCGTTGCCGCTGACCGTGTTTTTCCACGGTGGCGGCTTCGTCGCGTGCGGGATCGATTCGCACGCGAACCTGTGCCGCAGTCTTGCCAGGCGGGCGCGCACGCTCGTGCTGTCGGTCGATTACCGGCTCGCGCCCGAAGCGCGCTTCCCGGCAGCCGCGCAGGACGCTTGCGACGCAGTGCGCTGGGCCGCCGCCGGTGCGCGCGATCTCGGCGCGCGCGCCGGGGCGATCGCCGTGGCCGGCGACAGCGCGGGCGGCAACCTGGCCGCGGTCGCCGCGCTGCAGTTGCGCGGCTCGGGCATCGCGATCGCGCACCAGTTGCTGCTGTATCCGGTCGTCGATTGCGCGACCGAGCATCCGTCGTACGAATCGCTCGGCGAAGGCTATTTCCTGACGGCGGACGCGATGCGCTGGTTCAAGCGCCAGTATTTCGACGACGGCGCCGACCGCGCATCGCCGCTCGCGAGCCCGCTCGCCGTGGCGGACCTGTCGGGCGCGGCGCCGGCCACCATCGTCAGCGCGGAATTCGATCCGTTGCGCGACGAGGCCGAAGCGTACGCACTGCGTCTCGCGCAGGCCGGCACGCCGGTCTCGCTCGTGCGCTGGCCGGGCCAGCTGCACGGCTTCGCGAGCATGCTCGGCGCGGTCGACGCGGCCGATCGCGTGCTGACCTTCGGCGCCGACGCGCTGCGCCGCGCCTTCGACGCGACGGAGGCGCAATGACGCTCGCCAGTACGCCGGAAATCGTCGACGAGCTGCGTGCGGGACGGATGGTCCTGCTCGTCGACGAGGAGGACCGCGAAAACGAAGGCGACCTCGTGATCGCGGCCGATCACGTGACGCCCGACGCGATCAACTTCATGGCGCGCTTCGGGCGCGGGCTGATCTGCCTGACGCTGACCGCGGAGCGCTGCGAGCAACTGCGTCTGCCGCCGATGGCCGATCGCAACGGCACGCCGTTCGGTACCGCGTTCACCGTGAGCATCGAGGCGGCCGAAGGCGTGACGACCGGCATTTCGGCAGCCGATCGCGCGCGGACGATCCGCGCGGCGGTGCGCGCGGGCGCGCGTCCCGACGATCTCGTGCAGCCCGGCCACGTGTTTCCGATCGCCGCGCGCCCGGGCGGCGTGCTGGTGCGCGCGGGACACACGGAGGCCGGCTGCGATCTCGCGGCGCTCGCCGGGCTCACGCCCGCGTCGGTGATCTGCGAGGTGATGAACGACGACGGCACGATGGCGCGGCTGCCCGAGCTGCAGACGTTCGCCGCGCATCACGGGCTGAAGATCGGCACGATCGCGGACCTGATCCATTACCGCCGCGAGCACGAATCGCTCGTCGAACGTGTCGGCGAACGGCCGCTGCATACGCCGTGGGGCCGGTTCCGCGCGATCGAGTATCGCGACACCGTGCACGGTGCGCCGCATCTCGCGCTGGTGCGCGGCGAGCCCGATCCGTCGACACCCGTGCTGACGCGCGTGCATGAATGCCATTCGCTGCTCGACCTGCTCGACGCGGAACCGTCCGCGCATTCGTGGCCGCTGCACGCGGCGCTGCAACGGATCGACGCGGCCGGTTGCGGCGTCGCGGTGCTGCTCGACTGCGACATGCGCGGCGACGCGATGCGAACGCCGGCCGGCCACGCACGCCGCGACGGCCGCGTGACGGGAATCGGCTCGCAGATCCTGCGTGACCTCGGCGTGCGGCGGCTGAATGTGCTGTCGAGTCCGTTCCGGCTGCCGGCGCTGTCGGGGCACGACCTGGAAATCATGGCGTTCATCCCGCTCGGCGACGACGATCCGGAAAGCGCGCGCGCCGCCGATGCGGGCCCGCTGCGGGCGGCGTGATGATGCCGGGCTGACGGGCGCGTGCCGCGCGTCCTGGCTCCGCCCCACGGGTTTCCGCTTGACAGGCTATCGCTTGTTTTTATGAAATACAGTCTCGGGTTTGTATTTTGACGATACATACCATAGACTGTATTTTCCGATTACAAACGATCGCCTGTCATTGCGCGGAGAGCCCATGGCATTCCCTGTCCAGACCTTGAGCCAGTTGCGCCCGATCCTCGTCGGCTTCCGGAAGTCGGCGGGGTTCACGCAGGCGCAGCTCGCTGCCCGCCTCGGCGTGACGCAACAGTCGTACGCGCAGCTCGAAGCCAATCCGTCCGCGGTCAGTATCGAACGTCTTTTCAAGGTGCTGAACGTGCTCGGCGTTCGCCTGGCGCTCGAGCCGGGCACGCCGGACGACGCAGCGGCGCCCGCTGGCACCGCGCCGGCGCCCAAGCGCACGCCGGCCGCGCGCGGTCGCTCGTCCGGTTCGCCCGGTTCGTCCGAGCTGCCGGCTCGCCCGCCGGCCGCTGCGAAGGCCCCATCCGCCGCCACGCGGAAACGGGCTGCCGCCGCCACGCCCGGCAAGCCTCGGGGCACCACACGGGAGGACTGGTGACGATGGCCCGCCGCCCCCGCCACGACCGCCTCGACCTGTGGATGAACGGCATCCCGGTCGGCTACTGGGAAGTCCGGCGCGGCGTCGAGCGCCTCGTCTACCTGCCGGCGTGGGTCGACGATCCGCAAGGCCGTCCGCTGTCGCTGTCGCTGCCGTTCACGCCGGGCAACCAGCCGCACCAGGGCGCGATCGTCGCCGACTACTTCGACAACCTGCTCCCGGACAGCCAGCCGATCCGCCGCCGCATCGCGCAGCGCTACCGGCTCGGGTCGACGGCGCCGTTCGAACTGCTCGCGTCGATCGGCCGCGATTGCGTCGGGGCGCTGCAGTTGTTGCCTCCGGACGAAGCACCGGTCGACCTCGAATCGATCGACGGCACCGCGCTCGACGACGCGGCCGTGGCCGACGTGCTGCGCCACGCGACCGCCGCGCCGCTGCCCGGCCACGCGGAGCCGGACGGCGAGCTGCGCCTGTCGATCGCCGGCGCGCAGGAAAAGACCGCGCTATTGCGCGACGGCAATCGCTGGCTGCTGCCGGCCGGCAGCACGCCGACCACGCATATCTTCAAGCTGCCGCTGGGGCGCGTCGGGAACATGCAGGCCGACATGCGCACGTCGGTCGAGAACGAATGGCTGTGTTCGAAGATCGTCGCCGCGTACGGCCTGCCGGTCGCCGCGTGCGACATCGGCCGGTTCGACGACCAGAAGGCGCTGATCGTCGAGCGTTTCGACCGCCGTCCGTCCCGCGACGGCACCTGGATCCTGCGGCTGCCGCAGGAGGACATGTGCCAGGCGACCGGCACGCCGTCGGGCGCCAAATACGAATCCGACGGCGGCCCCGGCATCGCGACGATCATGGGCATCCTCGCGAATTCCGCGGAGGCCGCGCGGGACCGGACGAACTTCTTCGTCACGCAGCTCGTGTTCTGGGTGCTCGCGGCCATCGACGGCCACGCGAAGAATTTCAGCATCGCGCACCTGCCCGGCAACACGTATCGCAGCACGCCTCTGTACGACGTGCTGTCCGCGCATCCGATCATCGGCACGCGCCGTAATCAACTGCCGCCGCGGCGCGCCCGGCTCGCGATGGCCGTGCGCGGGAAGAATCGCCATTACGTGATCGGCGACATCCAGCCGCGTCACTGGATCGCGCAAGGCGCGCGTGTCGGTCTGACCGAAGACGCCGTACGCGCGGCCATGGCCGATGTGGCGGCACGCACCGAACCGGTAATCGCCGGCGTCGCGTCGCGCATTCCGGCGGATTTCCCGTCAGACGTGGCCGATGCGATCTTCGACGGGATGCGCCGCCAGGCGCGCAAGCTGGGCGCGGCCGACTAGGCGGTGCGGGCGCCCGGGCGGTGGGCGGTGGGCGGTGGGCGGCGGATCATCCACGTGGACGATGCGATCCGGCGTCGGCTCCGCACAATGGTCGCCATCCCCATTCCGACGCACGCCCGACATGGAACCTGCCGCCCTCGATACCGCGTTCAGCCCGCTGCAGATCGGCCCGCTGACGCTGCGCAACCGCCTGATCAAATCCGCGACCAACGAAGGGATGACGCCGAACGGCGTGCCGTCGCGTGCGCTCGTCGGGTTTCATGAACGCATCGCCGCGGGCGGCGCCGCGCTGACGACGGTCGCATACTGCGCGGTCAGCGACGACGGCCGCACGTTCGTCGACCAGGCGCGACTCGATGCGCCCACGGTCCGGCAATTCCGCGCGCTGACCGACGCGGTGCATCGCCACGGCGCGGCGGCGTCCGCGCAGATCACCCACGGCGGCTGCTTCACGTTCCTGCCGTCGCTGTCGACGAAACGTCCGTTGAGTGCGTCGGGCGGGTTCAACAAGGTCGGCGTGATGAGCGGCCGCTTCCTGAAGCAGGCGATGACGCGCGACCAGATGACCGTCATCGCCGACGAATTCGCACGCGCGGCGCGCCACGCGCGCGACGCGGGCTTCGACGCGGTCGAGATCCATATGGGTCACGGTTATCTGCTGAGCCAGTTCCTGTCGCCGCTGTACAACCGCCGCCGCGACGCATACGGCGGCGATGCGGTGCGTCGCGCGACGTTCCCCGTCGAGGTGCTGCGCCGCGTGCTCGATGCGGTCGGCCGCGATCTCGCCGTGGTCTGCAAGATCGGCGTGACCGAAGGCGTGCGTGGCGGAGGAACGCCCGACGACGCATCCGAGATCGCACGGCGGCTCGAGGCCGAGGGCGCGCACTTGCTGGTGCTGAGCGGCGGGATGAACGTCGAGTCGGTGTGGCAGCTGTTCGGCAGCCCGCTGCCCGGCGAGGCGCGCGCGAACGCCGACAACGCGATCGTGCGCACCGCGATGGCGCTGCAGAAGCTCACCGAGCCGAAGATGGGCGCGTTTCGGGAGATGTATTTCCTCGAGCATTCGCGGCAGGTGCGAGCGGCCGTCCGGATGCCGCTCGCCTATCTCGGCGGCGTGCGCTCGCGCGAAAACGTCGCGCTGGCGATGCGCGAAGGATTCGACGCGGTGGCGCTCGCCCGCGCGCTCGTGTTCGAGCCGGGTTTCGTGAACGAACTGCGCGACGGCCGCATTGCGCAATCGGGCTGCACGTCATGCAATCGCTGCGTCGTGTCGATGTACACGCCGGGCGGTACCGCATGCGCGCTCAAGGCGCCGAACGATCCGGCGCCGAACCGTGTGCCGGCCGCGGGCGTGTGACGTTACGCGGTCGCTGATTTCGCAGTCGCACTCGCGGCCGTGGCCACTACGCGACCACGCCCTCTGTCGCTCACCCGGCGTCGCGGGCGCGGGCCAGCGCCGCGAGGTTCCCTTCCCCGAATCCGTGGTGCCCCTGCCGCTGCACGATCTCGAAGAAGATCTCGCCGGGCCGGCGCTTGACGAAGGTCTGGAAGAACAGGCGCGGCACGCCGTCGCTGCCGATTTCGCCGTCGACCAGCACCGCGCGGCGGCGCAGCGCGTCGAGATCGACGCCGTGCCCCGGCAGCCGCGCATCGACTTCGTCGTAATAGCGCGCCGGCGGTTCGATGAGTTCGACGCCGTTCGCGCGCAGCGCATCGACGCTCGCCAGGATGTCGTCGGTCGCCAGCGCAACGTGCTGGACGCCTTCGCCCGGATGGTCCGGCAAATACGCGTGCATCAGCTCGGTGCGGCGCGTGCCTTCCTCGTAGACCGGAATCCGCACCGCGCCGCACGGCGACACCATCACGCGCGACTCTTCCGACACATGCCAGTGCGCGTCGATTTCATGGATTTCGCGGAAGTGCAGCAGGTCGTGATAGAAGTCGAGCCACTCGCGCATGCGCCCCGCGCCGACCGTCTGCGTGAAATGGTCGACCTGCTGCAGGCCCGTGCCCGCGCAATCGAGATCGGTATGCGCGGTCGCGATGTCGATCGGCCGGAAATCGATGTCGAAGATCGAGATGTCGCCGACGCCGCCGCGCTGGCCGTCCCGCCCACGCCAGCGGTCGACGAAATAAAGGTGCGAATCGCCGATCCCCTGGATCGCCGGAATCTTCAGCTCGCCGACCCCGATCCGCTCGCCCTCGAACGCCCACGCGCCGAGCTCGATCGCACGCTCGAACGCGCGCCGCGCGCTGGCCACGCGCAGCCCGATCGCGCACACGCCCATCCCGTATTCCTCTGCATAGCGCGCAGCGAACGAATCGGGCTCGGCGTTGATCAGGAACTGCATCTGCCCTTGCCGGTACAGCGTGACGTTCTTGCTGACATGGCGCGCGATCGCCTTGAATCCGAGCTGCTCGAAGCGTTGCGCGAGCGCGTCCGGCACCGGCGCCGCGAACTCGACGAATTCGAGTCCGGCCATCCCGAGCGGATTGGCGGCCGGATCGGCAACGGGCGGCGTATCGCTGGACAGGGGGTGGGAATTGCCGGGCATTACAGTCTCCGGGGGTATGCGGTCGATGGGGATGACGCCCGGCGCGTGCGGCATGCCCGGCCGGTGGGGTGGCCGGGTGTCCGCCCGATTCGGGCAAGGTTTTGATGGTCCCGATTTTAACCAGATCGTTCACGCCGGCACACCCTGGCCGAACGGGATACGAATGCCTCGCCTAGTGCAAACCCGGGATTCGTTCGATAATCGCACATAAAAGAGCGATAATCGCGCATTTTGTCCGATCGGCCAATTGCCGTCGCGCGGCGCGCGCCCTATTCTCCGTCCACCCATCGACTTCAATGCAGCATCGGACGCGGCGCCGCCACGATTCCACGATGCGCCATGCCAGGAGACTTCGCCATGACCCCAACCTTCGACACCCTCGACGCCGCCGCCAGCGCCCGCGCGCGCAGCCAGGCCCGCAAGGCCGCGATCGGCAGCTTCGTCGGTGCCGTCGTCGACTGGTACGACTTCCTGCTGTACGGGATCGTCGCCGCACTCGTCTTCAATTCCGAATTCTTTCCGAAGGTCAGCCCGACCATGGGCACGCTCGCGGCGTTCGCGACCTTCGGCGTCGGCTTCCTGTTCCGGCCGCTCGGCGGCGTCGTGTTCGGCCATTACGGCGACCGGCTCGGCCGCAAGCGGATGCTCGTGCTGACCGTGATGCTGATGGGGCTGTCGACCGTCGCGATCGGCCTGCTGCCGAGCTTCGCGACGATCGGCTGGTGGGCGCCCGTGCTGCTGGTGCTGATGCGTGCGATCCAGGGCTTCGCGGTCGGTGGCGAATGGGGCGGCGCGGCGCTGATGGCCGTCGAGAGCGCACCGAAGCAGAAAAAGGCGTTCTACAGCAGCGGCGTGCAGGTCGGCTACGGCGTCGGGCTCGTGCTGGCCACGGGGATCGTGTCGATCCTGAGCCATACGCTCGGAGAGGCCGCGTTCAAGTCGTGGGGCTGGCGCCTGCCGTTCGTGTTCAGCATCGTGCTGGTGCTGATCGGGCTGTGGGTCCGCAAGAGCATGGACGAGTCGCAGGAATTCGTCGAAAAGGTCGAGCACGGCAATCGCAAGCTGCGCCTGCCGGTGCTGGAGGCGCTGACGCGCCATCCGAAGGCGTTCCTGCTGATCGTCGCGCTGCGGCTCGCCGAACTGTTCACGATGTATATCGTCACCGCGTTCGCGCTCAGCTATTCGACGTCGAACCTCGGCATGTCGCGCGACCTGTTCCTGAACATCGGCCTGCTGGTCGGCGCGGTCAGCTGCTTGACGATCCCGTGCTTCGCATGGCTGGCGGATCGCTTCGGCCTGCGCCGCATCTACCTGATCGGCGCGCTGATCGGCCTCGCGTCGGCGGTGCCGTTCTTCGTCGCGCTGGAATCGCGCTCGATCGCGTGGATCGTGGTCTTCTCGATCCTGCTGGCCAATGCCGCGCACGACATGGTCGTGAGCGTCCAGCAACCGCTCTTCACCGAGTTGTTCGGTGCGGAATACCGCTACAGCGGCGCGGGCGTCGGTTATCAGTTCGCGAGCGTCGTCGGCGGCGGGTTCACGCCGTTCATCGCGGTGGCGCTGGTCAGCCTGGCCGGCGGTTCGTGGCACCTGGTCGCCGGCTATCTCGCGGTGGGTTGCCTGATCTCGCTGGTGGTCGCCGCGCGGATGCGGGCGGCGGAGTGAGGACGCGCCCATGACCGGTGAGCGACGCCGGTCACGGGCGAACGAGGCGCGGCAATCGTTCGTAAAGGCGCTCGACGAGGAGCCGGGCGTTCTCACCAAAATGCAATGCACGGTGGCAATTCGGACAAACAGCCACCGTGTTCGACACGAGGTCGGGGCCCCGTTCCGCCAGCTTGCGGACGTGGTGTACTTCCAAGTAAGGCAATCCGTCCGCCCCCTTGAACGGGGCCGGTTCGCCACAGCATTCGCAGGTCCCGTTCGCTTGCGTCAGCACCCAGGCCTTCACCAACGGATCGCGGCGGATTTGAGTCACGGTCGAGCTAGTCGTCCCGGGGTTCGGATTGCCCGGCGGCGGCGCGAGCGGCGTTTTTTTCAGCGCGTCGCGCACGTCGAGTTCGAATTTCACGGTCGGGGCAGCCGACCGCTTCTCCCATTCGTTGATGAACTGCTCGATCAGCACGCCGTTCGCCCCGACGTTTTTAGCGGGTTTGAGTCCGGATAGCCACTCTCGGCCCATCAACGCCAGCACGTACGAAATGTTCTGCATCCGGTACTCGAACGCCTTCGCGGTGCGATTGAATCGCCCAGCCAACCCGTCGTAGACCGCCTTCTTGACGTATGGCTGCCTCCCGCGCTCACTCTCGAGCATTTTGAGATATTCCTCTACCGACGCTCGAAGTTCATCGCGCGTCCAAGGCCGCCCGTCAGCATTCTCCGGAGCCTCTTCAGCAAATGGGGATTGAGGGGATGATGTCGACATGGATGGAATCATTCGAAAATCCGGCCTCGATTTTACGAGATATGGATCCGTCCCAATCCGGGCATTCGCGGCTGCCCCCTTTTTGTCCTTACACTGCGATCGATCCGCGTCCGTGTCGGCCGCCCTCGCCCAACGTCAAACACGGTCAATCCCGCGCGCAGAAGCCCTTTTTCCCCTCTGAACATTCCACGTCACCCGCCGACCAATGGCATCATATGGGCCTACGTCAGTCACAGATACGCCCCCATATCATGTCGAATCTCATCGTCCACGGCGGCACTCCGCTGCGCGGGGACATCAAGCCGTCCGCGAACAAGAACGCTGTCCTGCCGATCCTGTGCGCCACCCTGTTGACCGATCAGCCGCTGCGCCTCGTCGGCGTGCCGGACATCACCGACGTGCGCAAGATCCTCGACATCTTCCGCACGCTCGGCAGCGACGTGTCGGTCGACTTCACGACCGGCATTCTCGAACTCCACCATCGCAACACGACGTTCGACCCGGCCGTTCACCGCCTGCCCGAGGCGATGCGCTCGTCGATCATGCTGATTCCGCCGCTGCTCGCGCGCTTCGGCGTCGCGCGCCTCGAGAACGACGTGAAGGGCTGCACGCTCGGCGTGCGTGAAATCGATCCGCACGTCGAAGTGTTCGAGCGCTTCGGCGCGCATATCGAGCGCACGCCCGATTCGCTGATCGTCCGTGCCGACGGCCCGCTGACGGCCAACGATCACTGGCTCGACTACGCATCGGTGACGACCACCGAAAACTTCGCGCTGTGCGCGACGGCCGCGGGCGGCACCTCCACGCTGATGAATGCGGCGTCCGAGCCGCACGTGCAGGAGTTCTGCCAGTTCCTCGCGATGATCGGCGTCGCGATCGAAGGCATCGGCACGTCGCGCCTGTGCGTGACGGGCGGCGGCAAGCTCGGCGGCGGCGAATTCCGCTTCGCCGAGGATTTCCACGAAATCGCGACGTTCCTCGCACTGGGCGCGATCACCGGCGGCGACATCACGGTGCGCAACTCGTCGCCGGAGCATTTCCCGCTGATCGACCGCACGTTCGCGAAGTTCGGCGTGACCGTCACGCACCGCGACGGCTGGTCCCGTGCGGAACGCGACGGCCCGCTGCGCGTGCGCCGGCCGTTCACGCAGAACATCCTGACCAAGGTCGAAGCCGCGCCGTGGCCGTACCTGCCGGTCGACCTGCTGCCGATCTTCATCGCGCTCGGCGTGCGTGCGGAAGGCAGCGCGATGTTCTGGAACAAGGTCTACGACGGCGCGCTCGGCTGGTCCGGCGAACTGTCGAAATTCGGCGCGCATGTGCTGCTGTCCGATCCGCACCGGCTGATCACGTTCGGCGGCCTGCAGCTGACGCCGGCGCGCGTCGAGAGCCCGTACATCATCCGTGTCGCGATCGCGCTGCTGATGGTGGCCGCGAGCATCGAAGGCCGCTCGGAAATCATGAACGCGCTGCCGATCCGCCGCGCGCACCCGCATTTCGTCGAAAACCTGCGTTCGGTCGGTGCGAACGTCGAGTGGACGAGCAGCGAGTAACGTCGACCCGGATGCGGCGCGTGTAACGTTCGCGCCGCATCCTCAGGCAAACGGATTTCGCAACTCCGGACCGCCCTCCACGCTCAAGCCGTCGTGCATGTCGTCGGTGTACAGGTATTCGCAACCCTCGATCGACGCAGCTGCCACGATGCACGCGTCGTAGAAGGACAAGCGATGCCGCTCCGCCAGCCTTCGAGCGAGGTCGTGCGTATCGACCGTGATCGGCACGACATGGCACAAACTCCTGATCGGCTCCAGAAACTGCCCCACCTCGCGCCAGGGCATCCGCAATTTGCGGCTGCAAACGCTGGCGACTTCGTTCAGTACCTGAACGCTGATGGTCGGCCGCCGAAGGAATAGCGCCTGCGCACGATTTGCCCTGGTTTCGTCCTCGGACAACAGATAAAGCACGACATTGCTGTCGACGAACGATTTCGCCGACTCAATCCCGCTCATTCGCGTCATCCCGGCTGAACTTGAAGTCGGCGGGCAGCTTGCCCCTGAAACGCCTCAATCGCTGCAGAAGCTCGTCCGGCCTCGGCTTGCGACGCACGGCGAAAACGCGCGGACTGTCGACGACGATTTCGATATCGTCCCCCTCGCGAAGCTCCAGTGCGTCGACCACACTGGCCGGAAGGCGGACCGCCAGGCTGTTGCCCCACTTTGCAACCTGCATACGAACCTCCGTGGATATACAAGATAAATTGTATATCTGCGATGCGAGGCCGCACAGCCGGCCGAACGGACAGCGCCGGCTCGCCGCATATCGCATTGTCCGCCGCGCCGCGCGATAATCGCCCACTCCCGCACGAACACCGCGCACGACGCATCCCAGACCATGAAAAAGCCCGATCTCGACCGACGCGACTGGATAGCCGGCCTCGAAAAGGGCCTGATGATCCTCGAGGCATTCGACAGCCAGCACGCGCGGATGACGCCGACCCAGGCCGCCGCCCGCACCGGCCTCACGCGCACGGCCGCGCGACGCTACCTGCTGACGCTCGAATCGCTCGGCTACGTGTACACCGACGGCAAGCTGTACGGCCTCACGCCGCGCGTGCTGCGGGTCGGCTGGTCGTACTTCGATTCGGCGCGCCTGCCGCGCACGGTCCAGCCCTATCTGCAGCAACTGAGCGCGTCGCTGAACGAATCGGCGTACGTGAGCGTGCTCGACGGCTGGGAACTCGTGTTCATCGCCCGCAACGGCGTGTCGCGCGTGATGACGACCGGCTTCGTGCTCGGCGCGCGCGTGCCCGCCCCGCTGACGTCGCCGGGCGTCGTGCTGCTCGCGCATCATCCGGATCGCGAGGCCGTCCGCACGTGGCTCGACGACACCGAACTCGCGCCGTTCACGCCGCACACGATCACCAACAAGGCGCGCCTGCTCGAACAGGTCGACCACGCGCGCGACGCGGGCTTCGCGGTGATCGAGCAGCAATTGCAGGTCGGCGTGCGCGGCATCGCGGTGCCGCTGAAGAACCGTCACGGCGAAGTCGTCGCCGCGCTGAGCACGAACATGCCGATCGGCACGGAGACGACCGACGCGGCCGTGCGACGCGTGCTGCCGCATCTGCAGGAAACCGCGCTCGCGATGCTCAACGTGCTTTAGGGATTCACGCGAGCCGCACGCACGTCATCCCGCTCACGACATCCGTCACGCCCGTCACCCGATCCGCCACCACCGCGGCAACAGATCGCGCACCTCCCGCCGCCGGTAACGATCGTCGATCAGATGCACGACGCCCTCGTCGTGTTCGGTGCGGATCACGCGCCCGGCCGCCTGCACGACCTTCTGCAGGCCCGGGTACAGATACATGTAGTCGTACCCGTTGCCGAAGCGCGCCTCCATCGCGCGCCGCATCTGTTCGTTGACATCGTTGACCTGCGGCAGCCCGAGCGTCGCGATGAACGCGCCGATCAGCCGCTCGCCGACGAGATCCACGCCTTCCGAGAACGCACCGCCCAGCACCGCGAAGCCGACCCCGCGCCCGCCCGCGTCGAATCGCGCGAGAAACGCGTCGCGCTCGCTTTCGGCCATGCCGGGCGCCTGGGCCCACACGGGCACGTCCGGATGACGCGTCTGCATCAGCGCGACGACGCGCCCGAGATAGTCGAAGCTGCTGAGGAAGCCGAGGTAGTTGCCGGGCCGTGTCGCATACTGCGCGGCGATCAGGTCCACGATCGGTTCGAGCGAACGGTCGCGGTCGCGCCAGCGCGTCGATACGTGGCTCGCGACGCGCACGGTCAGTTGCTCGGCGCGGAACGGCCCGTCGACGTCGAGCCAGCCGGTGTCGGCCGGCAACCCGAGCGTGTCGCGATAGAAATGAAACGGGCTCAACGTGCCGGAAAACAGCACGGTCGCGCGCGCGGCGTCGTAACGCGGCGCGAGAAAGCCGGCCGGAATCACGTTGCGCACGCACAGCGTCGACTGGATGCGGCGCCGGCGCCCGGCCGGTGCGACGCCGTCGAGCCCGGACTGGCGCGGCAGCGGCTCGCCGTGCAGCGTCGCGTCGAAGATCGACGCGCCGTCGAACGCATCGGCGAGCACGCCGAACTGGATCGCCTCGAAATGAAAGCGCAGCAGCGCGTCGCCGTTCGCGCGCGGCGCATCGGTCAGGTGTTCGCCGATTGCCGCGACGAGGTTCTGCACGGCCGACACGATCGGCCCCGGGATCTCGGGGTATGCCGCATAGCGCTCGGCCTGTGCGCGATTGAGCGTGCCCCACGCGCGCGCGAGCCGGTCGAACGCCTTGCGCAGTGCTGCGGGCGCCGCCTCGCGCGCGGCCGCGAACGCGAACGGGTCGAGCGATGCGCTGTACATCTTGCGGGCGCGATCGAGCAGGTTGTGCGCCTCGTCGACGAGCACGCCGACGCGCCACTGGTTCTGCTGCGCGAGCGTATGCAGCATCGCGCTGCCGTCGTAGTAGTAGTTGTAGTCGCCGATCACCATGTCCGACCAGCGCGCCAGCTCCTGCGCGAGATAGTACGGACAGACGTCGTGCGCGAGCGCCGCCTCGCGCACGGTATCGCGATCGAGCAGCCCCGCGCCGATCGCCGCGTCGCGCGCCGCCGGCAGCCGGTCGTAGAAGCCTTGCGCAAGCGGGCACGATTCGCCGTGACACGCGCGGTCGGGATGCTCGCACGCCTTGTCGCGCGCGACGAGCTCCAGCACGCGCAGCGGCAGCGCCGGCGTGCCGGCGCCGAGCGTGGTCGCCGCTTCCAGCGCGAGCGCGCGGCCGGGCGTCTTCGCGGTCAGGAAAAACACGTGATCGAGCTCGCCCTCGCCGCACGCCTTCAGCAGCGGAAACACCGTGCCGAGCGTCTTGCCGATGCCGGTCGGCGCCTGCGCCATCAGGCAGCGCTCGTCGCGCGCCGCCCGATAGACGGACACGGCCAGCTCGCGCTGGCCGCTGCGGAACCGGCTGTGCGGAAACGTCAGCGCACGCAGCGCCGCATCGCGGGCCGAGCGGTGCGCGGTCTCGCGCTCGGCCCAGCCGACGAAGCACGCGCACTGCTCGGCGAAGAACGCGGCGAGCGCGCTTGCGCCGAGCGTCTCGGTGAGCACGGTCTCGCGCTCCGACACGATGTCGAAATACACGAGCGCGACGTCGATTTCCGCGAGGCCGCGTGCGTCGCACATCAGGTGCGCATAGACCTTCGCCTGCGCCCAGTGCAGCGCGCGATGGTTGGCCGGCATCGCGTCGAGGCTGCCGCGGTAGGTCTTGATCTCCTCGAGCCGGTTCGCGACCGGGTCGTAGCCGTCCGCGCGCCCGCGCACGGTGAGCGTGCCCCACGTGCCGGTCAGCGCGATCTCGGTTTCGTAGCGCGCACCGCGCTTCGACGTGACGGCGCCGTGGCCGGCAATGCCTTCGAGTGCGGTCGGCGCGGGCGTGAAGCGCAGGTCGAGATCGCCGCGCCGCGCGGTGAATTCGCACATCGCCCGCACCGCGACGACGTAGCTCATGCGGACAATCCCGCCGCTTCGGCTTGCTCGACACCGGCTCCGGCCCATTCGACATCGACGACACGCACCGGCATGCCGTGCGCGAGGCAGTACGCGAGCCAGCGCGTCTGGTTGTCCTGCAGCCGGTCGCCGGGGCCCTTCACCTCGATCAATTCATAGCGCCGCTCGCCGGGCCAGAAACGGACGAGATCGGGCAGCCCCGAGCGGTTGCCGCGGATATCCGCGAGCAGGCGCGTGAACCACAGCCGCAGGTGCTCGGGCGGCAGGCAGGCCAGCGCCTCGTCGAGCAGTTCGTCGGTCAGTACGCCCCAGAACACGAACGGCGATTGCAGCCCCGTCTTCGTCGCGAAGTGCCGGCGGATCGTGTCGCGGTACGCGCCCGAGTCGAGTTGCGCGAAACAGGCTGCGAACGCGTCCGTGCGGCGCACGGCGAAATCGGGCGCGTGCAGGTCGGCCGGGCCGCGCTGGAACGGGTGAAAGAACGCGCCTGGCACGGCCGCGAACACGGGCTCCCAGCACAGCAGGCCGAACAGCGAATTGATCAGCGTGTTCTCGACGTAGTGAACCGGCGCGCCGGGCTGCGCGAGATGGTCGCGCACCGCGTATTCGACGCTGACGAACGCTTCAGGTCGCACCAGCACGAGCGTCTCGCGCGGCACGTCGGGCGTGCCGCCCGCGCGTTCGACCCGCTGCCCGAGACGGCGCTGCAGGCGCGGCAGCATCCGCTCGACGCGCTGGCGCTCCTCGTCGCTTTCGAAGCCGCCGCGCGCATCGAGCGCGAGCGCGAGCGCATCGGTGTCGCGGCCGCAGCGTTCGAGTACGCGAATGCGCCGGTGCCGGCTGCCCGGCCACGCGCTGCGCGCATACGCGTCGAGCGCGGCAGCCCAGTCGGCGCGGCGCTCGCAGGTCTGCCCGAGCGTGAACAGCAGCTTCGCGCGGCGCGTCGCGAGCCACGGCTGCGCGCAACCGACCGCGTCGATCGCCTGCAGCAGATCGTCGAACGGCTGGTCGTCGGGCCATGCGTCGAGTGCTTCTCGGCAGGTCTGCAGCGCGAGATACGCGTCGACGTCGTCGCGCTGCTGGAACGCGCGCGACGACGGCGCGAACGGCACGCTTTCGTACTGGAACACGCCGAGATCGGCGAGCACGAATTCGCTCCAGTCCTGATGAAGATTGCCGAAGAACATCAGCCGCAGGCGGTCGCACAGCGCGCCGACCGTCACGCGCAGCACGCGATCGTCGGCCTGCGCGCACCATGCGTCGAACGGCTGCGCCACGTCGTGCGCGGGCCGCAACCGCTCGAGCCATTCGGGCTTGCGCTCGCCCGCGTGCGCGGCGAGCGACGGGAACACCTTCAGCAGGTCGGCCTTGGTCGACAGCACGAACAACTCGTCGAGCGTGAGCGCGGGTGCCGGATCGACCCAGCCGAGCTCGACGACCGGCGCGGCCGCGTCGAGCGTGCTGCCGATTTCGTCGTACGCGAGCTTGCTCGCGCGGAAGTCGGTGCCGCTGCGCATCAGCATCCGCACGAGCAACGCACGCGACGCTTTCGGCAGTTGCGCGAAATGCGCGAGAAACGCATGTTCGCTCGCATCGAGCAGGTCGTCGTAACGCTCGCCGAGCCAGGCCAGCGCGCGTTCGAAATTGGTCAGGTAGTAAAACGCCGGGGGCGTCGGCGATGCAGGCGTCACGGGGATCGATCACTGTACGTTTGTACAGGTCGGAATCATATCAAATGTGACGAAAAATGCCGCATGCCGCGCACCACGACGCGGCCGCCCGGCCGTCGCCGATCGCGGTCAGAACTGGTAATTCACCGACATGTCGAACACGCCGTTCGTCGACTGCTGCGTGATCGGGCTGCGCCGTGCGCGGCCGACGAGCTGTTCGATCGCGCCGTCCATCGTCACGAACCAGTGCTTGTTGACGAACCACACCATCGTCACGCCCGCGCCGAACGACTTCATCCCCGCGCCCGACGAATAGGCCGGCAGCCCCGAGCGCGCGGACGCCCCCGCGGGCACGCCGAACCAGCTGTTCATGTAGCGCGAATCGGCGAACGACACGGTCGGCCCGGCGAACCAGAAGAAGTGTTCGTTGCTGCCCGGCATCGGCATGTACGCTGAGAAATCGCCGACCCAGCCGTTCGAGCCGCCGATGCTGCGCCGCACATCCGCGCGCAGCACGAGCGGAAAATCCTTCGAGATCACGTAGTCGGCCGCGAGCTTCATCACCGGCGCCGCGTTGATGTTGTCGAGCCCGTTCAGGTGGTCGAGATCGTCGGCCGCGCGGCGTCCGAGGTCATAGCCGACCGACAGGCTCACGCGCCAGTTGGGCCCGCGCAACACGTTCGCGCCGAGCCCGTCGCCCGTCGACAGGAAGAACAGGTCGCGATAGCGCACGTCGAAATTCGGGCCGCCCATCACGCGATAGCGATCGGAACCCGCGTAGCGCGGCTGCAGCGTCATCGCCGCGCCGACGCTGACCTGCCACGTGGGGACGGTCGGACTGAACAGTTTCTGCAGCGGGACGCCCGCCGAGTATTGCCATTCGCCGAGCGGCGACGGCGTCTGGGCCGACGCGTCGCGGGCACCGCCCGCCGCCAGCGCGGCGAAGGCCGACAGGCCGGACACGAACCGGCGGGTGCCGGGCGACAACAACGGGCGGGCAACGGTCATCAAGGCGGTCTCCGTCGGTTGCACGAAACGAACCTGAGGGAAAGCGCGTCGCAGCCTGGCCGGCTGCAACGGCGAGCAGCCGACGGCGCGAACGTAGCGTGCGCTGAATTGTGAACATCCTACGCTGGCGCACGCGAAGCCGCAAAGCGCCCGTTGAACGCGGGCACTTTGCCGTATTCCGGCATGAACCGGCGCAGGGTTGCGAAATCAGAAACGCTCGACGTGATAGTCGCCGGCGAGCGCGGCCGGGCTGCGCTTCGCCATCATGCGCGAGAAGCCGTCCGCGAGACGCCCGAGCGCGAGCTGCTTCTGGCTCGCGTCCCAGTGCGTGTAGGTGTCGTAGGCGGTGTCGTCGAACGACACGGTGACGGCGACCGGGCGCCCGCTCGCGCGAAAGCCGATATGCAGCACGCCGCCCGGCAACTCCTCGATGTGGTAACGCAACGAACGCGACTCGAAATAGCGGCCCAGCACCTGGGCGATCGCGCGCTTGTCGGGCGATTGCACGTGAATGTCCATGATGGTCCTCCTTTCAGTGATCGCGCGGCCGGCCGTGGTTCGCTGCCCTCGCCCGGCATCCGCATCGGCGGCGGCTGCGACGGCGGATCGCCGTGCGGCAGGCCCGGGGGCACGGGCGGATCGAACGGATCGTCGTGCTCGGGCAGCGCCGGATCGGGATCGAAGTCGGGCGTCGGCTCCGGACGGTGCAGCATGGATCGTGTACTCATGTCGCTCCTGCGCGGCGGCTCGCGCGTGTCGATGGGTGCGGCGAGCGCGCGCAAGCGGCGTGCCTGCCCGGGTGCGCACCGGTCATGCATCGTAGGCCGCCATCACCAGCCACAGCGTGCGCCCTTCGGCGGCGAGGCGCGCCGCGAGTGCGAATCGATCGGACGGCGCGCATCGCGCGGCGAGCGCCCGCTGTGCGCTTTCCGGCCCCGCGTAGACGGTAGGGTCCAGCTCGCGAACCTCGTCCTTCCCGTCGAACATGCGCCGCTCGGGCCGATGGAGCCGCGATTCGCGCTTCCATGTGTCGAAACGCTCGCGCACCTGACTGAAATCGCCGCCGCACACGTTCGCGTCGTAACGTATTCTTTCCCTGGGTTCATTCATCACGATGTCCTCTCGTCCACGCCGGCGGCGGGGCCGGCCACGTCTCAGCCCGCCCGGCCGGCTCGACGGCTGCAAGCGTCATGCCGCCCGCGCTGCGCGGGTACGGCGCTTGCACCCCTCGTACCCATAAGGAGGTTCGATCATGACCGCATCCGCCCCCGGTAGCCGAGACGCCGTGTCACCGGCTGCCAGCCCGCTCTCCCTGGCCACGTCGCGCAAGCCGTCTGACGACAAGACGGAAGAGCGCATCGACGAAGGGCTCGAGGAGACGTTCCCGGCCAGCGATCCGCCCGCCGTCGGCGGTGCGACCCGCATCGACCCCGCCAGGCCGTCCGGCGAACGCGAACGTCGCGCGCCCGACGCCCCGCAACCGCCCCGCGATCACGGCTGACGGCGGCACCCGGCCCGCGATGCGCGGCAACGTAGCGTCGCCCGGCCGGCCCAACCGGAGTGAAGTGATGAAACGCATCGAACGTGCATGGCACGAAGTCAGCGGCGCCGCAGGCGTCGCGGCGCTCGCCGCGATCGAGAGCGCGCTGGTCCTGGCAATCGTCGTGATGACGGGCGTCGGCCACTGAGCGTCGCTCGCGGCCCGGCCGCGGCTGCCGCCGTGGAAGATGTACAAGCCGGCTGGCAAATTTCGCCGTGGCCCGGCCGCGCAGGCCCGGCCTGTGCCGATTGAACGCGGCACGCGTTCTGCTTCCATGTCGTCTCGTTCACGAAGGAGGCGTTCATGTATCGCGTCAATGAAATCATGTCGCGCGACGTGGTCTGCGTCGCGCCGACCGACACGATTCGCCATGCGGCCGAATTGATGCAGCGCTTCGACATCGGCGTGCTGCCTGTCTGCGATGACACCGGGCTCGTCGCGATCGTGACGGACCGCGACCTCGCAGTGCGAGCGCTGTCGCACGGGCATTCGTCCGATACCCCGGTAAAGGTGGTCGCGTCCGCGCCGGTGCAGTGGTGCGTGGAAGACGACGGCGTCGGCGACGTCCAGCAGCGGATGGCCGACGTGCAGTTGCACCGGATGCCGGTGCTCGACGCCAATCACCAGATCGTCGGCATCGTGTCGCTGGGCGACATCGCGACACGCGCGGGCGGCCCGGCACGCGACGAGCTGGCGAACACGCTCGAGGACGTGTCCCTGCCGCGCCGCCGCTGACCGCGGCCCTCACCCGTGCGGCCCGCGCGCCGTGTGCGCCGCGCCGCTTCGACCAGGAGAACAGCGATGACAACGGACAGACCGTCGCGCACGCAGGCGCGCATCGTCGGCGACCGCGGCCGTTCGGCCGGCGGGCCGGGGCCGGACGTGATGGCCGCCAGCACGCTGGAAGATGATCGCGTGCTGACGCTGGACGGCGACGACATCGGCAAGATCACGAACATCATGCTCGATATCCGCTCGGGCCGGATCGCGTATGCGGTCGTGTCGTCGGGCGGGTTGCTCGGGATCGGCGACAAGCTGCTCGCGGTGCCGTGGAACGTGCTGACGCTCGACGCCGGGCGCCGCTGCTTCGTGCTGCCCGTTTCGACCGAGCGCGTGCGCGACGCGCCCGGCTTCGAGAAAGACCGCTGGCCGACGATGGCCGATCCCGCCTGGGCCGAGGGGCTGCACGCGTACTATGGCGCATCGCCGTACTGGCTGATCGAGGAAGGCGAAACGGTACTCGATGCGCCGCCCTTCGAGGCGTCGCCGGACGGCCCGGAAAGCGACACGCGGCCGCACTGACGGACGCGCCGGGGCGCGCGGATCGCCGTGCGGATCAGTGCGCGGCCGCGATCGCACGCTCGAGTGCGCGCGCGGCGCTCAGGTGCGCCTTCAGCGTCGGCAGCGCGTTGGCCGCGAACGCGCGAAGCTGCCGGTCGTGGCCGTCGCGCGCCTCGGCTGAGTAGAGCCTGATCGCCGCGTCGTGCGCGTTCGGTCCCGCCAGCTCGATGTACCCCTTGTCGAACGCATGGCCGTTCTTGCTTCGCAGCGCATTCACCGCCGGATCGACCAGCATCCGCGTCTGCACGGGCAAGCCCTTTTGCGCGCCGAGCCGGCGCAATTCCGCGGTCATGCGAACGTGATCGTCGATCATCCGGCGCGCGAAGGCCTTCACGCCCGGATTCGACGATCGGTCGAGCGCGAGCTGGCTTGCCTGCAACTCCGTCTTGCCGACGATGCCGGCCTTGTCGATGAATTCGGCGTCGATGCCGCTCGGCCGCCGCGTCATGTCCGCCTCGTCGGCGGTCGCGCCGGGACTGACGACGCCCGGCGCGACCTGAACGGACGATGCCGGCGGCGCCTGCGCATGCGCCGGCGCGAATGCCGGTACGCGCAACACCGCGAGCACGCCCGATCCCACCAGGCACACGATGCCGGCAACCGCGGTGGCTCGGCGCAGATTCCTGTCGCTCGTTTTCATCCGGACCTCCGTATCGGTCGACGGATCGGCCCTGCCGAACGCGGCAACCGGCCCGTCATGCGGGACGATGCGCGGACGCGGGAAATCGGTCCACGCGCCTTTGCTCCATGCACCCTCGACATACTCGATCGACAATGCGGCGGTTACCCGCAGCGTGCGCTCCGCGAACGTCGTGTCATACGTGACTTCCCGCGGATCCGCAGCCTGTCGCACACACCGCGCGCACCGTCGATGTCTTGCACGACCCGAATCGCGGTCGCGCGTCGCCGCTCGTCGGGCACGCTGCCCGTCGACTCGGCCTGCCGCCGGTGCTGTCGCGCCTGGCAAGGTTCGATCCCTTCATCGTGCCGCCTTGCGCGAAGTGCGCAGGCCGCCGCGCGTCAGCGATGCCGCTCGGCGCTCGACACGTCGACGATGACGCTGGCCAGCGTCGGCATGTCGACCGGCTTGCACAGATACGCGTCGAAGCCGGCGGCCATCACGCGGTTCCGGTCCGCCGCACCCGCATGCGCGGTCACCGCGACGACGGGCAGGCGCCCGCTGCCGTTCGGCAAATGGCGAATGTGGTCGAGCAGCCAGAAGCCGTCGCCGTCCGGCATCGCGAGATCCGACAGCACGACGCTCGGGTGCTGCCGCGCGACCACGTCGAGCGCGTCGCGCCCCGATTGCGCGGTCGACACCTGCGCGCCGAGCGTTTCGAGCGCCGCCGCGAGGCTCGCGCGCGACGTCGCATCGTCATCGACCACCAGCACGCGCCGGCCGTCGAGTGCGACCGCCGTCGACGCGCCGCTCGGCCGTAACGGCTGGCCGTTCGGCACGTCGGCGTCCCAGTCCACCGGCAGCATCACGGTCACGGTCGTGCCGCGCCCGGTGCCATCGCTCGCCGCCGTGACCTCGCCGCCGTGGAGCCGTGCGATGTTGCGCACGATCGACAGGCCGAGTCCGAGGCCGCGCTTGGGCGAG
This sequence comes from Burkholderia sp. BCC1998, assembly GCF_905339875.1. Lineage (NCBI taxonomy): Bacteria > Pseudomonadati > Pseudomonadota > Betaproteobacteria > Burkholderiales > Burkholderiaceae > Burkholderia > Burkholderia sp. BCC1998. The sequence goes on from NZ_CAJPHE010000002.1 coordinate 337,151, forward strand.
GCCGACGCGCCTTCCGGCCGGCTGAACGTATCGAACAGATGCGGCAGGCGTTCCGCCGAAATGCCTTGGCCGGTATCGGCGACCGACAGCCGCACGCGCGCGCCGGCCCGGGTCAGCGACACCTTGATGCTGCCGCCCGGCGGCGTGAACTTGATCGCGTTCGACAGCAGGTTCGACAGCATCTGGCGCACCCGCTCGCCGTCGGCGGAGATCACGCAGTTGGACATCGCGCACGCGATCGACAGTTCGAGACCGTTCGCCTCCGCCGTCGCGCCGAGTTCGCGCACCGCCTCCCGCACGACGCGCACGAGATCGACGGGCGCGCGCTCGAGCCGCATCCGCCCCGTCGCGAGCGACGAGGCGTCGAGCAGGTCGCCGACCATCCGCGACAGCGAGCGTGCGCTGCGGTCGATCGCATCGATCGCCTGGTGAGCGAAGCTCTGGCCGTCGGCGCTGCGCATCACCTCGACCCAGCCGTAGATCACGTTCAGCGGCGTGCGCAGTTCATGCGATACGGTGGCGAGCAGTTCGTCCTTCAGCCGGTTCGACTCGTCGGCCTGCACGCGCGCGTCGCGCGCACCGCGTAACGAACGCAGGTTGCGCCGCTCGCTTCGGCGGCGTTCACGCGCTTCGCGCAGCGTCATCGACATGCCGGTGCAGTTGCCTTGCGCGTCGACGATCGGCGCCGCCACGAAGGTCGCGCGAAAGCGGCCGCCGTCGTGGCGCAGGCACAGAATGTCGAGCGGGCCTGCGGGCGGGCGCGCGTTCGCGAACGACGTGGGAACCGGATGCAAGCGCAGCCAGCGCGGCGCGATCAGCGTCGTGACGTCGTGCCCGATCACCGCCGCGGCATCGATGCCGAACAGGCGCCGCGCGGCCGGATTCCAGCTCGTGATCCGCCGGACGGCATCGACGCCGACGATCGCGTCGGGCGACGCATCGACCACGCGGCGCAGCAGGATGTCGTCGAGCGAGCGCGCCGCGGGTGTCGGTTCGCGGCGCGGCGGGCGTGCGCCATTTTCTTCGGCATCCTCGGCGCCGCGCAGCCGATCGTTTGCGAGCAGCGGCTTGACGACCACCACGAGCACGCATTCGACGAAACCGATCGCGACGAAGGCGCCGGCCTGCGCGAGCAGCGCGGGCAGCGTCACCTCGCGCCAGCCCAACGCGCCGATCACGACCGCGCTGGCGGCCGTCGCGACCAGGCCGCCGCCGAACGACGTCAGCCAGGCCGCAGCCGCAACACCGGCGTAGAAAGGCAGCTGTGCAAACGGTGCATGTACGCCGACGACGTGCATCGCCCACGCCTGCAGCACGGACGCCACCCCGACGGCCAGCACGACCCATGCACCCTGCCGGAACAGTTCACGGGTAAGGATCCTCATCGTGTCCCTGCATCGCCCCGGCGACCGTCGCTCGACGGCTCCCGCCTCGGCGGCCGGCATGTGCCGTCGAGCGTTCGGGGGCGAGCCCAAGGGCCGGCGCAACGCGCGTACCCGCGGCACGGCCGCGCGGCGGCTTCGCGGCGCGGCGTGCTGCGCGTGCCGCCGCGCCGCGTCGCTCGGCCGCCCCGCCGCGTTTGCGCGGAACGCGGGTGATGCCGACTTGCGATTTTTCATCGGTCGGCTGCAAAAAAGCATCGACACGCGGTGTCGGCTGCCGCCTGTCGGCATCGTGCCCCCGTGATCGCGTATTTCTTCGATCCCCGCACCGGACATTGTAAATTTCTAAATCGCGGCACCTTCCGTGCGGTTTCGCTGTCGATGATAGATATTGCAATGAAGGGAAGGTGCGGTGCCGATTTTCAAAACGGCCCGCCGACGCTTATGGCTGAATCCGCAAACCGTCCGAAGCAAGGCGCCGACGCGCGCCGGCTGTCCGGCCGCTCCGCGGCGATGCGCACGCTGCTCGGCCGTATCGAGAAAATCGCTCCGACCCGCGCCAGCGTGATGATTGCCGGCGAAAGCGGGGTCGGCAAGGATATCGTCGCGCGCCTGCTGCACGACCTCAGCGCGCGACGCGACGGGCCATTCGTGCCCGTCAACTGCGGCGCGATTCCGGCGGACATCGCCGAAGCGCAATTGTTCGGTCACGAAAAAGGCAGCTTCACCGGCGCGATCGCGCAACGGGAGGGTTTTTTCGAAGCCGCGTGCGGCGGCACGCTGCTGCTCGACGAGATCGCGGAGATGCCCGCGTCGCTGCAGGTGAAGCTGCTGCGGGCGCTCGAATCGAACACGATCGTGCGGGTCGGCGGCACCGACTCGATTCCGCTCGACGTGCGCATCCTGTCGGCGACCCGTCACAATCCGGCCGATGCCGTGCGCGACGGCCGGCTGCGCGAGGACCTGTTCTACCGTCTCGCCGCATTCGCGCTGTATGTGCCGCCGCTGCGCCAGCGCAGCGGCGACGTCGAGGCGATCGCGCATGAGTTCGTCGATGCGCTCAACGCGCGGCACCGCTCGCACAAGCGGCTGACCGACGCGGCGATCGCCGCGCTGCGCGCTTATTCGTGGCCCGGCAACGTGCGCGAGCTGCACAACACGATCGAGCGCGCGTACATCCTCGCGGACGACGGCATCGACGTCGCGTTGCCGAGGCCGGCAGCGCCGCCCGACCACACGTCGGACGACGCGATGGCGCTGCCGCTCGGCGCAACGCTGCACCATGCGCAGCAACGTTTCATCGCGGCCACGCTGCAGCACTTCGACGGCAACAAGCCGCAAGCCGCGAAAGCGCTCGGCATCAGCCTGAAGACGCTCTACAACCGGCTCGCGCTGATGCGCGACGACGGCCGCCCCTGAGCGCCGCCGCGGGCCCTGCGTCAACCGGCGCAGGTCATGCGACCTTGAACTGCCCGACCGTCGTCGCAAGCGCGTTCGCCTGCGTCTGCAGCGCGGTCGCGGCCGCGGTCGACTGTTCGACGAGCGCCGCGTTCTGCTGCACCATTTCGTCGAGCTGGGTGACCGCGCGGTTCACTTCCTGGATGCCGCGCGTCTGCTCGTTCGCCGCGTGCGTGATCTCGGAGATGATCGTCGTCACGTTGGCGACGTTCGACACGATCTCGCGCATCGTCTCGCCGGCCTGGCGCACCTGCCCCGACCCGGCCGACACGCTCGCCACCGTCGATTCGACCAGCACCTTCACCTCGCGCGCGGCCTGCGCGCTGCGTTGCGCGAGACTGCGCACTTCCTGCGCGACGACCGCGAACCCACGGCCCTGCTCGCCGGCACGCGCCGCTTCGACGGCCGCGTTCAGCGCGAGGATGTTGGTCTGGAACGCGATCCCGTCGATCACGCCGATGATGTCGCCGATCCGGCCCGACGCTTCCTCGATCTTCTCCATCGTCGACACGACGTCCGATACGACCACGCCGCCGTGCGACGCGATCCGCGACGCCGCGGCCGCGCGTTCGTCGGCCTGGCCTGCAGCGGCCGCCGACTGGCCGACCGTCGCGGTGATTTCTTCCATCGACGCGGCCGTTTCCTCGAGGCTCGCCGCCGCCGATTCGGTGCGCGACGACAGGTCCTGGTTGCCCGCGGCGATTTCGTTCGCGGCCGTGCGCACCGATTCGCTCGCGTCGCGGATCTGCCGCATCACGTCGTTCAGCTTGTCGACGAAGCTGTTGAACGAGCGCGCGATATCGGCCACCTCGTCGCGGCCGTCGGCCGGCAGGCGCTGCGTCAGGTCGCCCGTGCCCGAGCCGATCGACGCCATCGCCTGACGCACCTGCGACAGGCGGCGGAACGCGGTCGTCGTGATCGCGCCGACGATCAGCGACGCGACGCCGACGATCACCACCAGCGTGATCAGCGACGCGGTCAGCAGCGAGCGCATCCCGGCCGTCGCTTCCGATTTGTCGAGCAGGACCAGCGCGTACCAGTCGGTGCCCGGCACGGCTTGCGCGCGCACCAGCTTCGCGTCGCCGCCGACGTGCACTTCGACCGGCGCGCTCGACGCCGCCAGCGTCGCGGCGCCGATGCCGCCGAGGTCGGGCGACACGTCGGCGACCGGCTTCAGCGTGAGCTTCGCGTCAGGATGCGCGACGACGTGGCCGCTGCTGTCGATCAACATCCCGAAGCTCGCGGGCGTCGGGTGGATCGACTTCACGTTCGCGATCACGCTGTCCATCGCGACGTCGGCAGCGACGACGCCCTTCAGCGCACCGTCGCGCAGGATCGGCACCGCGAACGTGACGACCAGGTTGCCGGTGCCCGCATCGACGTACGGCGGCGTGACGACCGGCTTGCCGGCCTGGGCGGCCTGCTTGTACCACGGACGGCCGGTCGGGTCGTAGTCGGGCGGGATGCCGGTCGGGTCGGAGAAATGGAACACCTTGTCGGCATAGCCCGCGTAGACGTTCGTGAAGCCGCCCGCCGCGGCCATCTGCTTGAACACCGGCAGCGGATCGGGCGACAGCGCGGCGTCCTGCAACGACGCGATCATCCGGCTTTTCGTCGCGACCCAGTCGCCGATGCCGACCACGTGGCCGCTCGCGACGGAGGTCAGGTTGCGGTCTATCGCGTCGTTGTTGTACGCGCGTGCGATGAAGTAATTGATCAGCGTGGTGGCGACGAGCGCGAACACGACGATGGCGACGCACGCGGCGAGGATGCGGGTGCGGATGGACGAGAACATGGCAACGACTCGGTAAGGGAGCGCGAACGCCCGGTGGACGAATTCACCGGGTATACGGCATCCGCGCCGCTTACTTGAGGCCGTTGTGTCGATTCGGTCAAATATATGAAGAAAGGCGCGACCGGCAGGCAGGCGCGTTGTCGGCATGCAGGCGTGCAGCGGTGCCGGTGCCGGAGGCGCGCGGCGCTCAGGGGCCTTCCGCTGTCATGAGGCACCGCGGCGCCGGTCGCGCCGATCGTCCGTTACAGACGGCGGCCGGTACGCGTATCCGGCTCGTCGCGCGGCGTACTGGCCGGCGTGTCGCGCTCGAGTTCGTCCTGCCTGCGCATCCGTTCGCGCAGGTGGCGGATCGCGAACACGTGGATGTAATCGTGCACGCGGGCATCGGACGACAACGCTCGCACTTCATCGTCGAGCATCGTGCGCAACTGATCGGCGCCGATCGCGCGCTCTGCGGCGACGGCCTTCAAGGCATCAAGCAAATTGTCCTGTGACATCGACGGGCTCCTGACGGTCGAGGAACGAAAGGAAAAAATGACGCTACCGGAAGATTAAAGGCTAAACGGCCGCCCGGCGTACGATGCGCCGAAGCGTGGTTGCGCGCGATCAACGGCACCTTGCGTGCCGCCGCGCCGATCCGTCGCCGAACCGGCCCGCGCGCAGGATTCGCGGCGCCCAAGGCCCGCGAACGACTGGAAGGATTGTCACGCCACCCCGAGGCGCGGCACCGTGCGATCGCTCGGACGATGAACCGTCGCGCGATGCCGATGCAGTGTGGGACCTTAGACCCGCGAAAGTCCTGCGTCAAGCGACGCGCGACGGCCGCGATTCGTCTGTTCGAATGCACCGGATCGGGGCGCCGCACATCGCGCCTGCCCGCCTGCCCGCCTCGCGCCGCAGCGGCGGCTCGCCGGTCCGGCGTGTCAGCGGATTCCGATACCTCGCACGCAACGTCTGACAGCGACTTCAGCACGCACCGATTGGCAGCGCGGTCTCCTCGGCGGATACTGATGTCATGAACGACGCGTTCATACCCGGTCATCGCTCAGCCGGCCCTCGAGCCGGCACGCGGGGTCGGGCGCAGGGAGACCCATCATGATTCATCGCAACTTCCCGGCGCGGGACGGACAGCGGCGCACGCGCATGCTGGCCGCGACCGCCGTGCCGGCCGCAATCCGCCCGCCGGAAGATCTCGACGCGTTGCTCGCACTCGCGCGCGAATCGGGCTTGCTCGTCACGCTCGACGGGCAGATCGGCCGCGAAAAGTACCAGAGCGTCGCGGGATCGGTGCTCGCGCTGCAGCGGTTCGCCGCGGCGCTCCGCGCGCGGGCCGGTGCCGGCGCAACGGTCGTCGTGAGGCAGCGCCGCAAGACGCGCCCCGGCTGGCCGCGGCTGCGCAATCGCACGCCTGGCGGACGAGGCCGACTGCATGGCGTGCGTCGCGGTGCATGCGTATGCCGCGACGCGCACCGCCAGCGCGACCTGCGAGCGCCTCGCGCCGCGTAAAGGCCTGAACGCTGGGCCTGAACGCGGGGCCTTCACGCAGCCGACGCCGCACGCGGCCGCGTGAAGGCTGCGGCACCGCGCCGGGCGCGCAGCGCATGCCGCGATCCAGACCGAATCCGCGATCGCGCGATCGCGTGGCATCACGCGCCGTTCCACACGGCGACATCGACGAAGACAATACCTGCGAGGAAAAGAGTCAGCACGGGGCCAGGAAAGCGGACGGGGTGCAATGCACCCCGTCCGTTATCCAAGGCAGCCGCCGGCTGCCTACCCTCGTGCCAGAGAGTTCGTGATCGGCCGATGCGCGATGCGCTGCGCGGCACGGCTCCGGAAATCGGCTGAATCGCAACGGCGTCGGACAGGCCGGTTCGCGCGGTTCCGGACCGACGTGTCGAATCGCGACGTCGGGTACGGACGACGGACCATCCGCCGCATGCACACGCACGTCGTGCGACTATCTCATGCAAAACGCGCGACGTTTCTGATGCAGGTCAATGAAAGTCCGCTTCGCATTCGTCGCAGCGCAATCCTCACGCGGCCTCGCGCACGAGCAGCACCGGCACCTGCGCGAGATGCGCGACCCGGCGCGCCACGCTGCCGATCAGCCAGGCCGCGATGCCGCGCCGGCCGTGCGTGCCGACCACCAGCAGTTCCGCATGCCAGTGCACCGCGTCGCGCATCAGCGCATGGGCGACGTCGTCGCTGGTCGGACGGGTCTCGACGATGCCGCGCTTGGTCGGGTTCCCCGTTGCATGGAACAGCGGGCCGATCCGCGCCAGCGCATCCTCGCCCTCCGCGCGATACGCATCCTCGAGCGCGCGCACCGGCACGAGATCCGTCAGACGAACCGCGCGATCGACGACATAGACCGCGTACAGCAGCGTCGTCGGCACCGCGAAGCCGAGCCCGACGCGCACCGCGTGCAGCGACGGCTCGCTGCCATCGACCGCGAACATCAGGCGCTGCAGCGGCCCGTCCGACGGCCGCGCATAGTCGGCGGGCACGATCAGCAGCGCGCAGCGCGCGCGCGCGGCCAGCGTGTCGGACACCGCCCCCTCGACGAGCCGCAGCAACCCATGGTGCGGATTGGCGCCGACCACGAGCACGTCGGCGTGCCATGCCGACGTGTCGTTCGCGAGCGCATCGGCCACCGTGCCGCCCGTGAGCGACGTATCGATGATCATCTGCTCGATCCCCACGCCGCTGCCGGCGAACAGTTCCGCGATGCGTTCGAGCGTCGCCTGCGCTTCACGCGTCATCTCCTCGCGCGCGGAGGTCAGCAGCGCATCGACGCGCGGGATGTCCGACAGAACGAGACGCGGATTGTCGATCGCGCAGACGATGCGCACCTGCATGCCGGGACGCAGCAGCGTGCGCGTGTAGCGCGCGGCGGACAGCGACTCCGGCGTCAGATCGACGGCCAGCGAGATCCGCGCGAGCGGCGGGATGGTCGGGGTGGACTGCATGGCGAAAGCCTCCTTGCGGACGCGTCGTCGGAACGACGACCGGAGCTTCGCGCGGGCTGCGGCGAACGACGAACGGCGGACGGACGGCCGACGCGGTCGCGCGGATCGGCGGACGGCCACGCGAAGCGCGGACAAGCGATTCAGACAGCATATGTCGTCCGGCCCGCACGTGCATGATCGCGATCAATACCCGTGCGGGCCGCGATGCGCCGCGCACGCCTGTGCGGCGCGCGGCGCGGCGACTTTCGGCCGCTTGGCTTACGACTTCGTCGACGCGGGCGCGCTCGCCCGGTTCGCATGGAACACCGCGTATGCGATGCCGAGCAGCACGATCCAGACCGGGCCGATCACGAGTGCGACGCGCGTATCCGGCGAGAACGCCATCAGCACGACGACCAGCGCGAGAAACCCGAGTGCGACGAACGAGCCGAGCGGATAGAACGGCACGCGGATCGGCAGGCGCGCGATCCTGTCGGCCGACAGCGTGCGGCGAAAGCGCATCTGCGCGATCAGGATCACGCACCACGTCCAGATCGCGCCGAACGTCGACACCGACGTCAGCCACGTGAATACGTGCTGCGGCGCGAGATAGTTGAGCAGCACGCCGATCAGCAGCAGCGCGACCGACACGATCACGCCGTACACCGGCACGCCGTTGCGATTCACGCGGCCGAGCATGGCCGGCGCCTGGCCCTGCTGCGCGAGGTTGTAGAGCATCCGCGCGGTGCTGAACAGGCCGCTGTTGCACGACGACAGCGCCGCGGTCAACACGACGAAGTTGATGATGCCGGCGGCGGCCGGGATCCCGAGCCGCGAGAACGTCATCACGAACGGGCTGCCCTGCGTGCCGATCTGGTCCCACGGATAGAGCGACATGATCACGAACAGCGCGCCGATGTAGAAGATCAGCACGCGCCAGAACACCGAGTTCACCGCCTTCGTCAGCGACTTCTCCGGATTGCGCGCCTCGCCGGCCGTGAGGCCGAGCATCTCGACGCCGAGATACGCGAACATCACGATCGGCAGCGCGCCGATCACGCCGCCGATGCCGTTCGGCATGAAGCCGCCGTGGGCCCACAGGTTCGAGATGCCCGTCGCGACGCCGCCGTTACCGATGCCGAACGCGATCATGAGGCCGCCGCCGACGATCATCAGCACGATCGTGACGATCTTGATCAGCGCGAACCAGAACTCGAATTCGCCGTACAGCTTGACCGCGATGAAGTTCACCGCGCCCATCGCCGTGAGCGCCGCGAGCGCCCAGACCCAATTCGGCACGCCGGGGAACCACATGTGCATGTAGACGCCCACCGCGGTGATTTCCGCCATGCAGGTGACGATCCACACGAACCAGTAGGTCCAGCCGGTCAGGTAGCCCGCGAGCGGGCCGAGGTAGTCGCGCGCATAGCGGCTGAAGGCGCCGGCGACCGGATTGGTGATCGCCATTTCACCGAGTGCGCGCATGATCAGGAAAATCGCGATGCCGCCCAGCAGGTAGGTCAGCAGGATGGCCGGGCCGGCCGTGCGGATCGCGGCGGCCGAGCCGAGGAACAGGCCGACGCCGATCGTCGCGCCGAGCGCCATCAGGTTGATGTGCCGCTCTTCCAGCCCGCGGTGCAGCTGGTCTTCTGGTTGTTTCAAGTCCGTCTCCTGGCAGCCGCGAACGGGCCGCCGTCATTGTCGATGTCAATGCGCGACCGTTCATGCCGATACCGGCAAACCGAAAACGAAAAATCCCTGCCGCCGTTTTCCGGATGAAAAACGCTGCGGATACTGCGTCACTCCGATTGGAATTACCGTTGATTATCGGTATTTTCCGGAACAATCCGGAAAAACGGATCGGGCCTTTCACGGAATACGCCCGTGCGGCCCGCGCGACACGGCTGTGCGCGTGGCGGGCGGCAACGGGATCAATCGCTTTCGGCGCGAACGAACGCGCGTCGAATGTGCGCAATCAAGCGCACGCAATATGCAGGCGGGATTATAAGAATAATCGGAGGTTTCGCGCCAGCCGATTTTCCCGGAAACGGGAAGCGTGAAATCGGAGGCGAAATCGGCACGTGCGCGGCATTCCGCGCGCGATTTACTTCGACAACGTCGCGCGCACCGTATATTCGCCTGCGAGCGCCGCATGTTCCGGCCGCACGAAATACCTCGATGAATCGAGATCGGCCGGCAGCGGCTCGACCGGATAGCCGTGCTTCTCCCACGCGTCGAGGCCGCCCTTCAGCGCCTTGATGTTGTGCAGCATCTTCTTGCGCTGCATCTTCGCGATCAGGCGCTTCGCGGTCGCCTCGTTCGGGCACACGCAATACACGACGATCGGCCGCTTCAGCAGCTCCGGATCCAGCAGGTCCGGCGAATCGAGATCGACCGGCACCGCACCGGCAATCCGGTACGGCTCGCGTTCGCGAATCGCGCGCGGCCGCGCATCGAAGATCAGTGGCGGCTCGTTCGACGTCATCATCTCGACGAGTTGCGGCGGGGAGATGCGCACCTGCGCGAGGTAGCGGCGGAACTGCAAGCGGCGCACCCAGCGGTACAGCAGGAACGTGATGAAGATCGCGAGGAACGCGTCGAGGATCGTGCCGCCGCTCGCGCGCACCCACAGCACGAACTGGACGATCTGGTCGTGCACGGCCGCGCCGCCGACGAGCCAGAACGCGGCCCACAGCGACGCGCCGGCCAGATCCCAGAACAGGAACACGCCGACGCCGATCGCGGTCGTGCCGAGCAGCGGCGCCGACACGAGGCCGAGGCCCGGCAGGAATTTGGAGAGGACGAGCAGCGGCGCGCCGTATCTTTCGAATACGTTACGCGCGAAGCGCAGCGTCGTGTCGAGCGACAGCGAGAATCGCACGAGCCCGTTCAGCAAGCGCCGGCCGCGCGTGCGGCCCATGAAGAACCACAGCGAATCGGCGAGCATCGCCGCGCCGATCGCCGCCACGAACATGCTCGCCCAGGACGCCTGCCCCATCGCCGCCATCGTACCGCCGAGGATCAGCATCGGCACGGCCGGCACCGGCACGCCGAGCTGCGTGATCAGTACGCTCGCGAACACGGCCCACGGGCCGAGCGACGAGGGAATCGCGATGGGAAAGTGCCACACGGCGGCGCTCCTGGAAGACATGCGGACCGTGCGACGGGGGCGGCCGTCGATACGGCAAGCAGCGATCGCCGCGGCACGTCCGCGGCCGATCCTGCACCACCGTGCATTCTAAACGGGTTTGGCCGCGGCCGCGCGGAACGGCTGCCGTCGAAGGCGGCTCGGTGCGGCCGGCATGGCCGCCGGCACACTCATGCGTCGGAGCGCTGCGCGAGCCCCGCGACGTATTCCGCATACTCGGGGAATGCGGCGGCCAGCGCCGTCGCGTCCGCGAGCTCGAATTCCGCAAACTCGAACCCCGGCGCAACCGTGCAGCCGACGAGCGCGACGTGCTCCGGCGACGCGCAGCGCGCGCCGAACCAGCGCCCGGCCGGCACGACCGCCTGGAATACGGTACCCGGGTGCGTGAGCGGGTTGCCGAGCCGGTGGATCGTCAGGCCGTCGCGCTCGTCGAGCACCCATACTTCGAGCGGATCGCCCGCGTAGAAATGCCAGACCTCGTCGGAACGGATCCGGTGCCACGACGAATACGCGCCGTCGCACAACAGGTAGTAGATCGCGGTCGACGCCGCACGCGACGCGCCGTCGGCCGGACGCACGACCGTATCGGCCGCGCGGTAGGTTTCGCGGAAATAGCCGCCCTCGGGGTGCGGTTGCAGATCGAACTGTTGAATCAGGTCGGCGGCGGAGATCGGCATGGCGGATGACGTCGGTGAAGGAGTGAACCGGACACGCAACGCGCGGCCCGTCCGATCGATGATGCGATCGGCCGACGTCGCGTGCCGCTGCGTCGATCGCCGCGGCCATGCACGCGGCGACCGGGTTGCGCGCGGAACGCGGCGCGCGACGATGAAGCGAACGCCGGTCGATGCTGCCAGAAGTGCGGGCCACGATGCAACCGGCGCGACGTGACACCGCCGTTGCGGCGCAGCGTATGCGCGGCATGGCGATCGATGCAACGGACGAACCCTCGAGCCCGCCATCACGCCGGCGTCCGCGCGGCAGCCCCTGCCCGCCGCCGCTCACGCGTCGGTGCCGTACCGCCCCGTCACGCGGTCGCCGCCGCGGCCGGCTCGTCGTGCCGCACCAGCAGCACGGGCCGGTCGGCCGCGCGCAGCAGCGATTCCGCGACGCTGCCGAGCAGCAGCCGGCGCAGGCCGTGGCGCCCGCTCGTCCCCATCACGATCAGATCCGCGCCGACCTCGGCCGCCGTGCGCATCAGCACCGCGGCGATATCCTCGCCGTACGCGTCGATCGCGCGCACGGTGCCCGCCACTTGCCGCTGCGCGAGCGCCGCTTTCGCGTCGTCGAGCACGGGCGTCGCCGCAGCGGTTGCCGCCGCGTCGCCATCGCGTTCGGCCGCAAAACCCGCATCGACGTCGACGAGCTGCGGCCGGTGCTCGACGACATACGCGCACGTGACCTCGCCGCCGGATGCCGCCGCGATCCGGATTGCCTCGTTCAGCGCGAGACGCGCACTCGGGCTGCCATCGAGCCCGACGAAAATCCGCTTGTACATGGTCCACCCTCCGACCGAGCACCCGTCGCGCATCGCGCAAACGGCGTCCCCGTCACCGCAAGCCGGCCCGATGCCGGCTCGCCTGCCGAACAGTCTGCCCCACGTGCCGACGCGCCCGTTGACGCGCGTCAAATGCGGCCGGGACGCCCGCTACACCGCCCGGCTATCTCATTTTTAGCTGACCCTATTACAAAAAACGCGTAAAACGCGCACAATTTCATCTTGAAAATAGACGTCGCACGCGGCCGGTGCGAGTTTTTCCCGGTTTTTCCCGGTTTTGCCGCGCTGCCCGCGTGCCACGGGCGGCCCCGACACCAGAATGGCCATCGAATGACCACCGCCAGTGGAACCCCGTCGCGTGACGCCCGAGGGCCCGCGCGTTTCCAGATCATGTTACGCCAGCCGCTCGCGGCTGGCGTCGTTACGCTGTTCGCCGGCGCGGCGCTGTCGCTCGGCGTCGCGCTGCTCGTGCGCGAGCAGTGGCAAGGCGCCGTCCATACGCGCTTCGAACGCCGCACGACGCACGTGACGGCGATGCTGCGCCACGAGCTGCAAGGCAGCGTCGCCGTGCTCGAAAGCGCGCGCGGCGCATTCGCGCTTGCGCCGCAGATCACCGCCGAGCAATGGCGCCGGTATGCCGATACGCTCGATCTCGACAGCGGGCGTTCGCCGATCCGGCAGCTCGGCTATGCGCCGCTGTCGACCGCGACGCGCAGCGCCCTCGCCGGCCACGCGCCGATGCCGGCCGGCCCGCTCGCGGTGGCCACGCTCGTTGCGCCGGCATCGAGCTCGGCCGGCGTGCGCTTCGGCGCGCCGGACCAGGCTCCGCTGGCGCACGCGCTACGGACCGGCGATATCGCACTCGGCATCCATCCGGCCGACAACGATACGTCCCGCGATGCGCGCACCCTCACGCTGTTCGTCCCCGCGACGGCTTCGTCGCGCACGGCCGTCGCCCATGACGCCGGCGCCGACGGCGTGCTGTTCGCGGAAGTGAGCCCGAATCGCCTGGTCGAGCGCGCGCTGGACGCGGAACGCGGGCTCGACCTGCGGATGAGCGCGGGCGACGATCCGCACCCGATCGCGAGCGCCGAGACGACGACCGACGAAGCCTCCGCGTCGCCCGACCTGATGCGGCGCACCGACCAGCTGAATTTCGGCGGAACCGTGCTGAAGCTCGCCTATTCCGCGGACGGCCGCCCGAGCGCGACCGGCGCGCAGCGCGCGGCCGGCACGGTGCTCGCCGCGGGGCTGATCGCGTCGTTCGCGTTCGCGGCGCTCGTCCATGCGCTGCTGCGCGGCCGCGCCGGCCACGCCGATACGGGCGCCAGCAGCCGCGGCATCCTGAACGAGGCGCGGATGATGGGCATCATCCGTTCGTCGATGGAAGCGATCATCACGATCGACGAGAAGCAGACGGTGGTGATCTTCAACCCGATGGCCGAACAGGTCTTCGGCGTGTCGGCGATGGAAGCGATCGGCGCGCCGCTGTCGCGCTTCATCCCCGAGCGGTTTCGTGCCGCGCATGCGAAGCACGTCGACCAGTTCGGCGTGACGGGCGTGTCGGAGCGGCAGATGGGCCGCCAGCGCGTGCTGTTCGGGCTGCGCGGCAACGGCGAGGAGTTCCCGCTCGAGGCGTCGATCTCGCAGATCCGCGATGCGTCGGGCAAGCTCTATACGGTGATGCTGCGCGACATCACCGAGCGGCAGCGCGCCGAGAATGCGCTGAAGCAGTCGCGCCAGGAGCTGCGCGAACTCTCGGCGAACCTGCAGAACGTGCGCGAAGAGGAAAAAACCCGCATCGCGCGCGAACTGCACGACGACCTCGGCCAGCAACTCACCGCGCTGAAGATGGACCTGTCGGTCATCGAGCAGCAACTGCGCATGCCGGGCCATGCGCAACCCGAAGTCGGCGTGCTGTCGCACCTGCAGGGCATGCGCCGGCTGATCGACGCGACCGTCGCGTCGGTGCGGCGCATCGCGGCCGACCTGCGCCCGGTGATGCTCGACGATCTCGGCCTCGTGCCGGCGATCGAGTGGCTCGCGAACGACTTCACGAACCGCTACGGCATCGACGTCGAGCGCCACATCGAAACGGGCGGCCTCACGTTCACCAGCGCGGGGGCGACCACGCTGTTCCGGATCGTCCAGGAAGCGCTGACGAACGTCGCGCGCCATGCGGACGCGACGCGCGTCGCGCTGCGCCTCGACATCGAGGAAGGCTTTTGCGTGCTGCGCGTCGCGGACAATGGCCGCGGCGCGGCACCGGTCGGCACCGCCCATGAGGACAAATCTTTCGGCCTGATTGGCATTCGCGAACGCGCACACATGCTGGGCGGCAGCGTGACGATCGACACCGCGCTCGCGCGCGGCTTCTCGATCACCGTCGCATTCCCGCTCGGTTCCGTACAACAGGAAACCACCCTCACATGATCAAGGTGCTCATCGCCGACGACCATACGCTCGTGCGCGACGGTCTGCGGCACATCCTCCAGAACGCCACCGGATTCGAAGTAGCCGGCGAAGCATGCGACGGAGCGTCGACGATCGCGCTCATCCGGTCGACGCCTGCGCAGGTGCTGGTGCTCGACCTGTCGATGCCGGGCCGCAACGGCGTCGAACTGATCAAGCAGATCAAGGACGAGAAGCCCGCGCTGCGCGTGCTCGTGCTGACCATGCACGCGGAACAGCAATACGCGGTGCGTGCGTTCCGCGCCGGAGCGTCGGGTTATCTGACCAAGGAAAGCGCGAGCGCCGAACTGGTCGGCGCGGTGACCAAGGTGGCGTCGGGCGGCGTCTACGTGAGCCTCGCGATGGCCGAACAGTTCGCGCAGAGCCTGAACGAGCCGGCCGAGACGCTGCCGCACCAGCGGCTGTCCGATCGCGAGTTCGACGTGTTCCGCCGCATCGCCGCCGGGCAGACGCTGACCGAGATCGCGCAGGCGCTGTGCGTCAGCGCGAAGACGGTCAGCACCTACAAGACCCGGATCCTGGAAAAGATGCAGATGCCGCACGAAGCGGCGCTGGTCCGCTACGCGCTGCGGCACAAGCTGCTCGACGAAACGGACGACGTCTAGGCGAACGGGCCGGCGAACCTGCCGGCCGCGCGACGCGGGCTGCGAGTTGGCCGGACGTCGCGCAGCCGTTACTTCGCCGGCACCGGGCACGCGAGATCGCCTTCCTCGCAGGACAGATAGCCCTTCAGCGTGTCGGTGCGGGTCCTGGTCAGATCGTCGAGGCAGGTCGACACGACCATCGGATAGGCGCTGCCGCCTTCGGCATTCGCGCTGGAGAAGTTGCATTCGGCATCGCGGTAGGCGATCCACGCGCGCTGCGCGTTCACGAGTTTCTCTGCGAGCGGCTTCGCATCGCGCAGGCGCGCGGTGACGGCCTGGTAGGTGCGGTTCAGCTCCGCGTCGGATTTCTTGTACGCGCGATCGGCACATGCCGTCATCGCCGCCTGATCCGTCGCGTCCGCGCAATTTGCCTGTGCATGGGCGACGTTCGCCGTCAGCGCCAGCGCGCACAGCAGACCGGTCAAGACACGCATGGATGCTCCTGTTTGTTTTCGTTGAAGTCGTGGAACGTGATGCCGGGTTGGTCGCGCATCGGCCGCTGCGCCACGGCAACACCGATCGCGATGCTAGCGCACGCGCGAATGGTTGTCAGCGGGTGTCGGACTGAAGCGTGGGATTCGTTTGACGGAACGACGGTGCACGCACCGAAATCAATGGTTCAAGCGCCGTTCGGCGATGCGGACAAAAGCGGTCAGTAACGGTACGCGTAGCCGGTTCCGATGCGTTCCGCCTTCAACGCGCTCACACTACCCGGCAGGCCGAGCAGTTTGAGGATCTTTCTGGTGCGACGCCCGCTAATCAATTCGTCCCGGTAGGCCAGCAACACCAGCAGAGCGACAACCAGCGCCGACATTATCAGCACGAACGGCATCAACTCGAAAAACTCGCCCCAAGCGGGCAGTGCGAATGCATAAAGTACGGCTTGTCCAAAAAATAAAAACAAAGTCACCCCGAGGCAAACGTAAAGCATGGACTTGTTGAAAACGGGTTTCAGGCCTTCAGGGCAAGGCGGCCTGAATACGACCAGTCTCGCCTGCGGATTATTGACCGCCATCAGCGATCCGCTTTTATCGAAAACAGCGTCCACATGCCCGCCATTCTCGAACGAGAGAGTGTCGAACCAGCCTTTGAGCGCTCGCCCGCCGACCTCCATCTCGATCCAGTAGCCTTCGGCCGGTTCGGGGCGATTTCGGTCGGAATCGTGCACCGTTGCACTGGCTAGTGCCATACCGCCTTCGCCAATGGACGCAAGCAACACAGGAGCGAGCTCCGTTGCCCTTTCCTCGAACTTGCGCAACTTCGATGGCGAATACTTCTCGATCGAGTAGCGCAAATTTGATACCGTTCCGCTGACCGAATACAAGCGCATCGCTTTCCCGTTGATTGAAGCCGTCTCGTCCATTCCGCAGGAATCTTACTCTACCGATGCAACGTGAAAAGATCCCTGTCAGGCATCGCATTCGACAGGGTTTGGCACGGGACCGACTCCCGCGTCCTCTTGATGATCGAAAGGGGAACGCCGTCGTGCCCCAATGAAAAAACCCGCCCTCGAGCCGAGTGCGGGTTTTTTATTGCGGCTTCGCTGGCGGTAGCAAAGGCCGCCGCGGCGCGACAAGCTCAGTGACCGAAGTACACCGACGAACGATCGGCTGCGGCCGGCACGGTCACGCGCTGGCCCGACTGCGACGTCGCCACCGGGTTCGCGCCGTAGCCCGTTGCATCAGCCTGCGCACCGGTGTTCTGGGCTGCCGCGATCTTCGCCTGTGCGGCCTGGATGTTTTCCGGATAGTTGATCCAGTCGTTCGGGTTGTAGCCGGCCTTTTCCAGCTGGGCCAGTTCGGCACGCACTTGCGCGCGCGTCAGCGGCTGCTGGTTCGATTGAGCGAACGAGACGACCGGTGCGGCCACCAGAGCGGCCAGTGCAACTGCCTTGATCAGCGATTTCATGATGCGTTACCTCCAGATTTGTCTTGTCAGGCGCTTCGGACTGGGCAGTCGTTGCGCATGAGTGAAAGTCTAGGCGGCACGGCTATCAGGGTAAATACTTAAATCGCAAATTCACTGTTGACCGAAACCGTACAATTGCCGCGCATTCGATCGAATCATCAGATGATTATGGCCGCATCCGCAGCCAATAGGCTGCGGCGCGCTCTCGCCCGGCTCGCGCAGTGCGGATCGATTCATCGGGCCGTGGACGACCGCCCAGCGGTTGCCACGTTTGCCCCGCTTCTCCGTTCGACACATCAGCGGACCTGATCCGCCTCCACCGCCCCCGACGACAGGTCGAACAGCAGCGCCTTGACGCGCATCCGGTCGGCGGCAGCGACTTCGTCGAACGCCGCGTGGTGAAGCGTCCAGCCCGACCCGGCCGGATCGGCATGCACCGCACGCACCGTCCCGTCGAGCGTCAGCAGCGCGACACGGTCCTCGTCCGCATACGGCAACTGCACGCGCAACGGCTCGCCGGCCGCCGCGAGCGGCCGGTCGAGCGCGATCGACAGTCCGTTCAGGCTGAGATCGCGCACGATCCCGATGCCGTCGGCCTGCGCCGGCCCGCCGGTGCAGCGGGCCGCGATCCGTACCGGCACGCGCGGCTCCGCGCGCGTGCGCAACCGGTCGACAAAGCCCGGCGGCGACAGCACCATGAACGGCGCGGCGCCCGCTGCCTGCACCGCTTCGACGGTCGCACCGAAGCGCGACACGGCCGACCGGCCGATCGCGACCGCCTCGACGTCGTCGCCGCGGGCAAACTCGAGCACGACCGCCGGCTGCGGCTCGACGAACAGCGCGCCCGATGCGCCGACCCCGATCAACCGGCAGCGCTGCAGCACGCGGGTCGCGCCGACCCGCCGCCGGATGCCGATCGCGGCGCCGGCCGACAGCCCCATGCGCATGGCCGCCGGCACGGCGTCGTGCGCCGGCGCGGCAGGCTCGGCGTCATCGCGCCGGCGCACGGGCCGGAAGTGATCGAACAGGAAGTCATGCTGCGCGGGATCGCGCAGCGTCGTGCCGGCGGGCAGCAGCGCGGCGCCGCCGGCATCGTAGAGATCGAAGCCGAGCGGGACGCCGGCGGAGATGTCATCGCGCGCGAGCGCGACGTGATCGGTGATGAGCCGCATCGGAAAGGCGCGGAGCGACCGCGCGAGCTGTCGTGACAACGTTATTACGGCAGCCTCGCGCGAAATCTGAACGGCTCGTTACTCCGAACCGCTGGTCGCGTCGGGTGAAGCCGGTGTCGGCGCCGGCGCCGGCGTAGCGGAAGGCGCGACGGCCGGGGCGGAGCCGAGGCCGCCCCCGGCGTTGCCCGGGCTCGTCGCATTGCCGCCCGTCGCTGGCGGCTGCGCGACCGGCGGTTGCGACGCCGACAACGCAGCGGCCGATGCCGCCACCTCGGACGCGGGCACCCATTCCTCGACGATGCCGCCGGATGCCGCCTCGGGCGCCGACGCGCCGGATGCGGCCGACGCCGCGGCTGCGTCCGCCTCCGGCTCGCGCTCGATACGCTGCGTCCTGACGGGCGCCGCCGCCTGCTTCGGCTCGGGCCCGAACCAGCCGTCGACCAGATCCGTCACCCGTTCGCGCACCGACGCGAACCAGCCGGGCGACGGTTCGGTGTCGAATTTCAGCTTCGTGTCGACGATCCGGGCGCGTTGCGCGCGCTGGAAGAAGTCGCCGACGATCGGCAGCGCGCTGTGCGCGCCTTGCCCCCAGTAGTCGCTGCGCAGCGTCACGCGGCCATCGTCGAAACCGACCCACGCGCCGGCCACCAGCCCGGGCTGCATCAGGATGAACCAGCCGTCCGCGTTGTCCTGCGTGGTGCCGGTCTTGCCGGCCACGTCGCCGCGAATGCCGAAGCGCGTACGGATGCTGCTGCCGGTGCCGCGCGTCACGACGCCGCGCATCACGTCGAGCAGCGTCTTGTCGGTTTCGGCGTCGAGCGCGCGCTCGGGCGGCGCCGGCGCGTATTCGGCGAGCACCTCGCCCCGGCGGTTCTCGATGCGCGTCACCATTTGCGGCTCGACGTACAGCCCGCCGTTCGCGATCGTCGCGTACGACGCGACCATCTCCTTCAGCGTCACGGGGCTCGTGCCGAGCGCAAGCGACGGCACGCGCTCGAGCGGGCTTTCGCGCACGCCCATGTCGCGCGCGAACCGCGCCACGGCCGCCGGACCGACCTTCTCCATCACCTGCGCGGTGATCCGGTTGCGCGACAGCGCGACCGCGTCGCGCAGCGTCATCGGCTTGCCCGTCGGCGGCGCGTCGTCGCTCGGCCGCCAGATCTCGCCGCCCTTCAGCGGAATCTCGACCGCCTGGTCGATGAAGGTGTCGTCCGGCTTCATCCCGTTCGCGAACGCGACGCCATAGACGAACGGCTTGAAGGTCGAGCCCGGCTGACGCCGCGCCTGCGCGACGTGATCGAACGGCTCGTTCGTGAAGTCGCGGCTGCCGACCCACGCGCGAATCTGCCCGTCGCGCGGATCGATCGCGACGAAGCCGGCCTGCACGTCGGTCTTCGCCTTGCACAGCGCGCGCATGAAGCCGCGGTCGGCGGCGAGCTGCTTCATCGCGGCCGCATCGTTCTTGCCGGCGTCCTGCGCGGCCTTGTATTCGGGCGACTCGCGCATGAAGGTGCGAAACACCTCGTTGTCGGTGCCGCAGCCGTCGCGGCCGCTCCACGCATTGTTCGCGATGCCCTGCAGCTGGTTCGCCTGCAGCGTCAGCGCCTGGGTCGCCATCTGCTGCAGACGCGAATCGATCGTGGTGCGCACGATCAGCCCGTCCGAATAGATGTTGTAGTCGTTGCGGTCGGCCCAGCCGATCAGCCATTTACGCAGTTGCTGCGCGAAGTGCGGCGCGGGCCCCGGCGGCTCCTTCTGGCGCTCGAAGTCGATGCGCAGCGGCCGGCGCTGCAACTGCGCGAACTGCGCCGGCGACAGCTTGCCGTACTTCACCATCTGGCCGAGCACCGTGTTGCGCCGCTGCAGCGCGCGCTCGGGATTCAGCACCGGGTTGTAGTAGCTGTTGCCCTTCAGCATCCCGACGAGCGTCGCGCTGTCGAGCACGTCGAGCTCGTCGGCCGACTTGTCGAAATAGGTGCGCGCGGCCATCTCGACGCCGTACGCGTTGTACAGGAACGGCACCGTGTTCAGGTAGGTCTCGAGGATCTGGTCCTTGCTGTAGACGGCCTCGATCTTCAGCGCGGTGATCGCCTCCTTCACCTTGCGCGTGAGCGTCGGCGCGCGGCCGATCTCGTCCGGATACAGGTTGCGCGCGAGCTGTTGCGTGATCGTCGAGCCGCCCTGGCGGCTGCCGGAGAACGTATGGAGCGCGGCCGACGCCGTGCGCTTCCAGTCGAGACCGTGATGCTCGTAGAAACGATGGTCCTCGGTGGCGATCAGCGCGTCGACCATGTGCGGCGAGATCTGCTTGAGCGACACCCATTCGCGGTTCGACGGCTTGAATTCCGCCAGCACCTTGCCGTCGGCGGACAGCACCTGCGCCGGCTGGTCGACGCGCGCCTTGCGGATGTCGCCGATGCCCGGCGTGAACGGAATCAGCACCAGCACGTACAGCAGGAACAGCGCGGGCACGGCGGCAGCCGCGCGCAGCACGCCGCGGCGCGTCGGATGACGGAGATGGTGCCAGGCGCTGGCCAGGACACGCTTGACGAGCACGGCGGCAGCGGCCGCGACGGGTTGGGCGCGCGCGACCCATTTGGCACTGAGGTCACGCACTGACGACACGTTTCGGCGATTCACGCGGGTGGGGGATCTGCTGGAAAGGCTGCATCGTACCAAAACTCGCGCCGCCCACCGGCCGGCGGCCGTCCCGGGCCTGCGCGAACGGCGTCCGGGCGTGCGTTTTTACAACAAAAAAAGCGCGCGCCCCGCAACGGGGCCGCGCGCCAAGCCTGGTACAACGGTGCCGTGCGCCGCTGCTCAGCGCACGAGAAAACCGTACGTCAGCGGATCGCGCTCGTCGACGATCCAGTTCGCGAATCCGCAGATGTGCGCGCTGCCCTCCACTTCCGGGATCACGGCCGGGATGTCGCCGACCGTCGTCTCGCGCAGCACGCGCCCCTTGAACACGGTGCCGACGATCGACTCGTTGACGAGCGTGTCGCCGGCCGCGAGCCGGCCGCGCAGGTACAACTGCGCGACGCGGCCGCCGGTGCCGGAGCCGGTCGGCGAGCGGTCGACCTCGCGATCCGCGAACACGCAGCAATTTGCCTGCGTCGAGCCCGGATGGCGCGGCGCGTTCGCGATGATCGTGCCGTAGATATGGTTGATCTCCGGAATCTCCGGATGCACGACCGGATATTTTGCGTTCGCGGCGGCTTTCACTTCGGCGCCGAAGCGGATCAGCTTCTCCACGGCCGCCTCGCGCACCGGCAGGTCGAACGGCGCGCCGTCGACGTAGAAATAGAACGCGCCGCCATACGCGATGTCGCCGGTCACGGTGCCGAACGACGGCGTGTCGACCGACACGTCGCGCTGCCAGATGAACGACGGCACGTTGACGAAGCGCACCGGCCCCGCGTGCTCGCCGTCCCATTTCACGAACGCCTCGATGAAGCCGCATGGCGCGTCGATGCCGACGCGCGTCTCGGGCACCGTGCGCTGCACCCAGCCGAGCTCGACCGCGGCGGTCGACAACGCGATCACGCCGTGCCCGCAATGGTCGCTGTAGCCTTCGTTGTGCACGAAGATCACGCCGAAATCCGCGTTCGGCGACACCGGCTCGGTCAGGTAGCCGCCGTACATGTCGGCGTGGCCGCGCGGCTCGAACATCAGCGCGCGGCGGATCTCGTCCGCGTTGTCCTTGAGCCATGCGCGGCGCTGGACGATCGTGTCGCCGGGCAGGCGCGGCAACCCGCTCGTGACGATGCGGAACGCTTCGCCGCCGGTATGGACTTCGACGGTGGAAAGGGATCGGGAAATTTTCATGAAGATCGAAAGCGTGAAGACGAACGACGGCGCACCGGCGCCGTCGTTCCGGTAACGGTTTTACTTCGCGTACGGTTCGGGCAGCCCGTTGCGGATCACGTAGACGCTGGTCGGCGCGCCCTTCAGGTCGCCGCGTTCGTCGAACGAATAGGTGCCCGCGACGCCCGCATAGTTCGACTTCGCCAGCTGCGCGATCAGCTTCGCCTTGTCGGTGGTCGTGCCGGCCTTGACCATCGCGTCGGCGAGCAGCTTCATGCCGTCGTAGTAGTTGACGCCGTAGACCTGCGTATCCGTGTGATAGGTGTCGTGGTACTTCTTCAGGAATTCGCGGCCGGCCGGCGTCTTCTCGAGCGCGACGCCGCCCTGCGCGCAATAGACGATCGACGCGGCCTCGCCCGCGACCTTGCCCATGTCGGCCGAGCAGATGCCGTCGCCGCCGAGCAGCTTCGCGCGCAAGCCGCGCTGCTTCATCTGCTTCGCCATCGGCGCGCCCTGCGCCGCATAGCCGCCGAGGAAGATCACGTCGGGATTGCTGGCCTTGATCTTGGTGAGAATGCCGAGGAAATCGGTGGCCGACGAGTTCGTGTACTCCTGGTCGACGATCTTGATCCCGTTCGCCTTCGCGACGTTCATGAACTGCTCGGCGACGCCCTGCCCGTACGCGGTGCGATCGTCGATGACCGCGGCGGTTTTCGCGTTCAGCGTCTTCGCGGCGAAGGTCGCCATCGTGCCGCCGAGCTGTTCGTCGCTCGCGCCGATCCGGAAGATGTTCTTGAAGCCCTGCCGCGTGAGTGCCGGATTCGACGCGACCGGCAGCATCGGGACGCCTGCGTTGCTGTACACACGCGATGCCGGGATGGCGACGCCCGAGTTGTACGGCCCGAGCACCGCGACCACGCCCTTGTCGACCAGGTTCTGCGCGACCTGCACGCCCGCTTTCGGGTCGGCCTGGTCGTCGTCCGACACCAGCTTGAACGTGACCGTCTTGCCGGCCACCTTCACGCCCGCCTTGTTGAGCTCGTCGACGGCGAGGCGCGCGCCGTTTTCATTGTCCTTGCCGTTCGCGGCCTGCGGGCCGGTGAGCGGCGCGGAATGGCCGATCATCACGACTTCCTGCGCGTGCGCGGCGCTCAGCGCGCCGGCGGCAACGGCCACCGAGAGCGCGGTAACGAAGTGTCGCATGGTGTCTCCTGATTGGTTTTGTGTGAAACCAATGTAGGACACATGTGGTCACCATGCAAGCAATTTCAAAAAGTTTTTTGCGATTCTGGTCATTTTTTAGACCAGAGCGAGGTGGCGCGCATTACTTCGGCGTGATGTCGCGACGCACGCGAAGAATGTGCTGCTCGACATAGAACGCGGCCGCATCGGCGTCGCCGGACACGATCGCCTCGTAGATCAGCCGGTGCTCGGACACGTAGAGCCGGATCCGGCCCGCGTCGTAGATGCCGTCGTCCTTCAGCCGCTTCCACAGCGGCTGGTCCATCGTCTTCGCGACTTCGTCCGCGATCTTCACGATCAGCGCGTCGCCGGTCATCAGCGCGAGCTGCCGGTGGAACAGCCGGTCGCTCTCGTTCCACAGCGCGCGCTGCTGCGGATCGTCGATGTCGGAGACGGTTTCCATCTGTGCGAGATAGCCTTCGGCGACAGGATCGGCGCGACCGTGCGCGGCCGCGAGGCGCGCGATCGCGGGCTCGAGGATGAGCCGCACGTCGAGCGTCGACGTCGGGCTGAAGTCGGCATCGGGCGCGCCTTGCGGGTCGCCGCGCTGCGCGAGTACGTCGAGCGGCGCCGGCACGACATAGGTGCCCGAATTGCGCTTCGTGAACACCAGCCCTTCGTTCTGCAACGCGCCCAGCGCCTCGCGCACGGCCGGCCGGCCAACCTGGAACAGCGCCGCGAGCTCGCGCTCCGACGGCAGCCTCGAATCGGCCGCGTAGCGCCCCGCGCGAATCTCGTCGCGAATCCTTTCGGCGACCTGTTCGTAGATCTGCAGCGGCCGGAAACCGGCTTCGAGCGATTCGGGACGTGCGGACATCATCTGGGGCTCCTGCCCGGTCGGGTGGGGATCGGGAATGCGTCGCACTATACCGGAGCGGTACCGGCGCCGGTGCGCGCGACGCCCATCTGGACGGATATTAGAACCAAAATCGGCCGTCCGCTGGCTTTTCCGGCTTGCCGGGTGGCCGGAAACTGGTATAGATTTGATCCAGACCGCCTGCCACCGCGACAGCCGGCCGCCTCCGTGGCGAGCGCGCGATGCGCCCGTCTCCCACGCCCACCGCCCCAACCGACCGACACGATGACCGCCCTCTCCCGGATTCCCTCTTTCGACGCCGCCGAAACGGCCGCGCTGCTCGACTACCCCGCGCTGCTCGCGACGCTCAGGCACACCGTCGCCGAATACGCGGCGGGCGAGATCGTCAGTCCCGAACGCCTGGTCGTGCCGCTGCAGGCCGGCGGCGTGATGCTGTCGATGCCGTCGAGCGCGCGCGACCTCGCGAGCCACAAGCTCGTGAACGTGTGCCCCGGCAACGGCGCGCGCGGGCTGCCGACGATCCTCGGGCAGGTGAGCGCATACGATGCGACGACCGGCGAGCTGCGCTTCGTGCTCGACGGCCCGACGGTCACCGGGCGCCGCACGGCGGCCGTTACCGCGCTGGGCATCCAGGCGCTGCACGGCGCCGCGCCGCGTGACATCCTGCTGATCGGCACCGGCAAGCAGGCGGCCAATCACGCGGAAGCGCTCGCGGCGATCTTTCCGGACGCGCGCCTGCACGTGCGCGGCTCGCGCGCCGACAGCGCGGCCGCGTTCTGCGCCGCGCATCGCGCGCAGGCGCCGCAGCTCGCGCCGCTCGACGGCGATGCGATTCCCGATGCGATCGATGTCGTGGTCACGCTGACGACGAGCCGCACACCAGTCTATCGCGAAGCGGCACGCGAAGGCCGCCTCGTGGTCGGGGTCGGCGCGTTCACCGCGGATGCCGCCGAAATCGACGCCGATACCGTGCGCCACAGCCGGCTCGTCGTCGACGATCCGGCCGGCGCGCGCCACGAGGCCGGCGACCTGATCGTCGCGCAGGTCGACTGGCAGCAGGTCGCGTCGCTCGCCGACGTGCTGCGCGGCGCCTTCGCGCGCGGCGGCCCGCTGCTGTTCAAGACCGTCGGCTGCGCCGCATGGGATCTGGCCGCGTGCCGCACGGCACGCGACGCGCTGGCCGCGCGCCGGCACGGCTGATTCGACGGCGGCGGCGACCGGCAACCTGCCGGTTGCACCACGCACGCCAGCCAGCGCGGCTCGGGCGTCGCCGCCGCCTTCCCGTACGCGTTGTAGGAATCGCCCTACAACACGTCGAAGCGGCCTACACAAACTTCCAGTTCGGCCGATTTCATTTTTGGCGGCGCAACACGATACTGCCGGCATGAATGCCAGCCTGTCACCCGCCGTCGCGCTCAGGGTGTTTCTCGTCGATCACGCCATCGCCGTCCGGCAACGGATCGCGCTGCTCGTCGGCGCGATCCGCGGCGTCGCGGTCGTCGGCGAAGCGGAAGACGGCCAGGACGCGTGGATGCACATCCGCAGCAGCCACGCGGACGTCGTGATCGTCGACCTGCGGCTCGCGGACGGCAGCGGTCTCGACCTGATCGGGATGCTGTCGAAGGCCACGCCGCGCGTCGTCACGATCGTGCTGACGAACCACTCGGCGGCGGCATTCAGAGAGGCATGCGCGGCGGCCGGCGCCGATTATTTCTTCGACAAGACCGCCGAATTCGACGCCGCATGCCGCGTCATCGAATCCCTGGTGCACGCTCGCGCGCACCACCCCTGATCGAGCCGGAGTGACTCATGTCTACCGCCACTGCCTGCGCCACCGCCCCGCCCGTCGCGCCTCGGCCAACGACTCCGCTTCGTGCGGTCGCGCGCACCGACGCCGTCAAAACCCCGGCCGCGCGCTGCTCGGGCTGCGCGATGCGCTCGATGTGCCTGCCGCCCGACCTGACTGCGGACGAGTACGGCCGCCTCGACGCGATCATCTGCACGACCCGGCAGGTTCGCCAGGGCGACGCGCTGTTCCGCATCGACGACCCGTTCCACAGCATCTATGCAGTCCGTGCGGGCTCGTTCAAGACGGTGATGATGCATCGCGACGGCCGCGAGCACGTGACCGGCTTCCAGATCGCCGGCGAAACGCTCGGCATGGACGGCATCGGCAGCGGCCAGCACTGCTGCGACGCGATCGCGCTCGAGGACAGCGTCGTGTGCATCATCCCGTTCGGCGCGCTCGAGGCGGCGTGCCGCGAGATGAAGCCGATGCAGCATTTCCTCTACCAGATGCTGAGCAGCGAGATCGTCCGTGAATCGAGCCAGATGCTGCTGCTCGGCACGATGTCGGCCGAGCAGCGCGTCGCGCAGTTCCTGCTGAACCTGTCGGCGCGCTTCGAGGCGCGCGGCTATTCGGCATCGGAATTCAACCTGCGGATGACGCGCGAGGAAATCGGCTGCTATCTCGGCATGAAGCTCGAGACCGTCAGCCGGATGTTCTCGCGGTTCCATCGGGATTCGCTCGTCGAAACGCGCGGCAAGCGCGTGCGGATCCTCGACGCGCAGGCGCTCGCGCAGGTCTGACGCCCGACGCGCGGCCGGCGTCATTGCGCGGCCGCGCCCGTCGTGGCCGCATGCCGCGCGACCGCTTCGGGTTCGCCGGCCTGCCAGGCGGACAGCGCCTGTTCGGCTTGCGCGAACACGCGCCGGATCGTCTCGTTCACGTCGTCGCCGCTGCTGCCCGGCAGCACCGCCGGCGCGCGATCATGCATGAGCAGTTCGAGGTGCACGTCGTAGGTCCGGCCGCCGTCGCCGGTCGTGCGCGACTCGATCGCCAGCAGGCAATCGTCGAGCCGCGCGCGGAATCGTTCGAGCCGCACCAGCTGCGCCCCCGCTTCGCCTTCGAGCGCGGCGGAACCCGCGAATCCGACGCAGACGATCTGCATGCCCACGCCCATGTCGTTCCTCCTGACGCGGTCGCCGCTCGTCGACCGGATTGCCTGCCCCATGTTTCCCTGCCCTGCCCGCCGCGGAATCCGCCCGCACGCATGTCGCGCGGCGCGACGACCGATGCGGCGATCACTGCCGTGGCAGCATTGCCTCCGCGCGCCGTCGGCGCGAGGCGGTTCACATGCTGAACGTCTGCGACGCCTTCATTTCGATCCACGTCATCCCGGCCCGCAACCCTTCGATCGCGGCCTCGTGCTCCGTGGGATACGCATGACTGTGCTCGAACGTGTGGTGAAAGCGCGCCGGCCCGGTGCCGTGCTCGACCGACACACGGCAGCGGAACTCGCCGGATTCGCACTGTCGCGTCTCGATCTCGACCGACCAGTCGCGTTCATGAATCGTGCCTTGCAGTGTCATGCGTCCTCCTGCGGAATCAGCCGTCCATCCGGAAGTGACCACTGTGCAGCAACACCGGCCGGCCGCCGATTTCGTCGAGCATTTGTCGTGCCTTCGCCTCGATCGCCGACCGGTGCGCATCGAACGCATCCAGCAAATCCCGTTCCAGCAGCGACGGCGCACCGAAATGGTCTTCCAGTGCTTCGGCCGTGATCGCGCACTGCACGCAGCGGCCGTCGACCAGCGCCGAAAACGCGACGACCAGATCGCGCGCGCAATATTCGGGCGGTTCGGGTGGAAAGGCAATCTGCATCTGTCCGCCTGTCATCGTCGGGGCAATTCATGACATGAGCATAGCGGCCCGCGGCACCGCACGCTTGACCCACGTCAACCGGTTCGCTGCGCCGCACGAAGCAACGCCCGACGGGCGCTCAGCCCGCTTCCGCGTCGATCGCCGCGCCGCGTTCCGCCAGCAGTTCGCGCAGCACGCTGCGATGGCAGCGGCGCTCGTCCTCGCAGTAGCAGCCGATCGAGAACGCGCTCGTTGCCGACAGCGCGGCGAGCAGGTCCAGCACCTTCGGTGCGTCGCCGTGCGCCATTTCCGCGCGGAAGTGGCGCGTGAACGCACGCCATTCGGCGTCGGTTTCGGCAGCCTGCGCCTGCGCGACCAGCTCGGGGCTCGGCGACAGCGTCGGCAGCCACACATCATAGTAGTTGCGCGATGCGAATTCCGCCTTGGGTACCCCGCGCGGCGGCCGCCGCACCGTGCCGATCCTCAGGCCCTCGCCGGCCGCGCGCGGCGTGCCGAGCCGTACGATTCGAATTGCCATGCCGCTCCTTCGTCTTGCGTTCGATCCGCCATCGTACCGCCGCGCCGCCGCCGCGCAAGAAAAAACCGGCTGCCTCCGCGAGGGAGACAGCCGGTTCATGCGATGCGATCGGGCGCCCGGGGGCGCACCGGTCAGACGCCGCTCTTCAGCACCTTGCCGATCGCATCCGCGACGATGCCGACGTTCGAATCGTTCAGCCCCGCGACGCACATGCGGCCCGAACGCAGGATGTACACGCCGTGCACTTCGCGCAGCGCATCGACCTGCGATTCGGTCAGGCCCGTGTACGTGAACATCCCGCGCTGCTTCACGTAGCGCGTGAGGGCTTCGCCGCTGACGTAGTCGCGCAGGCCGTCGTGGATCGACTGGCGCATCCGCGCGATCCGGCGGCACATCGCGGCGAGCTCCTCTTCCCACTGCTTGCGCAGCGCGGGCGTGTTCAGCACGGTCGCGACGACCTTCGCGCCGTAGGTTTGCGGGTTGCTGTAGTTCGAGCGCACCGCGCCGGCCAGCTGGCCCAGCACGCGCTCGGCCGCGGCCGCATCGTCGCAGACGACGCTCAGGCCGCCGACGCGCTCGCCATACAGCGAGAAGTTCTTCGAGAACGAGTTCGCGACGAGTGCCGGCACGCCGCGGCGGGCCAGTTCGCGCACGGCGAACGCGTCCGCGTCGAGGCCCGCGCCGAAGCCCTGGTACGCCATGTCGACGAACGGCAGCAGCCCGCGCGCCTCGATCACGTCGATCAGCTTCTCCCACTGGCCTTCGTCGAGATCGACGCCGGTCGGGTTATGGCAGCACGCGTGCAGCAATACGATGCTGCGCGCCGGCAGCGCGTCGATCGCCGCGAGCATCGCGTCGAACTTCAGGCCGCCCGTCGCCTCGTCGTAATACGGGTACGTGTTCACCGTGAAGCCCGCGCGCTCGAAGATGAAGCGGTGGTTTTCCCAGCTCGGGTCGCTGAGCCACACCTGCGCGTCCGGGAAGTAGCGCTTCAGGAAATCGGCGCCCACTTTCAGCGCGCCCGAGCCGCCCAGCGTCTGCACGGTCGCGATGCGGCCGGCCGCACGCGCCGGATGATCGGCGCCGAACACCAGCGCCTGCACGGCGTCGCGATACGCGGCGAGGCCGACCATCGGCAGGTAAGGCTTCGGGCCGAGGTCGCGCTGCAGCGCGGTTTCGGCTTCGCGCACGGCCCCCATCACGGGAATCCGGCCTTCGGCATCGAAATAGATGCCGATGCTCAGGTTGACCTTCTGATCGCGCGGATCTTTCTGGAAGTTCTCGTTGAGCGTCAGGATCGGATCGCCCGGGTACGCGTCGATGTGTTCGAACATGGCTATGTCGGTCTCGTTTGGAAGAATGGTCGGGATGCCCGTGTCAGCGCGCGGACGCGCCGTCGCGCATCACATAGTCCGCATTCTTCTGACGGAAGCGATACCCGACCGCGAGCACCGCGAGCCATACGGGAATCAGGTACACCGACAGGCGGAGATCCGGCGTCAGGTACATCACGACGAGAATGCCGGCCATGAACGCCAGGCACAGGTAATTCGTGAAAGGATAGCCCAGACTGCGGAACGAAGTCTGCTCTCCGGCGATGCGCTTGGCCTGGCGGAACTTCAGGTGGATCAGCGTGATCATCGCCCAGTTGATGATCAGCGCCGACACGACGAGGCCCATCAGCACCTCGAACGCCTTGCCCGGCATGAAGTAGTTGACCAGCACGCACGCGCCGGTGGCGAGCGCCGACGCGCCGAGCGCGGCGAGCGGAATGCCGCGCTTGTTCACCGAGCACAGCACCTTCGGCGCGTTGCCCTGCTTCGCGAGGCCGAACAGCATCCGGCTGTTGCTGTACACGCCGCTGTTGTAGACCGACAGCGCGGCCGTCAGCACGACCACGTTCAGCACGTTCGCGACCAGGTTGCTGCTCAGCGCGTGGAAGATCAGCACGAACGGGCTGCCGCCGGTGACGACCTTCTCCCACGGATACAGCGACAGCAGCACGGCGAGCGCGCCGATGTAGAAAATCAGGATCCGGTAGATCACCTGGTTGGTCGCGCGCGGAATGCTGTGCTTCGGATCGTCGGCCTCGGCTGCGGTGATGCCGATCAGCTCCAGCCCGCCGAACGAGAACATGATCGCCGCCATCGACATCACCAGCCCCGACACGCCGTTCGGGAAGAAGCCGCCGTGCTGCCACAGGTTCGCGACGCTCGCTTCCGGCCCCGCATGGCCGCTCGCGAGCAGCCAGCCGCCGAAGCCGATCATCCCGACGATCGCGGCGACCTTGATGATCGAGAACCAGAATTCCGTCTCGCCGTACGACTTCACGCTCGCCAGGTTCAGCAGGTTGATCGCGACGAAGAACACCAGCGCCGACACCCAGGTCGGCACGCCGGGCCACCAGTACTGCACGTAGATCCCGACGGCCGACAGCTCGGCCATGCTGACGAGGATGTACAGCACCCAGTAGTTCCAGCCGGACAGGAAGCCGGTGAAGTGGCCGACGTACTTGTCGGCGAAGTAGCTGAACGAGCCGGCGACCGGCTCGTCGACCACCATCTCGCCGAGCTGGCGCATGATGAAGAACGCGACGACGCCGGCCACCGCGTAGCCGAGCAGCACGGACGGGCCGGCCATCTTGATCGTCTGCGCGATGCCGAGGAACAACCCCGTGCCGAGCGCGCCGCCGAGCGCGATCAGCTGGATGTGCCGGTTCTTCAGCCCCCGCTTCAGGCCGTCCTTCTCGTTTCCAGAAACCATGTCTTCTCCATTTTGCCCGCCTCCGCCGGAAGCGGTGCGGCGCGCCTCGGTGTGCCGGGCGCTGTTTTGCTGTGCCGGCGGCCGTTCGTGGAGCCGCCGGGTTGGGGACTGCAATCTTCGCGTGGCGACCCCCGATTCCTGTCGGCAGGCCCACCAGACCGGCCACCGACCGTCGCTCTTTCCGCCTTGCTGCAGGCGCACACGAAAATCCGGCGTCAGTTTAGCGTCGCGACAGCGAAATCGGGTTGCGTAACCGGCTCATGCAAACCCTACATTATGAGATAAGATTGCACGCGGGAGACAGATGAGGAAACAAAAATGCCTGAACCGGTTCTCGATCGCATCGATCGCCATTTGCTGTCGGTGCTGCAGGAGAACGGCCGTGCGTCGAACCTCGACCTGGCGAAGGCCGTCGGCCTGTCGCCCGCGCAGACGCTGCGACGCCACCGCCGGCTGGAGGAGATCGGCGCGATCCGCCGTTACGAAACCCGTCTGTGCCCCGACACGCTCGGGTTCGGCGTCACCGCGTTCGTACACGTGACGATGGAGCGCGGGCATATCCGCGACCTGTCGAAGTTCCAGAAACTCGTGTCGGATCTCGCGCAGATCCAGGAGTGTTTCTCGGTGACGGGCGATATCGACTACGTGCTGAAGGTCGTCGCGCGCGACCTGAAGGGGCTGTCCACGTTCCTGCTCGAAACGCTGATGCGGATTCCCGGCGTGAGCGGCGTGCATTCGAGCGTGTGCCTCGACGAGATCAAGTGCACGAGTGCGATGCCGGTGGAAGGCTGATGCGGCGCCGCGCGACCGGCCGGGCGATGCCCGGTTCGGCAGCCGCGCTCAGCGCACCGCTTCGGACGCGCTGAT
Source organism: Burkholderia sp. BCC1998 (assembly GCF_905339875.1). Lineage (NCBI taxonomy): Bacteria > Pseudomonadati > Pseudomonadota > Betaproteobacteria > Burkholderiales > Burkholderiaceae > Burkholderia > Burkholderia sp. BCC1998. The sequence goes on from NZ_CAJPHE010000002.1 coordinate 369,256, forward strand.
CAGCAACGCCCCGCACGCAATCACCAGACACCCGCCGGCGCGACGCGGCGTCAGCCGCTCGCCGAGATAGACGCGCGCGATCAGCGCCGCGAACACCACGCTCGTTTCGCGCAGCGCCGACACCGGGCCCATCGGCGCACGCTCCATCGCCCAGATCACGATCCCGTATGCGAGCGCCGCGCACACGCCGCCGCATGCGGCCTTCGCCGTTTCACCGACATCCTGCGCGAGCCGCAGCGGCCCCGCCCGCAGCCGGTAGTACGCGGCCATCAGCAAGCCGGTCAGCACGAACATCCACGCCGTATAGCCGACCGTGCTGCCGCTTTCCCGCACGCCGATCCCGTCGACCACGCTGTACGCGGCGATCGATACGCCGGTGGCGAACGCAGTCGGCAGCACCTGCGTCATCCGGTGCCGCGCGCCGCGGCCGCGCTCCAGCCCGATCGCCATGATGCCGGCGCAGATCAGCACGAGCCCGCCTTGCGCACCCGCGTTCAGGCGCTCGCCCGCGAACGCCGCGGCGCCCAGCGTGACGAGCAGCGGCGCGGTGCCGCGTGCGACCGGATAGGCGACGCTCAGGTCGCCGTGCTCGTAAGCGCGCACCAGCAGCAGCGTATAGACGACGTGGAGCACCGCCGACGCGACGACGCAGGCCCAGCTCGCGGGCGTGATCGGCGCGGCGGCCGGCAGGAACAGCAGCGCGAACAGCCCGATCGCGATCTGCAGCACCGTGGCCGAGCGCAACCGGTCGTCGCTGCTGCGCACGAGCGCATTCCACGACGCATGCAGGAAGGCCGCGCACAGGACCGCAAACAGAACGGGAATCGGCACGTTGAGCACTCGCTGACGGCCGGCAACGCGAAATCGTCGCCGCGGGCCAACCATCGTATGAATGCGTCACACGATTGTCAAAAAAAGAACGCGGCCCGGCACCCCACGAACCGGCCCGCCGCGCGCTGCCGCCCGCCCCGCGCGGCATGCGCGGCCGTGACCGTGCCCACCGCCCAATGTGTCGCCCAGGTTGCATCCGCGTGGCCCCTTTCCGCTTTCTTTCGCGCCGCGTCGCGCCGTAATGGAATCGATACCGCGGCGCAACCGTCGCGAAACCGGTCCGCCCCCATATCTTCATACCGAACTGCTTCAATGCCGGTGCTTTATCGCGTTCCGCGCCGGACCGACACGGCGACGGGGCCGATCTTCACCGTCGAAAGCCTACCTGGAGTTTCCCGATGTTCCGTCAAGCCTTGCTCGTCACCGCCTGCGCAGCCGCGGCGCTTGCGCTGTTCGCCTGCGGCGGCAGCGACGATCCCACGTCGACGCCCGCCGTGTCGTCGCAGGACGCGCTGCAGACCGCCACGCCGATCAAGCACGTCGTCGTGATCTACGGCGAAAACGTGTCGTTCGACCACTACTTCGGTACCTACCCGAACGCGTCGAACCCGTCCGGCGAACCGGCCTTCAACGCGAAGCCCGGCACGCCGGCGATCAACGGGCTGACGGGCACGCTGCTCACCGCGAACCCGAACTTCACGAACACGGCCAACGGCACCGACGCCGCGAACCCGTTCCGCCTCGACCGCACGCAGGCCGCGACCGCCGACCAGAACCATGCGTACACGGCCGAGCAGCAGGCCGAGGACAACGGCCTCGCCGACCTGTTCCCGAAGTACACCGGCAAGGGTTCGTCCGGCGGCGCCGGCGCGTTCGGCACGAAGGGCCAGGTGATGGGCTACTTCGACGGCAACACCGTGACCGCGCTGTGGAACTACGCGCAGCGCTTCGCAATGAGCGACAACGCGTACACGACGGTCTACGGCCCGTCGACGCCGGGCGCGCTGAACGTCGTGTCGGGCCAGACCAACGGGATGCAGATCGTCAAGACGTCGAAGCAGCCGTCGACGCTCGCCGCCACCTCCTACTACATCAACGACGGCCAGGGCGGCTTCACGATGATCAACGACGTCGACCCGGGCTTCGACGTGTGCTCGAGCACGACCGACCAGGCGATGATGAGCGGCAAGAACATCGGCGACCTGCTGAACGGCGCGAAGATCACGTGGGGCGGCTTCATGGGCGGCTTCAACCTGTCGACGACCAACAGCAACGGCACGACCGGCTGCAACCGCAGCACCGTGGCCACCGCCGTGAACGCCGCGACGACCGACTACATCCCGCACCACAACTGGTTCCAGTACTACGCGTCGACCGCGAACCCGCAGCACACGCGCCCGAGCGCGGTCGCGGCGATCGGTTCGAGCCTCGAAGCCGACGGCAAGACGGCCGAACCGGCGAACCACCAGTACGACACCGACGACTTCTTCGCGGCCGTGAAGGCCGGCGACTTCCCGTCGGTCAGCTTCCTGAAGGCGCCGGCCGCGCAGGATGCGCACGCCGGCTACTCGGATCCGCTCGACGAGCAGGCGTTCGTGACGAAGGTCGTCAACTTCCTGCAGCAGCAGCCCGACTGGCAGAACACGGCCGTGATCGTCACCTATGACGACTCGGACGGCTGGTACGACCACGCGTACACGGCACCGACCCGCGCGTCGTCCGACGCGGTCGACCAGGTGAACGGCAACGGCAAGTGCGGCTCGGGCGGCACCACCGGCGTGAACGGCGGCACGGTGAATGGCCGCTGCGGCCCGGGTGTGCGCATCCCGCTGGTCGTGATCTCGCCGTACGCGAAGCAGAACTACGTCGACCACACGTTGATCGACCAGGCGTCCGTCGTGCGCTTCATCGAGGACAACTGGCTCGGCGGCCAGCGCATCGGCGGCGGTTCGTTCGATGCGACGGCCGGCGACCTGCGCGGGCTGTTCGACTTCTCGTCGAAGCCGAACACGGCGCCGCTGTATCTCGATCCGGCGCAAGGCACCGTGCTGAGCGCGGCGCCGTCGATCTGACCGGCATCGCGTAACCGGTCGCAGCAGGCAACAGCAGGCCGGCGCATCGTGCGCCGGCCGTTTCCGTTTAACGCGCCGCTTTCACACGGTGCCCGATTTTCGACCGACAGCATGACAGCTCGTCCCGCGTTCCCGTCTCCCGACGCATCCGGCGCCGCCGCGCCGCGTTCCCCTGCCCGCGTGCTGCGCCGCGCGGCGTTCGCGCTCGGCGCGGCCGTGTTCGCTTATGGCGCATTCGCGATCGCGTTTCCGGCCCGCACGCCGGCGGCGATCGGCGACGTCGTCGCCGACTGGACGGGTGCGAATCCGCATCCGGTCGTGCTGCAGCGCCCAGCCGCGCAGCCGTTGTCCGCGGTCGCGCAGCTCGGGCGCGCGCTGTTCGCCGATCCGTCGCTGTCGGCATCCGGCAAGCAGTCGTGCGCGTCGTGCCACAGCCCCGATCATGCGTACGGCCCGCCGAACGGGCTCGACGTGCAGCCGGGCGGCCTCGCGATGACGCAGCAGGGCTACCGCCCGCCGCCGTCGCTGATGTACCTGTATCGCCAGCCCAACTTCAGCATCGGCCCCGATGCCGGCGAAAACGACGCCGCGCCGAGCGTCGCGCAGCAGGCGGCATCCGCGGCCGGCGCAGTCAAGGCGCAGAAGGTGGCCGGCACGTCGGCCGCGCCGCAACTCGTGCCGCAAGGCGGGATGTTCTGGGACGGCCGCGCCGATACGTTGCAGCAGCAAGCGTTCGGGCCGCTGCTGAATCCGGTCGAGATGGCGAACGCGAGCATCGACGACGTCGCGCGCAAGCTCGCGCAGTCGCCGCATCGCGCGCAGTTCGAGCAGCTGTTCGGGCCGCGCGTGTTCGCCACGCCGCAACTCGCGGTGTCGGAGGCGATGTTCGCGATCGCGCGCTATCAGGTCGAGGATCCGTCGTTCCATCCGTACAACAGCAAGTACGATCGCTGGCTCGAAGGCCGCGCGCGCCTCACGCAGGCCGAGTTGCGCGGGCTGAAGCTCTTCAACGATCCTGACAAGGCGAATTGCGCGGGCTGCCACCTGTCGAAGCCCGGCAAGGACGGCTTGCCGCCGATGTTTACCGACTACCAGTACGAGGCGCTCGGCGCGCCGCGCAACAAGGCGCTCGCGCAGAACCGCAACCCGGCGTTCTTCGATCTCGGCGTGTGCGGGCCGTTCCGCGCGGACCTGAAGGACCAGACGCAATACTGCGCGATGTTCCTCACGCCGACGCTGCGCAACGCGGCGACGCGCCACGTGTTCTTCCACAACGGCGTGTTCCATACGCTCGACCAGGTGATGGCGTTCTACAACGAACGCAGCATCTCGCCGCAGAAGTTCTATCCGCGCGGCGCGGACGGCAAGGTCGACGTGTACGACGACATCCCGGCGAAGTACCGCGCGAACGTCGACGTGACGGACGCGCCGTTCGATCGCAAGCCCGGCGACCAGCCCGCGATGACCGAGCAGGACATCAAGGATATCGAAGCGTTTCTCGGCACGCTGACCGACGAGCCGGCACGCTGACGGCTGGCCCGCCGCCGCTTTTGGTCAGCGCTGCGCGCGGATGCAGAGGAACGCCGGCGCCAGCGACAGCTCCGCATGGAGCCGCTCCGACACGGCCTTCATCTCGGGCAGCGGCGTCGGTTCGACGAACCGGTCGAGCCGCCAGCCGGCGTCGGCGAGCGCGTTCAGGATGTCGGCAAGCGGCCGGCGCCACGCTTCGACATAGGGCTTCGGTTCGCCGAAACCCGACCAGTGGAAGCCGAAACGGCTCGTATCGAAGTACGTGGCGTCCCCGCGTGTACGCTCGTCCATCCAGTCGCGCATCGGGTGCGCCATCGAGAACACGAGCGTCCCGCCGGGCCGTGCGACGCGTCTGAATTCACGCAGCGTCGGTGCGAGGTCGCGCACGTAGTCGAGCGCGAGCGAGCACAGCACCTTGTCGACCGACGCGTCGGGCAGCCACGCGAGCGGCGCCTCCAGGTCGCCCTCGACGACGTCGACCGTGAGGCCTGCGCAGCGCGTTTGCGCGAGCGCGACCATCTCGGGCGTGATGTCGAATGCGTGGACGGTCGCGCCGTGGCGCGCGAGATGCGCACTGCAGATGCCGGGCCCGCAGCCGGCGTGGAGCACCGTCAGGCCGTCGACGTCGCCGAGCAGCGCCATCGTTGTCGGACGCTCGTAGAGTGCGTTGTGCGCCTTGGTCGGCGCGATGTCCGCGTAGCGTTGCGCGAAGCTCGCATAGGCGCTGCGGGCGGACGGTTCGTTCGAATCGGGCATGCGGCATCCTTGGGCTAGGATTGGAAGATCGATTCTGCACGATCGGGGCGCGCATGGCGATGGTCGGGGCGCCGCCGCTGCGGCGCTTCAGGACTATCGCGGGTTCTCGGCCCGGTATGTGCTGTTGGGCCGCAGGACGAGCCGCTTCGCCGCCGCGTCGAGCTCCTTGCCGTGATACAGGTCCATGCATTTCAGGAAGTCGAATTTGACGTCCTTGATTTCCGACTCAACGACCGGATTCCGGTAATCGCGCGCCAGATACTTCGCGACCAGCGCTCGAACGACGTCCGGCGCGCGCTCCAGGTCGTAGTAAGTCCAGTCGCGCAGCGCGTTCGTGCTGCTGCCGATGTCCTTGCTTACGGCGGACTCCTGCCGATACGCAGTGGCCAGACACTGTGCGAGCGCCATGTCCTTGAAGTTCTGGATGTACGTCCGTGAACCGGCCTCCGGCGAGGTTTGCGCCGCTTCCTTCGCCGACACCGTTGCAGGATGAAGTGCCGCACACATCAGCGCGATCGCGATCCAGGCTTCCCTCATGACAGGCTCCAGAAATTCGCACGATCCGTACGATACCGTGCGCTCGGCTCATTGAAGTAGCAGCGGTCGTAACATGTATTTCCATTGAACAACGTTGCGTGACCCTGCGCGTCGCTCCAGCCGGAGACCTCGAACAGGATGACGCCTTGTCGCCCCGACAAGGGTCCACCGTTCGACGGCGGAAACGTGACTACCTCCGCCTTCCCCCACCGCTGCTCGAGAAAGCGATTCAAGTCACGAACGCGAAAAAAGTATTGCCGATTGTCTCCGCCCGATACCGTTTGCCCGGAAATTCGGGGAATCACCATGCCGGCCTCGCCGAGGATGTAGCTCATTCTCACCGCGCAGGTATTGCTCCACTGTTCCGAAGGGCTCGGATTGTTCACGTTCTTCTCGACGTATCCACCGATCATTTTCGCGACCCGTTCGCCGGAATTGGCCGGATCATAAATTCGCTGGGATGCCGCCCACGCAACGGCAAACGACGGTCGTTTCACTTTGGCTCCTTGTCATTGGAATGAAGTCGAATCGGCTGGCGTGCGTCGGAAAAATCACGGCCCCGCGTGGTTTCCTGACAGCCTTGGGGGCATTCGCCGCATGCATCATGATGCATTGATCGAAAGGTTTTTGTAATACCAATGCCGTGACGGCGGCAGGGGTACATCCGGCAGATTGCCGTGCTTCCCCCTCGTTTTCCCCAACCCGAATCGCCTTGACTCCGCCCGCCCAATCGTCAAAACTTCACACATCTCAAGTGTGATCACAGATCGCAGATCAAACCCCGGAGAACCCTGCCTTGACGCCCCGTATCGTCCCGCCCGCACTGAAAGCCATCGAATCTGAAACGATGGCCGACAAGGTCTACCAGCAACTGCGCGAAGCGCTGATGAGCGGCCGATTCGCGCCTGGCCAGGCGCTGAGCCTGCGCAGCGTCGCCGAGGCCGTGGGCTCGTCGACGATGCCGGTGCGCGCCGCGCTCACGCGGCTGCGCGCAGAACGTGCGCTGGTCGACGGCCCGAACCGCGCGCTCGTCGTGCCGCCGATGACGCTCGACATGCTCGACGAACTGCGCGACGTGCGGATCGCACTCGAAGGCTGCATCGCCGAGCGCGCGTGCGCACGGATGACCGCCGCGCAGATCGCTACCGTGCGCAAGACCTGCGAGACGATGCAGGCGCACGTCGAGGCCGGCCGCTCGCGCGCCTACCTGCAAAGCAATTTCGCGTTTCACAGCGCCATCTACGTGCACGGTGCCAGTGAAAGCACGCTTGCGATCGTCGAGAACCTGTGGATGCGCGTCGGTCCGTTCCTCAACATGGTCGCGCTCGACATTCCGCACATGCGGCGCTCGATGGATGCGCACCGCGCGATCGTCGATGCCCTCGAGCGGCGCGACGGCGCGGGCGTGCGAGCCGGCATCGCGCTCGACATCGGCGGCGCCGCGCACGACCTCGCCGAGACGCTGCGAGCCGAACAGACACCGCGAACCGTGAACGCGAAACCGTAGCGGCCGCCCGCCGCGACCGGACGAATCGCGAGCGGCCGCATCCGACTACACCAACGATGGAGACAACCCGGCATGACAGCTTCCGACCTGCTGAAACCCTATGACGGCCTGCGCGTCCTCGTGACGGGCGGCGCATCGGGCCTCGGCCTCGAAATCGCCTGCGCGTTCGCCGAATGCGGCGCGCGCGTGCACGTGTGCGACGCGTCGCAAGCCGCGATCGCGGCGCTCGCCGACCGGCCGCCGCGCGCCGCAACCGGCGCGATCAGTGCGACGCTTGCCGACGTATCCGATCCCGCCGCGGTCGATCGCGTATTCGCGGACGTCGCAACGACGCTCGGCGGCCTCGACGTGCTGGTCAACAACGCGGGCATCGCCGGCCCGACCGGCGGCATCGACGAAATCGACCCCGTGCAGTGGGAGCAGACCGTCGCGATCAATCTGAACGCGCAATTTCAGTTCGCCCGCCGCGCGGTGCCGCTGCTGCGCGACTCGAAACACGGCGGCGCGATCATCGCGCTGTCATCGGTCGCCGGCCGGCTCGGTTACGCGTTTCGTACGCCCTACGCGGCCACGAAATGGGCGGTGGTCGGCCTCGTGAAAAGCCTCGCGATCGAACTCGGGCCGCTCGGCATTCGCGTGAACGCGATCCAGCCCGGCATCGTGCGCGGCCCGCGGATGCGCCGCGTGATCGAGGCGCGCGCGCAGCAGCTCGGCATCGGCTACGACGAGATGGAGAAGCGCTATCTCGAGAAGATCTCGCTGCGGCGCATGACCGAGCCGGCCGAAATTGCGGCGACCGCGCTGTTCCTGTGCTCGCCGGGCGGGCATGGCATTACCGGGCAGGCGATCTCCGTCTGCGGCAACGTCGAAGTGCTCTGACGCCCCCCGCATCGTTCATCGAAAGGAATCCATCCGTGGCAAACGCTCGCAAAGTCATCATCACGTGTGCGCCGACCGGCGCGATCCATACGCCGTCGATGTCGCCGTACCTGCCCGTGACACCGCACGAAATCGAAGCGGCGGCGGTCGCGGCCGCGCAGGCCGGCGCGGCGATCCTGCACCTGCACGCACGCAACCCGTCCGACGGCAAGCCGACGCAGGATCCGGCCGTGTTCGCCGAATTCCTGCCGCGCATCAAAGCGCAGACCGACGCGGTGATCAACCTCACGTCAGGCGGCAGCCCGCACATGACGGTCGACGAACGGTTGCAACCCGCGCTGCATTTCCAGCCCGAGGTCGCCTCGTTGAACATGGGCTCGATGAATTTCGGACTCTATCCGATGCTCGAGCGCTTTCGCGAACTGAAGCATCCGTGGGAGCGCGAACATCTCGAGAAAAGCCGCGATCTCGTGTTCAAGAACACGTTCGCCGACATCGAGACGATCCTCACGCGCTGCGGCGCGAACGGCACGCGATTCGAATTCGAGTGCTACGACATCTCGCACCTGTACAACCTCGCGCACTTCGTCGACCGCGGGCTCGCAAAGCCGCCGTTCTTCGTGCAGAGCGTGTTCGGCTTGCTCGGCGGGATCGGCGCGCACCCGGAGGACCTGATGCACATGCGCCGTACGGCCGACCGTCTGTTCGGCGACGATTACGTGTGGTCGATACTCGGCGCCGGGCGCAACCAGATTCCGCTCGCGACGATCGGTGCCGCGCAAGGCGCGAATGTGCGCGTCGGGCTCGAGGATTCGCTGTGGATCGCGCCCGGCAAGCTCGCGGAATCGAGCGCCGCGCAGGTACTGAAGATGCGGCAGGTGCTCGAAGGCCTGTCGCTGGAGATCGCGACGCCGGCCGACGCGCGCGCGATGCTCAAGCTCAAGGGCGGCGACGCGGTCAAGTTCTGATCGCCGGGTTGCGCCCGACATCACGCAACACCAGAACCCGCAAGCGCAGAGACAAGGCGCCGGCCCGAGCCGGCCGGTGCCAGGATGCCTTCCATCGCCCCGCTCCCGTCGAGCGCCGCCGGCGCGGCTCCGTCGTCTGCCCCTCCGCTGCGCGCGACGCAGCGGCCTCAGCCGAACGCGGCACGCCGTGCTTGCCGTGTGCGCCCGTTCGCCATTACCGGAGTCGTCCGCATGTCCACTCATCACGCCCAGGCCCTGCCTTCCGCCGCCGGCGACGCAAGTGCGTCGCTGAACCGGCTGCTGTTTCGCAAACTGATGCCGCTGCTGATCGCCGCCTACGTAATCAGCTTCCTTGACCGCACCAACATCGCATTCGCAAAACACTCGATGGGTGTCGATCTCGGCATTTCATCGGCCGCCTACGGACTCGGCGCGGGCCTGTTCTTTCTCACCTACGCGCTGTTCGAAATCCCGAGCAACCTGATCATGCACCGGGTGGGCGCGCGCTTCTGGATCACGCGAATCATGATTACGTGGGGTGCGTTGTCGATCGCGATGGCGTTCGTTGCCGGCCCGACGTCGTTTTACGTGATGCGCCTGCTGCTCGGCGCCGCCGAAGCCGGGCTGTTTCCGGGCGTGATGCTGTACCTCACGTACTGGTTCGGTCGCGAGGAACGTGCGCGGGCGACCGGCTATTTCCTCCTCGGCGTGTGCATCGCGAACATCGTCGGTGGTCCGCTGGCCGGCGCGCTGATCGAACTCGATGGAAGGCTCGGCTTCCACGGCTGGCAATGGCTGTTCGTCGTCGAGGGAATTCCGGCCGTCCTGCTCGCCTTCGTCGTGTGGACACGCCTGCCGGACCGCCCGAGCAGCGCGCCGTGGCTGTCCCCCGAAACCGGCCGCGCGCTCGAACGCACGCTGGCGGCGGAACAGGATGCAGGCGTTGCAACCCACGGCGGCCACGCGTTCGGTGCCGCGCTGCGCGATCCGCAGATCTGGCTCGCGATCTTCGTGTACTTCTGCCACCAGTTGACCATCTACACGGTGATTTTCTTCCTGCCGGGCATCATCGGCGCATCCGGACGCTTTTCACCGTTCGCGGTGGGATTGCTGACCGCGTTGCCCTGGCTCGCTGCCGCCCTCGGCGCGTCCACACTGCCGCGCTTCGCGCGCGAGTCGCATCATTCGCGCCGGATACTGTGCGCCGGGCTCATCGTAATGGCCGCGGGAATGGTAGGTGCCGCGCATGCGTCGCCAGTGGCCGGTCTCGCTTGCGTGTGCGTGGCCGCGTCCATGTTCTTCGTCGTCCAGTCGATCGTGTTCACGTTTCCGGCGTCGCGGCTCGCGGGCAGCGCACTGGCCGGCGGGCTCGGGCTCGTGAATACGTGCGGGCTGCTGGGCGGCTTCGTCGGGCCAACCGTCGTCGGCGCGATCGAACAGACGACCGGCAACGCGAAGAACGGGCTGACGCTGCTGGCGGCGGCGCTCGTCGTCGCAGCGTTCGCGAGCCTCGCGTTGCGTCACGGACACGAGCGCGCCGACGCACGGTCGCGCGATTGAGGACAGACGAAATCCAGGCCGGCGAAATGCGGGCTTCGCCCCGCCCGCATCTCGCGTCACTTCGTCAGAACAGATACATCCCCGCGATGAACACCACGCCCGAGAACAGCAGCGTCGTCACGCAGTAGCCCATGATGTCGCGCACGCCGAGCCCCGCGATTGCGAGCGCGGGCAGCGCCCAGAACGGTTGCGCCATGTTGGTCCACGCCTCGCCGTACGCGATCGCCATCGCAGCCTTGCCGAGATCGGCGCCGAGCGCCTGCGCGGCCGGCATCACGAACGGACCTTGCACGACCCAGTGGCCGCCACCCGACGGCACCGCGAAATTGATCACGGCGGAACTGAGGAACGCGAGTAGCGGAAACGTGTGCACGTTCGCGATATCGACGAACCACTTCGTGATCACGCCCGCGAGCCCCGAGTGATCCATCAGCGCCTGGATCCCCGCATAGAACGGGAACTGGATCATGATTCCCGACGCACCGCGCGCCGCACCGGCCACCGCGCGCGCATACGCCATCGGCGTGCGGTGCAGCAGGATGCCGGCCGCGAGAAACGCGAGGTTCACGGTGTCGATGTCGAGCGCGAAGCCCTTCTGCATGAAACGCAGCACGAGGAACGCCGCGCACAGCGCCGCGACGACGACCGACAGCGCGCGGCTCTCCTCGAGCCGCTCGGCGAACGTCGCATCGGGTCCGAGCTGGCGCTCGACGCTCGGCGGCTCCGCGAGCAGCGCCGGATCGACGCTCACGACGTCGCCGGGCTTCGGCATCATCATCCGCGCGAGAAACGGCAGCATCACGATCAGCCCGATCGTGATGAACGCGTTGTAGCCGGTGAAGATCGTGTCCGATACCGGAATCAGCCCGATGGTCTTTTCCATCGGATTGCCTTTCGTCGCGGCGACGAGCGGGACCGAACCCGACAGCCCGCCGTGCCAGCTCAGGAAGCCCATGTACGCGGACGCAACGAGCAGCCGGTAGTCGCTGCCGGCCACGCGCCGCGCGACCTCGCGCGCGAGCATCGCGCCGAGCACGAGGCCGAAGCCCCAGTTGATCGCACACGCGAGCGCGCCGACGAACGCGACGAGCATCACGCCCTGCCCCGGCGTGCGCGCGGTGCTTGCAAGCGCAACCAACAGCCGCCGCACCGGCGGCGAACTCGCCAGCGCATGGCCGGTCACGAGAATCATCACCATCTGCATCGAGAACGCGAGCAGGTTCCAGAAGCCGGCACCCCACATCGTCGTGAGCTGCACGGGGGTATTCGGCGTGAGGCCGAACGCGAGCGCGAACGTGGCGACGGTCAGCAGGATCGCGAAAATCAACGGGTCGGGCAATACGCGGTGGACGACCTGGGTGAAAAAGCGGGAAATGCGTTGAATCAAGTTGTGCTCCTCGTTTCCTGATAGGGACGTCCGCGCACATATGGTTCGTTGTTCGGTGGCGCGGAAACGCGCGGATTCTTGCACAGAACCGGCAGACGCGCTTCGGCGTGATCCGGTCGCGATACGGGCTGGAAACCGGCAAGGAAACGGGAAAAAGCGATGACAGGCAGCCCGGGCGCCGCAGCCTGTGCCGAGGAGGGCTACCGGGTCGCCGTCACTGGCGTGGCGACGGCCGCGACCGCCCCCATCCGCCCCTCCACCACCCACTGCGCGAACCGGTACGCAACCAGCGAGCCCGCGACGGCCAGCAGCATCGGCACCAGGCTGTCGTGATTCGCGCGCGTGAATTCGAGCAGCAGCACGACGGCCGTGATCGGCATCTGCATCGACGCGGCAAGGAACGCGGTCGCGCCGACCAGCGCGCATCCGCCGATCGACGCGCCCGGCCACACGAGGCTCCACATCCCGCCGAGCACGACGCCGAGCAGCGCGCCGTTCGCGAGACCGGGCGTCAGCAGCCCGCCCTCCGCCCCCGCGCGCAGGCTGCCCGCCTCGATCGCCACCTTCAGCACGAGCAGCGTCGCCGCGAGCCCGATCGTCAGCGTGCCGTCGAAGCCCATCGAAGCCGGCCCCTTGCCGTTGCCGAGCAGTTGCGGAAAGCGCATCGCGAGCACGCCGATCACCGCAAAATTGATCAGCGCGAGCACCGGCAGCAGCCGGCCCTTCGGTGCATCCGCCCGCGCGCGGCTCGTGAGCCGCACGAAGCCGTACGCGGCGAAACCGAACAGCGGCCCGCAGACGATCGACCACGCGACGAGCGGCGTGCTCAGCACGAACGCAGGCACCTTGTACTGATGTTCGTTGCCGAGGCCGATCCATGCGACGGCCGCCGCAATCGCCGACGTGACGACGGCGACCACCAGCGCGCGCAGTTCGAACGTGCCGAGCAGCACTTCGAGCACGAACACCGCACCGCCGAGCGGCACGTTGTAGACGGCCGCGAGCCCGGCACCCGCACCGCACGCGACCATCAGCCGGCAGTCGGCGGGCGTCAACCCCGCGCGGTGCGCGAGCTGCCCGGCCAGCAGCGAGCCGATCTCGCGCGGCGCGACTTCGCGGCCGAGCGGCGAACCAAGCGCGACGGTGACGATCTGCAGCAGCGCGTGCACCGTCGTGCTGACGAACGGCATCCGCGGATCGGCGGCACGCACCGCACGGCGGATGCTGACGAGCGGCCGGCCATAGCGGTACAGCGCCCACCAGCCGCCGCCCGCGACGAGCCCGCAGACGACGAGTACCGCGAGCCGGCGCTGCGGGTCGGCCTGGCTCACGCCGGTAAGGAAGCTCTCGGTGCCGACCACGTGCGCGAGGCTGTAGTCGTACGCGACGTGCTGGATCGCGTGCAGCAGCAGCGCGAGCAGCATCCCGCCGACGCCAGCGCCGATGCCGGTCAGGATCGTGACGGCAGCCATCCGCGCAAACGGGCTGACGGACGGCGAGGAAGACGCGGGAGCAGACGGGAGATCGAGGCGCATGAGGTCGGCGGACGATGATCGACAAGACGGCGCGCACCATGCACGCCGCCGTCAGGACCGCATCGTAGGCGTCGATCTCTCATGAGACAAACGTATTTTTCTGATCAACTCATGCATTCAGCGCATACAAGAAAGACGGCAGTTCCCGACGGGGCGTGCCGCCGTGCGCCGCCGTCCGCCGCCGTCGCCGCGTCCGCGTCACTCCGGATACGTGACGCGCTCCGGCTCGCGCCGCATGATCACCTTCCCGTGGCGCACCGACAGCGTGGCCTTCACCTGCCGGCGCACGGCTTCATAGTCGCTGTCGGCATCGAGCACGACCAGGTTCGCCGGCCGCCCGACCGCGATCCCGTAGCCGTCGCCGAGATGCATCGTCGTCGCGCTGTGATCGGTCACGAAGTCGAGGCAGCGCTGCAGGTCCTGGTAGCCCATCATGTGGCAGATGTGCAGGCCCGCGTCGAGCACGCGCAGGATGTTGCCGTTGCCGAGCGGATACCACGGATCCTTGATCGAATCCTGTCCGAAGCACACGTTCAGGCCCGCGCGATCGAGTTCCGCGACGCGCGTGAGCCCGCGCCGCTTCGGAAACGTGTCGAAGCGCCCCTGCAGATGGATGCTCTCGGTCGGGCACGACACGAAGTTCAGGCCCGCACGCTTCAGCAGCCGGAACAGCTTCGAGCAATACGCGTTGTCGTACGAGCCCATCGCGGTCGTGTGGCTCGCGGTCACGCGCGCGCCCATGCCGCGCACGCGCGCCTCTTCCGCGAGGACTTCCAGAAAGCGCGAATGCGGATCGTCGGTCTCGTCGCAGTGCACGTCGACGAGGCAGCCGGTGCGCTCGGCCAGCTCCATCAGGAAGCGGATCGAGCTGACGCCCTGCTCGCGCGTGTTCTCGAAATGCGGGATCCCGCCGACGACGTCCGCGCCGAGTTCGATCGCCTGCGCCATCAGCGCGCGGCCGCCGTCGAACGACTCGATGCCTTCCTGCGGAAACGCGACGATCTGCAGGTCGATCACCCCGCGCGCCTCGTCCTTCACTTCGAGCATCGCCTTCAGCGCGGCCAGCGTCGGATCGGTGACGTCGACGTGGGTGCGCACGTGCTGGATGCCGTGATCGCGCAGCATGCCGATCGCCGCATGCGCGCGCGCCTTCGTGTCCTCGTGCGTGATCGTCGCCTTGCGCTCGGACCAGCGCTCGATGCCCTCGAACAGCGTGCCGCTCATGTTCCAGGCCGGCTCGCCGGCCGTGAGCACGGCATCGAGATGGATATGCGGTTCGACGAGCGGGGCAATCGCGAGACGGCCGCCCGCATCGACGTCGCCGGCGCCGACCGATGCGACCGGCGCTGCTTGCGCGTCGATCCGCGCGATCCGGTCGCCGTCGATGCCGATCGTAAACAGCCCGTCGCGGCCGCGCAGGCGTGCATTGAAGAGGTTCATGGTGGGTCCAGGCGTCATGCGGCGTCAGCGCGCCGCGTGGTGGGGAAAAACCGGCTCCTGCGATGCGTGCCGCGCCTATTTGAAAGCCTCGATCGTCAGGCCGGTCGCCGCACTCATCTCGTCGTTCGTCACGTCGCGCACGTGCTTGCCGAACGTCCACACATGCCGGCCGGGATCGCGCGCGCGATACATGCGATCGCCGTAGAACTGGTCGGCCGGCGCCTGCAGGATCTCCGCGCCGGCCGCACGCGCGCGTTCGCAGTGCGCGTCGATGTCGGCGTCGTCGGGAAGATGCACGTGGACGTGCTGCGTGTTCCGGTCGCCCGTGTCCTGCGGCGACGCGATGAAGTCGGCCCACGCGCCGCCGATCATGACGAGCCCGTCGCCGAATCTCATTTCGGCATGCGCGATGTCGCCTTCCGGCGTGGTGACGACCAGCGCGCGCTCGAAGCCGAATGCGCGTTCGAGCCATGCGAGCGCGGCTTTCGGGTCGCGGTAGCACAGCGCGGCACTCAAGGAAGGACGGCGCGGCGTGGTCATCGGGGGCTCCGGATCTCGGCAATGGGTCTGCCCATTCTCCACGCGCGCGGCGCGGCGATCAACTCCCGCGCCCGCGACGCGCGTGTTGTCAATGCGCGACACGGCATGCGCGGCCGCCCGACCGCTCGCGTCGCGCCGCCGGCGAAAACGCACGCCGTCCGGCCTGCGGACCGATTTGTGAACGCCGTGTGACGCACTCTTGCGCAGCTCGCAACGGTGTACTCGCGCGCCTGCGGCCGGAATCGCGCGACCGCGCCCCTACACTTGCGCCGAACTTTGGTCACCCGTCCCACACGCAGGAGCTGTTACATGCACAAAACGAACAAAACCCTGATTGCCGCCGCATCCGCCGCCGCACTCTTCGCCCCGCTCGCGCACGCCCAGAGCTCGGTCACGCTGTACGGCCTGATCGATGCCGGCATCGCTTACACCAACAACGCCGGCGGCGCATCGCTGTGGCGCATGACCTCCGGCACGGTCAACGGCAGCCGCTTCGGCCTGCGCGGCACGGAAGATCTCGGCGGCGGCCTGAAGGCGCTGTTCGTCCTGGAGAACGGCTTCAACGTGAACAACGGCGCGCTCGGGCAGGACGGCAAGCTGTTCGGCCGCCACGCGTATGTCGGCCTGACCAGCAGCGGCTACGGCACGCTGACGCTCGGCCGCCAGTACGACACGATGGTCGACTTCGTCGCGCCGCTGTCCGCGACGGCCGGCGACTTCGGCGATACCGGCTTCGCGCATCCGTTCGACAACGACAACCTGAACCACTCGGTGCGCATCAACAACGCGGTGAAGTACACGAGCGACACGATCGCGGGCTTCAAGGTCGGCGCGCTGTACGGCTTCTCGAACTCCACGAACTTCGCCGGCAATCGCGCGTACAGCGTCGCGGCAAGCTACACGAACGGCCCGCTGAAGCTGGCCGGCGCGTACCTGCAGATGAACGGCACGAAGGGCTCGACGAGCGCGAGCCCGGGCGCGACCGACGTGGCCGAAGCGAAGAGCGTGAGCCAGGGCGGCTGGTCGGTGGGCGCGGACCGCATGCGCTCGTACGGCGGCGGTGTCAGCTACGTGTTCGGTCCGGCGACGGTCGGCTTCGTCTATACGCGCTCCCAGTACGACAACTCGGGCTCGTTCGGTTCCACCGGCCAGGTCGCGTTCAACAACTACGACGTGAACGCGCGCTATGCGGTGACGCCGGCCGTCAGCCTCGGCGCGGCCTACGTGTACACGGACGCCAGCGTGTCGAACCCGGACAGCAAGCACGGCACCGATCCGAAGTGGCACCAGGTCGACCTGCAGGCCGTGTACAAGCTGTCGCGCCGCACCGACCTGTACGCGGAAGCGATGTACCAGCACGCGTCGGGCCGCGGCTACCAGGCCTTCATCAACACGTCGGGCGGCGCCTCGAGCACCGCGAACCAGATCGTCGGCACGATCGGCATGCGCACGCGGTTCTGAGTTCCGCGCCGCGTGAGCGCCCGTCGCCCGTCCGCCGGGACCCTGTCCTGGCGGACGGGTTCGCGCGCTGTGGGCGACCTGCACCAATGTTGTTCCATCTGGAAAGCTGCCTGCCCGGAATCGGGGTTTTTGTGCGCGCGTGTGCTGCATAGACTGGCATCGACGGTTCGGATCGCGCGTCGATCACCGGACCGGCCTCACACCCCGTCTACTGGAGAACATCGTGAAATCGCTCGTCGTTACCGCCGCCGCTGCCGTCCTGCTTGCCGCACCGGCCCTGTCGTTCGCTCAGTCCGCCAACGCGCCCGTCACGCGCGCCCAGGTGCTGCAGGAGCTCTACGACCTCGAATCGGTCGGCTACAACCCGTCGCTCGGCGACGCCGGCAACTATCCGGACGACATCATGGCCGCGCAGGAACGCCTGGCAGCAAAACGGCTCGCCGAGCACAAGGCCGCGCAACGCGCATATGGCCCGGCCGGTGCGGGCGCAACGGAATCGGGCGTGGCGGCAAAGCCCGCGCTGTGAAGACACGCAGCAACGCCGCACCCGCGTGACATGCGTCGCGCGGGCGCGGCGGAAATCGCGCGAACCGGTCCGGCACGATGGATGCGGCCGGACAGCGTGCCGTCCGGCACGCGGCCATCTCGTCTTGGATTCGCGCTCGGGCTGCCTGATCAGGCAGCCTGCGGCTCGCGGTCGATCGCGTTCAGCATCTCGACGTCGCGAGCAATCATCCCCGGCACCTGCGCACGCAGCATCTCGACCCAGGTGCGCACCTTCGCGTCGATGAAGCGGCGTGACGGATACAGCGCATACACGTTCATCTTCTGCAGGATGTGCCCGGGCAGCACGCGCACGAGCGTACCGTCCTGCAGCGCGTCGATCGCCGCATACAGCGGCAGCATGCCGATCCCGATACCGTCGCGGATCGCGAGCGCGAGCGACTCGGCCGTATTGGTCTGCACCGGCCCGGTGACATGGATCTGCTCGATGCCGTCGGCGCCTTCGAGCACCCATTCGTGGGTCGGGAACGCCGGCGTGCAAAGTGTCAGGCACGCGTGCGCGCCGAGATCCTGCGGGCGGACCGGCGCGCCGTGGCGCTTCACGTACTCGGGCGACGCGCACAGGATGCTGAAGGTCGAGCCGAGCAGGTGCGACACGAGCTCCGAATCGGGCAGCGACGATGCGGTCACGACCGCCATGTCGCTCGTGCCGTCGAACAGGTCGGGCATGCGCTGCGACAGCGACAGCTCGATCGACACGTCCGGATATTGCGTGTGGTAGCGCGTGAGCGCGGGCATCACATAGTGATGGCCGACGCTCGCGAAGCTGTGCATGCGCAGCACGCCGGCCGGCCGTTCGTGCGCGCAACTCGCCTCCTCCTCGGCGCGATCGACGTCGGCAAGAATCTGGCGGCAGCGCCGCAGATAGCTTTCGCCGGCCGACGTCAGCGCGAGGCGGCGCGTCGAGCGATTCATCAGACGGGTGCGCAGGCGCGCCTCGAGTTCCGACACCGCGCGCGACATCGCGCCGGTCGTCGAATTCAGCGATTGCGCGGCCGCGGTGAAACTGCCCGTCTCGACGACGCGCGTAAACACCCGCATGTTTTGTAGGGTATCCATTCCTGTGAGCCACCTGTAGCGGAGCCGCCATTTTCCTCCAGCGGGTGCGACAGATTGTTACGCGGCCTGCAACTATCGTTTCCCCGTAGCTGCGTTAATGCCCGCGCGCCGCACTCCTACAATCGGCGCCTCACCAGTCGAACGGACCCGTCCGGACGCGCCGCGGCACCGCACGCGCCCCGCTTTTTTTCATGAAGCCACAACCTGCGATCGAGCGACCTGCCATCGAACCGGCACGATGGAGAACCTGGCTCGATCCGCTCGGCGGCACCGCGCGCGACTGGGCCGCGACCGACGGGCTGATCTGGCTGCACCTCGCCAAGACCGTGCTCGCCGCGCTGCTCGCGATGGGGATCGCGATGCGCCTCGAGATGTCGCAGCCGCGCACGGCGATGACGACCGTGTTCGTGCTGATGCAGCCGCTGTCGGGGATGGTGTTCGCGAAGAGCTTCTACCGCATGCTCGGCACGGCGGCCGGCCTCGTCGCCGCGCTCGCGCTCGGCGGGCTGTTCGCGCAGCAGCCTGAGCTGTACATGGCCGGCATCACGCTGTGGGTCGGCGGCTGCATCGCGCTCGCGGTGCGCAACCGCCATTTCCGCTGGTACGGGTTCGTGCTCGCCGGCTACACCGCCGCACTGATCGGCCTGCCCGCGGTGATGACGCCGCAGACGCTGTTCCAGTCCGCGCTCACGCGCGCCGCGGAAGTCGCGCTCGGCATCGCATGCTCCGGCGCGGTCAGCGCGCTGATCCTGCCGCTCAGCTCCGCGAAAGCGCTGATGCGCTCGCTGAGCGCGCGTCATGTGAAGTTCGCGGCGTTCGCGGCCGGCGCGCTGTCGGGCGACCTCGCGCGCGGCGACTTCGAGCGGCGCTTCGCCGATTTCGTCGACGAGATCGTCGGGTTCGAGGCCAACCGCGCGTTCGCGTCGTTCGAGGATCCGCACATTCGCGCGCGCAGCCGCCGGCTCGCGCGGCTCAACAGCGAGTTCATGAATGCATGCACGCGCCTGCATGCGCTGCACCAGCTCGTCAAACGCCTGCGCGCGAACCGGTCGGACGCGGTGCTCGACGCACTCGCACCGCACATCGATGCGCTCGCGCAGCGGATCACCGCATTGCGCGACGAGCGGCAGCGCGGCATCGCGTCGACCACCGGCGCACTGCTCGAACTGCGCCGCTTTCACGCCGCGTTGCCGAAGGCCGCGCGCGCGTCGCGCCGTGCGATCGAGGATCACGCGGCCGGCGGCCTGCTCGACTTCGATACCGCGGTCGAGCTGATGTATCGCTTCATCGGCGAGTATCTCGGCTACGCCGACACCAACGCGTCGCTCGATCGCGACGATCACGCGTTCGAACGCTCGGTCACGCACTACGCGGTGAAGACCAATTCGTTCTTCGTCGGCTTCGCGTTCCTGCGCACGCTCGTCGCCGTCGGCGCGATGAGCGCGTTCTGGCTCGCGTCCGAATGGCCGAGCGGCTCACTCGCCGTGATTGCCACCGCGATCGCGTGCGCGCTGAGCTCGACGTCGCCGCGCGCACCGAAGTTCGTCGCGCAGATGAGCGTCGGCGCGGCGTTCGCGACGGCCGTCGGCTACGTGTTCCTCTGTTACGTCTATCCGAACATCGACGGTTTTCCGCTGCTGTGCGCGGCACTCGCGCCGGTGCTCGGCATCGGCGCGTTTCTCGCGATGCGCCCGGGCCTGTCGGGCTACGGGATCGGCTTCGCGGTGTTCTTCTGCCTGCTCGCGGGCCCCGACAACGCGATCGCGTATACGCCCGAGGTGCTGATCAACAACGGCTTCGCCGTCGTCGTCGCGATGCTCGCGTGCTCGATCGTGTTCGCCGTGGTGTTTCCGACCCACATGCCGTGGCTCACGTCGCGGATCGCGCACGACCTGCGCCGCCAGGTCACGTTCGCGTGCGAAGGCGCGCGCGACGGGCTCGCCGCGCGCTTCCAGTCGAGCACGCACGACCTGATGGCGCAGCTGCGCACGCTGCTCGTCAAGCGCACGCGGCAGCATCGCGACGCACTGCGCTGGATGCTCTCGACGCTCGAAGTCGGCCATGCGGTGATCGACCTGCGCGACGAGCTGCACGGGTTCTGCGAATCGAAACCGCCGCAGACGCTGCGCTGGACCGCCTCGGTCGACGCGGTGCTGCACGAGCTGCCGCGCTTCTTCGACGATCCGACGCCGGGCCATCACGCGCGCACGCTCAAGTCGGTGAACCTGGCGATTCGCGCCGCACAGCACACGCTGCACGCATGGTACGCGGTGCCCGATGAACGCCACCGCATGCAGCGCATCGTCGGCTGCCTGCACTTCATCCGCAGCGCGCTGCTGGACAAGGATGCGCCGTTCAACCGCCATCGTCATTGAGCGCCGATGACGGTCGGCGGGAGATCGATGCGTACGCAACGTCACCCTTGTTCCGATTGGAAATAAGCTCTGCACCCGCGGTGATTAATTTCCAGGCAGTGCGAGCCTATAGTTTCCTCACTGCCAGCGAGACTGGCACTGACCCAGGAGAAACCGAAATGAAGCCGCTGCACCTCGCCCTCGTTGCCCTGTCGCTCACCGCCGCCGTCGCGCACGCCCAGAGCGCGCCGGCCGACGTCGCGCAACAACCGGCGAACCGCGCCGAAGCCGTCCAGGCCTCGGGCCGCGTCGATCGTGCGCAATCGAAGCAGGAAGACCCGAACGCATGCGTGGGCCCCGTCAGCTTCTGCAACGTCTACTTCGGCAGCTGAACATGACGCCGCGTCGTCACGGCCGGGCCCGCCGCGCGCACATCGCACGCATCGCACGTATCGCCTGCGCGCGTGCACGACGAGCCGGCCGATCGCCGCAACGACCCTGCCCGCCACGCCGCTTCGATTGAAGCGGCGCATGCCGTTTCAGGCGCCGCGCCCCGGCCGCCACCCCACTTCGCGCAACGCATCCAGCAAGCGCGCCTGCCCCAGCCCTTCGACCCGCGCGCCGCGCGACTCGACGTCGCTCCCCGCGACCAGCGCATTCACGATCGCTTCCTCCACCGCTTCCGCCGCGGCCACGAACAGTGCGGAGATGTGGTCGTTGTTCACCATCTTCACGGCCGTCGTCGGCGCGCCCTTGCTGCCGTAGTTCGCGGCGGGCAAGCCGTCGTTCCCCGTTGCGAACGCAAGGAAAATGTCGCCGCTCGAATCCTCGGTGCCGCCGCCGACGCGTGCCAGCCCGACGCTCGCACGCTGCGCGAGGCGCGTGCATTGATGCGGCAGCAGCGGCGCGTCGGTCGCGATCGTGACGACGATCGAACCCATCCCGGCCTCGCCTTGCGCGTCGGGCGCGCGAAACGGCGAAGGCACGTGCCGCAGCACGTCGCCGACCGGATAACCGGCCACGCGCAGCATCTCGCGCACGCCGTAGTTCGCCTGCACGAGCGCGCCGACGGTCCAGCCGCCCGCGTCGGCCGCCACCACCCGCGACGCGGTGCCGATGCCGCCCTTGAACTCGTGGCAGATCATGCCGGTGCCGCCGCCCACGCCGCCTTCGGCGACCGGCCCCGACTGCGCGGCGGCCAGCGCGCGCAGCACGTGCTCGGCGCGCACGTGCTGCCCCCAGATGTCGTTGAGCAGGCCGTCGTAGGTTTCCATCACGACCGGCATGCACCAGTACACGCGCCCGGCCGCCGCCTCGCGTTCGTTCGCGACCAGCGCATCGCGCACCGCGCCGACGCTGTGCGTGTTCGTATAGGCGATCGGCGTCGTCAGCAGGCCGGCTTCGCGGATCCATTCGAGCCCGGTCGCGTCGCCGTTGCCGTTCAGCACATGGACGCCCGCGAAGCACGGCGAAGCGTGCGCGGCGCCCGCGCGCGGCTCGATGACAGTCACGCCGGTGCGGATCGATGCATCGCCGTTCTCGACGTTCAGCGTGCAATGTCCGACCCGCACGCCCGGTACGTCCGTGATCGCGTTGAAGCGGCCCGGCGTGCCGAGTCCGATGCGGATGCCGAGATCCCTCGTGCGCATGATGTAATTCCTCCAGTCTTTCAATGGTTCGGTGTGCGAGTGGTTCAGAGCGAGCGGAACGCATCGCTGTGGCGCGCCCAGACCGCATACATCGCGAGTGCGGCCACCAGCAGCGCGCCGATGATGATCAGGTCGGTCGGCTTCGTCGCCGTCGCGAGCGTCGTGTAGAGCGTGTATGCGGCACCCGCGACCGCGACGAGCGGCGTCACGGGCCACAGCGGCATCCGGTAATGATGCTCGACGTCGCGGCGCACGAGCCGGCTCGCGAGCGCGGCCAGCCCGACGACCAGGTAGATCAGCAGCAGCAGGTCGACCGTGAACGCGGTCAGCTCGTCGAGGCTCGACACGAACACCAGCCCCGACGACGGCACGGCGAGCGCGAGCGTCGCGAGCCACGGCGATTCGAAGCGCGGATGGATCGTCGAGAACGCGCGGTTGCAGGTGCGCGACCAGAGCGCATGGCGGCCGCTGCTGTACAGCAGGCGCCCCATCGTGATCACGATCGCGATGATCGCGTTGAATACCGACAGGAAGATCCCGCCGCTGACCGCGCGCGACACCGCCGGGTTGCTCAGCGAGCGCACGACATAGCCGATCGGGTCGGCGCTCTTCGTCAGTTCCGTCAGCGACGGCGCGCCGAGCACGATCGCGGTGAGCGGAATCAGTTCGACGACGAGGATCACCAGCAGCGAGTAGATCACCGCCTTCGCGACGTTGCGGTTGCCGCCGCGCAGGTCTTCCGCGAGATAGGCGGCGGAGCCGAAGCCGTTGTAGCAGAAGATCGCCGTGCCGATCGCGGGCACGATCGCCGCGAGCGTGGCCGGCACCAGCGCATTGCCGCTCGCGACGACCGGCGCGACCAGTGCGTCCGCGCCGCGATGCGGCGAGCCGAAGCCGAGCCCCGCAATCAGCATCAGCACGCCGATCTCGACGACGAGAAACGCGCCGGTGATCCATGCGTTCGTCTTGATGTTCAGCATGCCGAGCACGTAGCTGAGCAACACGATCGTCAACGCGACCGACTGGTTGCTGAAGTGCGTGCCGAGCGCGTTGTTCAGGTAGGGCGCGGCACCGCTCGCGAGCACCGCGGGAATGAACACGCTGACGGACAGCACCGTGATGAAGGTCAGATAGCCGGGCAGCGTGCCGAACACGCGTTTGGCCATCACGTATTCGCCGCCCGCGCTGCGGTGCGCGGCGCTGAGCTCCGCGTAGCAGAGCGCGAACGCGAGCGCGAGCACGCCGCCGAGCAGGAACGACAGCACCGCGCCGCTGCCGGCCTGCTGGATCGCGAACGGCGCGATCACGAAGATCGAGCTGGCAGGCGTCACGCCCGACACGGTGATCATCACCGCGTCGCGCACGCTGAGCGTCTGCGACAACGCGCGCGGCGCGCCTTCCGTGGCAGGCGTCGCTTGCAGCGTGCCCGTCGATTCCGACATCATCGCCATTTCGTTCTCCTGTTGCTTCTGTCCTGCGCTTTTTTGAACACCCATACTCGGGCCCGATTGATTGCGTGGCAGTCTAGGAAGCCAATTTCAGGACCGCTATTCCCCCTTCGTGTTACACCCTTCGGTGGTGATATGGATCGACTCTTCTCCGAAATCGCGATGCACCAGGCGCTCGGCCGCGCGATCGATCATCTCGGCCAGCCGCGCTTCTGGCGTTTCCTGGTGCTGCTGCTCAACGAAATGGTGCCGTTCGACAACGCGCTCGCGACCGCGATCGGCCGCGACGGCGTGCCGCTCGTGCTCGACGAATACGACACGGGCGGCACCGACAGTGCGTCGCCGGTGCCGCTTTACCTCAACGGGTTGTATCTGCTCGATCCGTTCCTGCAGGCCGCGCACGACGGGCTCGCCGACGGCTGCTACCGGCTCGAGGAGGTCGCGCCCGACCTGTTCCGGCAGAGCGAGTATTTCCTGAACTACTTCCGCCACGCGGTCGGCGACGATGAAATCCAGATCCTGCTGCGGCCGAACCCCGACCTGCTGCTGTCGCTGTCGCTCGGCGCGGCCGCGCGCTTCGACGTCGAACCGCTCGGCAAGCTGACGGCCGCGATGCCGTGGGTGCTCGCGACGATCCGGCAGCACTGGCGGCTGGTGGGCGACGCCGCGCGCGCGACGCCCGACGACGATCTCGGCGCGCGCGTCGAGCAAGCGCTCGCGCGCTTCGGCGCGGGCGTGCTGACCGATCGCGAGATGTCGATCGCGCGAATGGTGCTGCGCGGCAATTCGTCGAAGGCGATCGCCGAGCGGCTGGCGATTTCACCGGAAACGGTGAAGGTGCATCGGCGGCATCTTTACGCGAAGCTCGGGATCTCGTCGCAGCCGGAGCTGTTTTCGCGGTTCATTCAGGCGCTTGGAGAGGATGCGGCGGGGTAAGCGCGACACGCCGCCGCGTTACGACAATGCGACGTCCGCCGCCAGCCCGGTCGGCGCGATCGCCACGTGCAGGGCGCGCTCGGGCCGCAACGTCACGTTCAGCGCCGCGCGCGGCGCCGCCATGCCGGGCGGCACGGACAATTCATGGCGCTGCAGGATCATCGCCGCCACCACCGTCATCTCCGTCATCGCCAGATGCTGCCCGAGGCACACGCGCGGCCCCGTGCCGAACGGCATGTAAGCGCCGCGCGGAATCGCCGGTGCGTCGTCGGCGAAGCGCTCGGGCCGGAAGGCCCGCGGTTCCGGAAACCATCGTGCATCGTGATGCATCAGCTGAATCGGCAGCATGAACAGCGTCCGCGCGGGAAACCGCCATGCGCCCAGCGCGACCGGCCGCAATGCGCGACGGCTGATCAGGATCGGTGCCGCCGGATACAGGCGCATCGTTTCCTCGAGCGTCTGCGTCAGGTAGCGCAATGCGGGGCGCGTGTCGGCGGTCGGCGCACGGCCGCCCAGCACGCGCACGACCTCGTCGCGCGCGGCGGCCTGCGCGGCCGGATTCGCGGCCATGTTCCACACCCACCAGGTCAGCGTGGCCGCGGCCGTCTCGTGGCCGGCCAGGAATGCCGTCATGCACTCGTCGTGCACGGCCCGCAGCGGCCATGCGTGCCCGTCGGCACGGTGCAGCCGCAACAGGCGCGACAGCAGGTCGTCCGGCCAGCCGTGCTCCGGCATGTCGAGACGCGCATGCAGTTGCCGGTCGATCAGTCCGTTCAGCACCGCCAGCGCCCGCGCCTTGCCGCGCTTCCACGGCATCCAGTCCGGCGCGCTGGCCGGCTGGTAGAACTCCGCGTTCGCCGCCGCGCCGACCGTGCGCACGGCCTCTTCGGCAACGCGCGCGTGTGCGCCGATCGAATCCGAGAACATCGTGCGCATGATCACGTCCATCGCCAGCGACGTCAGCGCGCTCTCGACCGGCCAGTGTGCGTCGCACGCGGGCCACTGCGCGAGCGCACGACCGGCTGTCGCGGCGATCGACGGCACGAACGCCTGCACCGGCTTCGGCGCGAAGTTCGCCTGCAGCGCGTGCCGCTTGTCGCGCCATGCGTCGCCCTCGGCGACCAGCACGCTGTGCCCGTGAACCCGCGAGAACACGCGGATGCCGCGTTCCCAGCGCACGAACGCATCGTGATGCGTGACCAGCAGCTCGCGCACGAGCGCGGGATCGGTCACGACCACCGCATGTTCGGGCCACATGCGCAGGTGCACGACGTCGCCATGCGCACGCTGCCAGCCGGCGAGCGCGCCGGTCAGGTCGCGCGACATCGCGCGCAGCAGCGGCCACCCCGTCAGGCCGACACGCGGCCCCGGCGGCCATACGCCGGGCGGGTGAAGCACGGGCGACGCATCAGCGGCGTCCGCATGAAACGGGCATCGGGAAGAGGATCGTGGGTTCATGCTCCGAATTGTCCGGATCGACACGCTGCCGGTCTTGAACGCAAACGACATCGACACGTGCGGCGCCGGTCCCTATACTCCGGCGTCATGCCCTCCGGTCCGTCTCCGAATCCGTCGCCGTGTCCCGATCCGCACGCGCGTGCGCCGCGCGTGCGGTGCGACGGCCGGTCGCCGCCCACGCGGCTGTATCCGCCGCCGGCCGCGCTGCAAGGCGCGGTCGTCGCGATCGTCTGCCGCGACACGCGCGGCTTCACGTTGAGCGACGCGCAGCGGCTCACGCATTTCCCCGCGTCGCCGATCGTCTGCCTGTCGTGGTATCGCGGCTTCGACGTCGGGCTCGTCCGGCCCACGGGCGACGGCCCCGTATGGCGGCCGTTCGGCGCATCGGCGACGCTGTCGGGCAGCCAGTCGATGCCGGTCGCGAGCTGGGCGCCGACGGGCGGACAAGGCGGCATCGTCTGCCTGCATGCCGATGCTGCGCGCGCGCTGTTCGGCGTCGCGCTGCCGGCGATCCACGACACTTTCGTCGACGCACATGCATGCCTCGACGACAGCTGGCGGCCGCTGCTCGATGCGCTCGCCGATGCCGAGCACGACGACGACGCGCTGGCCGCGCTCGACCGACACCTCGCGCCGCGCTGGCATGCGCTGCGCGGCAGCGTGTCGCCGCTGTGGTCGCTGCGCGATGCCGGGCGCAGCTGGGTCGGGCGTCTCGCGTCGATCGCGCGCGAATGGCGGCACACCCACAGCCCGCGCCAGGTGGAACGGCGCATCAAGGCGTACAGCGGGCGCTCGTTGCGCGACTGGCAAGTGCTGGTGCGCACCGAAGGCGTGTTCTTCGCCGCGCGCGACCGGCAGGACGCCGGACAACCGGTCGACTGGGCCGCGCTCGCGCTGGACGAAGGGTTCGCCGACCAGGCGCACCTGAGCCGCGCGACGCGGCGCATCACGGGCTTCTCGCCAACCGAGTTCGTGCGGCGCTTCGCCGAGGACGAATCGTTCTGGATGTACCGGCTCTGGGTGTGACCTGCCGCTGCACGTCGCGCGTCAACAGCCTGATTCGATGAACCCGCCATCGGGCGCCTGATGCGGCACGTACCAGCCGAAATACACCTCGGCCTCGACGATCCGGCCGTCGCGCACCCGCAACCGCTCCGCATTCCGGAACCGCCTGCCGGCGGTCGTCGCGGCTTCGTACACGACGAACACGTATTCGCCGTGCACGGCGACGTCGACGAACTCGAAACCGGCGAGCATCGCGCTGTTCGGCCAGCAGCGCGCGAGATACGCGTCGCGATCGAGCCGGTTGTCGAGCGGGCTCGTGAAATGGAAGTCCGGCGCGATCAGCGCTTCGATCGCATCGCGGTCCTTGTCGACATACGCGCGATAGCTGGCGCGCGCAACCTCACCGGGGTCCTCTGGCATCGTCGTTACCTCCGCAAAGAGTCGGGGCGACGCGACGGCACGCGTCGCCCCGAGGCATCGATGAAACGCGGGCGGGCGGCACGCGCGAGCGCGGCCCATCCTGCGTTCACAGATGAGCGCGCCCGCCCGGCGCGATGCCATTCGCGAAAACCCGCACCGGCCGGTCCGCACGCGACGCACCGCGCGTTCTGCCGCAGGCAGCCGCATTCAGCCGTAGGCAGCCGATGCCCCCGCTGCCGCGGTTGCCCGTTTTCGCACGCGCGGGCATGATGTCCGGCAGCGTGCCGGCCGCACCCGTCCGCTTCGGCGGCCGTCGGCGGCGTCGGCGGCGCAATCGGCACGTCGCCCCTGCCGCCTCCGGCATCATCGAGCAATCCGCGTGCCGGTCCCGGCCGCCCCTCTCACCGAGCCCATGTCACTACGCGCATTCAGAACCCTGGTCGCGATCGCCCGCTACCGCACCTTCGCGCGCGCCGGCGAAGCGATCGGGCTCACGCAGTCCGCCGTGAGCCTGCAGGTCAAGACGCTCGAAAACGAATACGACGTCCGGCTGTTCGACCGTTCGCGCCGCCAGCCGGTACTCACCGAAGCCGGCAAGATCCTCGTCGCGCAGGCCGAGCAGGTGCTCGCGATGGTCGACCGGATTCCCGATGCGCTCAGCGACGAGAAGAAGCTCGTCGGCCGCCTGCGGATCGGCGCGATCCATACCGCGCTG
Source organism: Burkholderia sp. BCC1998 (assembly GCF_905339875.1). NCBI lineage: Bacteria > Pseudomonadati > Pseudomonadota > Betaproteobacteria > Burkholderiales > Burkholderiaceae > Burkholderia > Burkholderia sp. BCC1998. Next base: position 397,867 of record NZ_CAJPHE010000002.1, read on the forward strand.
TCCGGCCCGCTGCCCGATGCGCTGCTCGCGCTGCGCGATGCGCACCCGTCGTTGCGCGTGCACGTATCGGCCGGCATGTCGGCCGAACTGGCGAACCGCGTCGCGGCCGGCGAACTCGACGCGGCGATCACGACGCGCCCGGTGCGCCCGCATCCGGCGGAACTGACGTGGACCACGCTGTACGAAGACCGCTTCTGGCTGCTCGCGCCGCCGCACTACGCGGAGCGCGACGCGGGCACGCTGCTCGAGGCGCTGCCGTTCATCCGCTTCGACGCGCAGGCGTGGGCCGGCCGGATGATCGCCGCCGAGCTGCGCCGCATCGGCGTGCGAGTGCGCGAGGAGATGGTGCTCGACAGCGCGGAGACGATCGCGCGGATGGTGGCGCGCGGGCTCGGCGCGGCGATCGTCGCGCTCCCCGACGCGACGCTCGCGCGGCTGCCGCCCGTCACGCGCTTGCCGTTCGGCCAGCCGCAGATGGGCCGCGCGGTCGTGCTGCTCGAACACCAGTCGCGTCCGGCCGAGCGTTTCGCACGTGCGCTGGCCGCCGAAGTCAGCGCATCATCGATGAGAATTTCTCATTGAACACCCGATAATTCACCATTATTCCTGCTGCTTGCGCGTGTTAACTTGGTGGCATCGTCACTCTTTCGCTTGCGTGCCGCCATGTTGCCCGCCGGATGGATTCCCGCTTCGTTCCGCCGCGCCGCCCGCCGGCCGTTCGGCCCGCGTCGCCTGAAGGCGCGTCGATGATCGGCCCGATCGTGCTCGCGCTCGCGCCGGTTGCGCTGCTGGTCGCGCTCGGCCACGGCCTGCGGCGCACGGGCTTCATCGCCGATGCGTTCTGGCCGCACGCCGAGCGGCTTTGCTATTACGTGCTGCTGCCCGCGCTGTTCGCGCACGGTCTCGCGACTGCGCGGCTGCAAGCGCTGCCCGTCTTGCCGCTCGCGGCGGCGCTGGTCGGCTCGACCGTGCTCGTCGCGGCGCTGCTTCTGCTGGTCCGCCGGTTCGTGCAGGTCGACGGCGCCGGGTTCACGTCGGTGTTCCAGGGCGCGGTGCGCTTCAACAACTATGTCGGCACCGCCCTCGCCGCCGGACTGTTCGGCGCGCACGGCATCGCGCTCGCGGCCGTGTGCGTCGCGGCGATCGTGCCGACCGTGAACCTGATGTGCGTGCTGGTGTTCGCGCGCTACGGCGACACGCGGCTCGGCGCGTGGGCGCTCGTGCGCCAGATCCTGTCGAATCCGCTCGTCGTCGGGTGCGCGCTGGGGATCGCGATGCAGGCCGCCGGCCTCGCGTTTCCGGCCGCCGTCGAACCGGCCGTGCGCGCGCTCGGCGCCGCATCGATGCCGCTCGGCCTGCTGTGCGTGGGCGCGGCACTGAAGTTCGACGCGGCGCGCGGATGGATGCAGCCGATGTGCATCGCGTCGGCGTTCAAGTTCATGGCGATGCCGCTCGCCACGCTCGCGGCCAGCCGCCTGTTCGGGCTCGGCGATGCCGCGCTGACCATCGCGCTGCTGTTCCAGGCGCTGCCGACTTCGTCCTCGTCGTACATCATGGCGCGCCAGCTCGGCGGCGACGCGCCGCTGATGGCCGGCATCACCGCGTTCCAGACGATCGCCGCCGCGCTCGCGATGCCGGCCGTGCTGACGGCGCTCGCGTCGGCGCCGGTGTTTCGCTGACGGCGTGGCACCGTTGCCGAATGCAACGAGGCAGCACATGCGGTCCCGCTTCGCGCTGCTGCGGGGACGGATAGCAAATACTGCTGCGCGCGCACGACCGCCGCGACGTCGCGCGACGCCTACGCGCCGCCGATGCGCCCCCGGTTCTTCTCGCAGCCCCGCGAAAAACCGCCTATGGTGAATGAAGCGGGTCCGTTCCGCCGTCATTCGACTTCGCGTCGCTCGCACCGGCGGCCACGGCGCCGCGTTCCGGCACCATTCCCCGCGCTCGCGCGCACGCCCGGCCGTGCGCGCGAGCGCGCCGCCCACCGGACTACAAGGAGGTAATCATGAAAGCCGTGCTGCTCGTCAGCTCCGCCCTGCTCGCCATGGCGTCCGTTTCGGCCTCGGCTCAAGGCTCGATCACCAAGGTCGAAAACGGCGCGCTCGTCGCCGCGAACGGAATGACCGTCTACACCTTCGACCAGGACAAGCCCAACGCCGGCACCAGCGCATGCAAGGGCCAATGCGAGTCCTTCTGGCCGCCGTACAAGGCCAGCGCGACCGACGTTCCGGTCGGCCCCTATACGATCGTCAAGCGCGACGACGGCAGCCCGCAATGGGCCTACAAGGGCAAGCCGCTGTACTTCTTCGCGAAGGACATGAAACAGGGCGACCGCAACGGCGACAACTTCAAGAACATGTGGCACGTGGTCGCGCCGTAAGCGTTCTTTCCCCGTCTTCAGCGTCGGCACGACCGCCGCACATGTAAAAAGGCCCGCCCCGATCGGCGACCGGGGCGGGCTCGTGCGTCCTTGCGCCGGCCGCGTGGCGACACACGCCGAGCGGCGCGCGTCGCGTTGCGGCCCGATCACGCGTCAGCGCGTCAGCGGTTCGACGGGAAGCTGAACACCGTCCCTTCGCGCACGCCGGCCGACGGCCAGCGCTGCGTGATCGTCTTGCGCTTCGTATAGAACCGCACCGCATCCGGGCCGTACGCGTGGAGATCACCGAACAGCGAGCGCTTCCAGCCGCCGAACGAGTGGTACGCGACCGGCACCGGCAGCGGCACGTTGATGCCCACCATGCCGATCTGGATGTTGTCGCTGAAGTAGCGCGCCGCTTCGCCGTCACGCGTGAACAGGCACGTGCCGTTGCCGTATTCGTGCGCGTCGATCAGCGCCATCGCCTCGTCGAGCGACTTCAGGCGGATCACGCCCAGCACCGGCCCGAAGATCTCGTGCTGATAGATCGGCATGCCGGGCTTCACGTTGTCGAACAGGCACGGGCCGAGGTAGTAGCCGCCGTCGTGGCCGTCGACCTTCACGCTGCGGCCGTCGACGACGAGCGTCGCGCCGGCCGCCACACCCGCCTCGACGAAACCCGTCACCTTCTCGAAATGCTGCTGCGTGACGAGCGGCCCCATGTCGACGCCGGCCCCGTTGCCCGGGCCGACCTTCATCTTCGCGATCTCGGCCTGCAGGCCTTCGACCACCTTGTCGCCGGTTTCCTCGCCGATCGCGACGACCAGCGGAATCGCCATGCAGCGCTCGCCGCACGAGCCGTACGCGGCGCCCATCAGCGCGTTCACCGCGTTGCCGATGTCGGCGTCGGGCATCACGACCGCGAAGTTCTTCGCGCCGCCGAGCGCCTGCACGCGCTTGCCGTGCGCACAGCCGGTCGAGTAGATGTATTCGGCGATCGGCGTCGAGCCGACGAAGCTCACCGCCTTCACGCGCGGGTCGGTCAGGAGCGTGTCGACGGCTTCCTTGTCGCCGTTCACGACGTTCAGCACGCCCGGCGGCAGGCCGGCCTCGAGCGCGAGCTCGGCCATGCGCAGCGTCGACGACGGCGTGCGCTCGGACGGCTTCAGCACGAACGCGTTGCCGCACGCGACGGCCATCGGCCACATCCACAGCGGCACCATCACCGGGAAGTTGAACGGCGTGATGCCGGCGGCCACGCCGAGCGCCTGGAATTCGCTCCACGAATCGATCGCGGGGCCGACGTTCTTGCTGTGCTCGCCCTTCAGCAGCTCGGGCACGTAGGACGCGTATTCGACGTTCTCGATCCCGCGCTGCAGTTCGCCCATTGCGTCGGCGAGCACCTTGCCGTGCTCGGCGGTAATCAGCGCGCACAGTTCGTCCGCATGCTCCTCGAGCAGCGTCTTGAAGCGGCTCATCACGCGCGCGCGCTTCAGCGGCGGCGTATTGCGCCACGCCGGGAACGCGGCCTGCGCGGACGCGATCGCGGCTTCGACGGTCAGCTTGTCGGCGAGCGCAACGCTCTTGTGCGATTCGCCGGTAGCCGGGTCGAACACCGGCTGGACGCGGCTGCCGCCGTCGACGCGCTTGCCGTCGATCAGGTGGCCGAGGGTGGAGGTCACATTGCTGTCGTGTTTCATCGTTCAGGCTCTTTCGTGAATTCGGTTGTCGCGGGAAAAGGGCCGCGGCTCAGTCCACTTCGTTCAGCGCGTCGGACAGCGCGTTCACGAGGTTGTCGATCTCGCGCTTCTCGGCGATGAACGGCGGCGCGAGCTGGATCGTGTCGCCGCCGTAGCGCACGTAGAAGCCCTTCGCCCAGCAGCGCATCGCGATCTCGTACGGGCGCCGTGCCGGCTCGCCCGGCAGCGCCGCGATCGTCAGGCCGGCCGCCAGCCCGTAGTTGCGGATGTCGGTGATATGGCGCTGGCCCTTCAGCCCGTGCACGGCCGCCTCGAAATGCGGCGCGAGATCGCGCACGCGGGCCACCGCGTCTTCCTTCACGAGCAGGTCGAGCGCCGCGACGCCGGCCGCGCACGCGACCGGGTGCGCCGAATACGTGTAGCCGTGCGGGAACTCGAGCATGTACTCGGGGCCGCCCGCGGCCATGAACGTGTCGTAGATTTCCTTCGTCGCGATCACGCCGCCGAGCGGCTGCACGCCGTTCGTCACCTGTTTCGCGAAGTTCATGATGTCCGGCACCACGCCGAACGCGTCGGCGCCCGTCATCGCGCCGGCACGGCCGAAGCCCGTGATGACTTCATCGAAGATCAGCAGGATGTCGTGCGCGGTACAGATGTCGCGCAGGCGCTTCAGATAGCCCTTCGGCGGGATCACCACGCCAGCCGAGCCGGAGAACGGCTCGACGATCGCGGCCGCGATGTTCGACGCGTCGTGCAGCGTGATCAGGTCGAGCAGGCGGTCGGCCAGGTCGGCGCCGTTTTCCGGCATCCCGCGCGAGAACCGGTTTTCCGCGAGCTGCGTGTGCGGCAGGAAATCGGCGTCGATGCCCTGGCCGAACAGCTTGCGGTTCGCGCCGATCCCGCCGACCGAGATGCCGCCGAAGTTCACGCCGTGATAACCCTTCTCGCGGCCAATCAGGCGCGTTTTCGTGCCCTTGCCCTTGGCGCGCCAGTACGCGCGGGCCATTTTCAGCGACGTGTCGGCCGCTTCCGAGCCCGAGCCGGTGAAGAACACGTAGTCGAGGCCGGCCGGCGTCAGGTCCTTGATCTTGTTCGCGAGCTCGAACGACTTCGGATGACCGAACTGGAACGCCGGCGCGTAGTCGAGCTGCGCGACCTGGCGGCTCACGGCTTCCGTGATTTCCGTGCGGCCGTGACCGAGGCCCGTGCACCACAGGCCCGACAGGCCGTCGAAGATCTTGCGGCCTTCGCCATCCGTGTAATACGCGTCCTTCGCCGACACGATCATGCGCGGATCGGACTTGAACTGGCGGTTCGCCGTGAACGGCATCCAGTGGGCGTCGAGCCATGCGGCGTCGGTGCGGAGGTTCGTCTCTTCCTGCTGCTTGGCGATGGTCGTATCGGTCATGTCGGTCGGCGCGGCGCGCCCCTCCTTCTTGTGTTGATGTTGCGCATTGTCGGGACGACAATTAGTCTCTTCAATATCGCAATATCAATGTTCACTTGCTCATCTATGCAAGCAAAGAAACCGAAGAGCCGCGCGCTGCTCGGGCAGCTCAGCGACATGGATCTGCGGCTGCTGCGGGTCTTCAAGGGCGTCGTGCAGTGCGGCGGGATGGCGGCGGCCGAACTCGAGCTGAATATCGGCATCTCGACGATCAGCCGGCACGTGAAGGATCTGGAAACGCGCCTCGGCCTCGTGCTGTGCCGGCGCGGCCGCGCCGGCTTCACGCTGACCGCCGAGGGGCAGACGGTGTACGAGGAAACCCTGCGCCTACTCGCGTCGATGGAGGCATTTCGCAGCAGGATCGACGGTATTCACGACAAGATGGGCGGAGAACTGCACGTCGCCGTGTTCGACAAGACCGCCACCAACCCGCAGGCGCGGCTCGGCGACGCGATCCGCCAGTTCGCGGACGAGGCGCCCGACGTCGCGCTGAACCTGCATGTCGCGTCGATCAACGAGGTCGAGCGCGGGATCATCGACGGCAGCTATCAGGTCGGGATCATCCCCGCGCACCGCAGCTCGGGCAGCCTCGTGTATTCGGAACTGTTCGACGAGCGGATGCTGCTGTACTGCGGCCGCCAGCACCCGCTGTTCGACGCGCCGCACGGCAAGCTCACGTGGACGACGATCCGCAACCATGCGTTCGCCGGGCTCGGCTTCCATTCGCCGAACATGGAACTGAGCCATCGCGCGAAGCTCACGCGCAGCGCGACGGCGTCGGACCAGGAATCGATCGCGACGCTGATCCTGTCCGGCCGCTATCTCGGCTTCCTGCCCGACCATTACGCGGAGAGCTTCGAAAACAAGGGGCTGATGCAGCCGATCGCGCCGCACCGCTTCAACTACCGGTGCCGATTCGTGAGCCTGCTGCGGCGCTCGCCGCGGCCGTCGCGGGCGGCGCTGCTGTTCCAGTCTTGCCTGGAAGCCGCGCATGCGGCGCCGCGACCGGGCGACGACAGCGCCGCCGCGTAGCCCGGTTCAGGCTTCGCCCGCGCTGGCGTCAGGCCGCGACCGTGGCAGCCGCCCGCTCGCGCTCTGCGATAATGCGCACTTCCCCGTTTCCGCTCTCCCTCCGCCATGACGCAGCCGTCCGCCCCGCTCTCCACCGACCTGCCGCCGATTTCGTGCCTGCCCGGCGACGCGCTGCCGTGGCTGCCGATGAGCGCCGACCTGCCGGGGCTCGCGATCAAGTATCTGCATATCAATGCGGCGGAAGACACGCTGACCGCGCTGCTGAAGATGCCGGCCGGCGGCACGCTGCCGCGCCATCGCCACGACGGCGAGGTGTTCGTCCATACGCTGCAGGGTGCGTGGCGCTACCGCGAGTACGAATGGGTCGCGCAGGCCGGCTCGACAGTGCTCGAACCGGCGGGGTCGGTGCACACGCCGGAAACGCTCGGCGCGCCCGGCGACGACGTGATCACGCTCAACGTGATGCGCGGCGACCTGGTGCTGCTCGACGACGACGGCCGCGAGACCGCACGCGAGAATTGCCGCGTCGCGCTGCTGCGCCAGCGCAAGCATGCGCGTACTGCGCCGCACGATGCGGCGCCGTTTGTTACGCGGTAAGTCATGCGATAAGACAGGCGATAAGACAGGCGGAATCGTCGCGTCACGATCCGCACGGTGCCGGCACGCGCCAGCGCGCGGATGGCCGCCGGCGCACTTCGCCAGCGACGCCGCCTCCCGGTGCCTTACCGAAAACGCCGGAAAAATCGGCGAATATCGCTGGCCAGCAGGTCCGGTTCTTCCATCGCGGCAAAATGCCCGCCGCTCGGCATGTCGGCCCACTGCACGACGTCGAACACCCGTTCGAGCCAGCTGCGCGGCGGGCGGCTGATTTCCTTCGGAAAGCGCGCGAACGCGACGGGCACCGCCACGCGTTCCCCGGCCGCGAAGCGCATCGGCTGCAGCCGGTTTTCCCAATACATCTGCATTGCCGAGCCGATGCTGCCGGTAAACCAGTAGAGCGAGATGCCGGTCAGCAGCGTGTCGTGCGAAAACCGCCGCGCGACGTCGCCGTCGCAATCGCTCCACGCGCGGAATTTCTCGGCGATCCACGCGGCCAGCCCGGCCGGCGAGTCGTTGAGCGCGACAGCCAGCGTCTGCGGCTTCGTCATGTGCACATGCGCGTATGCGCCCTCCAGCGCGGCCCACTCTCCGCGCTGCGTCACGAAGGCCCGTTCGTCCTCGGTGAGCGGCGAAGCCGCGTCGGCCGGAGGCTCGTAGCTGCCGGGCAGGTAGTTCAGATGAATGCCGTCCACCACGCCGGGATGTCGCGCGCCGAGCGCAATCGACACGCCTGCGCCGAGATCGCCGCCTTGCGCGCCGAAGCGGCGATATCCGAGCCCGGACATCAACGCCGCCCAACTGTCGGCGACCTGAAATGCCGACATGCCGGGCGCCGCGGGCGCGGGCGAGAACGCGAAGCCCGGAAGCGACGGCGCGACGACGTCGAACGCGTCGTGCGGATCGCCGCCGAATGCGGCCGGATCGCACAGGCGATCGATCAGCGCGTCGAACTCGAATACGGAGCCCGGCCAGCCGTGCGTGATGACGAGCGGATACGGCTTCGGCCCCGCCCCGCGCCGATGGATGAAATGCACGCGTTGCCCGCCCGCGTCCGCGACGAACTGCGGCAGCCTGTTCAGCGCGCGCTCCGCCGCACGCCAGTCGAAGCGCTCGGCCCAGTACGCGACCAGTTCGCGCAGCCACGCGCCATCCACACCCTGCTGCCACGGGTCGGCGGGCGTCAGCAGCGGTGCGCGCATGTCGCGCAGGCGCCGACGCAGGTCGTCGAGCGCGCGATCGGGAATCGCAATGTTGAACGGGGCGGCGTGCATGGTGTCTCCTCGCGAGGAATGCGGGAGATTCTGCGCGATTTCCCGGACGCGCGCTGGCGGCTCGCACCCGCGAACGTCAGGTCGATTCGCGCTCGTCCACCCGCGCGTCGCGTCGCACCGCCTGCGGCGGCACGCCGAAACCGCGCACGAACGCGTCGCGCAGGTGACGCCGGTCGCGAAAACCGTTCTCCTTCGCGATCACGTCGAGCGAGTGCCGGCTCTGCTCGATCATCAGTCGCGCGGCCTCGAGCCGCAGCCGCTCGATCGCCTTCGCCGGCGACTGCCCGGTTTCCAGCGTGAACACGCGGCTGAACTGGCGCGGACTCAGGTGGACGGCGTCGGCCAGTTCCTCGACGGTCAGCGCGCGGCCGAGGTTCTGCCGCGCATAGTTGAGCGCGTTCTGGATCCGGTCCGATTTCGGCGCGAGCTCCAGCATTTCCGAATGCTGCGACTGCCCGCCCGAGCGGCGCTGGTGCATCACGAGCTTGCGCGCGACCGAGCGCGCGGCGTCCGCGCCGAGATCCTTCTCCACCATCGCGAGCGTCAGGTCGAGGCCGGCCGTCATCCCGGCCGACGTCCAGATCGGGCCGTCGACGATGTAGATCCGGTCCTCCTCGACACGAATGTCCGGAAAGTGCTTCTGCATCTCGCGGCCGTACGCCCAGTGCGTCGTCGCGCGGCGCTGCGCGAGCAGCCCGGCCTCGGCGAGCACGAACGCGCCCGTGCAGATGCCGGCGACCCGCCGCGCGCGCGCGTTCGCGCGCCGCAGGAACGCGACGACGCCGGCCGGCGCCGGCGACGCGAGCGGATCGTTGACGCCCGCGACGATCCACGTATCGACGTCGACCCGGCCGCTGAGCGCGCGCGTCGCGACCGACAACCCGAGCGACGAGCGCACGTCGCCACCCTCGACGGAATAGTTGTCCATCACGTAGAACGGTTCGCCCGCGGCCAGGTTCGCGTACTCGAACACCGATTGCGTGGCGAGCGCCATGATCTGGAAGCCGTCGCTGATCAGAAAGCCGATGCGGTGCATGCGTGTCTCCGGTGGCGGGCGGCACGATCGGCACCCGATGTCCTGAATCATACCCATCTACGTCATTTGTGTCGCCGCGATTCGAGGCCAGAATGCCTTCACGCACTCACCCTTTCCTCGACACGGAGCGACATCATGACTGAAGCACATCGCGGTACCGCCGTCATCACCGGCGCATCGTCCGGCATCGGCGCGATCTATGCGGACCGCCTCGCGCGCCGCGGCTACGACCTGATCCTGGTCGCGCGCAACCGCGACCGGCTGGCCGCGCTCGCCGAGCGCATCACGAACGACACGCAGCGCAGCGTCGAGATCGTCGGCGCCGACCTCAACGACCGCGCGGCGCTCGCCGCCGTCGAAGCGAAGCTGAAGCAGGACGCGAGCATCACGCTGCTCGTCAACAACGCGGGCGTCGGCACGCACACGCCGCTGCTCGACAGCGACGTCGACGCGATGACGCGGCTGCTCGACCTGAACGTGACCGCGCTCACGCGCCTGACCTATGCAGCCGTGCCCGGCTTCGTCGCGCGCGGCCGCGGTGCCGTGATCAACATCTCGTCGATCGTCGCGCTGTCGCCGGAAACGCTCAATGGCGTCTACGGCGGCAGCAAGGCATTCGTGCTCGCGTTCAGCCAGTCGCTGCATCACGAACTCGCGGACCACGGCGTGCAGGTGCAGGCCGTGCTGCCCGGCGCGACGGCCACCGACTTCTGGCAGACCGGCGGCCTGCCGCTCGAACATCTGCCGAAGGAGATCGTGATGCCGGCGTCCGACCTGGTCGACGCGGCGCTGGTCGGCTTCGACCGCCGCGAGCTCGTGACGATTCCGTCGCTGCACGCGGCCGACGAATGGGATGCGTTCGAGGCCGCGCGCCGCACGATGGCGCCGCATCTGTCGACCGATTCGCCGGCGCCGCGCTATGCGGCCGCCCGCTGAGGTGCATCGTCATGAAACTCGACGGCAATACCATCCTCATCACCGGCGGCACGTCCGGGATCGGCCGTGCGCTGGCGATCGCGCTCGACGACCTGGGCAACAAGGTCGTCGTCGCCGGCCGGCGCACGAAGCTGCTCGACGAGATCGCGCGGCAGTATCCGAACATCGACACGATCGAGCTCGACGTCGGCGATGCCGCGCAGATCCGCGCGGTCGCGGCGCGGTTGATCGACCGCTACCCGGCGCTGAACGTCGTGATCAACAACGCGGGCATCATGCCGTTCGACGATGCGGCCGGGCCGCTCGACGACGAACAGGCCGTGCGCCTCGTCGAGACGAACCTGCTCGGCCCGGTGCGCGTCAGCGCGGCGTTCGTCGAACACCTGAAGCGGCAGCCGGACGCGACGATCATCAACAACAGCTCGGTGCTCGCGTACGTGCCGCTCGCGTCGGCCGCGCTGTATTCGGCGACGAAGGCTGCGATCCATTCGTACACGCTGTCGCAGCGTTTCATGCTGCGCGACACGAGCGTGCGCGTGCTGGAAATCGCGCCGCCGTGGGTCGACACCGACCTCGTGCACAAGAGCGGCGATCCGCGCGCGATGCCGGTCGACGCGTTCGTCGCCGAGACGCTGGCGCTGCTCGAGACCGCCACCACCGAAGTCGTCGTCGAAGCGGCGAAGCCGTTGCGCGACAATACCGGGCCGAACGAGCACGCGTTCGTCGGCGAGTTCAACCGCTTCGTTGTCGACAACCCGATTCCCGTCGCGTGACGTCGCGCAGCGCAATCCCGCGCACGCATTGATCTGCCGAAAGGCGCCGGCTTCCGCACGATCGGACTGCGAAGCCGGCGCTTGCCGGTTTTCCCGCGCATTCATTCAGGATGCCTGAAGCGGCCCTTCTCTGCGCTGCTTCTCTGCGCTGCTTCTCTGCGCTGCTTCTCTGCGCTGCTTCTCTGCACTGCTTCTCTGCAACGCTTCTCTACGCGGCCTCTCTACGCTGCTTCTCCGCGACCCTTCTCCACGCTGCTTCTCCACGTCCCTTCTCCATGCCCCAAACTCGCCGCCAACCAACCCGTTTCGCCCTTGCTTGCCACGCATTCCTCGCGACGATAAGCTCTACGATCCCAGCCCCCGAAGCAGCGCCCTCCGGCATTCGTCCGATCATCGGCGCAATCGACCGTCGCGGATTTCGACCATGCGGTTCCGTATGTTCACCACCGGGACCGGCGACACGCCCGGCTCCTGTCGCGCTCCCGCCGACGATCGACCGGCGCTTGCGCCGTTGCCCGAACTCGACACCGTGTGCCGTCTCGCCCGCGCGCATTTCGGCACGGCCGGTGCGTTCATCGCGTCCGCCGAAACCGGCGCGCAGCGCGTGGCGGCGTCCGACGGCACGCTGCCCGCCACGCTTCCTGCCATGCGTTTCCCGTCGCGCGCCGCGCCCGCTGCGGCGGCCGGCCGACGCTTCATCGCGCCCGCCGCGGGCGACCTCCCGAATGACGCGCCGCACGTCGTCGCGGCCTGCGAGTTGCTCGCGCCCGACGGCACCGCGCTGGGCGCGCTATGCGTCGCCGGCAGCACCGGCCTGACGCTCGACGCCGCGCAGCGCGCTTTCCTGCACGACCTGGCGACACTGGCGGAACGCGCGATCGGCCGCGCGAACGCGCATGCCGCGCTGCGCGAACGGCTCGGCGTCGTCGAGGAACACAGCGCGCTGACCACGCTGGCGCTGAACGAAAGCGGCACCGGCGTATGGGATCGCAACGTCGAAACCGGCGAGATCCATTACTCGGCAGCCTGGAAGGCGCTGCTCGGATATGCGCCCGATGAACTGACGAGCCGGATCGAGGATGCATACGAACGGCTGCACCCGGACGACGTCGCCGGCGTGAAAGCCGCGATGCTCGCGCACTTCGAAAGCCGGACCGACAGCTATGCGGTCGAACACCGCATCCGCTGCAAGAACGGCACGTACAAATGGATCTGCAGCCGCGGCAAGGTCATCGCCCGCGACCGCCACGGGCGCGCGCTGCGCATGGTCGGCACGACCACGGACATCACCGCGCTGCGCGAACTCGCCGGCCGCTTGAGCGACTCCGTCACGCTCGTGACGAGCCTGACCGACCGGGTGCCGGGCCTCGTGTTCCAGCTGCGGCAGACCGCCGACGGCCGCCGGTTCTTTTCGTACGCGAGCGCGGGCGCACGCGACATCTACGAACTGACGCCCGAGCAGATCGCCCGCGACGCGGATGCGGTCGAAACCCGGATTCATCCTGCCGACCTGGTTGCCTACCGTCAGTCGCTGCGGGTGTCGGCGGAGCGCCTGGCGCCGTGGCGGCTCGAATACCGCGTGCTGCTGCCGGACCAGGGAATGCGCTGGCGCGAAGGCGACGCGCGCCCGCAACGCACGCCGGACGGCGGCACGGTCTGGCACGGCTTCATCACGGATGCGACCGAGCGCAAGCACATCGAGACCGAACTGCACCGGATGGCGACGACCGATCACCTGACCCAGCTGTCCAACCGCCACGCGTTCATGCGGCATAGCGAAGCCGCGTTGCGCGGCGTGCGCGCGACCGGCCAGGACGCCGCGGTGCTGATGCTCGACCTCGATCACTTCAAGGCGCTGAACGACCGCTGGGGCCATCCGCTCGGCGATCGCGCGCTCCGGCATTTCGCGCGGCTGCTGCTCGCGGAGATCGGGACGGACGGCATCGTCGGGCGCATCGGCGGCGAGGAATTCGCGATCGTGCTGCCGCACACCGGGATCGACGCGGCGTGCGCGCTCGCGCTGCGCGTGCAGCAGCGCGTGGCCGATTCGCGGCTCGTGCACGAGGATCAGCCGCTCGTGCTGACCGTCAGCATCGGCATCGACGCGATGCGGACGTCCGACTTCGGCGCGTACCAGGCGCTGTCGCGGGCCGACAAGGCGCTGTATGTCGCGAAGGAGCGCGGCCGCAACCGGATCGAGGTGTATCGGGCCTAGCGCGCGTTCCCGCCGACAACGGGCTCGCGCCCGTCCTGGCCGCCCACCCCGTCGTACGCGCGCCGCGTCGACGCATCACGCGATCAACGCGCCACGGGCGCCGCGTCGCGCGAGGTCGCCCGCACACCGAGCAGCATCGCGACCGCGCACGCGGCCAGCAATCCCGCGATCATCAGCATCGCCGCATCCATGCTGCCGGTACGGGTGCGGATCACCCCGACGATCCACGGCGTGATCATCCCGCTCGATACGCCGATGCTGCTGATCAGCGCGATCCCGCCCGCCGCGCCGGCGCCCGAGAAATACGCGGACGGCACGGCCCAGAACACCGGGTGCGCGGCGAAGATCAGCATCGCCGCGATCGACAGCAGCGCCATCATCGCGACGATGCTCGGCAAGTGCAGCGTCAGCAACGCGAGCGCCACCGCACCGCCGAATGCGCACGCGGCGAAGTGCCGGCGACGCTCGCGCTTGCGGTCGGAGCGCCGCGCGATCGCGATCAGGCCGGCCGCGCCGATCGCGTTCGGCACGATCGACAGCAGGCTGATGTGCACGACGTCGTGAATGCCGAATTCGCGAATCATCAGCGGCATCCAGAACAGCAGCATCAACAGCGCCGTCGTCAGCGAAAAATAGATGAATGCGAACAGCCAGGTGCGCGGCGCGGCGAGCACCTGCCGCAGCGACGACGCCGCATCCGCGGGCGCCTCTGCCCGGTCGGCGGCCAGGTCGGCCGCGAGCCGCTGGCGGTCGTCGTCGGACAGCCAGCGCGCCTGTTCGGGGCGGTCGCACAGCCAGAACCACGCGATCACGCCGAGCAGGATCGCGGGCGCGCCCTCGATCGCGAACATCCACTGCCAGCCGTGCAGCCCGAGCACGCCCGACATCGACCGCATCAGCCAGCCCGACAGCAGCCCGCCGACCATCCCGGCCACCGCGACGCCCGCATAGAAGATCGACAGCACCGACGCGCGCCGGCGCGCCGGATACCAGTAGGTCAGGTAGAACACGACGCCCGGGAAGAAGCCGGCCTCGAACAGCCCGAGCAGGAAGCGCAGCACGTAGAAGTGCTTCGCGCTGTCGACGGTGATCATCGCGACCGACACCGCGCCCCACAGGACCATGATCCGCGCAAACGTGCGGCGCGCGCCGAAGCGGCGCAGCAGCGCGTTGCTCGGCACCTCGAACAGCACGTAGCCGACGAAGAACAGCACCGCGCCGAGGCTGTACATCGCATCGGTCAGGCCGAGATCCTGCCGCATCTGCAGCTGCGCGAAGCCGATGTTGCTGCGGTCGAGGATCGACACGATGTAGCAGATGAACAGGAACGGCACGATCCGCATGCCGATGCGGCGGTACAGCGCGTCGTTGTCCGACGCCGGCGCACGGGAACCGGACGCAACCGCCTGCGCGGCGTTCGCTTGAAGATGGGCTGACATCGATCGTCTCCTCGATGGATGCGGATACGGTGCTGACAGGAAATTCGGCGCCGGTCGCCGCCGCCCGCCGGCAGCGCCCGGCCGCGATTCAGGCGCGGCGTGCGGGTTCGCCCTTCACGCCGAGCATCAGCGCGGCGCCGCTCAGCGCGAGCAGCGCGGCCAGCAGGTACACGGCGAGATCCATGCTGCCGGTGCGCGTGCGGATCAGCCCGATCACCCACGGGCTGACGATGCCGCTCGTGATCCCGATGCTGCTGATCAGCGCGATCCCGGCCGCGGCCGCGTTGCCGGACAGGTAGCGGGTCGGCACGGCCCAGAAGATCGGCAACGCGGCGAAGATCAGCGTCGCCGCGATCGACAGGCACGCGAGCATCGCCGCGAAGCTGTGCAGGTGCAGCGTCAGCGCCGCGAGTGCCAGCCCGCCGCCGATCGTGCAGCACGCGAAGTGCTTGCGGCGCTCGCCGGTGCGGTCGGAATGGCGGGCGATCAGGATCAGCCCGACCGCGCCGACCGCGTTCGGCACGACCGTGTAGAGGCTCACCGACACGACGTCGGTCACGCCGAAATCGCGGATCATCAGCGGCATCCAGAAGTTGAGCGTCAGCGATGCGCAGGTCAGCGAGAAATAGATGAACGCGAACAGGTAGACGCGCGGGTTCGCGAGCGCGGCGACCAGGCTGCGTTTGTCGTGCGCACTGTGCGCGCCATGCGCACCGCCGTCGCTGCACAGCGCGGCGACGCGCGCCTTTTCGTCGGACGTGAGCCACGCGGCGTCCTGCGGCCGGTCGACCAGGTACGTGAACGCGAAGCATGCGAGCACGATCGCCGGCGCGCCTTCGATCGCGAACATCCATTGCCAGCCGTGCAGCCCAAGCACGCCGCTCATGTCGCGCATGATCCAGCCCGACATCAGGCCGCCGAGCACGCCCGCCACCGCGACGCCCGCGAAGAACACCGAGATCGCCGCCGCGCGGCGGTTCGCCGGGAACCAGTAGGTCAGGTACAGCACGATGCCCGGAAAGAAACCGGCCTCGAACACGCCGAGCAGGAAACGCAGCACGTAGAAATGCGACGGCTGCGACACGAACATCATCGCGGTCGACGCGATGCCCCACAGCAGCATGATCCGCGTGAACGTGCGGCGCGCGCCGAAGCGCGCGAGCAGCAGGTTGCTCGGCACCTCGCAGAACACGTAGCCGACGTAGAACGCCGCGGCGCCGAGGCCGTACATCGCATCGCTGAAGCCGAGGTCGTGCTTCATCTGCAGTTGCGCGAAGCCGATGTTGATGCGGTCGAGGAACGACACGACGTAGCAGAGGAACAGGAACGGCACGATCCGCCACGCGATCTTGCGGAACAGCAGCGCGTCGCCGGCAGCCAGTGCCGACGCGGATTCGTGGACGGAAGACGACGCGGCACTCGCGTGCGCGATCGTCGCTTCGGCGGGAAGCGATTGGGGCATGTCTCTCTCCAAACGGGCCGCGCGATTCGGGCGCGCAGCAGTCTCCGCGGGCGTGCATGCGCCCGGCTTTCTTGTGAGAACGGAAGTCGGCTCCCTGAACCGCCGCGCGATGCGGCCGCCGCTCAGGCGCCGTCAGGAACGCGGCGCGGCGCCCGCCCGGACGCCCCGCCGCGGTGACCCGCTCAGTCCTGCAGCGCGTCCCACATTTCCTTGTCGCGCTGCGCGGTCCAGATGCGCGGATGCGTGATGCCGCTCGCCTCGTCGTACGCGCGCGACACGTCGAACGGCAGACAGTGCTCGTAGATGAACACGTGGCCGAACTTCGGATCCATCGCTTCGCGCGTGAGCGCCATCGACGCCTTCAGGTCGAGCTTGCGCTCGACGGCCTTGCGGCCCTGCGCGAGCAGCGTCGTCACGAAGTCCTTCGTGTAGTCGAGGCCCTTGTTCACTTCGGCCGGATTCAGCAGCGCGGGGCCGCGGCCCGGCACGAGCTTTTCCGCGCCGAGCGCGCGCAGCGCCTCGAGCGTGGCCGGCCACTGTTCGAGCTGCGCGTCGCCGCAATAGCAGGCCGCGTCGTACTCGACCAGGTCGCCCGAGAACAGCACCTTCTGCGACGGCAGCCAGACGATCGTGTCGCCCTTCGTGTGGCCCGAGCCGACGTGCATGATCTTCACCTCGAGCTTGCCGAGGAACAGCGTAATCTCGCGCTCGAACACGAGCGTCGGCCAGGTCAGGCCCGGCACCGTCTCGACGCCCGCGAACAGCCGCGGGAACCGCTCGATCTCCGACTTCATGTCGGCCTCGCCGCGCTCGACGATCATTTCGTAGGTGCCGCGGCTCGCGATCACGTGCTGCGCGCCTTCGTCGAAATACGCGGACGCGCCGAGCACGCGCACCGCGTGGTAATGCGACAGCACGACGTGCTTGATCGGCTTGTCGGTCACGCTGCGGATCTTCGCGATCAGGTCCTGCGCCATCGCGGGCGTCGCGGTCGTGTCGACGATCAGCACGCTGTCGTCGCCGATGATCACGCCCGAGTTCGGGTCGCCTTCGGCGGTGTATGCGTACGCGTTCTCGGACAGCTGCGTCCAGGTGACTTTCTTCTCTTCCAGATCGGCTTGGGAGGCGAATGCTTTGGCCATGTTGCGTTCCGTGGCTGCGAGCCATGTGTTGAGGGGAATGAGCGGATCATCTTCCCGCGCCGAATATTTGTCAATGACAAAGTCGCTTGCTATTGTCTAATACGGGTAAACCTGCGGGCTGGCGCGTCAAATGGCGTCAGATACCATGCGGGGTTTCGTCAACGGAAGAATCATCGCGTGCAGAACCACGAAGTCAGCGCAGACGACGCGCCGCCCAAGGCGCAGCGCGGGATCCAGAGCGTCGAGGTCGGCGGCCGGCTGCTCGACGCGCTCGCGCGCCGGCGCAAGCCGCTCGGGCTGTCGGAGCTGGCGGCCGCGGCCGACCTGTCGACCGCGCAGGCGCACACCTATCTCGTCAGCCTGACGCGGCTCGCGCTCGTGAAGCGCGACGCGCTCACCGGCAACTACGAGCCGGGGCCGCTGTCGCTGCGGCTCGGGCTGATGTCGATCGAGCGCCAGCCGGCCTATCGCGCGGCGCTGCCGCACGCGGCGCGGCTCGCGGAAGCGGTCGGCCTGAGCGTCGCGCTGTCGGTGCCGGGCGCGCTCGGGCCCACGATCGTGCGCATCGAGCACGGCGGCTATCCGCTGCACGTGAACCTGCACGTCGGGTCCGTCATGTCGCTCGACACGACGGCGACCGGCCGGGTGTTCCGCGCGTTCGGCGACCCCGCCCAGCTCGACGCGATGGCGGCCAGCCAGGCCGGCGCCGGCGCCACGCTCGCCGGCGCGGAAGGCGACCAGCCCCCGTCCGACGCCCGCGCGTGGCAGGCCGAACTCGACGCGATCCGCGCGCGCGGGATCGAGCGCGGCGTGGATCGTCCGAGCCCCGGCGTCAGCGCGATGTGCGTGCCGGTGCTGGACGCGGACGGCCGCCTGCAACTCGCGTTGACGGTGATCGGTTCGAGCGGCTCGATCGATGTCGGCTGGGACGGCCCGATCGCGACGGCGCTGCGCGATGCGGCACGGCAAGCCACCGCGGCGCTCGACGCGGGACGCGACGCACCGCCGGTCGCGCCGGGCATGCCGCCGGCCACGCAGCGCATGCCGCCCGCGCTCGCCGACGACACGAAGGCGCAGCGCGGCATCAACGCGCTCGACAGCACGGGCGAACTGCTGCTCGCGCTCGTCTCGGCGGGCCGTGCGCTGCCATTGCGCGATCTCGCGGCAGCCGCCGGCATGCCGGCCGCGAAGGCGTTTCCGCACCTCGTGAGCCTGCAGAAGATCGGCCTGCTGAGCCGCGACGACGCGGGCTGCTTCGGCGGCGGGCCGCTCGCGCAGGCGCTCGGCCTGATCGCGATGCAACGCGTGTCGCCGACGCGCGATGCGGAAGCCGAAATCGTCGCGCTGGCGGCCGCGACCGACCTGAGCGTGGCCGCGGCGACGCTCGGGCCGCTCGGGCCGACCGTGATCCGTCTCGAGGAATCGGCGCGGCCGCAGCACGTGAGCCTTCAGGTCGGCACGGTGATGTCGCTCGTGAATACGGCGATCGGGCGGATGTTCGCGGCCGGCATGTCCGACGACGTGCTGGCCGGCCTGCTGGCCGACGAGCCGGTGCGCCTCGCAGGCCGCGCGACGCAGGTCGACGACGCATTCCGCGCGCGGCTCGCGGCGATCCGCGCGGACGAACTCGATTTCGCCTTCGATGCGCCGGTGCCGGGCATCGGGACGATCGCCGCGCCCGTGTTCGATCACACCGGCAGCATCCGGCTCGTGATTGCGATCATCGGCTCGTCGCGCGGCTTCCCGCGCGGGCCGCACAGCGAACTCGCGCATACGCTGCTCGCCGCGGCGCGCCGCCTGTCGTGGCGCTTCGGGTGGATCGGCGGGTAATCGCCGCCGCGCTGCCGCGCCCGTTCTCGTCGCCCCGCTTTCCGTTTTCGCCCGTCAATGCGAGGCCGCGCTCGCCGCGGTCTCGTCACGCCTGCCCGCCGCGCAGAAGGTGGTGTAGCTCATGTTGCGCGGCAGCAACATAAATTGTCAGTAATTCTCATATAACGAAATCGCATTTCACAAGACGGTGACGTTTCTTTATGATTAGGGTTATCCCTAACTCGCCACCTACATGGGGCTTCGTCATGCAAACGTCTAATGTCTCCGATCGTTCCACCCAATCCGCTGGCTGGCTCGCACGTGTTGGCGAGCTGCTTGCAGAAGCATGGGCACTGCACCTCGAGAACTGCGCAGTCATCGCTGAAGCGCACGCACGCCTGCCGCGCTAAGCGCGGCGACCGGCCGCCAGCCGGCCGCACGCCATCTCCATCCGTCTGATGCGCCTCGCCGGGACGCGCGCCGAAAGGCCGCCGCGTCCGGCATGGGGCGCCTGACGGAAGGCGCAAAAAGGGCGAATGCCCTCGATGGCATGGTGCTCACGCGCTGTGAGCACGGTCGTAGCGATGTCGATACGCGGATGCCGGTGCCGACGAACTTGTCGACACGGTGTTGATCGCAGCTTCCCGGAATGTCCGGCCGCTGCGTAGCCGATGCATGCCCGCTGCGCACCATGCGCCGGGCCTGGCCGTCACGGAAGATTCATCCGTTTTCCCGCCGCGCGGGCATGGCCTGCCGGTATCCGGCTCCGGGCCACGCGCAACGGGCGCGACAGCCCGATTCCCGCCCTTCTCCAGCACCGCCGCGAACCGCGTCGTCACGACGCCGCGCGACGCGTCGCCCCCGTCTTCACACCTGAATCGACGGCACATCTTTCATGCACCGCAGCGCGAACATCGAGCGGCTGTGGCGAATGCTCGAAATCCTGTACAGCTTCTCGCGCAGGAAGCGTTCGTAGCCGGCCGTGCCGTCCACCGCGACCTTGATCCAGTAGTCGTATTCGCCCGATACGAGGTAGGCCTCGAGCACTTCGGGCAGTGCCGCGAGTTCGGCGCCGAAACGCGCGAGCGCATCGTCCTCGTGGCGATCGAGGGTGACTTCGAGGATCACGATGTCCGCGTAGCCGAGCATGCGCTGGTTGACCAGCGCGACGTAGCCGTCGATGTAACCGTCGAGTTCGAGCTGCCGCGTGCGGTTCCAGCAGGCGGTGGTCGACATGCCGATCTGTTCGGCCAGTTCGGCGTTCGACAGGCGCGCATTTTTTTGCAGTGCACCGAGGATCTTGCGGTCCTGGTTGTCGAGGGTTTTCGGCGTGCGTTCGCGGGTAGCCATGATATGAAGAATCTTCTACTGAAAATCCGCATTCTATCTGAACAGTCTTCCGGTTTCGGGGGCGTTTTGCCGGAAAACAGGAAGCCTTTTAACCGGCCCGCTTGATACATTTTCTCCATGCCTGGTGTCCGGCACGCTCCCCGCGACAACCCCTTCGCACCGGGACGCCTGGCCGCAATCACGAGTTGCGGCGCAGGACACGCAGGCATGCAACGTCCCGCCCCCCGCGCGCCTACCCGGTCGCACGGGCCGGCGCCTGATCCTCCGTTTCCGCACTCCCGTCATGTCGTTCAGGCTTTATCTGTCGTTCCTCGCTGCGTCTGCCGTCCTCATCTACGCCCCCGGCCCCGTCAACCTCCTCACGATGAACCAGGCATTGCGCGCCGGCTGGCGCCGCGCGCTGCCGTGCGTCTGGGGCGGCACGCTCGCCGTGCTGCTGCAGCTCGCGCTGACTGCGCTGTGCCTGAATTCGCTGGTCCACCTCGACGAGCACGCGCTGACCGTGCTGCGCTGGGCCGGCGCCGCCTATCTCGTATGGCTCGGCTGCAAGCAATGGCTCAGCCGCGCACCGGCCAACCCGCCCGCCGCGTCGCCGGACGCCGGCAGCACGGCACCCGACGACACCGACGCCGGACGCGCGCTGTTCTGGCGCGGCGTCGCCACCTCCGGCCTGAACCCGAAGACGCTGCTGTTCTTTCCGTCGTTCTTTCCGCAGTTCATCGTCCCGGATCCCGACTGGAGCCTGAACGCGCAATTCCTGCTGCTCGCGGCGAGCTTCGCGCTGCTGTTCGCCGGCGGCGTCGCGTCGATGGCGCTGTTCTCGCACCGGCTGAGCCGCGCGCTGCAGCGGCCGGCGCGGATGCGCGCGATGAATCGCGTGACGGGCGGGCTGCTGGTCGGGATGGGCGCGATCATGGTCGGCTGGAATTGAGCGGCCGCCTGCGCGCGTGACGTGGCGCGCTGCGGCGCACCACCCCACGCCGGCCGACGCGCGGCCGGTACGACCAGTACAATCGCGCGATGTCCGAACTGCTCACTTACGGCGGCCTGTTCGCCGTGTCGATGGTCGCCGCGACCCTGTTGCCGCTCCAGTCCGAAGCCGTGCTTGCCGGCCTGCTGCTTGCCGGGCGCGAACCCCTGTGGGCGCTGGTGCTGGTGGCGAGCGTCGGCAACGTCGCGGGCGCGGCGATCAACTGGGCGCTCGGCCGCGGCATCGAGCACTTCCGCGACCGCCGCTGGTTTCCGGTGAAGCCGGCCGCGCTCGCGCGCGCCGAGGGCTGGTATCGGCGCTATGGCCGCTGGTCGCTGCTGCTGAGCTGGGCGCCGGTGATCGGCGACCCGCTGACGATGATCGCCGGCGTGCTGCGCGAGCCGCTGCCGACCTTCGTCGCGATCGTGACGATCGCGAAGGTCGGGCGGTATCTGGCGATCGCGTGGCTCGTCGTGCCTTGAGGCATCGGCGCCTTGATGCCTTGATGCCTTGATGCCTTGATGCCTTGATGCCTTGATGCCTTGATGCCTTGGCGCCTTGGCGCCTTGACGCATTCACGCATTCACGCATTCACGCATCAAGGCGTCCGCCCGCACGACGCCCCGTCGCCGTTACTTCTTGTCTCCCGCCAGGTCGATCGCCTTGTCCGATCCGACCGCGTTGCGCAGCTGGAATTTCTGGATCTTGCCGGTCGACGTCTTCGGCAGCTCGCCGAAGCGCACGACCTTCGGCACCTTGAACCCCGCGAGCAACTGCCGGCAGTGCGCGACGATCTCCGCCTCGGTCGCGCTTGCGCCTTCGCGCAGCTCGACGAACGCGCACGGCACCTCGCCCCACTTCGGGTCGGGCATCGCGACGACCGCCGCGACCGCGACGGCCGGATGCCGGTACAGCGCATCCTCGACCTCGATGCTCGAGATGTTCTCGCCGCCCGAAATGATGATGTCCTTGCGGCGATCCTTGATGCGGATGTAGCCGTCCGGCGTCAGCACGCCGAGATCGCCCGTATGGAACCAGCCGCCGTGGAACGCTTCCTCCGTCGCGTGCGGGTTCTTCAGGTAGCCCTTCATGCAGATGTTGCCGCGGAACATGATTTCGCCGAGCGTCTCGCCGTCGGCCGGCACCGGCGCCATCGTGTCCGGATCGAGCACCGTCGCGCCCGCTTCCAGGTGATAGCGCACGCCCTGCCGCGCATTGAGCCGCGCGCGCTCGTCGTCGGGCAGCTCGTCCCAGTGCGCCTGCTTCGCGCAGACGGTCGCCGGGCCATAGACCTCGGTCAATCCGTACACGTGCAGCAGGTCGAAGCCGATCTCCTTCATCTTCGCGATCACGGCCGGCGCGGGCGCGGCACCGGCGACCATCGCGTGCACCGTGTGATCGATGCCGGCGCGCAACTCGGCCGGCGCATTCGCGATCGCGCTCTGTACGATCGGCGCGCCGCAGTAATGCGTGATGCGCTCGCGGCGGATCAGGTCGAACACCGTCTTCGCGTCGAACTTGCGCAGGCACACGTTCACGCCCGCGCGCGCCGCGACGGCCCACGGGAAGCACCAGCCGTTGCAGTGGAACATCGGCAGCGTCCACAGATACACCGCGTGCTTCGGCATGTCCCATTCGAGGAGGTTGCTGATCGCCGCGAGATACGCGCCGCGATGGTGATACACGACGCCCTTCGGGTCGCCCGTCGTGCCGGACGTGTAGTTCAGCGCGATCGCCTCCCACTCGTCGGCGGGCGGCGTCCATGCGTAGTCGGGGTCGCCGCCCGCGACGAACGCCTCGTAGTCGGTCGCGCCCGCGAAGCGCGCGGGGTCGGCCGGCATCGCATCGGCGACGCTGACGATCTTCAGGCCCGGCACTTCGAGCGCCGCGCGATGCGCGAGCTCCGCGTATTCGGTGTCGACGATCAGCACCTTCGCCTCGCCGTGACGCAGCATGAACAGCACCGATGAAATGTCGAGCCGCGTGTTGATGGTGTTGAGCACGGCGCCGGCCATCGGCACGCCGAAGTGCGCCTCGACCATCGCCGGGATGTTCGGCAGCAGCGCGGCCACCGTCTCGCCGCGCGCGACGCCGGCCCGCGCGAGCGCGCTCGCGAGCTGCTTCGCCCGCGTGTAGGTCTCGCCCCACGTGCGCCGCACGTCGCCGTGCACGATCGCGAGGCGCGCGCCGTAGACTTCGGCCGCACGGACCAGAAAGTCGATCGGCGTGAGCGGCACGTAGTTGGCATCGCGGCGGCCGAGTCCGGCCTCGAACATCTGCGTCATGATCCTGTCTCCCGTTTTCTGTCGACCGGCGCGTGCGTCGGCCTCGTATCCGGCAAGTGTGCATGCACCCCGACCGGTCTTGATGTGGTTCAATTGCCGCTAGCCTAACGGGCGCTATTGTGAGCCGTCTGTCATCGAAACGACAGAGTGCCTCACGAGCGCTGCGCGTTATCCCTATCCTCGCAAACCCGCAACCATGCACGACCACCTCGTTGCGCCGCCCGACGCGGCCGCCGCTGTCAGCCCGCCGGCCAGCCCGCCGGCCGACACGCCGCTCGAACCGGGCCCGTTGCCCGCCCTGTCCGTGCTGTTCGGCCAGTGCGCGTGGTTCCGCGCGCTCGCGCCGGAACACCAGGCGCTCGTGCTCGCGCAGTCGCGCGCCGAGCAGCACGAGGCCGGCGACGTGATCGCGCAGCGGCTCGCACCGTCCGAATACTGGATCGGCGTGCATCGCGGGTTGCTGAAGCTCGCGATCTTCAACGCGTCGGGGCGCGGCTGCACGTTTTCCGGCGTGCCGTCGGGCGGCTGGTTCGGCGAAGGCAGCGTGATCAAGCGCGAGCTGCGCAAGTACGAAGTCGTCGCCGTCCAGCGCTCGATCGTGCTGTTCGTCCCGGTCGACACGTTCCATGCGCTGCTCGACACGAGCCTGCCGTTCACGCGCTTCGTGATCCACCAGTTGAACAACCGGATGGGCGAGTTCATCGCGTCGATCCAGAACAGCCGGCTGCTCGATGTCGACGCGCGCGTCGCACAGGCGCTCGCGCAGCTGTTCAACCCCGCGCTGTATCCGGACACCGGCCCGTCGCTCGCGATCTCGCAGGAGGAACTGGGAATGCTCGTCGGCGTGTCGCGGCAGCGGATCAACCAGGCGTTGCAGCAACTCGAGAAACTCGGCGTGCTGCGGCTCGCGTACAACCAGATCGAAGTCGTCGACCTGGCCGCGCTCGCGCGGGTCGGGATGGAACAGATCTGAGCGACGCCCGATGAACGGAAGCGTCGCTGCTGCGGCATGCGCGTGCGGTGCGGCGGCCTTTTTCGGGCATCGGCGTCCGTGCGCGTTTCATCCGATCAATCGACCTGAAGTCGCCTCGGTCGCCGCGCGCCGAACCTGACAAATCCGCCAGTTTCGTGTCAGTGACTCGTTCAGCCCCGACGCCTATCATTCGGGTTCCCCTCACCGCCGCCTGAGCACCGCCTGTCCCGCCGCCTCCATGTGGATCGTCAATCTCGCGCTCAGGCGCCCCTACACGTTCATCGTGATGGCCATCATGATCGTGCTGGCCACCCCGCTTGCGCTGATGCGCACGCCTGTCGACGTCCTGCCGGCGGTCAACATTCCCGTCATCAGCGTGATCTGGAATTACACCGGCTTCTCCGCGAAGGAGATGACCAACCGCATCACGGCCGTCCATGAACGGATCCTGACGACGACCGTCAACAACATCCAGCACATCGAGTCGACGTCGCTGCCGGGCATCGCGGTCGTGAAGGTGTTCCTGCAGCCCGGCGCGAACGTGCAGACCGCGATCGCGCAGACGGTCTCGTCCGCGCAGGCGATCGTGCGGCAGATGCCGCAGGGCGCGACGCCGCCGCTCGTGATCACCTATTCGGCGTCGAGCATCCCGGTGATCCAACTCGGGCTGTCGAGCAAGACGCTCAGCGAACAGTCGCTCGCCGACATCGCGCTCAACTTCCTGCGGCCGCAACTGATCACGATCCCGGGCGCGCAGATCCCGTTTCCGTACGGCGGCCGCACGCGCGTGGTCGCGATCGACCTCGATCCGCAGGCGCTGCTCGCGAAGGGCCTCACGCCCGCCGACATCGTCAACGCGGTCAACACGCAGAACCTCGTGCTGCCGACCGGCACCGCGAAGATGGGTCAGACCGAATACCGGATCGACACGAACGCGTCTGCCGACACGGTCGCGGACATCAACGGCCTGCCGGTCCAGACCGTCAACGGCGCGACGACCTACCTGCGCGAGGTCGCGTCGGTGCGCGACGGCTTCGCGCCGCAAACCAACGTCGTGCGGCAGAACGGCCAGCGCGGCGTGCTGATGTCGATCCTGAAGACCGGCGACGCGTCGACGCTGAAGGTCGTGTCGGACCTGAAGGCACTGCTGCCGAAGGTGATCCCGACGCTGCCCGAAGGACTCACGATCACGCCGCTGTTCGACCAGTCGGTGTTCGTCAACGCCGCCGTGCAGGGCGTGATCCACGAGGCGCTGATCGCCGCCGTGCTGACCGCGATGATGATCCTGCTGTTCCTCGGCAACTGGCGCAGCACGCTGATCATCGCGATCTCGATTCCGCTGTCGATCTTCACGTCGCTGATCGCACTCTCCGCGCTCGGCGAGACGATCAACATCATGACGCTCGGCGGCCTCGCGCTCGCGGTCGGGATCCTGGTCGACGACGCGACCGTCACGATCGAGAACATCGAGCGACACCTGCATCTCGGTACGAATCTGCACGACGCGATCCTCGAAGGCGCGGGCGAGATCGCGGTGCCCGCGTTCGTGTCGACGCTGTGCATCTGCATCGTGTTCGTGCCGATGTTCTTCCTGACGGGCGTCGCGCGCTTCCTGTTCGTGCCGCTCGCCGAAGCCGTGGTGTTCGCGATGCTCGCGTCCTACGTGCTGTCGCGCACGCTCGTGCCGACGCTGGCGATGCTGCTGTTCCGCCCGCAGCAGGCCACCGGCGGCGCAGATCATTCGACGTCGCGTTTCGCGCGTATCCATCACGCGTTCAACGCCGCGTTCGAGCGACTGCGCGCGTGGTACATCGTGCTGCTCAGCATGCTGCTGGTGCGCCGCCGCTTCTACGCGACGTGCTTCCTCGGCTTCTGCGTGCTGTCGACCGGCCTCGTGTTCGTGCTCGGCCGCGACTTCTTCCCGAACGCCGATTCCGGCAACCTGCGGCTGCACATGCGCGCGCCGACCGGCTACCGGATCGAGGAGACCGCGCGCCTTGCCGACCAGGTCGAGCGCGTGATCCGCGAAACCGTGCCGGCGGACGAGCTCGGCGCGATCGTCGACAACCTCGGGCTGCCGGTGAGCGGCATCAACCTGTCGTACAGCAACAGCGGCACGATCGGCACGCTCGACGGCGAACTGATGATCGCGTTGAAGCCGGGGCACCGCGCGACCGCGCACTACGTGCAGACGCTGCGCACGCTGCTGCCGCAGCGCTTCCCGGGCGTCGAATTCTTCTTCCAGCCGTCGGACATCATCACGCAGATCCTCAACTTCGGTCAGCCGGCCGCGATCGACGTGCAGGTGCTCGGCAACGATCTCGCGAGTAACATGGCTATCGCGAGCAGCCTGATGAAGAAGATCAGGCAAATCCCCGGCACCGTCGACGTGCACGTACTGCAGCGCAACGACGAACCGACCCTGGTGGCCGACATGGACCGTACGCGCATGCAGCAGCTCAGCCTCTCCGCGCAGAACGTCGCGCAGAACATGCTGATCTCGCTGTCCGGCAGTTCCCAGACGACCCCGTCGTTCTGGATCAATCCGCGCTCGGGCGTCCAGTACCCGCTGCAGATCCAGACCCCGCAATACAACATCGCGTCGATCGACGACCTGCTCGGCACGCCGATTTCCGCGAGCGGGCGCACCGGCATGCCGCTGCAATTGCTCGGCAACCTCGTGCAGATCCATCCCGTCGCGAACCCGGCGGTGATCACGCACTACAACATCCGCCCGGCGATCGACCTGTACGTGAGCGTCGAGGGCCGCGACCTCGGCTCGGTCGCGGGCGCGATCGACCGCATCGTGTCCGACGCGCGCGCGACGCTGCCGCGCGGCACCGACCTGACGGTGCGCGGCCAGGTCGAGACGATGCGCACGTCGTACCTCGGCCTCGGCGCGGGCGTCGCGATGGCGATCGTGCTCGTCTACCTGCTGATCGTCGTGAATTTCCAGTCGTGGCTCGATCCGCTGATCATCATCAGCGCGATGCCGGCCGCGCTCGCCGGCATCGCGTGGATGCTGTTCATCACCGGCACGCACCTGAGCGTGCCCGCGCTGACGGGCGCGATCATGACGGTGGGCGTCGCGACCGCCAACAGCATCCTGGTCGTGTCGTTCGCGCGCCAGCGCCTCGCGGCCGGCGCGCCGCCGCTCACGGCCGCGCTGGAGGCCGGCGCGACGCGGATCCGCCCGGTGCTGATGACGGCGCTCGCGATGATCATCGGGATGGTGCCGATGGCGCTCGGTCTCGGCGAAGGCGCCGAGCAGAACGCGCCGCTCGGCCGCGCGGTGATCGGCGGCCTGCTGTTCGCCACCGTTTCGACGCTGCTGTTCGTGCCGCTCGTGTTCGGCGGCGTGCATGCGCGGCTGGCCCGCCGGCGCGCGCGCCCGGCCGGACACTGACTTTCTAGCCTATCGACCCGGTCAATTCATGGAAGAGAAACATCACAGCTCCGTCGGCATCCAGGTGGACGAACACGGCATGCACCTGCCGACGCGCACGTCGGTGTCGCGGCGCGGGCGGGTCGTCCTGATCGTGATCGGCGTGCTGCTCGCCGCGGGCGCCGCGCGCACGATCGTCGTCAACGTGCTGAACCGGAATCACCTCGACGCGGTGGCCGAGCAGAACACGCGCCAGTACGTGAACGTCGTGCATCCGGTCGATGCGGCCACCGGCGGCAAGCTGGCGCTGCCCGGCACGCTGCGCGGCTTCGTCGAAGCGCCGATCTACGCGCGTGCGAGCGGCTACGTGCTGCGCTGGCAGGCCGACATCGGCGCGCACGTGAAGCAGGGGCAGCTGCTCGCCGAACTCGACACGCCCGAGCTGAACCAGGAACTCGCGCAGGCCACCGCGCAGCGCCAGCAGGCGCAGGCCGCGCTCGCGCTCGCGAAGACGTCGTTCGACCGCGCGCAGCAGCTGCGCCAGCGCGATGCGGTGTCGCAGCAGGAACTCGACGACCGGCAAGGCGCGTTCAGCCAGGGCACCGCGAACCTCGCGGCGGCCGATGCGAACATGCGCCGGCTCACCGAGCTGAAAGGCTTCCAGCGCATCGTCGCGCCGATCGACGGGATCGTCACGCAGCGCAACGTCGACGTCGGCGACCTCGTCAATTCGGGCAACGCGGGCCGCGCGCTGTTCACGGTCGTGCAGGCCGACCGGCTGCGCCTGTACGTGCAGGTGCCGCAGGCTTATGCGCAGCAGGTGAAGGTCGGCCAGCGCGTGAGCGTCGCGCAGGCAGAACTGCCCGGCCAGACCTTCGACGGCACCATCACGCGCACGTCCCAGGCGATCGACGTCGCGACGCGCTCGCTGCAAATCGAGATCACGCTGCCGAACCCGGACGGGCGGCTGCTGCCCGGCGCATACGTGCAGGCGACCCTGCCGATGACGCCGGTCGGCCGCCTGCAGATTCCGGCCAACACGCTGCTGTTCCGCGCCGAAGGGCCGACGGTCGCGACCGTCGACGCGAACGGCCAGGTGCGCCTGAAGGCGGTGACGGTCGCGCGCACAATCGGGCAGACGCTCGAAGTCGACGGCCCGCTGACGCCGAACGACCGCCTCGTCGCGAACCCGAGCGATGCGCTCGCGAACGGCGACACCGTGATCGTGCAGGCGCCGCCGGTCGTGAAGCCGGCCTCCGCGGCCGCGGGAGCGCAGTCGTGAGCGCGCTGCGCGCCTGCCTGCGCCCCGCGGCGGTCGTGGCCGTCGTCGCGGTCGTGACGCTCGCCGGCTGTACGGTCGGCCCCGACTACCGGCGCCCCGCCGTCGAGACGCCCGCCGCGTGGCGGCTCGACCCGGCCGATGCATACTGGCACCCGGCCGCGCCGGCCCGTGCGCCGCTCGACCCGGCGTGGTGGACCGCGTTCGGCGACGCGCAGCTCGACGCGCTCGAAACCGACGCGCTGCGCAACAACCAGAACCTGAAGGCCGTCGCCGCGCGCTACGATCAGGCGAAGGCGACGCTCGCATCGGTCGCGTCCGCGCAGTATCCGGCCGTCGGCCTGAACGCGAGCGGCCAGCGCTTCAAGATCTCCGCCGACCGGCCGCAGACCAACTACGCGACGAAGAGCATGTCGACCGTGCAGAACGACATCCAGGTCGCCGCGAGCGTCAGCTACGAACTCGACCTGTTCGGCCGCGTGCGGCGCAGCGTCGAATCCGCGCAGGCCAGCTCCGAGCAGGCGCGCGACGATTTCGCGAACGCGCGCCTGGTGCTGAGCGCCGATCTCGCATCGAGCTACTTCGCGCTGCGCGAGCTCGACACCGAGATCGACGTCGTCAGGCGTTCGATCGATCTGCAGCAAAAGGCGCTCGACTACGTGAGCGCGCGCCACGACCTCGGCGCGGTGTCCGGCCTCGACCTGCTGCAGCAACGCGCGCAGCTCGACGCGACGCGCACGCAGGCGCAGTTGCTGATCCAGCAGCGCGCCCAGGTCGAGACGGCGATCGCGACGCTGGTCGGCACGCCGGCCCCCGCGTTTTCGCTGCCGCCGCGCGTGGCGCCGATCAACGCGCCCGCCCTGCCGACCGGGATGCCGAGCGACCTGCTGCAGCGCCGGCCCGACGTTGCATCGGCCGAGCGCGCGATGGCCGCGGCGAACGCGCAGATCGGCGTCGCGCGCGCCGCGTATTTCCCGCGCATCGCGCTGTCGCCGGACCTCGGCTGGGACGCGACGCGCTTCTCCGGCCTGTTCACCGTGCCGGCGCTGCTGTGGTCGATCGGCGCGTCGGTCAGCCAGCCGCTGTTCGAAGGCGGCAAGCTGAAGGCCGGCGTCGATTTCGCGCAGGCGGGCTACGTTGCCGCGCAGGCCAATTACCGGCAGACCGTGCTCACCGCGTTCCAGGAGGTGCAGAATGCGGTGACGGGCCTGTCGGTGCTGGCCGAAGCCGCGCAGCAGGCGTCGGCGGCCGTCGACGACGCGCGCAAGCTCGTGTCGCTCGCGCAAGACCGCTATGCGGGCGGCCTGACGCCGTTCATCGACGTGCTGACGGCCCAGCAGCAGTTGCTGACGAGCGAGCGCCAGGCCGTGCAGATCCAGGGCCAGCGCGCGGCGCTCGTGGTGTTTCTTGCGAAGGCGCTCGGCGGCGGCTGGGACGGCGGCACACCCGGCGGCGCCGCGCCGACCGACGTCGCGGCGGCCGGCCCGCGCCCCGCCACGAGCGTCACCCCCTAACCCGGTTACGCGGACCCGCCCATGAAAGTCCTGATCGTCGAAGACGAACCGAAAGTCGTCGAATACCTGAAGAGCGGCCTGAGCGAGGAAGGCTGGGTCGTCGACACCGCGCTCGACGGCGAGGACGGCGCGTGGAAGGCCGTCGAATTCGACTACGACGTGGTCGTGCTCGACGTGATGCTGCCGAAGCTCGACGGCTTCGGCGTGCTGCGCGCGTTGCGCGCGCAGAAGCAGACGCCCGTGATCATGCTGACCGCGCGCGACCGCGTCGACGATCGCGTGCGGGGCTTGCGCGGCGGCGCCGACGACTACCTGACCAAGCCCTTCTCGTTCCTCGAGCTGATCGAGCGGCTGCGCGCGCTGACGCGCCGCGCGCGCGTGCAGGAATCGACGCTGATCTCGATCGGCGACCTGCGCGTCGACCTGATCGGCCGGCGCGCGACCCGCGACGGCACGCGCCTCGACCTGACCGCGCAGGAATTCCAGCTGCTCGGCGTGCTCGCGCGGCGCAGCGGCGAGGTGCTGTCGAAAACGACGATCGCCGAACTCGTGTGGGACGTGAACTTCGACAGCAACGCGAACGTCGTCGAGACGGCGATCAAGCGCCTGCGCGCGAAACTCGACGGCCCGTTCGCGGAGAAGCTGCTGCATACGATCCGCGGCATGGGCTACGTGCTCGAGGCGCGCGAGGACGGCGACGCGGAGCGGCACGCATGAAACGCTCGATCACCCTGCGCCTGTCGGCGATGTTCGGCATCGTGTCGCTGCTCGTGTTCACGCTGGTCGGCTGCGGGCTGTTCGTGATGATGGAGCGCCAGCTGCTCGCCGAACTGCGTGCGACGATCGACACGCGCGCGAAGGTCGCGCAGATGATCGTGTCGCACGCGACCACGGCCGCGCGCGGCCGCCTGATGCAGGAAAAGCTCGCCGACCTCGAACCGCCCGACGGGTCGACGCGCTACCAGGTCGACGGCCCCGACGCCGACTTCCGCTTCGGCCGTCCGGTCGACGGCGTGCCCGTCGGCGAACCGTTCGGCGCGTTCCAGCAGTACGCGCTGAACCACAGCAGCTACGACGTGATGACGAAGACCGTCCCGATCGCAGGCAGCGGCGAGCGCCCCGACCTGAAGCTGATCGTCGCGTCGTCGTGCGAGCGCACGCAGCGCATGCTGCGTCGTTTCGCGTGGACGCTCGCCGCGCTGATCGCGATCGCCACCGTCATCACGCTGCTGCTGAGCCGCGCGGTCGCGCGCTTCGGGCTCGCGCCGCTCGAACGGATGTCGCAGGACGCCGCGGCCATCGGCGCCACCGACCGCCGCCAGCGGCTGCACACCGACGCGCTGCCCACCGAGCTGCGCGATCTCGCCGCGTCGTTCAACGGTGCGCTCGAACGCATCCAGCAGACCTACGCGCGGCTCGAGGCGTTCAATGCGGACGTCGCGCACGAGCTGCGCACGCCGATCAGCATCCTGATCGGACAGACCCAGGTCGCGCTGACGAGCCGCGACCGCTCGGTCGACCGGATGCGCCAGACGCTGCAGTCGAACCTCGAGGAGTTCGAACGGTTGCGCGTGATCATCAACGACATGCTGTTCCTGTCGCGCAGCGATCGCGGCGAACGCGCGACCGACCTGAAGCACGTGTCGCTCGCCGACGAAGTGCGGCGCATGCTCGACTTCCTCGAGATTCCGCTCGACGAAGCGCAGTTGCGCGCCGAACTGCACGGCGATGCGCGCGCGGCCGTCGACCCGTCGCTGTTCCGCCGCGCGATGACCAACCTGCTGATCAACGCGATCCAGCATTCGGCGCCCGGCGCGACGCTGAACGTGACGATCACGCCGCGCGATACGCTCGTCGACGTGTCGGTCGCCAACCCCGGCGAGCCGATCGACCCGGCGCAGCGCGCGCACGTGTTCGAGCGCTTCTACCGGCTCGAGGAAGCGCGCGCGAACAGCAAGGAGAATCACGGACTCGGGCTGTCGATCGTCAAGGCAGTCGCGGAGATGCATGGCGGCAGCGTGTTCGTCGCATGCGCGGGCCGCGTCAACACGTTCGGCTTCTCGGTGTCGACGCAACCGGGAAGCAGCGGCCCGCTGCGCGCGGCCGACGCCGGCGACCCGCACGCGCTGCGGCCGGCGCACGCGCCGCGCGCAATGCATTGACGGCGGCCGCGCCGTCGAAGTCCAGCCGCTTCCGATCGCCGCGTGCCCGCCACGGACGCGCCCCGGGACGCGTCACGCGCGTGGCTTGCTGCCCTGCTCGCGCCATGCCCGCGGCGACATCGCGAACCGCTCGCGAAACACGCGACTGAAATGCGACATGTCGTTGAATCCCCAGCGCAGCGCGATGTCGGACACGCGCAGCACCGCGCATTGCGGATTCACGAGATCCTGCGCGCACCGTTCGAGCCGCAGGTTCCATACGTAACGCATCAGCGACGTGTTCTCGGCCTCGAACAGCTTGTTGATGTACCGCGACGAAATCCCGATCGACCGCTCGATCATCAGCGGGTTCAGCTCCGGGTCGTGCAGGTGCTCGAGCAGATGCCGCTTCACACGCGTCAGCGTCAACGCCTTCATCCTCGACTGCGCGAGGTCGTTGCGCTGCATGCCCCCGAGCGTCATCGCGATCAGCGAGATCGCGGTATCCGACAACTGCCGCATCTCGTCCTCGGTCACGCTACCGATCTGCGACGACATCTGCTCGAGAAACGCGCGCATGACGCTGCCGACGCCCTCGCCGGTTTGCGTCGGGCTGGCCGTGCGGTGTTCCATCCCGACGACGAGCTGGTTCAGCGTCGTGCGGGGAATGCTGACGACGATCTCGCGCCACGACTGGCCGAACTGCAGGTGGTGCGGCCGTGTCGCGTCGTAGATCGCGAAATCCCCGGGGTGCAGCGTGACGATCTTGCCGTCCTGCTCGACCGATTGGCTGCCCTCGAGCATCAACACGCCGAAATACTTGTCCTCATACTCGCTGCGCGCCTGCCGATAGCGCCGGATCACGGCCTGCTCGCTCGCGTGGATTTCCGAGATTCGCATCTTTTCGCATTTGCGCTGCCGCACCTGGCCGAAGAAATCGTCTTTCTGCACGGCCGCGATCTGCACGTCCGCGAACAGTCGCAGAATCGTCTCGCGCCAGAATTCGATACGCTGGCTGAGCGAGCCTTCGGTCGCCACCTCGATGGCCGAATTCGTCCGCTCGTCCGGCGGGCTGTCGGACGCCGGGCCGGGCGCGTCGCCGCTTGCGGCGCGCGCGATAGGACGCATCGTCATGGTCGTGCCCCACATGGGTTAGCAAACACGCAACCGGTAGCGTGCCCGTTCAAAAGCGCATTGTCCAATCGATCGCCGTGTACGCCGCGTGCCGGTCGGACCGGCACGCGGCGCGGCGGCGATGCGCTACCGCTCCGGACTTGTCATGCGAATGTCGTCTGCCGCCAGTCGGAAGACTGTTCGTACGCATAGGCACAGCGGTAAAGCGTCGCCTCGTCGAAGCGGCGCCCGACCAGTTGCAGCCCGATCGGCAGTTCGTCGGCCACCCCGCACGGCAGCGACATGGCCGGATGCCCGGACACGTCGAACGGCGCGGTATTCGCGAGCATCTCGAACGCCCGCGTCAGCGACTCGGACATCGCACAACCGGGCTCCGGCAGTTTCGACGCGCGCATCGGTACGGTCGGCATCACCAATACGTCGTACGACTGCAGCGCCGCGTCGTAAGCCGATCGCAAGCGCCGCGCGAGGTTCTGGCACTTCGCGTAGTAGCGCCCGCGATACCGGCTCGTGAAATATTCGCCGAGCAGCATCGTCACCTTCACGGTATCCGGCAACTCGTCGGCGCGCTCGCGCCAGCCCGCGTGATGATCGATCATGCCGGTCACGTACAGGCCGCCCCAGTTGAAACCGTGGCTGTTGCCCTTCATCATCTGCTGCGTCGCCCCCTCGGCCGCGATCGGCAGCCAGATCGCGGTGCCGGCCGCATGCAGCGGCACCGACACCTCTTCGACGCTCGCGCCCAGCTTGCGCAACCGGTGCGCGGCGACCAGCACGGCCTCGTCGACCACTTTCTCCGCATTCGCGAGCCCGAACGCCTCGCGCAGAATGCCGATCCGCAGGCCTGCGATGCCGTCGCGGATCCCTCCGAGATAGTCGCTGCGCGGCGGCAACGCCCGCTGGCGCGGATCGAGCCCGTCGTCGCCCGCGATGACATCGAGCAGCAGCGCGTTGTCGAGCACGGTGCTCGTCATCGGCCCCAGATGATCGACGGTCGCCTCGATCGGCATCGCGCCGGTGTAGGGCACGAGCCCGTGCGTCGGCTTCATCCCGTAGACGCCGCAATAGGCGGACGGGATCCTGACCGAGCCGCCCTGGTCGCCGCCGAGCGCCATGTCGACCTCGCCGCTCGCGACCAGCGCGCCGCTGCCGGACGACGAGCCGCCGGACGAGTGCCCGGCCTTGCGCGGATTGTGCACGGGCCCCGACGCGCTCGTGTGCGAGCCGCCGGAAAAACAGTAGTACTCGCAGGTCGCCTTGCCGGCGATCGTGCCGCCGGCGTCGAGTACGCGCGTGACGACGGTCGCATCGATATCGGGCACGTAGCCCTCGAACGTGCTCGCGCCATTGCGCATCGGCACGCCGGCGACGCAGATGTTGTCTTTCACGGCCACCGTCTTGCCGCGCAGCTTGCCGTCGGCGGCGCCGTGGATCGTGCTCTTGCGCGCCCACGCGCCGTAACGGTTCTCGTCGCCTTCCGGGCGGTAGCCGGGCGTGCGCGGATACGCGACGACGGGCAGATAGTCGGGCAGCGCGTCGATCGCGTCGTACGCGTCGAAGTTCGCCTGCAGCGCCTCGTCGTATTCGGCGAGTTGGCGGGAATCGACATGAAAGCCGAAACCGGCTGCAATGTCGGACAGTTGTTCGCGGGTCGGGCGTTTGATGGCCATCGACGTTCTCCAGTTCGGTAAGCGGCACCGCCGGCCCGGCGGTGCCGGCGGGATTCAGCGGGCGATGGCGACGGCGTCGCGCATCAGCCCGGTGCGCGGATGGCAGTTCACGTATTCGTAGACCTGATCCCTGGCGTCGAAGACGGAAACCTCGTGATACAGCCGCAGTTTCGACAGCCCGGTGACGACGCGGAAGAACGTGACGAAGATCCGCAGGTGCGTCGGATGGGATTCGGCCCAGCGCTCGAGGCGGTCGAGCGAGCGCCAGTGGCCGATGTTGTAGCTCTCGTCGAGCACGTTGCCGTCGAGATCGATCGAGCGCACGTAGCGATTGCTGTAGCAGCCGACGTCCGTGCCGTTGTCGCGCAGGAATTCCATTCCGCTGCGCAGCGTCGGCTCGATCTCCTCGAGATACAGTCGGCGCTCGTCGTGCTCGGCCGCACGCCAGTCCTGACCGGAGCGAATCAGCGCGATGTTGTCGTGGGCCAGTACGATCACGCGGCCGCCGCGGGCCGGATCGCCCTCGACGATGCGCAGCTCGCCGTCCGCGCGCATCCAGTCCGTCTGCGAGATCGGGAACCGGTCGCGCATCGATCCCCAGTAGCCGTGCTCCTCGATCTCGCCGCTGACGCCGTCCATGATCGCGCCGACGCCGGGGAAATCGCTCGTGAATGCGTACAGCGTCTCGAACTGCTCGGCGCGCGGCGCGACGATTTCCCGGAAGTAGCCGATCCCGTCCGCGAGGCGCGCGTCGGAGGCCCACCATTCGACGAGTGCCGGCGACGCGATCCAGCGCGCATACGCGGTCGGATCGCGCCAGTAGCCGACGGCAATCAGGTTCTCGTAGCCCTGGTCGTCGGTGTGTTGCGTGAGATCGAAGTTATTCGGCCCGTCCTGCGCACCGAAATCGGCGACGATCCGGCGCAACGCGGCCAGTGCCGTGGCGCGCTTGTCGGCGCCGCGATACTGCACGCCGAAATAGCCCATCACGACCTGGCTCAGGTCTTCGGCGGCCCGGGCGACGTACATCGGGAACGGCGGCTGGTAATCGTCGGCGACGCGGCGCGACAGCGTCCGCGGGCAGATCAGGTGTTTGTCGATGGCGGATTCCATGCGTGACCTCTCTGGAAAGGGAATCGGATGTCGAGGTATCGACGTGGGGGACAAGGAGCGGCCTGCGCCGGGCGTATCCCGGCGCAGGCGGGTCGTCAGAAGATGTGCGCGTAACGCAGGCCGGCGAGCAGGCTGTTCTTCGGGCCGTTGCGCACGCTCAGGTCGGTGCCGAGCTGGATTTGCACCTGATCGGCCTTCGTCACGAATTTCGCCGCGGTGATCCGCATGCGCGTCGTGCGAAGCGCGTCGTTGTTGTCCGCGCCGCCGACGCTCGTTTCACCGCCCCAGAGCTGCGTGATGCCGATCCCGAGCGACGTGCCCGGATCGGGCATGTAACGCACCATCGCCTGTGCGCTGTAGCTCATCCGCTGATGCAGCGTCGTGCCGCTCGCGCCGTACGACGTGTTGTTGCCGTACCAGATCGCGTCGCCGACGAGATCGAGCGCCCACTGCGGCGAAAAGTGCTTGATGTAGGCCGCCTGGAAATCGAGCGACCAGCGGTTGGCGCCGAGATTGAGACCGCGGTTCTGGTCGTAGCTCCCCGTCGGCGCGTAAACGTAGACCGTCGCGGCGACGACGTCCTTCGCGTCGTTCAGGCGGAATTTCAACGGCGCGGTCAGGATCACGTCGCCGACACCGTTCGTACTGCCAAGCGTGCCGGCGTTGCCGAAGCTGCTGACGTGACCGAACGGCAGCAACACCTGCGGATCGATCGTGAGCCTGTCGGTGAGCTGGAACACATGCAGCAGACGGGCGATGCCGACATTGGACTGCAGGTCGAAATCCGACGTCCGGTGGCCGTTCGCATAGTACGCGTTCGTCGCCGAATAGTTGTAGTACAGCACGCCGATCGTCGCGCCGACCGGATACTGCTCGTAGTCGCCGGGATCGACCTCGACCGCGCCCGCGTAATGCGACGCGACGACCATCAGCGACAAGCCGATCCAGCGCGCGATTCGCTTCAGTTTCATTCTGTTGACGTTGTCCATCATGCTCCTCACCTGGATGCGCAGACACCGTCACGCTCGACGTACGACGAACGGGAACCGTTGCCGGACGATCAAATCGCGGGGTGCTGGCTGACTGTTGTTCCGCCGGTACTCGGGTGAGTGCCGGCGATTCGCGACATCGAACGGCCGTCGCTTGAGGGTGAGAATAGAAAGGCAAAATCCGCATTTCTGTTTTCCGGCGGAACAAGAAATTGGCTGTGGCGGACCTGTGCTGCCAGTGCCATTCGGCGGTCGCAAAACGTGCGCAGGCGGCCGGTATCGCGTGCCGGGCGCCCCGTCGAGGCCGCGAATCGCCGTGCATCCGATGCGCGCCGGCCCCTGCCGCGCGGCGGGACCGTCTCAGCATAGTTTCCGATCCGTGCCGGCAAAGAACCGCGCTTTTTCTCTTCTTACCCTGCTCGTCGAGCGTGGCCGACACCACGCCTTTGCACCCCGTCACGGCAGCCGCAACGCCACGGCGGCGGTCAACCCGAACCACCACAAGGAGCCCCACGATGAGCGCGACCCCTTCCACGGAAACAGCCTCGACGCCCGGCGAACGTGCCTGGGCGCTGTTTCGCGTGATGAAAGAAAAGAACCTGATCCCCGACGGCTATATCGAAGGCCTGACCGAGCTGATGTCCACGACGTGGGATCCGGCCAACGGCGCGCGCATCGTCGCGCGTGCGTGGGTCGACCCGGCATTTCGCGAACTGCTGCTGAAGGACGGCACGGCCGCGTGTGCGCAGTTCGGCTACACCGGCCCGCAGGGCGAATACATCGTCGCGCTCGAGGACACGCCGACGCTGAAGAACGTGATCGTCTGCAGCCTGTGCTCATGCACGAACTGGCCGGTGCTCGGGCTCCCGCCCGAGTGGTACAAGGGCTTCGAATATCGTGCGCGGCTCGTCCGCGAAGGGCGCACGGTGCTGCGGGAGCTCGGCACCGACCTGCCCGACGACGTCGTCGTGAAGGTCTGGGATACGACCGCCGAAAGCCGCTATCTCGTGCTGCCCGTGCGGCCGGCAGGCAGCGAGCACATGACCGAGGAACAACTGCGCACGCTCGTCACGAAGGACGTGCTGATCGGCGTTGCACTGCCGCGCGCGCACTGACGCGCCCCCCGTTTCGCTCTCGACCTTCATCTCGGAGATCACCTCATATGGACGGCTTTCACGACCTCGGCGGATTCCAGGGTTTCGGCCCGGTGCCGCACACGATCAACAGTCTCGGCTACAAGCCGGTCTTCAAGGAAGACTGGGAGCATCTCGCGTACAGCCTGATGTTCGTCGGCGTGGACCCACTGAAAAAATTCAGCGTCGACGAGGTACGTCATGCAGTCGAACGCATCGACGTGCGCCAGCACGTCGGCACGCGCTACTACGAGCGCTACGTGATCGCGACCGCAACCTTGCTCGTCGAAACCGGCGTGCTCACGCAGGATGAACTCGACCGCGCGCTCGGTTCGCATTTCCGGCTCGCGAACCCGCCGCGATCCGGCGGCCGGGCGGCGCCACCCGACTCGACGCGGTTCGAGGTCGGCGATCGCGTCGTCGTGCGCGACGAATACGTCAGCGGACACATCCGCGCGCCGGGCTACGTTCGCGGCAAGGAAGGCATCGTGCTGCACCGGACGACCGAATCGTGGCCATTCCCGGACGCGATCGGCCACGGCGACACCGGCGCCGCGCATCAGCCGACCTATCATGTCGAGTTCCGCGTGAAGGATCTGTGGGGCGACGCCGCCGACGACGGCTACGTCGTGGTCGACCTGTTCGAAGGCTACCTGGATCGCGCGTCCGGGCAGAACGCATGACGACGCCGGGAAACAGGCGAGCGCCGGCCGCCGCGCCGCCGAGGATTCCGGTCACCGTGCTGTCCGGCTTCCTCGGCGCCGGGAAAACGACGTTGCTGAACCACATCCTGCGCAACCGCGCCGGCCTGAAGGTCGCCGTGATCGTCAACGACATGAGCGAAGTAAACGTCGACGCCGACGATGTGCGGCGCAACGTCGAGCTGCATCGCGGCGAGGACGAACTGGTCGAAATGAGCAACGGCTGCATCTGCTGCACGCTGCGTGCCGATCTGCTCGAGCAGATCAGCACGCTGGCGCGGCAGCATCGCTTCGACTATCTGCTGATCGAGTCGACCGGCATCTCGGAGCCGATGCCGGTCGCGGAGACGTTCGCGTTTCTCGACCGGGACGGTTTCAGCCTCAGCGAGCTCGCGCGGCTGGACACGCTCGTCACGGTGGTCGACGGCGAGACGTTCGAGGACATGATCGCGTCGGCCGAACCGGTCACGCGCGATGCCTCGCTCGCGGACGGCAGCGATTCCGGTCCGCCGCGCAAGCTGTCGGACCTGCTGATCGAACAAGTCGAATACGCGAACGTGATTCTCGTGAGCCGACTCGACCGGATCGGCCATGCGGGTTTCGACCGGCTGCGCGCCATTCTGGCGTCGCTGAATCCCTCTGCGCGAATCCTGCCGATGCAGCACGGCAAGGTCGATCCGCCAGACGTCCTGGATACGCGGCGCTTCGATCTCCCGGCGCTCGTCGAATCGCCGGGATGGATGCAACGCATGCAGGTCGACGAGCGCCCCTCGGAATCGGATGCGTACGGGATCGCGTCGTGGACCTATCGCGAACGTGCGCCGTTTCATCCGGCGCGCCTGCTCGCGTTGCTGCGTCGCCCCTGGACCAACGGCCGACTGCTTCGCTGCAAGGGATATGTCTGGGCTGCGCACCGATATGCGGACATCGCCATGCTCGTGCAGACGGGCGGAGCGTTCCAGTGGGGTTACGTCGGGCGATGGTGGCGATTCGTTTCTCGGTCGGACTGGCCGCACGACGACTATCGGCGCGATGGCGTGCTGCAAAAATGGCAAGAGCCGACCGGTGATTGCCGGCAGGAAATCGTGTTCATCGGGCAGTCGATCGATCACGTCCGGTTGCGTCGCGAACTCGATGCCTGTCTGCTGACGGTCGAAGAAATCGACGCAGGCCCGGAGTCGTGGCTCCAGCTTCCGGAAGCCGATGCGTTCGACGCGCTCGCGACCGCCGCCCGTCCGTGACGCGAGACTCGATGACTTTGGCTGCGCCGCCTGCGTCCAGTGGCTTTCGGTCGCCGGTGAGCGCTGCGCCCGGTTCAGCGTGACGTGAATCCCGACAGCGCCGCCGAGGGCAGTTTTCTTCAATACGGACCCGCACGGCGTCTTTAGTCTCGATGCGACTTTGACATTCGCATGGAGGCAATCAATGAGCATGCTGGTTTCGATGGCCGCGTTCGCGCTGGCGTCGTCGATCACGCCCGGTCCCGTCAACATCGTCGCGCTCAGCGCGGGCGCACGCCACGGCCTTGGCGCGAGCCTGCGCTATGCGGCCGGTGCGACGCTCGGCTTCGTCGCGCTGTTCCTGCTGATCGGCCTCGGGCTGCACGCGGCGCTCGCGCGCTGGCCGATGCTGACCACCGCCACCCAATGGTCGGGAATCGCGTTCCTGCTTTACCTCGCGCTGCGGCTCGCGCTCGACGACGGCCGGCTGTCGGCCGATCCGGACGATCCGGCTGCGCCGAACGTCGCCGGCCCGTCGGCGGCGGCCGGCGCGGCGATGCAATGGCTGAATCCGAAGGCGTGGCTCGCGTGCGTGGCTGCGATGGGCGCGTATGCGGCCGACGGCGAGCCCGCGCAGGTGTGGCAATTCGCGGCGTTGTATTTGGTGATCTGCTTTGCGTCGATCGCGTGCTGGGCGTACGCGGGTGCGTCGCTGCGGCACCAGCTCGCGAATGCGCGGCGGATGCGGCTGTTCAACCGCGCGATGGCGCTGCTGCTCGCGGGCAGCGCGCTTTATCTGCTCGACGTTTAGCGCCGTTGTTTCGGTGTGTGGTCGCGGCGCCGGCGCCGGCACCGCCCCA
Source organism: Burkholderia sp. BCC1998 (assembly GCF_905339875.1). Taxonomy (NCBI): domain Bacteria; kingdom Pseudomonadati; phylum Pseudomonadota; class Betaproteobacteria; order Burkholderiales; family Burkholderiaceae; genus Burkholderia; species Burkholderia sp. BCC1998. The sequence continues at coordinate 439,808 of NZ_CAJPHE010000002.1, forward strand.
CGGTTCGCCGGTCAGCTCGCGGCGCTTCGATACTGCCCCGGCGTGGCGGCCGCGATGCGCCGGAATGCGCGCTGGAAATGCGCCTGGTCCGCGAAGCCCGCATCGAGCGCGACGTCGGCGATCGGCCGGCCGCGGCGCAACTCAGCCCGCCCGTACTGCACGCGGCGGTCGATCAGGAACGCATGCGGCGTCATCCCGTAGCGGGCGTTGAACGCGCGGATCAGGTAGGACGGCGACAAGTCGGCGGCCGCGCAGATCGCATCGAGCGAGACGGCCTGACGGCAATGCGCGGCGATGTAGTCGGCCGCGCGCGCGAGCTTCGCGTTGTCGGCCCCGCGCCGGGCGGCGTCGGGCAGTTCGCGATCAAGCGCGCCGTGCAGCCGTGTGAAGAACTCGACCGCCGCGCTCTCCTTGCCGAGCGGATCGACGCCGGGCGCCACGAGCGTGCGGTAAAAGCCGCCGAATTGTGCGAACAGGTCGCGCCGTTCCGTCAACTTCGGCGAAAAGCCGTGAAAATCGCGGTTCGGGTCGCGCCCGAGCGAATGCTGCAGGCGGGTGAGCCACGGCACGTCCACGTAGACCATCCGGTACGCCCATGCGTCGGGGCCGTACGGATTGCACGCATGCACCTGCTCCGGATCGATGATCACGAGCACGCCGCGCCCGACGTGCTCCTTCGTCGCGCCGTTCAGGTAGGTGCTCGTGCCGCCGACGATCGCGCCGAGCGAAAACGTGTCGTGCGTGTGCTTCGCGTAGCAGATCGTCCGCCCGTCGTCGACGGTGCGCGCCTCGATGAACGGCAGCGCGGCGTCGCGCCAGAACGGCGACGGCATGGCGCAGGGGTTGGCGGAACGGCTCACGCGACGGGCTCCCGGATCGGATGGCGAACGCACACCGTACAAGACTGCGCGGCGCGATGCAACCGCGACCCGACGCTTCGCGGCCGGATCGCCTAAGCTTTGATTTCCGGCCGCCGCGGCACGCCCGGCGGGTTCCGTTCCCTCTTCCAACCGGTACGCTCATGCACATCGATCTGACAGGCAAGACCGCGGTCGTCACCGCTTCCACCGCCGGCATCGGGCTGGCGATCGCCGAAGGGCTCGCGCAGGCGGGCGCACGCGTCGTCGTCAACGGACGCAGCGACAAGTCGGTCGACGCCGCGCTCGCGCAGCTGCGCAGCGCCGTACCCGGCGCGGACCTCGACGGCGTCGCGGCCGACCTGTCCGACGCCGCCGGCGTCACGCGCATCACGCAGCACACGCCGGAGGCCGACATCCTCGTCAACAACGCGGGCATCTACGGGCTGAAGGCGTTCTTCGACATCGACGACGACGAATGGGCCCACTACTTCCAGATGAACGTGATGTCGGGCGTGCGTCTCGCGCGGCACTACCTGAAAGGGATGCTCGCGCGGAACACGGGCCGCATCGTGTTCATTTCGTCGGAGTCCGGGCTGAACATCCCGGTCGACATGATTCACTACGGGTTCACGAAAACCGCGCAGCTCGCGATCGCGCGCGGCCTCGCGAAACTCGCGGCCGGGACCCGCGTGACGGTCAATTCGGTGCTGCCGGGGCCGACGATGTCGGAAGGCGTGCGCGCGCTGCTGAAGGAAACGGCCGACGCCACGGGCCGCAGCATCGACGACGTCGCGGTGGATTTCGTGCGCAGCGAGCGCGCGAGCTCGATCATCCAGCGGCCGGCGACGACGGAGGAAGTCGCGAATCTCGTTGTGTACGTGTGCTCGCCGCAGGCCTCGGCGACGACGGGCGCGGCGTTGCGCGTCGATGGCGGCGTGGTCGACACGATAGCGTGACGACGGCGTGACACGCTCGCGCGGCGCATGGCGGCCGCGCTAGCGCGAGGCGGCCTTGTCCGACTGAAGCGTGCCCTTGCGATCGGCGTCCATGCAGGTATCGAAGCCGTGTTGCGTGACGGCGCCGGCCTTGTCGAACACGACGAAGAAAGCCCGGTGATCGTTGTCGTGCTCGATGAAGTAGTTGTAGCAGACGCCGCTGCCGTTGCGGACCATCCACACGCTGCGCGGGTTGCCGCCGGCGCGAACGACGTCGGCGCGCGTCGCGCCGTGCCGCGACGCGGCCCTCGCCAGCGGCGTGCGCGAATACGAGAACGGCAGCCACGAGTCGAACCACGCGCAACCGTGCAGCATCAGGCAGCTGGCGGCCAGGGACAGCGTCGCTGCGGGGCGGGACATCGGAATCAATCGCATGCTTGGTGAAATCTGCTGCGCCATGCCGGCGTGATCGAAAGCCCCATGCTACTCGACCTTTGGGTCCGGATCGAAAAGAAATGTAGAGACTTGTGTCCGATGCGCTGCCCGACGCAGTCCGGCGCGTGCCCGATCGTCACGAATCGTGGCCGTGGCCGACGCGTTCGCGCGCCCAGCCGCCTTCTGACGTCGATGCGTCGAGTCGGCGCGACGGGCGGCATCGTCAAGCGACCCATTCCGCCCACAGCATCGTCAGCACCGTCATCAGCGCGGGGCCGACGAACAGGCCGATCAGCCCGAACGTCTCGGCCCCGCCGAGGATGCCGAACAGCACGAGCAGGAACGGCAGGCGGGTCGAGCTGCCGATCAGCACCGGCCGCACGAAATGCTCGGCGACGAACACGACCACGAAGCCGAGCACCAGCACCACGACGGCCCACGCGGTCGCGCCCTGCACGAACAGCCAGAGCGCCGCGCCGCAGAACACGATCGGCGCGCAGAACGGCAGCATCGCGGCGACGGCCGTGACGAGGCCGAGCAGCGCCGCGTGCGGAACCCCGGCGAGCGCATACGCGACGCCGAGTATGGCGCCCTCGCCCAGCCCGACGACGACCAGCCCGGTCACCGTGCCGTACACGGCCGCGACCATCCGTTCGATCAGATCCGCGCCGCCGCGGCCGAACGCGCGCCGCGCGCCCTGCAGCAATGCGCCCGACAGCTTGTGGCCGGCCCGCATGATCACGAACAGCGTGACCAGCATGAAGCCGAACTCGAACAGCGCATGCGCGAGCTTCGTGCCGAACTGCCGGCCGAACGCGATGAACTTCTCGCCGCTCGCGCCATGCATCGCGCTGCCCGCGTGCAGCGGATGACCGAGATTGGCCTGCCACCACTCGGTGACCTGCGCGGCACCGTACGGCAACCGGCCGACGACGTCCGGAAGCGGAATGCCGTTGTCCTGGATCGAATGCAGCCAGAGGCGCAGGTCGTGCGCCTGCGAGATCGCCTGCGCGAGCGCGATCGCGACCGGCAGCACGACCAGCAGCGACACGCCCGCGGTGATCACGGTCGCGATCAGGGTCGGCCGGTCGCGAAACCAGCGGTCGGATTCGAAGCGTTTCAGCAGCGGCCACAACGCGATCGCGATCACGCAGGCCCACGCGATGGCGGGCAGGAAATCTCGGATCACCCACAGCGCGAGCACCAGCAGCGCCGCATACAGCACGGCGCGGGCGATCTGCTGGGCACGCGGCCGCGTGGCGGAATCCTGGGAAGGCGAGACATGTGCGCGCATGGCACCTCGGTCGAAATGAAAAAATGGCGGTCGTGCAGGCCGCGAGCCTGTACGAACCGCCATTCTATCCATCGACGCCGCAACGGCATGCGCACGCACTGCCAAGCATCGTCAAATGCGTGCCGCGAACGCCGCAGCGCCGCGCGGTGCAACGCGTGCTCAGGCCGCCTTGTCGGCGACGCGGTAGCGTTCGAGCCAGTGCGCGTACGGCGCGGGCAGCGTCCACGACGGCCGCTCGACCCCGAGCTGCTTGGCCGCGTAGTACGGCCAGTGCGGATCGGCAAGATGCGCGCGGCCGACCATCACGAGATCGAGCTGCTGCTCGGCGACGACACGCTCGGCCAGTTGCGGCGTATCGATCCCCCAGGCGGACGACACCGGCAAGCCGGCCTCGCGGCGCACGCGTTCCGCGATCGGCGCGAGGAACGCCGGGCCCCACGGAATGCGCGCGTCGGGCGTCGAGAAACCGACCGACACGCTCAGCATGTCGAGGCCTTCCTGCTTCATCCGCTGCGTGAGCGCGATCGATTCGGCGAGCGTTGCTTCATCGCGCCCGTCGTATTCGATCACGCCGAGACGCGCGGTCAGCGGCAGGTGCTCCGGCCAGACCTGGCGGACGGCCTTCAGCGTGTCGACGAGAAAACGGCCGCGGTTTTCCGCCGAACCGCCGTACTCGTCGTCGCGCTGGTTCGAATGCACGGAGAAGAAGCTCTGGCCGAGGTAGCCGTGCGCGAAGTGCAGTTCGAGCCATTCGAAGCCGAGGTCGCGGGCACGCTTCGCCGACGCGACGAAGTCGGCCTGCACGCGGGCGATGTCGTCGTGCGTCATCGCGCGCGGCGTCTTCGGCAGGTGCGCGCCGAACGGCACCGCCGACGGTGCGATGGTCTGCCAGCCGCGCGGATCGCCGTCGGCGATGTGGTCGTCGCCTTCCCACGGACGGTTCGCGCTCGCCTTGCGGCCCGCATGCGCGATCTGGATGCCGGGCACCGCGCCGGCCGCCTTGATCGCCGCGACCGACGGCGCGAACGCCGCGGCCTGCGCATCGGTCCACAGCCCGGCACAGCCCGGCGTGATGCGGCCTTCCGGCGACACGGCCGTCGCCTCCGCGATCACGAGGCCCGCGCCGCCGCGCGCGATACCGGCCAGATGCACGTGATGCCAGTCGTTGACGACGCCGTCTTCGGCGACGTACTGGCACATCGGCGGCACCGCGATGCGGTTGCGCAGCGTGACATCCTTGAGTTTGAACGGTTCGAACAGGGCAGACATCCACCACTCCTTTGCTTGGTTCTGCGAAACGACTGGATGAGCCGCCGCGCGGTGCGCACGGCGGAACGATGCGAGCCGTCGCCGGGACGGTCGCGCCCGACGACGGAAACCATCCGGCGCCGGTCATGCCGGCGCCAGGCTCGGCTTACTGACGGCCGAGCTTCGCGAGCAGCGCCTCGGCTGCCGGCTCCGACGACGCGGGGTTCTGCCCCGTGATCAGCAGCCCGTCGGTGACGACATGCGGCGCCCAGTCGGCGCTGCGCTCGAACTGCGCACCGTTGGTCTTCAGCATGTCCTCGACGAGGAACGGCACCACTTCCGTCAGCTCGACGGCCGCTTCCTCGCTGTTGGTGAAGCCCGTCACACGCTTGCCGCGCACGACCGACTCGCCGGTCTTCGGGTCCTTCACGTGGCGCAGCACGCCCGGCGCGTGGCACACGGCCGCGACCGGCTTGCCGGCCGCCAGCGCGCGCTCGATCAGGCCGATCGAATGCAGGTCCTCGGCGAGATCCCACAGCGGGCCATGCCCGCCCGGATAGAACACCGCGTCGTAATCGTCGACCGACACCTCGGCCAGCTTGCGCGTGGCGGCGAGTTCGGCCTTGGCCGCCGGATCCGCGTCGAAGCGGCGCGTCGCGTCGGTCTGCGCGGACGGATCGCTGCTTTTCGGATCGAGCGGCGGCTGGCCGCCCTGCGGCGACGCGAGCGTCAACTCGACGCCCGCATCCTTGAACGTGTAATACGGCGCGGCCAGTTCCTCGAGCCAGAAGCCGGTTTTCTTGCCGGTGTCGCCGAGCGTGTCGTGCGAGGTCAGGACAACCAGAATCTTCATGATCGGACACTCCTTAGAAATGGGGGAACGGGGCCGCGTCGCGGCGGCGGCGACGGCGACGGCGCGCCTGCGGGTTAGGCCGCTGGCGCGCGTCAACGTGCCGGCTCCGTACCAAAAATATTGCCAGGCCTAATAGACCAGTCGTCTAGAAATGGCTCGAAAAAAAGCGACGGCATCACCTGCGCGCCCAGCATCGCAGCGCGATATGGCATTTTCGCGACGTCGCATTCATGAGGCTGGATGATAGCGTCGAATTAGACCGGTCGTCTAGAAACCCGGCATTCGGCCCTGCCGCCGTCATGGCTTTTGCGACGGAGCGCGTGCCGCAACGTCCGTTGCGGAGCGCGCCCCGCTCCCCGGTTCGCGCCGCGTCGGCTACCCGTGCAGCGGCCCGTCCGTATCGCCGGCGTCGATCACCGGCATCTCGAGCCGATGGCCGCGAACGCCGTCCGTGAGCAACGCCAGCATCAGGTCCGCGAGCGCACGCCCGGTCGCATGTCCGGTCGGCTGCACCACCGCCGTCACGCGATGCGGATGCGCGACGTCCGGCGGCACGCCGTCGTAGACGATCAGCGACATGTCCCGCCCCAGCTGCAAGCCGCCGTCGATCAGCGCCCGGAACGCGCCGCCGCCCACGATGTTGTTGTCGACCAGCAGCGCGGTCGGCCGTTCGGCCCGGGTGAGCAGCGCCTGCACGCCCTGCTGCCCGCCGTCGCGCGTAAACGGACACTCGACGAGCAGTGCCGGATCAGGCGCGATACCGGCCTCGCGCAGCGCCGCAAGATACCCGGCGCGACGCTGCATCGCGAAATTGAGCGACAGCGGCGCACTGATCATCGCGATACGGCGATGACCGAAGCCGATCAGGCGCCGCACCGCATCGCGCGCGCCCGCCTCGTTGTCGAAATCGAACCACGCGTAGGGCTCGGCAGCTTGCGTGCGACCGTACGCGACATACGGAAACGCATGCGAACGCAGGTACGCGAGGCGCGGATCGTCGACCAGCGTGCGCGCGACGATCAGCCCGTCGACGAGCTTCCCGTCGACGAGCCGGCGATACGTGTCCAGTTCGGCGTTCGGCCGCGCGGCCGCGATGATGAAGTCGAGATTGCGCTCGGCGAGCCGTTCGGTGATGCCCGCGACGACCTCGCCGAAGCGCGGATCGCCGAGATCTCCCGCGCCGAACGGGTACACGATGCCGATCGCATCCGAGCGCCCCGTCGCCAGCCGGCGCGCGGTCGGATCCGCGACATAGCCGAGGTCGCGCGCGGCCTTCATCACGCGCTCGCGGGTCGCCTCGCTCACATCGTCATAGCCGTTCAGCGCCCGACTGACCGTCGTGCGCGACAGCCCGAGCGCATCCGACAGTGCCTTCAGATTCACCTTCACGTCGCTCCTCGCGTTGTGCATGCCATTCGGCCGCGCCGCTCGCGCAGCAATTATTGCCGAATGGTAGTTATTACCGTCAAAAATTAATCTTTTGACGTCCAAACCGGTTTGAATTAGCATCCAAACCGGTTTGGATATCGATATCCCGTCAGCAGTTCCTTCTCACCGTCAACGGAAACTACGCCTACATGACTTACTTTCCTTTTTGCCGCGCGACCGCGGCCAAGCGTTTGCTGTTCGCTGGCGCGGCACTGGCCGCCTTCGCGTCCGCGTCGAGCGTCGCCCATGCACAGAGCACCGGCGCCCCCGCGCCCACGCCGCATACGCAGCAGGCCTACGACCCCGAAGGCAACTTCACGATGCGCTGGACCCGCGCGGACATCCGCCAGATCGTCGCGCAGTCGCACACGGCCGGCGCCGACAGGAACTCGCTGCCGCAGGCGCTGACGATGCCGGACATCCCGCAGGATTTCCCGCTGATCAACTCGAACGTATGGGTCTGGGATACCTGGCCGCTCGCCGACCTGCGCGCGAACCAGCTCAGCTACAAGGGCTGGGAGGTGATCTTCTCGCTCACGGCCGACCCGCATGCCGGCTACACGTTCGACGATCGTCACGTCCACGCGCGCATCGGCTTCTTCTACCGCCGCGCCGGCATTCCCGCGTCGCAGCGGCCCGCGAACGGCGGCTGGACCTGGGGCGGCCACCTGTTCCCGGACGGTGCGAGCGTCAAGGTGTTCGGCACGTCGCCGATGACCAACAACGCCGAATGGTCGGGCTCCGCGCGCCTCACGCAGGGCGACAACGTCAGCCTGTACTACACCGCGACGTCGTTCAACCGCTCGGCGCCCGGCGGCGCCGACATCACGCCGCCGCAGGCGATCATCACGCGCGCCGACGGTCATATCCATGCCGACGACAAGCACGTGTGGTTCAGCGGCTTCGACGATCACAAGGCGCTGCTGCAGCCGGACGGCAACTACTACCAGACCGGCCAGCAGAACACCTACTTCTCGTTCCGCGATCCGTTCGTGTTCACCGACCCCGCGCATCCGGGCAAGACCTACATGGTGTTCGAAGGCAACACGGGCGGCCAGCGCGGCGCCCGGACCTGCACCGAGGCCGACCTCGGCTACGCGCCGAACGATCCGTACCGCGAAGACCTCAACGCCGTGATGAACTCGGGCGCAGTGTATCAAAAGGCCAACGTCGGCCTGGCGGTCGCGACGAACCCGCAACTGACCGAATGGAAGTTCCTGCCGCCTATCCTGTCGGCGAACTGCGTCGACGACCAGACCGAGCGTCCGCAGATCTATCTGAAGGACGGCAAGTACTACCTGTTCACGATCAGCCACCGCACGACGATGGCCGCGGGCGTCGACGGGCCGGACGGCGTCTACGGCTTCGTCGGCAACGGCATCCGCAGCGACTTCCTGCCGCTGAACGGCGGCAGCGGCCTCGTGCTCGGCAACCCGACCGACTTCTCCGCACCGGCCGGCGCGCCGTATTCGCAGGACCCGAACCAGAACCCGCGCGAATTCCAGTCGTATTCGCACTTCGTGATGCCGGGCGGGCTCGTCGAGTCGTTCATCGATGCGATCGGCCCGCGTCGCGGCGGCACGCTCGCGCCGACGGTGAAGGTCAACATCAACGGCACGTCGACGGCGGTCGACCGCACGTACGGACGTGGCGGCCTCGGCGGTTACGGCGACATCCCGACGAACCTGCCGGCGACGGGCGCCGGTCACTGACGGCGACGCGGGCACCCGCCCGTGACGAGTCCGTAAAGGGCTCGCTACGGACGCGGCGGGCACCGCCCGCCCGCGTCGAGGCGGCGCACGTCGCGCGTGTCGCGGGCGCGCCGCCTCCCTCCTTCGCAGAAATCGCGCATGCCGCCGTCGCAAGCGGCATGCGCGCTCCTTTCCCGCTTCGCGCGCCGAAGCACGGAACCCCGCATGAAATCGACGTTTTTTCGCTTTTCCCGCTGGATCGCCCGGCTGCTGTTCGCGTGTGCGGCAAGCGCGGCCTGCACGCACGCCATCGCCGCGCCCTGCGGCACGCCGCCCGAAAACGGCACGCCACAATGGCGACCGGCCGTGCATTACACGCCGCAACGCAACTGGATGAACGATCCGAACGGCCTCGTGTACGAGAACGGCCGCTATCACCTGTTCTACCAATACAACCCGCTCGGCCACGACTGGGGCAACATGTCGTGGGGCCATGCGACCAGCACCGACCTCGTCCACTGGCGCGAGCAGCCGGTCGCGATGCGCGCGAACGCGACGGAAGAAATCTTCTCCGGCTCGATCGTCGCCGACACGCACAATACGTCCGGCCTCGGCGCGCCGGGCGAGACGCCGCTGGTTGCGCTTTACACGAGCGTCTACAAGGACGGCTCGGGTCACGCAGCCGGCACGCAGGCGCAGTCGCTCGCGTACAGCCTCGACCACGGCGCGACCTGGCGGCCCTACGCGCGCAATCCGGTGCTCACGCTCGATCCGGAATCGAAGCAGTTCCGCGACCCGAAGGTGGCGTGGTACGCGCCGGGACGCTACTGGCTGATGACGACCGTCGTCGCCGATGCGCAGGTCGTGAAGCTCTATCGTTCCGACGACCTGATTCACTGGTCGTTCCTGAGCGATTTCACGCTGCCGGACGTGCCGCATGCGGGCGCGTTGTGGGAAATGCCCGACCTCGTGCCGCTGCCCGTCGACGACGATCCGCGGCACATCAAGTGGGTCATGATCGTCAACGTCAACCCGTGGTCGATCGCCGGCGGTTCCGGCGCGATGTATTTCGTCGGCGACTTCGACGGCCGCACGTTCGTCCCCGACCGGGTCGCACCGGCCGGCTCCGATCCCGCGCGATTCCGCTGGGTCGATCACGGCGCCGACTTCTATGCGGCCGGCACATTCTCCGGCGCGCCGGGCGCGCGCCCTGTCGCGATTGCATGGATGAGCAACTGGGACTACGCGGCGAAAGCGCCGACGGCGCCGTGGCGCGGCGCGACGACGTTGCCGCGCGAACTCGCGCTGAAGACGATCGGCGGTGAACCGACGCTCATCGTGACGCCGGCAGCCGCGTTCGATGCGTGGGCCGACGGGCGGCCCGCCGTGCATGAAGGCAACCTGAACGTCGAGTCCGCCACGCGCACGCTGTCGGACGCCACGCGCGGCACCGTCCAGCGCATCACGGTGACGATCGCGCCGCGGCGCGCGGCCCGCGCGGGTTTGATCGTGCAGGGCTCCGCGGATGGCTCGATCGGCACCCGGATCGTGTACGACACGGCGAAGCGCACGCTGACGCTCGACCGCTCGCGCTCCGGCGCCACGGATTTCGCGGGCACGTTCAGCCGCGAGCACATCGTCGATCTGCCGCTCGAGCACGGGCAACTGCGGCTCGAAATCGTCGTCGATCGCGGTTCGGTCGAGGTGTTCGCGAACGGCGGCCGCGTCGCGCTGACGGACCTGATCTTCCCGCCGCCCGATGCGGACCGCGTCGCCGTGTTCGCCGAGCACGGCAGCGCGACGTTCTCTGGGTTGACGGTCACGCAGCTCCACGGACGCGATCAGGCCGGCGACGTCCGTGACGCCTGTGCATCGCGCTAGCGATGCGATGGCACGGCGGGGCTGCAGCGCCTGACTCGCGTCAGGCCGTGCAGCCCCGCCGGTTCTCCGCTCAAAGCAAGCCCATCCCGCCCGACGCAATGATTTCCGCGCCGACGATGAACGCCGACTCGGGCGCACTCAGGTGCAGCACCGTCGACGCGATTTCGTCCGGCGTGCCGAACCGGCCGATCGGCACGAGCCCCCTGATCTTCTCGGCCGTCTCGTCGAGCGTCGCCGCATCGAGGCCGAGCTTGCCGTACAGCGGCGTCTGGACCGGCCCGGGGCTCACCACGTTCACCCGCACGCCGTGCGGCAGCAGTTCCGTCGACAGCGTCTTCGCGAACGAGTTGACGGCCGCCTTGCTCGCCGCATACACGGACGAACCCGGCATCCCGATGTGCGCGTTGATCGAGCCGTTGATCACGATCGACGCGCCGCGGTTCAGCAGCGGGACGAGCGCCTGGATCTGGAAATACGCGCCCTTCACGTTCGTGTCGAACACGAGGTCCCACAACGCCTCGTCGATATCCGCGAACGGTGCGAGTTTCGCGACGCCCGCGTTGATGAACACGGCGTCGAGGCGCGCACCGGCGGCCGCGATCGCGTCCGCCAGCGCCCGCGCCGACGCGACGCTGCCGGCCTCGTTGCGGATCGCGAGCGCGCCGTCGCCGAGCGACTCGCGCGCGGCGGCAAGCGTCTGCTCGTCGCGACCGGTGATGACGACCCGCGCGCCTTCGGCCGCGAATGCCCGTGCGGCCGCCAGGCCGATGCCGCTGTTGCCGCCCGTGACGAGGACCGTTTTTCCTTCGAAGCGTTGCATGATGTTCTCCTTGAACCGGTGAGTTGACCGTGAACACAGGATGCGCGCGGCGCCCGGCCTTGCCGTACGACCGGCGCGGCAGACATGTGCGAAATCTTCGAACGTGTTTGCCCCGGCCGTCCGGCGCGTGCCGGCCCGGCGCGCTCAGCCCGACACGTCGATCCCGTCGAGCAGACGCTGCGCGAGCCGCGGTTCGCGCAGTTGCTCCAGCCACCATTGCAGCGCGCGGCCGTCGCGGTCGCCGCGCCACGCGACATACAGCACGTTCGGCTCGCGCGGATCGGCCGTTTCCTTCTCGACCAGCTCGCCGCGCGCCAGCAGCGACGCGACCCGCCGGCGCGGCACCCAGCCGACGCCGAGCCCGTCGCGCTGCGCGAGGATCTTCGCGCGCATCGACGGCACCGCGAGCACCGCCTGCCCGCCGAGCAGCCCGTACGCGCGGCCGACGGCCTGCCGCGACGAGTCGGCGACGACCACCGCGCGATGCGCGCCGATCGCGTCCCGGGTCAGCGGCGCGCCCGCCGACGCCAGCGGATGGCGCGACGCGACGGCGAACACCCACTCCATCGCGCCGAGTTCGAACCATTTGAAGCCCGGAATCGCCGGCGGCTCGTTGGTCGCGCCGACGATCAGGTCCGCGCGACCGTCGCGCAGCGCTTCCCAGGTGCCGCCGAGCACTTCGTGCGTGAAACGCAGCGACACGCCCGAATCGAGCGCATCGAATGCGCGGACGACCGGCAGCAGCGTATCGAATTCCAGCACCTCGTCGCTGACGATCCATAGCCGGTCCTCCCAGCCGCTCGCGACCTGCCGCACGCGCTGCGTGAGCCGCGCGACGTCCAGCGCGAGGCGCGATGCCTCGTCGGTCAGCAGCTGGCCGGCCGGCGTGAGCTGCAGCCGGTAGCCGCGCCGGTCGAACAGCAGCGCGTCGAAGCGCGCTTCGAGCTGCCGCGCGGCGTGCGACACGGTCGACGGCGCCTTGCCGAGCCGCGCGGCCGCCCGCGACAGGCTGCCGGTGGCGCGGATCGCATCGAGCAGCGCGAGTTCGTCTTCGGACAGCATGAGCGCACTCCGGTCAGGGGTCTGGTGGATCGTAAGGCAGCGGCGGGCGCCGGCGCAATCGAATGGCGCTGCCGGCAGCGGGCGGATGCCCAGTCGGCCGGGGCGCCGCAGCGCGCCGTGCCATTTGCCGCATCCGGCGGGCGTTGCGTGCCACGTGCCGCCGTTCCGTGCCCCCTCGACGCCACGCGCGCCCCCCGGCCGAACGACGCCGCCCGCGCATGCGCGAACGCCGATCCGGCCATGAACTTCCGGTATGCTGATCGACGTCATATTTCCTCATTCGAGGTAACCACTGCGATGGACATCGCGATCCGCATCGAAGGCCGTCACGACCTGACCGGGCAAATCTTCCGGCAGTTGCGCACCGCGATCGTCGACGGACGGCTCGAAGGCGGCGCCCGGCTGCCGTCGACGCGCGATCTCGCGAAGCAGCTCGGCGTGTCGCGCAAGACGACGCTCGACGCGTTCGAACGTCTCATCGCCGAGGGTTACCTGAACACGCGCGCGGGCGACGGCACGTTCGTCGCCGGCGGCCTCGCGCGGGTCCCGCACGCGGCGGCGGCCGCAACGCCGTCGCTCGTCGAGGACGCGCCGCCCGTCCATGCCGTCGACGCACGCGCGCTGTGGGACGAACTGCCCGACGCGCTCGCGATGCCCACGCCGCAGGACACGCCCGCGTTCGACTTCCGCGGCGGCGTGACCGACAAGGCACTGTTTCCGTTCGACGCATGGCGCCGCTGCCTGCATCACGCGTTGCGCCAGCAGGCGCGCGGCCCCGGCCAGTACCATGCGCCGGCCGGCGATCCGCAGCTGCGCGGCGCGATCGCGCGCTACGTCGCGTTCAGCCGCGCGGTCGCGTGCGGCTGGGACGACGTGCTCGTCACGCAAGGCGCGCAACAGGCGCTCGACCTGATCGCACGCGTGGTCGTGCGGCCCGGCGACGTCGTCGCGGTCGAGAATCCCGGTTATCCGCCGGCGCGCGCGGCGTTCGCGTCGCTCGGCGCGACGGTGATCGGCGTGCCGGTCGATGCGCACGGCCTCGTCACCGGGCGGCTGCCCGACGACGCGCGCCTCGTCTACGTGACACCGTCGCACCAGTTCCCGCTCGGGATGCCGATGACGCTGGAGCGGCGCGTCGCTCTGCTCGAATGGGCGCAGCGCCGCCGCGCGGTGATCATCGAGGACGACTACGACGGCGAGTTCCGCTTCGAAGGCCGGCCGGTGGAATCGCTGAAGAGCCTCGACCGCGCGGGTCTGGTCGCGTACGTCGGCACCTTCTCGAAGACGATCTTTCCCGAACTGCGGATCGGCTACGCGATTCCGCCGCGCGCGCTGCGCGACGCGCTCGCCAAGGCGAAGCAGATCGTCGACTGGCACACCTGCACGCTGACGCAGGCGGCGCTCGCGCGCTTCATGCTCGAAGGCGATTTCGCGCGGCACCTGCGGCGCGTGCAGAAACACTACGACGCGCGCCGCAAGATGCTGCTCGCGCATCTGCGCGGCGGCCTCGCGCCGTGGTTCGACACGATCGTGCCGACCGCCGGCATCCACCTCGCCGCGCACCTGAAACCGGGGCTCGACGAAGCCGCGCTGGTCCGCGCGGCGCGTGAGCACGACATCGGCCTGTACGGGATCACCGCGTTCCACGTCGGCTCGGCGGCCCGCGCGGGGCTGCTGTTCGGCTATGGCGGGATCGACGCGCTGCGCATCGACACCGCGCTCGCGAAGCTGGCCGCGCTGCTGGATTCAGGCCGTGTCGGCGGCCCGCCACTGGTTACCTGAATTTTCCAGGAATTGGCCATTCAAGCAGGCCAGTGGCACGCTTAAAGTGGGTCCTGTCGCGCCACCGGGCGCATCCAACCGAACAGGACCTGCCATGCAACCGCGTCTGAACTTCTATACCGCCAGCCCGAACGCCATCAAGGTGATGCGCAACGCCGAGGAATTCCTCGCGAAAAGCTCGATCGAGAAGCCGCTCGCCGAACTCGTCCGGCTGCGCGCGTCGCAGATCAACGGCTGTGCGTTCTGCGTCGACATGCACACCACCGATGCGCGCAACGGCGGCGAAACCGATCGCCGCCTGGCGACGGTCGTGGTCTGGCGCGAAACGCCGTTCTTCACCGAGCGCGAACGTGCGGCGCTCGAATGGACCGAAGCGCTGACGCTCGTCGCCGACAACCACGTGCCCGATGCCGTGTGGGAAGCCGTGAAGCCCCATTTCAGCGACACGGAGTTGTTCGAGCTGTCGATGCTGATCGCGACGATCAACACGTGGAACCGCTTCGCGATCGCGTTCCGCAAGATGCCCGAGTAAGGGGAGACGGTGATGATGCGCTCCAGCTCCAGCTCCACGCTCCGCCGCGCCATGATGTGCACGTCGCTCGCGCTCAGCGCCGCGCTGCCGGCCGCCGCCCACGCGCACGATACCGGCGACAGCGTGCACGCGATCATGCAACAGGCCGTGCCCGAAGCGCCCGGCAAGCTCGCCGTCGTCGCGACCGTCGAATATGCGCCCGGCCAGGCGTCCGACGCACACAAGCACCTCGGCTCGGTGTTCGCGGTCGTGTCGAAAGGTGAAGTGCTGTCGCAGGTGAACGACGGCCCGGTGCGCCGCTATCGCGCCGGCGAAGGCTGGTACGAGCCGCCCGGTTCGCGCCACCGGGTGTCGCGCAATGCGAGCGCGACCGAACCCGCGCAACTCGTCGTGTTCGGGCTGACGGGCGAGCATGTGCCGCTGAAGTCGCCGATCGATCAGTGATTTAGGAGGCCGTGCCGCGTCGGGCGCGCCGCCGTGCTGCACGGCCGGCGTCCCGCCCCGTGCCGCGCGACTTCCTCGCCGGCGTCGGGCGCGGCCGTTTCGCCAGCTGTTTCGCCGCTGTTTCGCCGCTGTTTCGCCCGCCGTTTCGCCGCCGTTTCGCCGCCGTTTCGCCGCCGTTTCGCCGCCGTTTCGCCGCCGTTTCGCCGGCCGTTTCACCCACGTTTCGATCAACGTTTCACCCGCCATTTCCCCCGTCGATCACCCGCCAGTTCCCCGCGAGTTCCCGCGTCTTCCGCATTAGCCGCTCCCTACACTCCACCGCCGGCGCCCGCCCCTTCGCCACGCCGCCGCCCCGCCCGTCCGCCCCGCCATTCGCTACTCGCCTGATCGCGATCAACGCGGGCGAAAACCCTTGCTTGAAATTAACTAACTCATCAATTAGCGTCGATTTCATGAACGCGAAATCCACCGTCGCCAGGCCGCGCGGGCGCCGCCCGTCGGTGGACGACTTCGACTTGCGCGACCACATGCTCGACGTCGCGATCCAGCTGTTCGCCGAGCGCGGCATCGCCGCGACGACGGTCGCGCAGATCGCCGCGGCCGCCGGCGTCACGTCGGCGATGGTCCATTACTACTTCACGAATCGCGAGCAGTTGCTCGACGCGATCGTCGAGGAGCGGCTCGCGCAGGTCATCGCGTTCGTGTGGCGGCCGACCGCGCCGCACACCGAAAACGATCCGTTCGCGCTCGTCGCCGAGCTCGTCGACCGCTTCTTCGACGTCACGCATCGCATGCCCTGGCTGCCGTCGATCTGGCTGCGCGAGATCGTCCACGAGGGCGGGCTGCTGCGCGAACGGATGATCCGGCGCATTCCGCTCGAGCATGTCGGGCGGTTTGCCGAGCGCATCCGCGCCGCGCAGCAGGCCGGCACGCTGAACCCCGCGCTCGAACCCGCGTTCCTGTTCCATTCGATCATCGCGCTGGTGATGCTGCCGCTCGCCACCGCGAAGCTGTGGCAGAGCGCGCGCGGCCTGCCGCCGATCGATCGCGACGTGCTGCAGCGCCACGTCCGCGCGCTGCTCGGGTCCGGCATGCAGCCGCCCGCCGCCGCGCCGGATCCCGACGCGCATTCGCGACGGAGGCCGTCGTGAACGCGCCCCGCCCGCTGCCGCTCGCGCTGGCCGCCGCCGTCGCGTTGCTCGCCGCTTGCGGACGGCCGGCGGACGACGTCACGACCTTCCAGGGCTATGTCGAAGGCGAATTCGTGTACCTGTCGTCGTCGCAGGCGGGCACGCTGACGCAGCTGTCGGTCGAACGCGGCGAGGCCGTCGCGGCCGGCGCGCCGGTGTTCTCGCTCGAAGCCGTCAACGAAACGGCCGCGCTGCGGCAGGCGCAACACCAGCTCGAGGCCGCGCGCGCGCAGCTTGCCGACCTGCAGACCGGCAAGCGCCCGCCGGAAGTCGCGGTCACGCGGGCCCAGCTCGCGCAGGCCACGGCACAGGCCGCGCGGGCCGCCGCGCAATTCGCGCGCGACGAACGCCAGTACGCGGCCGGCGGCCTGTCGAGGCAGCAGCTCGACGATTCGCGCACGTCCGCACAGACCACCGCCGCGCAGGTGCGCGAGCTGCAGAACCAGGTCGACGTTGCGCGCCTGCCGGGCCGCGCGCAGCAGGTGGCGGCCCAGGCCGCACAGGTCGATGCCGCGCAGGCGGCCGTCACCGAAGCGCAATGGAAACTCGACCAGAAGCGCGTCGCCGCGCCCGCCGCCGGGCGCGTGTACGACACGCTGTACCGCGTCGGCGAATGGGTGCAGGCCGGCAATCCGGTCGTGCAGATGCTGCCGCCGCAGAACCTGAAAGTGCGGTTCTTCGTGCCGGAGGCCGCCGTCGCGTCGATCGCGCCGGGGCGCACGGTCGCGATCCGCTGCGACGGCTGCCCGGCCGACGTCCCCGCGCGCGTCACCTACGTGTCGCGCGCGGCCGAGTACACGCCGCCCGTGATCTACAGCAACGAGAGCCGGACCAAACTCGTGTTCATGGTCGAGGCGCGCCCCGCCGTCGCCGACGCGCCGAAGCTGCACCCGGGCCAGCCCGTCGCCGTGAGGATGCGATGAACGCGCCGCCCGCCCCGTATGCGATCGACGTCGACCGCCTGAACAAGCGCTTCGGCGACAAGCACGTCGTGAAGGACGTCTCGCTGCGCGTCGCGCGCGGGGAGATCTTCGGCTTTCTCGGGCCGAACGGCAGCGGCAAGACGACGTCGATCCGCATGATGTGCGGCCTGCTCACGCCCGACTCGGGCAGCGGCACCTGCCTCGGCTACGACATCGTGCGCGACAGCGCGCAGATCAAGCGCCGCGTCGGCTACATGACGCAGCGCTTCTCGTACTGGGAAGACCTGTCGATCCGCGAGAACCTCGATTTCGTCGCACGCGTGTACGGGATGCCCGATCGTCAGGCAGCCGTCGCGCGCGCGCTCGACGGGCTCGGTCTCGCGAGCCGCGCGGACCAGCTCACGGGCGCGTTGTCGGGCGGCTGGAAGCAGCGTCTCGCGCTCGCCGCATGCATGCTGCACGAGCCGGAACTGCTGCTGCTCGACGAACCGACCGCCGGCGTCGATCCGGCCGCGCGCCGCGACTTCTGGGAAGAGCTGCACCGGCTGGCCGCGCAAGGCATCTCGGTACTCGTCAGCACGCACTACATGGACGAGGCCGAGCGCTGTCACAAGCTCGCGTACATCGCGTCCGGCGAACTGCTCGCGCAGGGCACGGCCGCGGAAATCGTCGCGTCGCAGCACCTGTCGACGCGCACGGTCACCGGCGGGCACCTGGCGGAACTGTCCGCGCGCCTGCGCACGATGCCGGGCGTCGACCAGACGGTCGTGTTCGGCTCGACGCTGCACGTGAGCGGCCGCGATCGAGCGCTGCTCGACGCGACGCTCGCGCAGGTCGCGGCGCAGCCCGGCGCGCAGGAGAACGGTCACGCGCCGCTGCAGGTCGCGCCGATCGACACCGGGCTCGAAGACGTCTTCATCTACATGATGGGCCGCGCATCCGGGCCGCCCGCCGGAGCGGCGACATGAGCACGTGGACGGGCCTGCGCGACGCGTTCTCGGTCGCGCGCTGGTGGAGCATCGTGTTGAAGGAATTCCTGCAGCTGCGCCGCGACCGCGTGACGTTCGCAATGATCGTCGGCGTGCCGATCATCCAGCTCGCGCTGTTCGGCTTCGCGATCAACACCGATCCGAAGCACCTGCCGACCGCGGTGATCGTCGCCGACTCGAGCCCCTTCGCGCGCAGCTTCATCGCCGCGATGCGCAATTCCGCGTATTTCGACATCGTCGCGACGCTGCCCGACGAAGCGGCCGGCCGGCATGCGCTCGCACGCGGCGACGTGCAGTTCGTGCTGAGCGTGCCGGCCGACTTCTCGAAGCGGCTGCTGCGCGGCGAGCGCCCGTCGCTGCTCGTCGAGGCCGACGCGACCGACCCCGTCGCGACCGCATCGGCGCTCGGCGCGCTGCCGGGCCTCGTGCAACCCGTCGCCGACAAGGACCTGACGGGCCCGCTCGCGCACCTGAACGGCCGCCCGGCCGCGTTCGACATCGTGCTGCACCGCCTGTACAACCCGGAAGGCATCACGCAGTACAACGTCGTGCCGGGCCTGATGGGCGTGATCCTGACGATGACGATGGTGATGATGACAGGCCTCGCGATCACGCGCGAACGCGAGCGCGGCACGATGGAGAACCTGCTGGCGACGCCCGTGCGGCCGCTGGAGGTGATGACGGGCAAGATCGTCCCGTACGTGTTCATCGGGCTGATCCAGGTGTCGATCATCCTCGTGGCCGCGCGCTTCGTGTTCCACGTGCCGTTCGTCGGCGGCCTAGTCGCGATCTACCTGTCCGCGCTGCTCTTCATCGCCGCGAACCTGACGGTCGGCATCACGCTGTCGTCGCTCGCGCAGAACCAGTTGCAGGCGATGCAGCTCGCGGTGTTCTACTTCCTGCCGAACATCCTGCTGTCGGGCTTCATGTTTCCGTTCGCCGGGATGCCGAAGTGGGCGCAGTTCATCGGCAACCTGCTGCCGCTCACCTACTTCAACCGCCTGGTGCGCGGCATCCTGCTGAAAGGCAACGGCTGGGCCGACCTGTGGCCGTCCGTGTGGCCCGTCGCGCTGTTCACGCTCGTCGTGATGGGCGTCGCGCTGCGCTTCTACCGGCGCACGCTCGACTAGGAGCCGCACGATGAAACCGGCTTCGCGTCGCGCCCGCCCCGCCGCCCGCCGCAGCGCATGGGCAGCCGTTGCGCTGCTCGTCGCCGGTTGCACGGTCGGGCCGGATTTCCGCACGCCCGACGCGCCGGCCACACGGCAATACACGCGCGATGACTCGCCGGTCACGACGGCCGCCGCCGGCGGCCCGGCCGGCGACGCGCAGACGTTCGCATCGGCCGCGCACACGCCGCAGCAGTGGTGGACCGCGTTCGGCTCGGCACCGCTGAACCGGCTCGTCGATACCGCGTGGCGCAACAGCCCGACGCTCGCCGAAGCCCGCGCGCGGCTCGACGAAGCGCGACAGAACCACGCGGCCGAAGCCGGCGCGACGATGCTGCCGCGCGTCGATGCGAACCTGTCCGCCACCCGCGAGAAGGTCGACATCGCCGCCTTCGGCCTGCCCGCCAACGTGCCGAATCCCGGGCCGTTCACGCTGTACGACGCGTCGGTGAGCGTGTCGTACGCGCTCGACGTGTTCGGCGGCAACCGGCGCGCGCTCGAGGCGTTGCGCGCCCAGGTCGACTATCAGGCGTACCTGCTCGACGCCGCACGCCTGACGCTCGCGGGCAACGTCGTCGCGACTGCAATCCTGCGCGCGTCGCTCGCGCAGCAGATCGCGCTCACGCGGCAGCTCGTCGACGCGCAAGCCCGGCAGTTGCGGATCGTCGACGCGCGCTTCGCGGCGGGCGGCGTATCGCAGGCCGACGTGCATGCGCAGCGCACGCTGCTCGCGCAGACGCAGGCCTCGCTGCCACCGCTCGCAGCCCGCTACGCGCAGGCCGGTCACCGGCTCGCGATCCTGCTGGGCGCGCCACCGTCCGGTGCCGAGCTGCCCGACCTCGCGCTCGACGCGCTCACGCTGCCGCGCACGCTGCCGGTCGCGCTGCCGTCGACGCTCGCGCGCGAACGCCCCGATATCCGCGCGGCGGAGGCCGTGTTGCATCAGGCGAGCGCGAACGTCGGCGTGGCGACCGCGAACCTGTATCCGCGTTTTTCGATTTCGGCGGGGATCGGTTCGGAACGCACGCGCATCGCGGATATCGTCAGCGGGCTGAATGTGTGGAATGTCGGCCTCGGCCTGACGCAGCCGCTCTTTCATGGCGGCGAGCTGCGCGCGAGGAAGCGGGCGGCCGAAGCCGCGTACGACGCCGCGTTCGCGAGCTATCGGGAAACCGTGCTGCTGGCGCTCCAGCAGGTCGCCGACGCGATGCGCGCGGTCGAACACGATGCGACGGCGCTGCAAGCGCGCGACACGGCCGCACGGGAAGCGGCGGCAGGCAACGCGATCGCCGGCGACCGTTACGCGGCGGGCGGGATCAGCGCGTTCGCGCTGCTCGACGCCCAGCGGCAGGCATTGCAGACCGCGCTCGACCGCACGCGCGCGCAGGCCGACCGGCTGGCCGACACGGCGGCGCTGTTCCAGGCGCTGGCGGGGAACTGGATGGATGATGCGGCGCGGTGAGCGACACGACGGCGTCGGCGCCGACCGGGCATTGCCGGCCTGCACGTCATGCACCGCATGAGCGGCACACTTGTCGGGCTCGACAGCCGTCGCCGCGCGCTTCCATTCGACGACCATCCATGACCGAACCCGCAATACGCACAACACGTGCCGCAAATGGAAAAACCGGCCCGAAGGCCGGTTTTCGTACCGCAAGCCGTGAGCGGCGCTCGCGCGCCGCGCGGCATCAGAAGCGGTGGATCAGGCCGACGCCGGCCGCGATCTGGTTCTGCTTCGAGCCTGCGCCCACGCCGTCGCCGATCGACGTCGTTGCATTGACGATGCCGCCGGTCAGGCCGCTGATCGTGTTGCCGGTAGCGTGCTGATACGCTTCAACCGCGTACAGGCCCGTGCGCTTCGACAGGCTGTAGTACTGCGACAGCGTGACCTGATGGTACTTGGCCGAGCTCGAGATGCCGTTCGACTGGGTCGCACGCGTGTACGAGTAGCCTGCCGCGAAGTCCCACTGCGGCGCTGCCTTCCAGTGCAGCACTGCGCCCGCCGTGTTGAAGATCGCCGTATTGTGGAATGCCGACAGGTTGCCCGGGATGTACTGGACGTTCGAGTACGACACCGAGATGTCCCACGCCGGCGTGAACTGGTAACCGGCCGTCACGGCGACACGTTGCTGCGACTGTGCCGTCTTGTAGCCGCCGTTGATCGACGACACGGCCTGCTCCGCACCGTTGCCGCTCGAATCCAGACCGTTTTGCGCGGTCGAGTTCGCGCCCCACACGCCGCCGCCGAGCGTCGCGTTGTTGATGCGCTGATAGCCAACCGCGATGCCTGCCGGGCCGTTCAGGTACTGGACCGCCGCGCTCCAGGTCGAGCCGCGGTTGAAGCTGCCTGCCACGCCGCCGAGCGAGTACGAACCGCCGACCGTGAAGCCGTAGAACTTCGGCGACATGTAGACGAGCGAGTTGTTCGCGCGGTAGCTGGTGTCGAGCGAGTCGATATCGCCCGGGTGCGCGCCGTAGTAACCGGTCAGCCAGGTCGTCGGGCTATACGGCGACAGCAGCGTGTAGTACGCGGTGTACTGGCGGCCGGCCGTCAGCGTACCGTACGTCGCGTTGGTCAGACCAACCCACGCCTGACGCGTGAAGATGCCGTTCGTCCATTGCGACGAGCCGTTGTTCGCGTTGAAGCCGGCTTCCAACTGGAAAATCGCCTTCGTGCCGCCGCCGAGGTCTTCGCTACCCTTCAGGCCGAAGCGGCTGCCTGCCCAAATGCCGGTGGCCATCTGTACCTTCGAGTGACCGCCCGAAACCGCGCTGGTGGCCGACGAGTTGTTCTGCCAGGCGATAGCGTTATCGACGATACCGTACAGGGTCACGCTGCTCTGGGCGTGGGCTGCGGTAGCGGCTGCGAGACCCGCTGCCGTCATGGCGAAAGCGACGCGCTTTTTCATTGATTCTCCGTCCTCAAAGAATGATTTCTTTTCTGGTGTGGTTTTATGACTGACACATGTGCGAGTACATGCCGGTGCGATTCTGACGGATTACCAATCGTTTCCCAACATGTGCGGTCGGTCATCGTATGATCGACGCAACGCGGGGGTTCACCAAACGGTTACATAACACCTGAAAACGCTTACGCGGCGGGCCTTGCCGGCATTTCCCGGTGAAAACCCTAGCTTTACATTTTTACTGGTGCATCGCGACCGCCGGATGTCGTCAGACGCCCTCGGCAACAACCTTCCTACGAATGCGCGACCGCGGCTGACGCCGCGATTCACGCCGCCGCGCAGGATCGCTGACATTCATGACACCCACGTTTCGGGAAGCGAAATCGTGAAAACGTTTCAGTCCGCGTGCGGACAATCGGACGGGAGACGTGAGCGGCCCGGCGAACGCGGGCCGAGGGGCGATGCCGACGCTGGTCGCGTCACGCGCCGGCATCGTTCAGCGCGATTCAGCGATTCAGCGCGCGGACGGCTGCGCGATCCGCGCGTTCACCGCGTCGACGAGCGCGGTGATCCGCGCACGGATCGCGGCGTTCGAACCGACGAGCGCGAGCGACGACGCCATGATCCGGTAGATCCGCTTGCGCGGCACCTTCGCCGGCGTCGCCGGATCGAGCCACGCATCGTGGCCGGCCAGCAGTTCGAGCGTTTCGAGGCCGATCATGATCGGCCACAGGCACGCGAGCCGCAGCCGCACGAAGCGGCGCGGAATCGCGAGCGTGTAGCGGCACGCGTCGCGATACTGGTCGAGCGTCACGCGCAGCAGGTCGACCAGCACGCCGCGCGCGCGCGCCGACGCATCGGGTGTCATCAGGTCGGTGACGCCGACGCCGTATGCGGCCAGCACGTCCTCCGGCAGATAGCAGCGGCCGATCCGCAGATCCTTCGCGCAGTCGCGCAGGATGTTGGTCATCTGCAGCGCCTTGCCGAAACGGATGCCCTTCTCGCGCATGTCCGGCACGTCCCAGCCGCGCGCGGCGCGCGTGTGCGCGCCGGTCATGTCGGTCCAGAATTCGCCGACGCAGCCGGCGACCAGGTACGTGTAGCGATCGAGCTCGGCACGGTTCGGCAGCGACGCGACGCGGCCCGACTGTTCGTCGGGGAACGTGCGCAGGTCGAATTCCATCCCCGACGTCAGCGTCGCGACGACCTTGCGGATCGACGCGCGGTCCGCATCCGGCTGCGCGCGCAGCAGCGCGAGCATCGGCTCCATCGAGCCGAGCAGCACGTGTTCGTGCGAATCCGTCTGCATCCGCGTCACGTCCTCGAGCGAGCGCGACAGCGCCGCGCCGTCGCCGAGCCGCTCGACTTCGTTCCGCAGGTCGGTCAGCAGCGCCGCGCGGCGATCGGGCGCGACCAGCGCCGTGTCGGCGATCGTGTCGGCCGCGCGCGCGAGCAGGTAGGCCAGGCCGACCGGGTCGCGCATGCCGTCGGGCAGCACGCGCAGCGTCAGGTAGAAGGAGCGGGAAACGTTCTTCAGCAGGTCGCCGAGCAGGTAGGCGGGATCGGTATGCGTCGTCATGGGTCGGTAAAAATCGGCCGGCGCGGGCCCCGGACGCACGCGGGCGCCGGGCGCCCGCGCCGGCCCGCGAGTCGCCGCATCGCCGTGCGCGGGCGGGTGTCGGCCCGGCGCGGCGATGCAAAAGTCCCGCAAGTTTAGTGCATCCGGCGACCACGCTCGCGATCCGTCCGACGAAGTGGGCGCGCGACCGCCGAACCGCGTCGGCGCGACGATCGCGGCGCCGGCTGGCGGCGACGGGCGGATCGCACCGTCTCGACCGCGACATGTTCCCGCAATTCTCGCGCCTGACACGACAACAAAACAGAAAGGCGCAAGTAATACATATGTAATGATCCGGTGCGACGATCGCGTCCCGTTCGCTCACGCGGCCCCGCATCGCCGGACCGCTTGCCCTTTCACCCGACTTCCGTTCCGAAGGTTCATCGACATGCTCTTCCCGCGCCCGACCGCCCTGCGCTGCATCCCGTTCGCCTGTGCCGCTGCCGTCCTGCTTGCCGCCTGCGGCGGCGACGACGTCTCGGCGTCCGATCCCGCTCGCCCGATCTCCGCGAAGGTCCAGGTCGTCGGCCATCGCGGCGCGAGCGCGCTGCGCCCCGAGCACACGCTCGCGTCGTACCGCAAGGCGATCGAGGACGGCGCGGACGTGATCGAGCCCGACCTCGTCGCGACCCGCGACGGCGTGCTCGTCGCGCGCCACGAGAACGAGATCTCCGGCACGACGAACGTGTCGACGCTGCCACAGTTCGCGAGCCGCAAGGCGACCAGGACGATCGACGGCACGCAGCTGACCGGCTGGTTCACCGAGGACTTCACGCTCGCCGAGCTCAAGACGCTGCGTGCCCGCGAGCGCATTCCGCAGGTGCGCCCGGCGAACACCGCGTACAACGACCAGTTCGAGATTCCGACCTTCGACGAGATCGTCGCGCTCGCGAAACAGATGTCCGCGCAGACCGGCCGCACGATCCACCTGTATCCGGAAACCAAGCACCCGACCTACTTCCAGTCGATCGGCCTGCCGCTCGAGGATCGTCTCGTCGACGCGCTGCTGAAGGATCCGTACACGGCGCGCACGGCGACCGTCTACATCCAGTCGTTCGAGGTCGCGAACCTGAAGGCGATCCGCAACCGGATCAAGTCGAGCCAGCCGAACTGGAAGCTCGTGCAGTTGATGGACGAAGCCGGCCAGCGTCCGTACGACTTCGTGAAGGCGAGCGACAAGCGCACCTACGGCGACCTGTCGACGCGCGACGGGATGCGCGAGATCGCGTCCTATGCGAACGGCGTCGGCCCGTACAAGACGTCGATCATCGCGGTGGCCGCGGACGGCACGCTGCAGCAGCCGACGTCGTACGTGCGTGACGCGCACGCAGCCGGCCTCGTCGTGCATCCGTATACGTTCCGTCCGGAGAACAACTTCCTGCCCGCGTCGCTGAAGGATGGCGGCACGCCGGCCACGCGCAACCCCGCGGGCTCGGTGCGCGAGATCCAGGCCTACCTGCGCGCGGGCATCGACGGCTTCTTCACCGACGATCCGGCCGTCGGCCGCACGGCCGTCGATACGTTCAAGCGTTGAGCGCGCTGAACGTGCCGCATACGATGAGCCGCTGAACATGCGGCAACCGGGCGCGGCGCATCGCATGCCGCACGCCGGTTGCCGCGCGGTGGTCAGATCACGCGGAAGTGGTGCGTGCCGTCCCGCTTCAGCTGGTCGACCAGCCCGTATTCCCAGTCCAGATACGCCTGCATCGCGGCGGCCGCGTTGTCGGTGCCTTCGTACGGGCGCCGGTAGCGGTCGACGCGCGGCGACGCGAGGCGTGTCTCGCCGTGCTCGAGCGGCAACCCCGCGTCGATCCACGCGGCCGTGCCGCCGGTCAGCACCGAGATCGCCGCGGAAGCCGGCAGCCACGCGCGCGCGTCGTCGGCCGCGAACCGCGCGAGCAGGCTCGATCCGCACGTGAACACATAGCGCCGCGCCGGCGGAATCGCGGCGAGCGCGTCGCGCAACTGCGCGCGCACGACGAACCACGCGCCGGGGATATGGCGCTTCACGTAGTTCGCGCTGGCCGTCACGTCGACGATCGCGAGCTCGCCCGCGGCCGCCTCCTTCAGCCAGCCCGCGAGCGTCGCGGGCGACACCTCGCTCACCTGCGGCGTCGCGGGCACGTCGCGCGGCGGCTGGCCGCGCTCGGTGAACGCCGCCGTGCCGGCCGGCTCGAGCACCCGCACGTCCCAGCCCATCTGCGCGAGCCACGACGCGGTCATGTCCGCGCGCACGCCGTCGTCGTCGGCGAGCACGATCCGCGCGCCGCGCACGGCCGCGTGATGGTCGGTCTCCTGCACGAGCTGGCCGCCCGGCGTGCCCAGGAAGCCCGGCAGATGGCCGGCCTCGTATTCCTCCGGCGTGCGCACGTCGAAGCGGTACAGCGTGCGGCCCGGTTCGTCGAGCGCGGCGAGCTCCGCGAGCGCGATGCGCGGCACGCCCGCGCGCTCGGCCACCGCGCGCGCGGCGCGGCGTGCTTCCTCACGCTGCGCGGGTGCGATCTCGTCCGGAAAGCGTCGCGCGGCGCCGTGCTCGAGCGTCTGGCCGGCGAGCGTCCAGCCGATCGTGCCGTTGCGCAGTGCCGCGACCGGGTTCGGCAACCCCGCGTTGACGAGCGACTGCGTGCCGATGATGCTGCGCGTGCGGCCCGCGCAGTTCACCACCACCTGCGTTGCCGGATTCGGCGCGAGCGCGCGCACGCGCAGCACGAGTTCCGCGCCCGGCACGCTCGTCGACGTCGGGATGTTCATCGTCTGGTATTCGTCGAAGCGGCGCGCGTCGACGATCACGACGTCGGCCTTTTCATCGATCAGCGCCTGCACCTCCTGCGCGGACAGCGACGGCGTATGGCGCTCGGCCTCGACCCATTCGCCGAACGACTTGCTCGGCACGTTCACGTCGATGAACAGTTCGCCGCCCGCGGCGAGCCAGCCCGCGAGGCCGCCGTCGAGCAGCCGCACGTCGGTATAGCCGAGCTGCGCGAGTTTCTCGGCCGCGCGCGGCGCGAGATCCTCGCCGCCGGCTTCGCCGAACACGACGATCGGCGTGTCGCGGCGCGGAATGCGCGTCCATGCGTCGAGTTCGAGCTTCGACAGCGGAAAATTGGCGGCCCACAGCGGGTGGCCCTGCGCGTAGGGATCTTCCTCGCGCACGTCGATCAGCGCGATTTCGTCGCGGGCCAGCAGGCGCGTGCGTACGTCATGGTACGACGCGACGGGGAAACGGGAAGTGGAATCAACGGATTGCGTCACGATGTCTCTGTCGGATTCTGTTGGAGTCGGTGAAGAAAGCACACTGAAAACGGCTGCAGCTCGATGCCCGCGGGCACGCCGTCGCAACGGGGCGCCCGCGACTTGCGGCGTCACGCGTCCGGTCACGCGTTCGAATAGCCGGACACGAACGGCTTCACGGTGCCGTCGTCCAGGAACACCGCACGTTCGACCTGGCCGATGTTCGCGCCGTACACGTGGATGCTGATCGACACCTGGTCGTCGAACGCGTTGGTCACGCGATGGACGTCGCCGATGCGCGGCGACACGGCCTCGACGTCGCCCGGCTGCAGCCGTACCGCGTCGCCCGCCGGCACCGGCCTGCCGGCCGCGTCGAACCGGTACGGTTGCGAAAACTCGCCGCCGCGCAGCATCCCGATCAGCCCCCACACCGTGTGGTTGTGGATCGGCGTCGTCTGGCCGGGCCCCCACACGAAGCTGACGACAGAAAACCGCGCGTCGGGATCGAGATGCAGCAGGTACTGGCGGTAACGCTCGGGATCGGGCTGCGCGAACGCGTCGGGCAGCCAGTCGTCGTGCGCGACGAGCGCGGCCAGCAGCGCGCCGCCCTCGTCGAGGATGCGCGCCTCGTTCGCGCCGGACGCGAGCAGCGCGCCCAGCCCGTCGACGAACGGACGCAGCGGCGTCTGCTGCAACGAAAGCGTACTCATCGGCTGCCTCCTCGAATATGATGCCGAATATGATGGATCGTCATGATGCACCCGAAATACCATGCAGAACAAACATGAAAATTAGCGATATCGATGCTTTTGCAGCGGTCGTTCGCGGCCAGACGCTGAGCCAGGCCGCGGCCGAGCTCGGCATGACGCAGCCCGCGATCACGCGGCGCGTGCAGAACCTCGAGGAGGCGCTCGGCGTCACGCTGCTCGACCGCAACACGAAGCCGCCGCGCCCGACCGACATCGGCCTGCAGGTGTTCGAGCAGTGCCGCGCGATCCTGCGCGAAGTCGACGCGCTGCGCGAACTGACGGCCGGCCAGCGGCCGCCCGCCGGCGAATTCCGCGTCGGCCTCACGCAAGGGCTCGGCGAGTTGATGCTGCCCGGCCTGATCGCGCAGCTCGCCGCGCAATGGCCGGCGCTCGCCACGCAGGTCACGACCGCGTGGGGCGGCATGCTCGTCGAACGCGTCGCGCACCGCGAACTCGACGCCGCGCTGGTGTTTCTGGCCCGCGAGATGGTGCTGCCGCCGCAGGTCGAAGGCGAGCGGCTGCTGGCCACGCGGCTCGTCGCGGTCGGCCGCAGGGGCGACTGGCCGCGCCGCAGCTACCGGCTCGCCGACTGCCAGGCGCGCGGCTGGGTGCTCAATCCCGACGGCTGCGGCTTTCGTGCGGGGCTGCGCCGCGCGCTCGACGCGCAGGGGCTGCCGATGCCGGTCACGCTCGACGCCTACGGCCGCGACCTGCAATTGCAGAGCATCGCGAACGGCTTCGGGATCGGGCTGATGCCGCTGCCGCTCGTCGAAGGCAGCCCGCTGCGCGACGCGGTCGACATCGTCCCGCTCGCCGATTTCAAGCCGCAGATCGATCTGTGGCTGCTGCACCGGCAGGACGCCGCGCGCTTCAGGGCACCGCTCACGGCCGTGGCCGCGCATGCGCGCACCGCGTTCGCGCTGCCGGCGGATGCGGCCGGGCACGACGAAGCCGCTTGACCACGCGCGACGGCGCCGGCGCGGCGGCGTCTCGTTTGCGTTTGCGTTGGCTTTTGCACCCACCATCCCGCCGCCCCGCTCACGCATCGCTGTTGCGACCGGATACCGGCACGTCGCGTGACGTTCCGCCCGCATCCGCGTTCGTGGCAACGCGTCGCGCCGCCGCGTCGAGCACGGCCCGTCCGGCGGCCACCGCGATCGCATCGTCCTGCGGCGTATGCACGCGGCTGCACAGCACGTCGCGATAGTGGCGTTCGAGCGGATTGTGGCGGCTCAGCCCGTGATTGCCCGACAGCTTCACCGCATGCTCGACCGTGCGGATCGCCTGTTCCGTCACGGTCCGCTTGACGAGGCCGCTCGTCGTCACCGTCGGCGGGTCGCCCGCATCGGTGCGCGCGATGTGCTCGTCGAGCAGCACGCGGTTCGCGTGCAGCCACCCTTCGATCTCGCCGACGGCCTCCTGCACGCGCGGCAGCGTCGCGAGCGGCGCACCGAGCCCGCTCGGCGCGCGCGTCGTCGCGAAATCGAGCAGCCAGTCGCGCGACGCGCGGGCGACCGCGTCGTAGAGGCTGCCGAGCAGCGCGACCATCCAGGCCTGCTGGTCGGCCTGCGCATCGACATCCGCATGACTCGCGGCCGACACGGCCCACGCATCGGGCGCGCGCACGTCCACCGCATGATCGGCGGGCAGCCGCACGTCGTCGAACACCACCTCGTGACTGCCCGATGCGCGCAGGCCCAGGTGATTCCAGCTTTCGATCACGCGGATGCGCGCATCGACTTCCGTGTCGCGCTCGCGCCGCACGAGGAACACGCCGACGCGCGGCTCGGGTTCGTCCGTGCGGGCCCACACGGCCAGCCAGCGCAGCGCCGGAATGCCGGTGCTGTACAGCTTGTGGCCGGACAGCCGCCAGCCGTCGCCGTCGCGACGCGCGATCGTTTCGGGCAGGCCGCCGCGCGACGGCGAACCGAGCGCCGGCTCGACGCGCAGCGCGTTGATCAGCGCGCCGTCGGCAACCGCGCTGTCGAACACCGCACGCCGCAGGCGCGCGGGCCAGCGGTTGTCCGCGCGGCCGAGCGCGCGATGCTGCAGGTAGGTCATCGTCAGCACCAGCGCGGTCGCCGGATCGGCGCGCGCGACCGCGGCCACGATCCGGCTCGCCTGCGCGAGCGTCGCGCCCGCGCCGCCGTGCTCGCGCGGCACGACCTGCGCGATCAGCCCGGCGCGATGCAGCCGTGCGAAGTTCTCGTGCGGGAAACGGCCGTCGACGTCGTTGCGGGCGGCGTCAGCCGCGAGTTCGGGCGCGAGACGCGCGAGCAGCGCGGTAACGCGCGCATCGTCGGCAGGCAGGTGGCGCAGCGACGACTGGGACGACTGCGGCGATAGCGGCGATAGCGGCGATAGCGGCGAGGAAGCGGCAAGGCTGGCGGACATCGGTACGGATTCCCTCGGTGACTGGGTAACGGGATAAAACGTCGTGGCGAAGATCGGTCGGCGAATGGCGGCGGTGGCTCGCGGAGCCGGCGGCGATCGGCGCTGGATTCGCCGGGGGCGCGTGGCGTGGATCCGGGGCGCTCGCGCACGCATCCGCCGCACACCTCTGCCTTCGACCCGATCCCCCGCTTCCGAACCCGATGCCGATCCGGCTCACGTCGTGTTGATCCGGCGAGCAAGCCCCGCTCGACACGCAGCCGGCGCCCCGTTCGGCCCGATCGTGAGCCCATAGCGTATGCGCAACGCACACGCGCCCAAACCATGCAAATCTGATATTCAATTCGGGATTGATTATTTCCGTTCCGCATGATCCCGGCGGTAATCTGCGCTCCATTCCCGCCCGGCCGGCCATCGCTGGCCGCGCCGGGCCGTCCTTGCATCGGAGACCCAGATGAGCGTCGAATTCATCGGCATGATCCAGAGCCAGAAGCAGTCGGAAATCCATCCGCCTGCCGGCCCCGTCGTCGACCCCGACTACGTGCGCGACTTCGCCCGCGCCCACGAAACGGCCGGCTTCGACCGGATCCTCGTCCCGCACCACTCGACCGGCCCGTCGGCGACGCTGACGATCGCGTTCGCGGCCGCGGCGACCGAGCGCATCCACTTCATGCTCGCGCATCGCCCCGGCTTCACCGCGCCGACGCTCGCCGCGCGGCAGATCGCGACGCTCGACCAGTTCAGCCGCGGCCGGCTCGCCGTGCACTTCATCTCCGGCGGCTCGGACAGCGAGCAGCAGCGCGACGGCGATTTCCTCGACCACGATGCACGCTACGCGCGCACCGACGAATACCTCGGCATCCTGCGCCGCATCTGGACCGACACGCAGCCGTTCGATCACGACGGCGCGCACTACCGCTTCACGCAGGGTTTTTCGGAAGTGAAGCCGTTCCAGAAGCCGCACGTGCCGATCTACTTCGGCGGTGCCTCGGAAGCGGCGCTGGAAGTCGCCGGCAAGCACGCGGACGTCTATGCGCTGTGGGGCGAATCGCTCGACCAGGTGCGCGACCTGACGACGCGCGTGCGCGCCGAAGCCGCGAAGCACGGTCGGCAGGTGCGCTTCTCCGTGTCGTTCCGGCCGATCCTCGCGGCAACCGAAGACGAAGCGTGGGCGCGCGCGCACCGGATCCTCGACGAAACCCGCCGGCTGCGCGAAGCGGCCGGCCTCGCCACCGGCGGCCCGCAGCAGAGCGAAGGCGCGCGGCGCCTGCTCGCCGCGGCCGAACGCGGCGCGCGCGTCGACAAGCGGCTGTGGACCGAGATCGCGAAGCTCACCGGCGCGCGCTCGAATTCGACCGCGCTGGTCGGCACGCCCGAACAGGTCGCCGACGCGCTGCTCGACTACTACGACCTCGGCGTGACGACGTTCCTGATTCGCGGCTTCGATCCGCTCGAAGACGCGATCGACTACGGCCGCGAACTGATTCCGCGCGTGCGCAGCGCCGTCGCGGCACGCGACGCGGCGCGCCGCGCGGCCTGACGCACGGGGAGATGCCGACCATGTCCGCCGTCCTGTCTTCGTCCTCGCCCGTGCGCACCGCGTCGGGCCTCGTCCTCGCCGACACGCCGCGCCAGCATTTCTGGTTCGATCCGCCCGCGCCGCGCTTCGACGTCGCCGCCGAGCGCCGCCACCGGCAGGAGCGGCTCGCGGCCGCGTTCCGCCTGTTCGCGCGCTTCGGCTTCGCGTCGGGCCTCGCGGGCCACATCACCGCGCGCGACCCGGAACTGCCCGACCACTTCTGGGTGAATCCGCTCGGCGTGCATTTCTCGCAGATCAAGGTGTCGGACCTGCTGCTCGTCAATTCGCGCGGCGAAACCGCGATCGGCAACCGGCCGCTGAACAAGGCCGCGTTCGCGATCCACGCGGCGATTCACGACGCGCATCCGCACCTCGTCGCGGCCGCGCACACGCATTCGACCTACGGCAAGGCGTGGTCGACGCTCGGCCGCCCGCTCGACCCGCTGACGCAGGACGCGTGCGTGTTCTACGAGGACCACGCGCTGTTCGACGACTTCACCGGGATGGTCGTCGATACGAGCGAAGGCGCGCGGATCGCGGATGCGCTCGCGAAGCCCGACGGCACCACGCACAAGGGCGTGATCCTGAAGAACCACGGCATCCTGACGGCCGGCCCGACGGTCGAGGCCGCCGCGTGGTGGTACATCGCGCTCGACAACGCCGCGCACACGCAGCTGCTGGCCGAAGCGGCCGGCACGCCGCAACCGATCGATCAGGCGACCGCGCGACACACGCACGGCCAGATCGGCGGCCCCGACGGCGCATTGCACGCGTTCGACAGCCTGTTCGCGCGCGTCGTCGCCGACGAACCCGACCTGCTCGACTGAGCGCCCGCCGCACGACCGGAACCGGAGACCACACCATGACCAAAACCACCGCACCCGCGCCGACCGGCGCCCATGACGACAAGCGCCGCCGGCTGCTGCGCGCGGCCGGCGCCGCCGCGCTCGCCGCACCGGCGATCACGCTCGGCCGCAAGGCCTGGTCGGCGCCGCCGCTGAAGAAGCTCACGTTCGCGTGGAACCAGAACGCGTTCTGCCTGACGCCGATCGTCGTCGCGCAGGAGAACGGCTTCTTCGAGAAGAACGGGCTGAAGGTCGAACTGATCAACTACAGCGGATCGACCGACCAGCTGCTCGAATCGATCGCGACCGGCAAGGCCGATGCCGCGGTCGGGATGATCCACCGCTGGCTGAAGCCGCTCGAAGCCGGCTTCGACGTGAAGATCATCGGCAGCTCGCACGGCGGCTGCGTGCGGCTGCTCGGGTCGAAGACGGCGGGCGTGACGACCCTGCAGGCGCTGAAGGGCAAGACGGTCGGCGTCAGCGATCTCGCGGCGCCCGGCAAGCATTTCTTCTCGATCCTGCTCGCGAAGAACGGCATCGATCCCGAACGCGACATCACATGGCGGCAGTATCCGGCCGACCTGCTCGGCGTCGCGGTCGACAAGGGCGAGATCCAGGCCATCGCCGACGGCGACCCGAACCTCTATCTGCTCGAGAAGCGCAGCAACGGCGCGTACACCGAACTCGCGACGAACCTGTCCGGCGAATACGCGCGCAAGGTGTGCTGCGTGATCGGCGCGCGCGGCGACCTCGTGCGCAACGACCGCCCGGCGGCCGCCGCACTCGCGCGCTCGATCGTGCAGGCCACCGAGTACACGCACGACAACCCGAACGAAGCCGCGAAGGCATTCGCGAAGTATTCGCCGAAGATCAACCCCGACGACCTGCGCAAGCTGTACGCGACGCTGACCTACACGCACCATCCGACCAACGTCGACCTGCAGCAGGAAATCGCGTTCTACGCGGACGATTTCCGCCGCATCAGCGTGCTGAAGAAGAGCACCGACCCGCAGCGCTTCGCGCAGCAGGTCTATGCGAACGTGCTGGGGTGACGCGATGTCGACGATCGAACACGCGTCCGCCGCGCGCACCGCGTCCACCTCGGGCAATGCCGCCACCGCGGCGCCGCCCGCGACTGCCACGTCCCGCACCGCGTGCACGGCCTGCGACGCGACGCTCGCGGCCGAAGCCCGCCGCGCACACACCTGGCCGACCGGCGTCGTCGCGGCGCTCGCGTGGGCCGCGCTCGGCGCGGTGACCTACGTGTGGCCGAACCGCGTCGTGGGTTTCACCGACTGGGCGTACACCGACACGTTCGGCATCGCCGCGTGGGCGATCGGCGCGCTGCTGCTGGCCGCCGCGACGCTCGGCCATCGCGTGCCGGCCACGCGCGCGCGGCTCGCCCGCGTGCGCCCGGCCGGCCCGTGGCTCGTCGCGCTGCCGCTCGTGCTCGCCGTGTGGGAAATCGTCACGGCCAAGACCGGCTGGCTGCCGACGCCGTTCTTCGCGCCGCCGCAGGCGCTGATCGAGGTCTACGCCGACGACTGGCCGCGCCTTGCCGGCAGCGCCGGCAACACGCTGAAGCTGCTTTCCCTCGGGTTCGCGTACGGCGTCGCGGTCGGGTTCGCGGCCGGCGTATCGATCGGCTGGTCGCGCCGCATCGGCTACTGGGTGCATCCGGTGCTGCGCGTGCTCGGCCCCGTGCCGGCCACCGCGCTGCTGCCGCTCACGTTCTACTTCTTCCCGACGAGCTATTCGGCCGCCGCGTTCCTGATCGCGCTGTCGACCGGCTTCCCGGTCGCGGTGCTGACGTGGTCGGGCGTCGCGAGCGTGAACCGGCAGTACTACGACGTCGCGCGCACGCTCGGCGCGAACGCGCGCTTCCTCGTGTTGCGCGTCGCGATTCCGGCCGCGCTGCCGCACGTGTTCGTCGGCATCTTCATGGGGCTGAGCGCGTCGTTCACGGTGCTGGTCGTCGCCGAGATGATGGGCGTCAAGTCGGGGCTCGGCTGGTACCTGAGCTGGGCGCAGGGCTGGGCATCGTACGTGAACATGTATGCGGCGCTGATCGTGATGGCGCTGCTGTTTTCCGGGCTGATCGCGCTGCTGTTCGCGGTGCGCGACCGTGTGCTCGCGTGGCAGAAAGGAACCGTCAAATGGTAAGCGCCGCCGTTCTCGAATCGTCCGTTGCCACGCCGCCCGCCGCGCTCGACGCCACGGCGCCGCGCGGCGCGCGCATCGACATCCGCCGCGTGAGCCACGCGTTCGACGGCCCCGGCGGCCCGCTGCCGGTGCTCGACGACGTCACGCTGTCGGTCGCGGCCGGCGAATTCGTCGCGCTGCTCGGCCCGAGCGGCTGCGGAAAATCGACGCTGCTGCGGCTCGTCGCGGGCCTCGACGCCGCGCGGCAAGGCACGATCGCGCAGGACGGCACGCCGATCGAGCGGCCCGATCCGTCGCGCATCGTCGTGTTCCAGGATCCGACGCTCTACCCGTGGCGCCGCGTGCGCGCGAACGTCGCGCTCGGCCTCGAGGCGCGCGGCGTGGCCCGCACGTCGCAGCATCGCGTCGACGATGCGCTCGCGCGCGTCGGGTTGCAGGAATTCTCGAACGTGTTTCCGCATCAGCTGTCGGGCGGGATGGCGCAGCGTGTCGCGCTCGCCCGCGCGCTCGTCAACGATCCGCGCCTGCTGATCCTCGACGAGCCGCTCGGCAAGCTCGATTCATTGACGCGGCTGACGATGCAGGCCGAGTTGACCGCGCTGTGGCAACGCGACGGGTTCTCCGCGCTGCTCGTCACGCACGATGTCGAGGAAGCGCTGTTTCTCGCGCAGCGCGTGATCGTGTTCGGGCCGCGGCCCGCACGCATCGTCGCGGAACTACGTGTCGACCTGCCGTATCCGCGCCATCGCGGCGACCCGCGTCTCGCCGAACTGCGTCACGAAGCGCTGCGGCATCTCGGACTCGATGCGAGCTGGTAGATGCGCAGTACCTTTCGCAGGATGGCCGGTGCGCGGCAAGGGCCGCGCCGATGAACGCGCCGCCGTTCGCCGACTGGGCGCTCCTGTTCCTGCAACTGCTGTATCGCGCACAGATCGCGTTGGCCCGGGTGCTGCATGCGCTCGGCCTGACCGGCGATGCCGACGGACAGGCCGCGTGGCCCTGGGCACACCGCATCGCGCTCGAAACGCTGCGCATCGACGCGGGGCTCACGCGACAGCTTGCATTCGCCGTCGCGATGACCACGCTCGCCGCGGCGCTCGGCTGCATCGCACTCGTGTCGCGCAAGTGGCGGGCGGCAGCGGTCATCGCCGCGCTGGCCGTCGCGTGGTTCGCGCCGTGGCCGCCGGCGTCGCTGTGGCTCGCGCCGGCGGTGCCCACGAGCTTCCAGCGCAGTCCCGCCGCGTTTTCCGTCGCGAACCTGATGCGCGGCGCGCATCTGTATGCGCAGCATTGCGCGGCCTGTCACGGCGCGGACGGCCGCGGCGAAGGCCCGCTCGCGGCCAGCCTCGCGCATTGGCCGCCGACCTTCGCGGGCGCACTGCTTGCCCGCCGGCTCGACGGCGAACTGTATTGGCGCATGCGGCACGGTACGCGCGACGCGCGCGGCGCGGCGTCGATGCCGGGCTTTGCCGCGACGCTCGGCCCGGCCGACACCTGGGCCGTGCTCGATTACCTGAAAGCGCTGTCGGCCGGCAGCGGCGCGCAGGCGGAAGGAGCGTGGCCCGTGCCCGTTCCGCTGCCGGCGCTCGACGTGCGCTGCGGCAGCGCCGCGCCGCAACCGCTCGAGCGCTGGCGCGAAGGCCAGCGCGTGCGCATCGTCGCGCTCGCGCCGGGCGGCACGCCGCCGCGGGAAGACCCGCGCTGGCAGACGCTGCTCGTCACCGCCGGCGATCCGTCCACGCCGCCACCGCCGGTCGGCACGCGCGCGAACTGCGTCGCATCGACGGCCGATGCATGGCAAGCGTTCGCGACGATTGCCGGCGTGCCGCCCGCTGCGTTCGGCGGCACGCAACTGCTTGCCGACCGGCGCGGCTGGCTGCGGGCGCGCGCGTTGCCGGGCAGCGCGGGCTGGTCGGCCGACGACTTGCTGTGCCGCTCCGATGCCGCGGCGCGAGCGCCGGCCGACGCCGCGAACGTCGATCCGCTGACCGCGCTGCTGCTGCGCGTGGACGCCGAACCCGTACGCGACGTGCAGGCCGGGCTCCCGCATTGAATCCCTGAACCGTTTTCCCGACGAACCGAACTTCACGATGAATCCGACCCGACGCCACTTCCTCGCGCAAGCGAGCGCCCTCGCCGCCGCCACCCTCGCCGCCGCGCCGACCACGCTGCATGCGCAATCGGACGCGCGGCCGCTGCTGCGTGCCGGCGACCAGAAAGGCGGCCTGCGCGCGCTGCTCGAAGCGGCCGGCGAACTGAACGGCCTCGCGTACGACATCGCATGGACCGAATTCCCGGCCGCCGCACCCCTGGCCGAAGCATTGAACGCGGCGGCCGTCGACTGCGGGCCGATCGGCGACGCGCCGGTGATCTTCGCGCTCGCCTCGGGCGCCCGCATCAAGGTGATCGGCGCGAACCGGTCCGACCCGTACGGCACCGCCGTGCTCGTGCGGCCCGACGCGACGCTGAAGGACGCCGCCGACCTGAAAGGCAAGCGCATCGGCACCACGCGCGGCTCGATCGGCCATTTCGTCACGTTGAAGGCGCTCGACGCGGCCGGCCTGCCGCCCGACGCCGTTTCGTTCCGCTTCCTGCCGCCGGCCGACACGATGCTTGCGCTCGCAACCGGTTCGATCGATGCGTGGGCGACGTGGGAACCCTATACGGCCCTCGCGGAAACGAGCGGCCGCGCGCGCGTGCTCGTCAACGGCCGCGGCCTGTGGTCGGGCTTCAGCTACATCGCGGCGACCGACGCGGCGATCGCGTCGAAGCGCGACGTGCTGCACGACTTCCTGCAACGGGTGGTGCGCGCGCAGGTCTGGTCGTACCGGCACGTCGACGCGTATTCCGCGGCACTCGCGCGCATCATCGGCATCCCGCCGGCGGCCGCGAAGCTGCAGTTCGAGCGCCGCAACACGCGCTGGCAGCCGATCGACGCGACGGTGATCGCCGGGCAGCAGCGTACGGCCGACTTCTACCTGAAGGCCGGGCTGCTGCGCCAGCCGCTCGACGTGCGCACGACCTTCGACCTCGGCTTTCCGCTGGCGTGACCGGCCGCGGCCGTGCGGCGGCCTGCAACCGCCCAAACGGCTTTCGCACGATCTGGCACAATCGCGATTCGACCATCCTGCCCGTGTCAGCCAGCGTCATGCCAGCCATCTCCGAACTCTTCGTCTATCCGATCAAATCCTGCGCCGGCATCGCGCTGTCGCGCGCGCAACTGCTCGAAACGGGCCTCGCGTACGATCGCCACTGGCTGATCACCACCCCGGACGGGATGATGATCACGCAGCGCACGCACCCGCGCCTCGCGCTGATCCGCACCGCGCTCGAGCACGACGCGCTCGTGCTGAACGCGCCGGGCATGCCCGAGATCCGCACGCCGCTCGACGGCGACGCGACGCCGGCCACTCCGAAGATGGCCGCGACCGTCTGGCGCGACACCGTCGACGCAATCGACACGGGCGCCGCGACAGCCGCATGGCTCACCGAATTCCTCGGCACGCCGCTGAAGCTCGCGCGCTTCGGCGCGGATGCGCGGCGCGGCTGCAACCGCAAATGGACCGGCGACATCGACACGCACACGCAGTTCGCGGACGGCTATCCGCTGCTCGTGATCGGCCAGTCGTCGCTCGACGACCTGAACGCGAAGCTCGTCGCGAAAGGCGCGCCGGCGATTCCGATGAACCGCTTCCGCCCGAACATCGTCGTGTCGGATCTCGATGCGTATGAAGAGGATTTCGTCGAGCATCTCGACGCCGAAGGCGACACACCCGTGCGGCTGCGCCTCGTGAAGCTGTGCACGCGTTGCCCGATGCCGACGATCGACCAGGTGACCGGCGCGCCGAACCCGGCGTGGCCGCACGAGCCGACCGACACGATGCAGACGTATCGCGCGAATCCGAACTACGACGACGCGCTGACGTTCGGCATCAATGCGATCGTGGTCGAAGGCGCGGGAGCCTGGCTGGAGGTCGGGCAATCGCTCGAGGCGGAGATCGGATTCGGCGATTGAGCGACTGAGCGGGGCGGCGGACGGCGCGTCGTATGCATCGCCGCCGAGGGCGATGCGTCGAAGACATCCGCCGCGACGTTGCCGGCGCGCCCACCTCCCTCCCTCGGAGATGCCGCTCGCCGCCATTCGCTCACATTCGCCGCGATTCTCCGCGACCAAGCGAACCGGCCCTTCTACTGCGCCGCCGCCGGCACCGTCGGCAACATCACCGTCACGATCAACCCGCCTCCCGCCGCATCGGCCAGCGTCACGCTGCCCTGATGCACGCGCGCGATCTCCCGCACGATCGACAGCCCGAGCCCCGTGCCTTCGACCGTCTGCGTCTTGCTGCCGCGATGGAAGCGCTCGAACACCGCGTCGCGCTCGCCGGCCGGAATGCCCGGCCCGTTGTCGATCACGTCGAGCCGCGCATGGTCGCCATCGCGCGACACGCGCACCGTGATCACCGCGCGGTCGCCCGAATAACGAATCGCGTTGTCGATCAGGTTGCCGATCAATTCGCCGAGCAGGTCCGGTTGGCCGAGCACGTCGACATCCGCCTCGTGCTCGAAGCCGAGATCGATGTCGCGCGCGCGCGCGACCGGCGACCAGTCGAGCGTCACGCTGCGCGCGAGCCGGTGCAGCGCGACCGGCTGGTGCGCGACCGCCTGGCCGCTGTCCGAATCGAGCCGCGACAGCGACAGCAGCTGCTGGACGATCTTCACGGCCTGCCGCACCGCACCGTTCACGCGCCGCAGATGCACGTTCACGCGCGGCTGCTCGTCCGGCCGCAACGCCAGCTCGACGCCGGCCTGCACCGCCGCGAGCGGGGTCTTCAGCTGATGGGCCGCGTCCGCGAAGAAACGCCGCCGCGCGAACTGCATCCGCTGCGTGCGGCCGATGTACTGGTTGATCGACTCGACGAGCGGCGCGAGTTCGCTCGGCATGCCGCCGGTATCGAGCGGCGTCGGATCGCCGTCGCTGCGCGCGGCGACCGTCGCCGACAGCCGGTTCAGCGGCCGCAGCCCGCGCCCGACGCCGAGCCACACGATC
Organism: Burkholderia sp. BCC1998; assembly: GCF_905339875.1. Lineage (NCBI taxonomy): Bacteria > Pseudomonadati > Pseudomonadota > Betaproteobacteria > Burkholderiales > Burkholderiaceae > Burkholderia > Burkholderia sp. BCC1998. The sequence goes on from NZ_CAJPHE010000002.1 coordinate 479,873, forward strand.
CCGAGCGCGAGCACGACGAGCAGCCCCTCCTGCAGCAGCGAGCCCATCAGGATCTCGCGCGCGAGCGCCTGGCGCGCCTCGATCGTCTCGCCGACCATCACCCACACGATGCGCGTCTGCGCGGTCGGCACGTCGTGCACCGGCACGCGCAGCGCGGCCATGCGCAATTGCTCGCCGCGATAGACGACGTTGTAGTAGCGCGTGACGAACAGCGTGCCGTCGCCCTGCGGCAGCGGCAGGTCCGGATAGCCGGTGATCGTGCGGCCGTTGTCCTCGCGGATCAGGTAATAGATCTTGCCGCCGTCGCCCGACTCGAACATCTCGAGCGCGAGATACGGCAGGTCGACCTCGATCTCGCCCTCGTTGAACCGCACGCCTTCGCGGATCGACTTCAGCGACGACGACAGCGTGCGGTCGAACGCGACGTGCGCGGCGCTCATCGCGCGCTGGTACGTGAGCCACGAGTCGAGCGCGAGCAGCCCGAGCAGCGGCAGCAGCAGCCACAGCGCGACCTGTGCGCGCAGGTTCGGGCGTGTCACCATGCTGCCCGCCGGGCTGCACCGACCAGCGTGGCGGAAAACGCGTGCGGCCTCGCTCCGCGCCCGTGCAGCCGGCCGGCTTTGCCAGGCCGGCCGCGGATGGCAGACGCGCCCCCGGCAGGCCGCGAACGTGTCGATCCCGAGCAGCGCTTTGGCGCGTACCGCGGCGCCATGCAAAGAAGGCAAGCCCGGCGGCGGTTCATCCGGCCGCCTTCGCTTCGAGCAAGTATCCGAGGCCGCGCAGCGTGACGATCGCGACGCCGGTGTTCTCCAGCTTCTTGCGCAGCCGGTACACGTAGATCTCGATCGCATCCGCGTTGACCGACTCGTCGAGCCCGAAGATCTTCTCCGACAGCGTCTCCTTGTTGATCGCGCGGCCGTTGCGCAGGATCAGCACCTCCAGCACCGAGCGCTCGCGCGGCGTGAGCGGCAGCGGTTCGCCGGCGAGGTGGAAGCTGCGGTCGATACTGTCATACGAAAGCGGCCCGCACTCGACCCGCGAATGCTCGTGGCCGAGGCTGCGCCGGATCAGCGCGCGGGCGCGCGCCTCCAGCTCGGTCAGCTCGAACGGCTTCGCGAGGTAGTCGTCGGCGCCGAGATCGAGCCCCTTCACGCGGTCCTCGACCGAGCCGTGCGCGGTGAGGATCAGCACCGGCACCGGATTGCGGCGCGCGCGCAGCCGCCGCAGCACTTCGAGCCCGTCGAGCTTCGGCAGCCCGAGATCGAGGATCACCAGCGCGTAGTCCTGCGTGCGCAGCACGTGATCCGCCGCCTCCCCGTCCGCCATGTGATCGACCGCGAAGCGCGCGGCACTCAGCGCGTCGTTCAACGACTGCGCAAGGTTCGGGTTGTCTTCGACCAGCAGCACACGCATGGGGACCTCGGGAAATCCATGACACAAAGGACACTATTGTGAACCGAAATGAAAGCAGGCTGAAAGTGCCTCGCAATTAACATCCGCGTCACTCGAACAACACACACGCATAACTGGAGGAAGACATGCCGTTTGCACCGAAGCAGCTCGCCGCCGCGCTGGCGATCGTCCTGGGCACCGCCGCCGGCGCCGCCACCGCGCAGGTTCCGGCCGGGTATCCGGGTAACTACCAAGGTGTCGTCGACGCCGCGAAGAAGGAAGGCAAGCTGATCGTCTACTCGACGACCGACACGGGCCTCGTGCGCCCGCTGATCAAGGACTTCGAAAGCCTGTATGGCGTGAAGGTCGAGTACAACGACATGAACAGCACCGAGCTGTACAACCGCTACATCAGCGAGAACGCCGCGAGCAGCACCAGCGCCGACGTGCTGTGGAGCTCGGCGATGGACCTGCAGGTCAAGCTCGTCAACGACGGCCTGATGACGTCGTACGATTCGCCGGAAAGCGCGAACGTGCCGCAATGGGCGCAATACCAGAAGCAGGCGTACGGCACGACGTTCGAACCGCTCGCGATCGTCTACAACAAGCGGCTGATTCCCGAGAACGAGGTGCCGAAGACGCGCACCGACCTGATCAAGCTGCTCACGTCGCAACCCGACAAGTTCAAAGGCAAGCTGACGACGTACGACGTCGAGAAATCCGGCGTCGGCTTCAACGCGCTGACGCAGGACGCGCACCTGAACGAGAAGGTCACGTGGGAGCTCGTGAAGGCGATCGGCGCGACCGGTCCGAAGCTGCAGTCGAGCACCGGCGCGATGATGGAGCGCATCTCGTCGGGCGAGAACCTGATCGGCTACAACATCATCGGCTCGTATGCGTACGCGAAGGCGAAGAAGGACAAGTCGATCGGCTACGTATTCCCGAAGGACTACACACAAGTCGTGAGCCGCCTGGCCACGATCTCGAAGAAGGCGAAGAACCCGAACGCCGCGAAGCTGTGGGTCGACTACCTGCTGTCGAAGCGCGGCCAGACGCTGATCGCGAACCAGGCGAACCTGTACGCGATTCGCACGGACGTGACCGGCGAAACGTCGGCCGCGAGCCTCACGAAGGAACTCGGCGATTCGCTGAAGCCGATCCCGATCGGCACCGGCCTGCTCGTCTATCTGGACCAGTCGAAGCGGCTCGCGTTCCTGAAGCAATGGCAGCAGGCGATCAAGAGCTGATCCGCTGATTCGCTGATCGGCTTCGGCCGACCGACGGCCGCCCGCCGCACGCCGCGCGGGCGGCCCCCTTCCCCTTACCGACTTCCTAGAGGCGGCCATCCGGATGGCCGCAGGGGCGAACTCATGCTTTCAACCAGCACACGCGGAGCGGCGCCGGCCGTTCCGCCCTCCACCGGCCAGGGTGGCGCGATTCCCGCGCTGCAGGTCAGCAACCTGCAGCCGCTCGCCGGCATGCTGCGCTGGATCGTCGTCGCGGTGCTCACCGTCGCGGTCGCGCTGCCGCTCGGCTTCATCCTGTTCCAGAGCCTGCTTTCCGCGCCGTTCTTCGACGCGAACAAGACGCTCGGCGTCGAAGGCTTCCGCTTCATCTTCACCGACCCGGACTTCTGGTCGGCCGTGAAGAACTCGTTCATCATCGCCGGCGGGATGCTGTTCATCTCGATCCCGCTCGGCGGCATCCTCGCGTTCCTGATGGTGCGCACCGACCTGCCCGGCCGTCGCTGGCTCGAGCCGCTGCTGCTCACGCCCGTGTTCGTGTCGCCGATGGTGCTCGCGTTCGGCTACGTGGTCGCGGCCGGCCCGGTCGGCTTCTATTCCGTGTGGTTCAAGGAACTGTTCGGGGTGCAGAACGTGCCCTGGAACGTGTACTCGATCTTCGCGATCACGATGATCGTCGGCCTCACGCACGTGCCGCACGTGTACCTGTACTCGTCGGCCGCGCTGCGCAACCTCGGCTCGGACGTCGAGGAAGCGGCGCGCGTGACGGGTGCGCGGCCGTTCCGCGTCGCGCTCGACGTGAGCCTGCCGATGACGATGCCCGCGCTGCTGTTCGCCGGCGTGCTCGTGTTCTTCCTCGGCTTCGAGGTGTTCGGGCTGCCGCTCGTGCTCGGCGATCCGGAAGGCCACCTCGTGCTCGCGACCTACCTGTACAAGCTGACCAACAAGCTCGGCGTGCCCTCGTATCACCTGATGGCCGCGGTCGCGGTGTGCATCGTCGCGATCACGTTCCCGCTCGTGCTGCTGCAGCGCCGCCTGCTGAAGACCGCGAACCGCTTCGTCACGGTGAAGGGCAAGGCCGGCCGTGCGACGGTGCTGCCGCTCGGCGTATGGCGCTGGGTCGCGCTCGCGATCGTCGCGCTGTGGCTGATGCTGACGGTGATCGTGCCGATCTCGGGCATCGTGCTGCGCGCGTTCGTGAGCAACTGGGGCGAAGGCGTCGCGCTCGGCGAAGCGCTGACGCTTTCGAACTTCGTCGAGCTGTTCGAGCAGGACAACCTCGTGCGCGCGATCGTCAACACGCTCGGCATCGGCGTGATCGGCGGTGCGCTCGCGATCGGCTTCTACTCGCTCGTCGCCTTCGCCGGCCATCGCCGCAACGACTGGGCGACGAAACTGCTCGACTACCTCGTGCTGCTGCCGCGCGCGGTGCCGGGCCTGCTCGCCGGTCTCGCGTTCCTGTGGATCTTCCTGTTCGTGCCGGGCCTGCGTGAGCTGAAGAACTCGATGTGGAGCATCTGGATCGCATACACGGTCGTGTGGCTCGCATACGGGATGCGGCTCATCCAGAGCGCGCTGCTGCAGGTCGGCCCGGAACTCGAGGAAGCCGGCCGCAGCGTCGGCGCGACGCGCAGCCGCGTGTCGCTCGACGTGACGCTGCCGCTCGTGCGCTTCGGCCTGCTCGCCGCGTGGCTGCTGATCTTCATGATCTTCGAGCGCGAATACTCGACCGCCGTCTATCTGCTGTCGCCCGGCACCGAAGTGATCGGCGCGCTGCTCGTGTCGCTGTGGGCGACCGGCGCCGTCGACCAGGTTGCCGCGCTCTCTGTCATCAACATCGCGATGGTCGGCGCCGGTCTCGGCGTGGCCCTGCGCTTCGGAGTGAAACTTCATGGATAAGCTCATCGTCGACGACCTGCATCTCAGCTATGGCGCCAACCCCATCCTCAAGGGCGTGTCGTTCGAACTGAAGGCCGGCGAAGTCGTGTGCCTGCTCGGCGCGTCGGGCAGCGGCAAGACCACGCTGCTGCGCGCGGTGGCCGGCCTCGAACAGCCGTCCGACGGGCGCATCCAGCTCGACGACCGCGTGTTCTTCGACGGCGCGCGGCACGTCGACCTGCCGGTCGAACAGCGTTCGCTCGGCCTCGTGTTCCAGTCCTACGCGCTGTGGCCGCACCGCACCGTCGCCGACAACGTCGGCTACGGGCTCAAGCTGCGCCGCGTGGCGCCGGCCGAACAGAAGCGCCGCGTGCAGACCGCGCTCGACCAGCTCGGCCTCGGCCACCTCGCCGAGCGCTTTCCGCATCAGCTGTCGGGCGGCCAGCAGCAGCGTGTCGCGATCGCGCGTGCGCTCGTCTACAACCCGCCGGTGATCCTGCTCGACGAGCCGCTGTCGAACCTCGACGCGAAGCTGCGCGAGGAAGCGCGTGCGTGGCTGCGCGAGCTGATCGTGTCGCTCGGGCTGTCGGCGCTCTGCGTGACGCACGACCAGACCGAAGCGATGGCGATGTCCGACCGCATCCTGCTGCTGCGCAACGGCCGCATCGAACAGGAAGGCACGCCGGCCGAGCTGTACGGCGCGCCGCGCTCGCTGTACACGGCCGAATTCATGGGCAGCAACAACCGCATCGACGCGCGCGTCTCGGCCGTCGACGGCGAACGCGTGACGCTCGCCGGCGACGGCTGGGAGCTGCAGGCGCTCGCCCGCGACACGTTCGCGCCGGGCCAGGACGCGCAGGCCGTGATCCGCCTCGAACGCGTGCAGGTCGCCGACGGCCCGGGCGCGAACCGGCTGCAGGCCGACCTCGTCACGTCGATGTATCTCGGCGACCGCTGGGAATACCTGTTCCATTGCGGCGAGATGCGCCTGCGCGCGTTCGGCCACGTGCCGCGCGCGGCCGGCAAGCACTGGATCGAATTCCCGACCAACGACTGCTGGGCGTTCGCGAAAGCGGGCTGACCCGCTTCGCGGCGGCTCGTGTGCCGCCGCGCGTGCATTCAACATGCTTTTGCGACTCGAATCGGCGGACGCTTCATGGCGTCCGCCGATGGCGTGTCGAATACGCGTTTTACGTTTCGACCAACCCACAACAACCAAGGAGACACCGTCAAAATGAAGTCACGTGCAGAACGTTCTATTCGAACAGTAGTCCTCACCAGTTCAGCCGCGGCAGTAGCCTCTCTCGCCGCGCCGGTCGCGCACGCGCAGTCGTCGGTCACGATCTACGGGATCATGGACGCCGGCATCGAATACACGAACCATGCGGCACCGGATGGCGGCAATTCGTTCAAGCTGAAGTCGGGCAACAAGAACACGTCGCGCTGGGGCTTGCGCGGCGTCGAGGATCTCGGCGGCGGTTTGAAGGCGGTGTTTCGCCTCGAAAGCGGCATCGATCTCGCGAATGGCGCGTCCGACGACGGCCCCGACTCGATCTTCGCGCGCCGTGCGACGGTGGGCCTGAAAGGCAAATGGGGCGAACTGACGCTTGGCCGCAACTTCACCGTCACGTACGACTACATGATGCCGTTCGACCCGATGGGTTACTCGCAAAACTATTCGTGGGCGTCGTCGTCGATGGCGACCGGCGGGCGCAAGGACGGCATGTTCACGCGCTCGTCGAATGCGGTGCGTTACGACGGTGAATTCAGCGGCTTCAAGTTCGGCGCGCTGTATGGCTTCGGCAACGTGCCGGGCAGCGTGAAGACCAGCTCGAAATACGACTTCGCGCTCGGCTACGAGACCGGCCCGTTCGCGGCGGTGCTCACGTTCGACCGGCAGAACGGCGCGGCCGACAGCGTCACGCCGGCCGATACCGTCAACTACATCCAGGGGATTCACGCGGGCCTGAGCTACGACTTCGGCAACCTGAAGACGATGGCCGGCTATCGCAACTACAAGCGCACGTTTCGCACCGCGGCGGCGAACCAGTTGAGCGATATGTACTGGCTCGGCGGGTCGTACCAGTTCACGCCGACGTTCTCGCTGATCGCGGCCGTCTATCACCAGGACATCAAGGGCGGCACGGATGCCGACCCGACGCTGGTATCGGTTCGGGCGCAATACGCGCTGTCGAAGCGCACGGTGCTGTACGCGGCCGGCGCGTTCGCGATCGCGAAGCACGACCAGAAGGTCGGCGTGTCGCGCGATTTCGCCGGGTATGGCACCACGCAGGTCGGCGTGACCGCGGGGATTCAGCAGCGGTTCTGAGTGTGACGATGCGGGCGGCGGGTGACTTTCATGTCGCGCCGCCCGTTGTCGGTACACACCACCGCCCTGCTTCGCACCGCGCGTTCGCAATCGTCTGACGGCTCGACGCGACGGTGGATGCCCGGCTGCCGCCGGTGCGCGCACCGATCGCGTCATGGCCACGGCCTGCGGCCGGTCAATCGCCGCGCATCGTGAATACCGGGCGCACCCGACTGTTCGCATCGCCCCAGTGCTCGCCGACCGCCGACAGCGGCACCGTGCGCGTTTCGAGCGTCAGCCCCGCCGGGCCTGCCGCGTCGAATACGCCACGCACCGAAGCCAGCAACCCCGGCAGCGACACGCTGCCGATACCGCTGCCCAGCAATTCGATCGCGGTGGCACGCAATACGGCGCCCGGCAGCAGCACGTCCGCGCCGCCGATCGAGCCGATCTGCACGAAGCGCAACCGACGGCCGTCGGGCGTCGCCTTCGCGGCGGAAATCAGCAGTGCGAGCGCGCTCGCCCCCCAAAGATAGTCGAGCACGATGTCCACACCCGCGCGGAAATGCGGTTCGAGCGCGCGGGCCAGATGCGCGTCGTCCTGCTGCAGCGACACGACGGCGTCCGCGCCGGCGTTCAGCAACGCTTCCAGCACGGCCGCGTTGCGGCCCGTCGCGATCACCTTCGCGGCGCCCAGATGCTTCGCGATCCGCACCGCGAGCCCGCCCGAGGCGCCCGTCGCGCCGTTGACCAGCACCGTTTCGCCCGCGACCAGCCGCGCGCGCTCGGTCAGCGCGGCCCACGACGACATGCCGGGAATCGCGATCGCGGCGGCCGTCACGTCGTCGAGGTCGTCCGGCAGCGGCACGCACTGCGCGTCGGGCACGATCGTGCGTTCGGCCATCGCACCGAACGGCGCGGGCGCGCCGAAGAAATAGACGCGCCGGCCGTCGTCGCCGCGCCCCACGCCGTCGACGCCGACGACGAACGGATAGCCGCCGCCGGACGAATAGTGCGTGCCCGCCGCGCGCGCCTGCGCAAGACGGCTCAACGCGGACGCCGTCACGTCGATCAGACGGTGGCCGGGTATCGCATGCGGCGCTTCGAACTCCATATGAACGGGGCGCTCGCCGGCGCCCGTCACGACTGCTGCTTTCATGCCGACTCCTTGATTGATGGATCTCGATCGACGGTTCCGTCGTGTATCAGCGTGCGTCGAGCCACGCGCGCAGTGCTGGATCGCGCACTTCCAGCACGTCGAACAGGCCGAGCGCACGCAGCGCGGGCAATGCGTCGAGCGCGTCGGCTTCGGCACGGGCGCGCTCGGCGGGCGCCGCATCCGGATCGGTCAGCACGCGCGCGTTGACCAGGAACGCGCCGACGGTGCCCTTGCGGATCGTCGTTCCGCCGGCCTCGATCCGGTCGGCATGGTCGGGAAGCATCTGTTCGGCTCGCATCGCGTCGTACTCCGGTTGTCATCGATGGACGCAGTTTAGGCGTGCGCAGCCGGCCGATCTCCGGTATAACAGTCGTTCGATACTGAAATCCGGCCATGACCGATCCACTCCTGCCCGCCCGATTCGTCACGTCCGACGACGGCCCGTTCGTCGTCGCCGCCGTGCTGTCGCAGCGCGACCCGCGCATCACGCCGCCGCATGCGCACGCGCGCGGCCAGCTCGTCGGCGCACTGAGCGGCGTGGTGTCGATCGGCCTCGACGACCAGGACTGGGTCGTACCGGCGATTCATGCGATCTGGATTCCGCCGCGTTGTCGGCATTCGCTGCGCTCGTTCGGGCCGATTTCCGGATGGTCCGCGTTCGTCGCCGAAGCGCGCTGCGCGGGGTTGCCTGACGCGCCGCGCGCGATCCGCACCACGCCGCTGCTTCGCGAAGCCGTGCAGCGCGCGGCAAGCTGGGGCGATGCGGAACTCGATGCCGCGCAGGCGCGCATTGCCGACGTGATCCTCGACGAAATCGCGTCGTCACAGGTAGAGGCGCTGGGGCTGGTGCGGCCGCAGGATCCGCGGCTCATGAAGATCACCGATGCGCTCGCCACGAACCTCGCGAACAACCGGCGACTGGAGGAATGGGCAGCATGGGCCGGCATCGGTGCCCGGACGATGAGCCGCCGCTTCGTCGCCGAGACAGGGCTGACGTTCGCGCAGTGGCGTCAGCAGGCACGGCTGTTGCGGGCGCTGGAGAAAATCGCCGACGGCGTGCCGGTCACGACGATCGCGCTCGATCTCGGGTATGACAACGTGAGCGCGTTCATCGACATGTTCCGGCGGGCGACGGGGACGACGCCGGGAAGGTATATGGAAGCGGGACGATAAGGTCGGCGCGATGCGCGGCGATGACGCAAACCGATTCCCGTATCCCGTACGATTCAAATAATCGTTCGATAGGCATCGAGTATCTTGCAGGTCTGAACCATACCCAGGCGCTGCAATATTTCGAGATAGCGCTCCGCCAACATCGGCGGATGCCTGAGTGTTTCGCGCTGCCGCCGCGCGGCAGCAATCACTGCTGCCGGCTCGAGATCGAAGAGATTGTCGACGAACACGTCAGGGTGCTGTGCTTCGACACCGTAGGTCGACAGCACTTCTTCCGGGAAATCCTTCTGATTGAACGTCACGATCACGCTGGCGTTGCAACGGATCGCGGCAGCGAGCACGTGTCGATCTCCTGCGTCCGGCAGGGTCAGCCCTTCAATCAGTGCTTCATAGCCGGTCACGACCGCATCGGGTATCGCCCGATCCATCAGGGCGGCTGTCCGGTCGAGTTGCGCAGCGGTCAGGTCTGCCCGATTCCGCAGCAGATTCCGCTTCCATTCGTCGTGGATATCGACACTCCAGCGGGCCCTGAAACATCCGCTCAACGCAAGCCACATCAGGAAATCGCGCAGCGGCGCGGGATAAAGCACACACGCATCGTAGACCGCCGTGAATGGCGAACTCGTCATTCGTAGCCCATCCCGTGCTCCTGCGCCAGTCGGCTCAGTTCCTCCATCGCGGCCGCGCTCGCCTGATCGCGCTCGGTTTTGTAGCGCATCAAATCGGAAAATCGCACGCGGCGATGCTTGCCCGTCTTGTGATGCGGCAGCGCATTCGATTCAAGCAGCTTGATCAAATGCGGGCGAGAAACGTTGAGCAGATCGGCAGCTTCCTGCGTCGTCAGTTCCGCATGGACCGGCACGACCTTGACGGCATTGCCGTCGGCCAACTCGGCGAGGATATCGACCAGCAAACGTAATGCGGAAGTCGGAAGCTCGACCTGATGTGCGCGATTCTCGTCATCGAAAATCTGGATGCGTTGTATTTCCGTTCGCGTGGCCAGATACGCTGCGAGCGCGCGCTGCCCTTCGACAGCCGCCCGCATCTCGCGCTCGACGGGCAAGATCGTCTCGGACATCGTGGAATGAGGCATCGCGCGCTCCAAGGAGGTTTGTTGATGGCGCGATTTTATTCGAAACAATCGAAACTCGCAATAAACGAAACATAATGCGCCCCTTATAAAAGATCCCATCCGCTTCGCTCAATACGTCCCATCCCCCTTCTTCACCGCGCTCCCACCGTTCCCCTTGAACTGCGCCGCCAACCGCTCCGCACTTCTCGCCAGCAGTGTCGTATCGACCCCCACCGCAACAAACAACGCCCCCGCTTCCAGATACCGCCGCGCCGCCGCCTCATCCGCGCTGAGAATGCCCGGCGCCTTGCCTGCCGCCTTGATCGCCCGGATCGCGCCGTCGATCGCCGCCTGCACGTCCGGATGCCCCGGATTGCCGAGGTGCCCGAGATCGGCCGCCAGATCGGCCGGCCCGATGAACACACCATCGACGCCGTCCACCCGTGCAATCGCATCGATCGCGTCGAGTCCGGCATGCGTCTCGACCTGCACGAGCACGGCCATCTCGTCGTTCGCGCGATGCAGATAGTCGCCGACGCGGTTCCACCGCGACGCGCGCGCGAGCGCACTGCCGACGCCGCGAATCCCGTGCGGCGGATAACGCGTCGCGGCCACCGCCGCGCGCGCTTCGTCGGCGCTCTGCACCATCGGCACGAGCAGCGTCTGCGCGCCGAGATCGAGCACCTGCTTGACGATCACCGGATCGTTCCACGGCACGCGCACGACCGGCTGCGACGGATACGGTGCGATCGCCTGCAACTGCGCGAGGATCGTCGGCACCGTGTTCGGCGCATGTTCGCCGTCGATCAGCAGCCAGTCGAAACCGGCGCCCGCGACGACTTCGGCGCTGTACGGATTCGCCAGGCCGAGCCACAACCCGACCTGCGCGTCGCCACGCGCGAGCGCGGCCTTGAAGACATTCGACGGAATCTGCATCGCTCGCTCACCTCATGCGAAATAGCACTGGATCGTCCCGAGCGGGCCGTAGTCGACGCTGAACGTGTCGCCCGAGCGCGCCGCGCACGGCCGCGTGAACGAGCCGCCGAGCACGACCTGCCCCGGCTCCAGCGCGACGTCGAAGCGCGACAGCCGATTCGCCAGCCACGCGACGCCATTGGCCGGATGGTTCAGCACGCCGGCCGCGACGCCCGTTTCCTCGACCACGCCGTTGCGCGACATGATCGCCGCGACCCAGCGCAAGTCGACGTCCTGCGGCCGCACCGGCCGCCCGCCGATCACGACGCCCGCGTTCGCCGCATTGTCGGCGATCGTGTCGAACACCTTGCGCGGCCGCTTCGTATCGGGGTCGATCGACTGGCTGCGCGCGTCGATGATCTCGAGCGCGGGCACCACGTAATCGACCGCGTCGTACACGTCGAAGATCGTGCAGTTCGGGCCGGTGAGCCGCTTGCCGAGCACGAACGCGAGTTCGACCTCGACGCGCGGCACGATGAAGCGCCCGGCCGGGATCGTGCCGCCGTCGTCGAAGAACATGTCGTCGAGCAGCGCGCCGTAATCGGGCTCGTCGATCTGCGACGTGTTCTGCATCGCCTTCGACGTGAGGCCGATCTTGTGCCCCTTCAGCGTGCGGCCTTCCGCGAGCTTGAGGGCGACCCACGCGCGCTGGATCGCATACGCGTCGTCGATCGTGATGTCGGGATGGTCGAGCGAGATCTGGCGGATCTGTTTGCGCTCGCGCTCGGCGTCGTGCAGACGCTGCGCGAGCTGGTCGATGATGGCGGGTTCGAGCATGGTCGGATCGGGAAAGGGGTTCAGCCGGCCCGCTTGTAGCGGGCGTGAATGTTGTTGTGCTTGTACGAGCCGCTTTCGCTGAACTCGGTCAGCTCCATCGACAGCGCGAGATAACGCTTCGCGTACAGCTCCGCGAAATGCACGTTGATCGCGTCGAACAGCGCGTCGCACGCGGCCTGCTTGGTCTCGTCGCTGCGGCCCGAGCCGATCTTCAGCGTCACGTGGACGAACGCGTCGTCCTCCGTGCCGTCGGCGACGCAGTAATCCTGCAGCTCGATCGCGCGCGAGCGGATGCCGCCGGTCGGAAACACGCCGCCCTGCGCGATCAGCGTCGCGTTGATCGTGCGCAGCAGCGCGGGAATGCGCGCGTCGTCGCGGATGTTCGCGGTGTATTCGACGACGATGTGTGGCATGGCAACGCTCCGGATAGGTGATGCGGCGCTCAGGCGAGCGGGAAGATCGCGTTGATCTGCCCGGTGCCCGAGCTCGCGAAATAGTCGGTGACGATCTCGACCGGCTTGTCGTAACGATCCCAGCCGAGCAGGCCGAGCAGCATCGCGGTGTCGTGCATGCCGCCTTCGCCGTGACAATGCGTGTTGTACTCGGGCAGCATCGCGCAGAAGGTCCTGAAATCGCCCTGCTTCCACAGCTCGACCACGCGCAGGTCGACCTGCCGGAAGAACTCGCGGCTGATCTGGTGGATCGATTCCTCCGGGCTGCCGTTGTCGTTGAAGCGATGCGACAGCGAGCCGCTCGCGAGGAACGCGACGTTCGAATCGCTCTTTTCGATCGCCTCGAGCAGCGCCTCGCCGAAGCGCCGGCTTTCGTCGAGCTGATGCCACATGCACCAGCCCGCGATCGACACGACCTTGAAGTGCTGGTCGGCGTTCATGTAGCGCATCGGCACGAGCGTGCCGTATTCGAGTTCGAGGCTGTCGATCTCGTGTGCGCGCGTCGCGATGCCGCGTGCGCTGGCCGTCTCCGCGATCAGGCGGCCGAGTTCGGGGTTGCCCGGATACGCGTACTGCATGTCGCGGATGAAGTGCGGCAGCTCGTTGCTCGTGTACGTACCCGCGAACCGCGCATTGCAGTTCACGTGATAGCCGGCGTTGACGAGCCAGTGCACGTCCGACACGACGATCGTATCGACGCCGAGCGCGCGGCAGCGCTCGCCGATCAGCTGGTGGCCGCGGATCGCCGCTTCGCGGCAGCCGTGATGCCTGCCGGGCAACTCCGACAGGTACATCGACGGCACGTGCGTGATCTTCGCGGCGAGGGACAGTTTGCCCATCGTTCAAGTCTCCGTATCGTTCGTTCTTGCTGGCAGCGCCACGACCCGCGCCCGTCACACGCCCCAGCGGGGAATGTGATGCGAACCCATCGAGATGCACACGTTCTTGATCTCCGCGAACACCTCGAAGCTGTACTCGCCGCCTTCGCGCCCGGTGCCCGACTCCTTCACGCCGCCGAACGGCTGGCGCAGGTCGCGCACGTTCTGGCTGTTCACGAACACCATCCCGGCCTCGATCCCGCGCGCGAGGCGATGCACCTTGCCGACGTCCTGCGTCCAGATGTACGACGCGAGCCCGTAGGACGTGTCGTTCGCAAGCCGCAGCCCTTCCTCCTCGTTCTCGAACGGAATCAGGCACGCGACCGGCCCGAAGATCTCTTCCTGCGCGATGCGCATCCGGTTGTCGACGTCGGCGAACACGGTCGGGCGCACGAAATTGCCGTTGCGCAGATGGTCGGCGAGGCCGGCCGGCTTGTCCGCGCCGCCTGCCACCACGCGCGCGCCTTCCTGCTCGCCGATCCGGATATAGCCGGTCACCTTCTCCCAGTGCTGGCGCGTGATCATCGCGCCGAGCTGCGTCGCGTGATCCGACGGGTCGCCGACCACCAGGTTGTTCGCACGGCGCGCGAATTCCTGCACGAAGCGGTCGTAGATCGTGCGCTGCACGAAGATCCGCGAGCCCGCGGTACAGCGCTCGCCGTTGATCGAGAAGATCGTGAACAGCGACGCGTCGAGCGCGCGGTCGAAATCGGCATCGTCGAAAATCAGCACGGGCGACTTGCCGCCGAGCTCCATCGAGTATTTCTTCAGGCCCGCGCGCTCCATGATTCGCTTGCCCGTGACCGTGCCGCCCGTGAACGACACCGCGCGCACGTCCGGATGGCGCACCAGCGCGTCGCCGGCCGTCGCGCCGTATCCCTGCACGACGTTCAACACGCCCGCCGGAATGCCGGCTTCGAGCGCGAGCCGGCCGAGCTGGTCGGCCGTCAGCGGCGACAGCTCCGACATCTTCAGCACGGCCGTGTTGCCGAGCGCGAGACACGGCGCCGTCTTCCACGTCGCGGTCATGAACGGCACGTTCCACGGCGACACCAGCGCGCACACGCCGACCGGCTGGTACAGCGTGTAGTTCAGCATCTGGTCGTCGACCGGATACGTGCGGCCGTTCATCTGCACGCACACTTCCGCGAAGAAGTTGAAGTTCTCGGACGCGCGCGGAATCAGCTGCTTGCTCGTCTGCGCGATCGGCAGGCCGGTGTCCTGCGTCTCGAGCGCGGCGAGCATCGGCACGTTCTTCTCGATCAGCTCGCCGAGCTTGCGCATCAGCTTCGCGCGCTCCTTCGCGGGCGTGTTCGCCCACTTCGGGAATGCGTCCTTCGCCGCGCGCACGGCCGCGTCGACTTCGGCCTCGCCGGCCGACGCGACGTCGGTGATCGCGTCGCCCGTCGCGGGATTCAGCGTCGTGAAGGTCTCGCGGCTCTCGACCTCACGGCCGCCGATCCAGTGCTTGATGGTCATGTGCTCTCCTTGGGCGACGGGCTCAGCCGGCGCGATAGTAGTCTGCTTCGCCGACGATCGTGTTCACGAGCCGGCCGATTCCTTCGATTTCGGTCACGACCTCGTCGCCCGGCTGCGTGTCGGCCAGCCCTTCCGGCGTGCCGGTCAGGATCAGGTCGCCCGGCGCGAGCGTCATGAAACTGCTGATGTGCTCGATCAGCGCGGGCACGTCGAAGATCATGTCGCGCGTGCTACCGCGCTGGGTCTCCCGGCCGTTCACCGTCGTGCACAGCGTCAGGTCGCCCGCGTCGCCGATCTCGTCGCGGCTGACGAACCACGGCCCGAGCGGCGTGCAGGTATCGCGGTTCTTCACGCGCAGGTTCGGGCGGTAGTAGTTTTCGAGGTAATCGCGGATCGCGTAGTCGTTCGCGACCGTGTAGCCGGCGACGTGGTCGAGCGCCTGCGCGCGGCTCACGTTGCGCGCCGGGCGGCCGATCACGACGGCCAGCTCGCACTCGTAGTGCATGTGCGTCGCGTCCGCCGGGCGCACGGTGCGCGAGCGGTGACCGATGAACGTGTTCGGCCCCTTCAGGAAGATCAGCGGCTCGCTCGGCGCGTTGAACGCGAGTTCCTTCGCGTGGTCCGCGTAGTTGAGGCCGAGCGCGAACGTCGTGCGCGGCGCGACGGGCGGCAGCCACGTCACCACGTCCTCGGCGACCACGCGGCCCGTGTCGAGGCGGATCGCGCCGTCGCCGGCCGGTTCGGCCGCATGCAGTGCGCCGTTGTAGATCACGCGCGCCGTCTTCATCGTGCTTCCTCCGCAATCAGCGTATGCCGCAACGTGCCGATGCCGGCGGCGGCAATCTCGATCGTGCTGCCCGCGCGGGCACGCGGTGCGCCACCCGCGACGCCGAGCAGCAGCACGTCGCCCGCGTCGAACGACATGAATGCCGTCACGTCGGCGATCAGTTCCCGCACCGGGCGGATCAGCGTGGCGGTCGACGCGGACACCACGGCATCGCCGTCGATCCGCACGGTCAGGCCGATCGCGTCGACATCGCCAAGCGCGGCCGCCGGCACGATCGCCGGGCCCAGCGGGCAGAAGCCGTCGCGACACTTGAAGCGCACGGCCGGACGGTAGTAATCGGGATGCGGAACCGACACGTCGCTCGCGAGCGTGAAGCCGTGCACGTAATCGAGCGCCTGCGCGGCCGGCACGCGCGTCGCGCGCCGCGAGAACACGACGGCCAGCGACGCGCCGATCTCCAGCGCATCGACGCCCGCGGGCACCACGACGGCCGCGCCGTCCGCCGCATGCGTGTTGGCCGGTTTGATGTAAAGGATCGGCGCCTGCGGCGGACGGCCGTAAGGCGGTGCGTGCACGGCATCGCCGAGCGCGTCGAGTGCGGCGCGCTCGTTGAGCAGCGCACCGTAGACGGTACCGATGGCGACCGGCAGCGGCGGCGCCGCGGCGGTCCTGCAAGACAGCTCCATGCGTCATTCCCCTGCCGCGCGTCGCGGCGCATCGTCAATAGTTAACATCTTAAGTAAACAATCGGACGCTGGCAACCGCGATTACCCTGATACATGAAATTCAGCACCGTCGGCTGTTAAGATTGATGCGTCCCCGTCCATTCCCCACCCCCGATGAACCGTACGCTCGACCATCGCAACCTGGCCATGCTGCTGCTCGAGGCCCGCGAAACGCTGATGGGCCTGTTCCGCCCCATTCTCAAGGAATTCGCGCTGACCGAACAGCAATGGCGGATCATCCGCGTGCTCGACGGCGAGCCGGCGAATGCGCTCGAAGCGGGACAGATCGCGCGCCGCTGCTGCATCCTCAGCCCGAGCCTCACCGGCGTGCTGGAACGGATGGAGCGCGACGGCCTGATTACGCGCACACGCGCGCAGGAAGATCAGCGCCGGCTGCTGGTGAGCCTGACGCCGCAAAGCAGGAAGCTGGTGACCGAAATCGGCCCGCGCATCGACGAGCAGTATCGCCAGCTCGAAGCGCGTTTCGGCCAGGACGGCCTGGACGACATCTACCGTGCGCTCGACCGGCTGATCGAACTCGGCAGCGCGTCGTAGGGCCTGCCGCGGCCGGACCGCAGCGAGCGGCGGCGGGCGAACCCGAACCCGGGAACCGGCAAGCCGCGGATCGCGCGGGCCGTCAGTGCAGCGCCCCGCGCATCAGTTCGGTCACCGCGACGCCGCGGGACGTGCGCATGCATTCCTCGACGTAATCGATGAACGGCAGCGGCTCGAAATCGATTTCGTCGCGCACGCGGCGGTTGTCGAACACGCGATCGACCGTCGCGAACTCCGCGCCACGCTGCAACGCCCGGCCGATCACGCGCTCGAGCGCCGGATCGGACCGCCCGAGCACGTCGCGCACCACGAGCGGCAGGTCGGCCGGCGCGCACGCGGCGTAACGCGGCGCGCCCGTCATGCCGGCCGCCTCGTCCATCGCGCGTACGATCTGCGCGACCTGCGGCGCCTCGTCGCCGGCCGACACGTGGTACACGTCGTGCATCAGCGTCGGCTTCACGGCCAGCAGCATCGTCGCGCGTGCGACGTCGTCGACCGACACGATGTCGATGCGCGTCATCGGCCGTGCCGTGAAGCGGCGCGCCGCGTGCGCGACGCGGAACATCCAGAACGAATTCGGCGCGGGCCGCGTGCCGAGCACCGTGTGACCGACGACGTGCGACGGACGCACGACGACGAGCGGCAGCCCGAGCGCGCGCAGGCGCTGCTCCGTTTCCGCCTTCGCCTGCAGGTAGCCGGCCGCGAGCACCGCGCCGTGCAGCCCGTCGCCGGCCTGCGCCGCGTCGCTCGCCGCCGCACCCGCCATTTCCTCGTAAACGATCCCGCCGCGGCCCGCATGCGCGTAAGCGGTGCCGACGTACACGAAACGCTGCAGTTGCGGTGCGTGCGCGAACCGCTCGGCAAAGCGCAGCGAATCGGCGAGGTCAGCCCGCAGATGCGAACCGTTGGCCGGCGACGCGTGGCCCGCGCAGTGAATCACGTGCGTCGCGCCGGCGAGACGCGGCGCGTCGGCGCCCTGCCACACGTCGCCGAGTGTACCGACGACCACGTTCGCGTCGCCGAGACGCGATGCCCAGTACGGCGCGAGCCCTGCGCGCAGCGCCGCTTCACGCAAACGCGCGACCGCGTGGCCGCGATTCCCGGCGCGCACGACACACACGATGCGCTCGAGCAAGCCTGCGTTGACGAGCGCCGTCAGCACGGTACTGCCGATGAAGCCGGTGGCGCCGGTGAGCACCAGCCGCCCGACGTTGGCCGCCGCGACCGGCGCGCTGGCCGGCGACACGAGGCTCGTGCGCCAGTTGAGCGACAACGCGGTTTTCCAGATCAGCACGATAGTCTCCTTCGAAGAATCGGCCGGACGGCGCGGCAGCCCCGGATCGCGGCGCTGCGCACGGCGGTCGGCCGGGCCGGGGCCGACGCTCGCCCCGGCAGTCCCGACCGGCTGCGGCCCGCGATCGCGTCGATCGCGTCTCTGACACAAGGCGGCGGCCCGCCACGGACGGACGTCCGCGGCGCAGGATCGGGAAAATCCAAGTGTGGGGCCGGATCGCCCGGAAGTCTGTCCTGAAAGTTTCGTGAAAGTGTGTGGATTTGTGCACGAATGTCGGGGTGTGTCGTGCCGGCCGGGTCGTCAACTCGGTGAAACGCCCGGTCGGGCAGCTTGCGACGGAGGTTCGCCGGCGTGCTGCGGGCCAGCGCTTCGGCGCGACACATCGACGCGCCCCGGCCTAGTCATCGCATGTCGCGGGCCGACCCGGAGCGAGGCCGCGGCACGCAGATCGCGGTGTCGTCGGCGTTTGCACGCGGGGCCGGAATCCGCGCGTATCGTCAGACGTCCTTTCATCCGAAACACCAATAGACACAATGCGGATTTATTGAGGATTATCGCTTGCGTTTCACTGCAGTCTATCTAGACTATCCAAACCAAATCGGTCGAATGTGTCATTTTCTACTTTCCAGGAGACGTTCCAATGCGCCTCACTATCCGGATTAATGGCAGCGAATCGGCAACCCGGCACTCGTACGCGGTGTTGTGGGTCGATACCGACGAGCGGCTGTGGTCGCGCGAGGCACACCAGGGCATCGATCTCCCGGCCTGGGGCAAGGTTCGGGACGTGGAAGGCGCGATGGCCCTCTGCGCCGCCGACAGCGGGAATGCCGTGTGCCAGTTGAAGGGCCTGTCGTTCAGCGCGATGCAGCGCGAACAAGGTCCCGCGGTGCTCGCCGGCGAGCACCCCGACGGCGCGTGGCGCCTGCAGGCGGTCGATCGCTCCACGGCGGAGCCGGAATACCACGAATTCATTTCCGTCGCGCGATAGGTATTTTTGACGGCAATCCTCTGCGGTTTTCGGGTTTATTCCGGTTTCCGTGATATTCATTTCGATATTCATAAATAACGGCGCCTCTCTTCGAGGCGTTTTTATTTTTCCGTCCCGAAAATAATCGGGGCCGGGTTGATTGAGTCGCCTCCCCGGTCACGACCCGCCGCGTCCTTCCGATTCGTCGGCGACATCGGGCAATGCCCGCGCCGCCGTTCCCGCCTTCGTCCCCGCCTTCATCCCGCCTTTTCCGCCCGAAGCCCGGTCGCCGACGCGCATCTTTTACGGGGCCGAAGCACAGTTTCCCCACACGACGTTTACTCATTTATTACAATCACATTATTCCGATTGACTTGCCGCCGTCCGGCGGCCCGACCCGGCCCTTGCATGCGCGTGAAAAAGAAGACCCACCCCGCCGATCCGTACGCCGCCGCGACCAAGCACCCGATGCTCGCGTCGCGCTTGCCGATGTGGCGCTCGAAGCTGGTCGTGATCATGGTGTCCCTCGGTTTCGCCGCGCTGATCGGACGCGCGTTCTGGGTGCAGGTCGCGAACCAGGATTTCTATGTCGGTGAGGGCCAGAAGCGCTACCAGCGCACGATCGAGCTCGACGCGATGCGCGGGCGCATCGTCGACCGCAACGGCGCGATGCTCGCGGTCAGCCTGTCGACCTATGAAATCTGGGCGAACCCGAAACAGGTCGCCGAAATCGACTATCCGCAGATCGCGAAGCTGCTCGACATGCCGCTCGCGGAGGTGAAGCGCCGCCTGCGCAACGACCGTACGTTCGTGCTGCTCAAGCGGCAGATCGACGCCGAGACCGCAAGCCGGCTCGGCAAGCTCGAGATCGACGGCATCACGCAGATCGCCGATTCGAAGCGCTTCTATCCGGAGGGCGAATCGGCCGCGCACGTGGTCGGCTTCACCAACGTCGAGGACAAGGGCCAGGAAGGCGTCGAGCTCGCGGCGAACGGGCGGCTGTCGGGTACGTCCGGGCAGCGCGAGGTGATCCGCGACCGGCTCGGCCGCATCGTGTCCGACACGCGCCCGCTCGTGCCCGCGCAGCACGGCGCGACGATCGAACTGACGATCGACCGGCGGATCCAGCAGCTCGCGTTCAGCCAGCTCAAGGCCGCGGTGCTCGAGAACAACGCGGTGGCCGGCAGCGTCGTCGTGCTCGACGCGCAGAACGGCGAAATCCTCGCGCTCGCGAACTATCCGACCTTCGACCCGAACGACCGTGCACGCCTCACGGGCCAGCAGCTGCGCAACCGCGCGGTGATCGACACGTTCGAGCCGGGCTCGACGATCAAGCCGCTCGTCGTCGCGCTGTCGATCGACGAGCGCAAGGTCACGCCGAACACGATCATCAACACGTCGCCGGGCACCTACAAGATCGGCCCGGCCGTGATCCACGACACGTCGAACCACGGCTCGCTGACCGTCTCGCAGGCACTGCAGAAGTCGAGCAACGTCGCGCTCGCGAAGCTGGCGCTGAACCTGCCCGCCGAAACGATCTGGAACAAGTACCAGGAATACGGGATCGGCCGCGCGCCGGAACTGACGTTCCCGGGCGTCGCGTCGGGCCGCCTGCGCGGCTACAAGCGCTGGCGGCCGATCGAGCAGGCGACGATGGCGTACGGCTACGGGCTGTCGATGTCGCTGCTGCAGATCGCGCAGACCTACACCGCCTATGCGGGCGACGGCACGCTGCACCCGGTGTCGCTGCTGAGGAACGGTTCCGACCCGCAGACGATCGAGGCCCATCGCGGCCATCGCGTGACGTCGCCGCAGACCGCGGCGGCGATCCGTTCGATGCTCGAGTCGGCCGTCGGCGAAGGCGGCACGGGGCGCCGCGCGCGCGTCGACGGCTACCGGATCGGCGGCAAGACGGGCACGGCGCGCAAGCAGGTCGGCGCAACCTATGCGAAGGGCAAGTACCGCGCCCTGTTCGCGGGGATGGCGCCGATGAGCAACCCCCGCCTGATCGTCGCGGTGATGATCGACGAGCCGCGCGGCAAGGGTTATTACGGCGGCACGGTGGCCGGCCCGGTGTTCTCGTCGGTCACGAGCGGCTCGCTGCAGCTGCTCGGCGTGCCGCCGGACGCGCCGGTCGAGCCGACGCCGAATGCGCCGCTCAAGGCTGCCGTGCCGCAAAAGACGGTCGCGGCGCCGAAGGCCGCCGTGCAACCGAAGACGGCAGCCGGGCAACAGGCGTCGGCACCTGTGAAAACGGCCGCGCAATCCGGCGCGGCCGTAGAGACGAAGGCGGCGGGCTGAAGCCGCCTGGGTGTTGGTGAAGTCGCCGGGGCGTGGCGCGGCGGCGAACAGGTCGGCTGACAGATCGGGATCGATTATTCGCTACGTAGAACCCGCCTCACGCGCCGCTCCGAAAGGCCGGCGCAATCCTGTAATCCCGGCGATCCGCGCAGTCGCGGCGATCCTATCGATCCGAGCGATCCCAGCCGCTAACCATCAATGCGCGGCCGCCACCGGCTTCGCCATCCTGCCGAGCACGTGCTCGGTCATCCCGCGCGCGAGTTCGCTCTCGCCCATGAACACGGTGCCGATTCCCTCGCTCGACAGCAGGTCGGCCTCGTCGCTGCTGTTCGTGCACAGCACGACCTCCAGCGCCGGATTGAGCGTGCGCGAGATCTCGACGATCTGCCGCACGTCGAATACGTCCGGCAGCGTGACGACCAGCATCCCGGCGCGCGCGATATGCGCCTGCACGAGCACGATCGGCTCGATCGCGTCGCCCGACACGGCCGCGACGCCGTCCGCGCGCAGCTTCTCGACGAGCTCGCGATTCTGCTCGACGACGACATAGGCGATCCCGCGCTCGTCCAGCGCATGCGCGATCCGCGTGCCGACCTTGCCGTAGCCGACGATCACGACCTGGCCGGTCAGGTGCGTCTGCGGCGTCGACATCGGCAGCGCGGCGAGCGGATCGTCGCGTGCCTCGAGCTTGCGCGCGAACGCCGAATGCTTGCGGATCCATGCGAGCGCCGGATCGATCATCGCGAACAGCAGCGTGTTCATCGCGATCGAGATCAGCGCGACCGCGAGAATCAGGCTTTGCCCCTCGGCCGACAGCAACCCGAGCGCACGGCCGAGCCCCGCGAGGATGAACGAGAACTCGCCGATCTGGGCGAGACCGGCGCCGACCGTCAGCGCGGTGTTCAGCGGATAGCGGAACGCGATCACGAGCGCGACCGCCGCGAGCGTCTTGCCGATCAGCACGATCGCCGCGACCTCGATCACATGCAGCGGCTCGGCGAGCAGCACCTTCGGGTCGAACAGCATCCCGACCGAAATGAAGAACAGCACCGAGAACGCGTCGCGCAGCGGCAGCGTCTCGTCGGCGGCACGCCGGCTGAACTCCGACTCGCGCATCATCATCCCGGCGAAGAACGCGCCGAGCGCGAACGACACGTCGAACAGCTTTGCCGCGCCGAACGCGATGCCGACCGCCGCGGCGATCATGCACAGCGTGAACAGTTCGCGCGAACCGGTACGGGCGACGAGCCACAGGATGCGCGGGAACACGCGCTTGCCGACCACGAGCATCAGCGCGATGAACGCGGCGACCTTCAGCATCGTGACGCCGAGCGTGCCCCACACGCTGCCGCCGGCCGCGTGCGCGTCGCCGGGCGGCGTGCCGCCGAGCAGCCCCGCGACGGGCGGCAGCAGCACGAGCACGAGCACCATCACGAGATCCTCGACGACGAGCCAGCCGACCGCGATGCGTCCGTTCACGGTCTCGACGAGCCCCCGCCCCTCGAGCGCCCGCAACAGCACGACCGTGCTCGCGACCGACAGCGCGAGCCCGAACACGAGCGCCGCGCCGAGACTCCAGCCCCAGGTGAGCGCGAGCCCGCCGCCGAGCAGCGTCGCGACGGTAATCTGGACGACGGCCCCCGGCAGCGCGATCTTGCGCACCGCGAGCAGGTCGCCGAGCGAAAAATGGAGGCCGACGCCGAACATCAGCAGCATCACGCCGACTTCCGCGAGCTGCTGCGCGAGCGACAGGTCGCCGACGAAACCGGGCGTGCCGGGGCCGATCACGATCCCGGCGAGCAGATAGCCGACGAGCGGCGGCATTTTCAGCAGCGACGCGAGGTAACCGAAGATCATCGCGAGACCGAAACCGGCCGCGAGCAACGCAATCAGGCTGATGTCATGAGGCATCCCCCCTCCCGAGTTCTTGTAACGATTTAGTAAGGTTCAAGAATGGAAGGATAAGGGATGAGGCGAAAAATTGGCGCGCCACGGCGAAAAATTCACGCGTCGGCACGCCATTGCGGGGTGCAACCCCGATCGGGCGGAACGCGCCCCGCGGGCCGACGGGCGCCGCGAGGCGGAGCAGGTGGGCGGGGCCGGATGCCCCGCCGCGTGGGTCAGCGCGACGCTTGCGGGAACCGCGCGCCCGGCGGCGGCTCCGGCCGCGTCGACGGCACGCTCTTGCGCACCTTCGCGACCTGCGCGGCCGTGATCGCCGTCCCCGTATTGCCCCAGCTCGTGCGCACGAAGTTCGACACGTCCGCGACTTCCTGGTCCGACAGGCGCCAGCCGAACGGCGGCATCGTGAAGGTCGACGGCGCGGTGTGCGTGCCCTTCAGCGCGCTGCCCGACAGCACGACGTGGATCACCGAAGTCGGATCGTCGCCCTGCAGGACCGGGTTGCCGGCGAGCGCCGGGAACACCCGCGCGTAGCCGTGGCCGTCGCTGCGGTGGCAGGCCATGCAGTTGTCGCGATAGACCGCCGCGCCCGGCTTGCTCGCGTCACCGGTCTGCAGCGCGTGCGCGGCCGTCGCGTCGTACGCGTACGGTGTCTCGCCCTGCACCTTTGGCGGCAGCGTCTTCAGGTAGCGTGCGATCGCCGTGAGATCGTCGTCGCTCATGTGCTGCATGCTGTGGCCGACCACGTCCGTCATCCCGCCGAACGCGGCCGTGCGCAGCGTGCGGCCGGTCTTCAGGAACTGCACGATCTCGGTTTCGTTCCACGTGCCGAACCCGGTGCGCGGCTCGCCGCGCAGGCTGGTCGGCACCCAGCCGTCGATCGCCGCGCCGCCGGCCAGGAAGTCGAGGCCGCCCGCGTCGGTCAGCGCGCGTTCCTGCATCGTCGCCGCGCGCGGCGTGTGGCACGCGCCGCAATGGCCGAGCCCCTGCACGAGATACGCGCCGCGCGCGACCACCGGATCGGTGTACGGCGCCGCATCGAACGGCTTCGGCGTCGGCGCGAACATCTTGCGCCAGAACGTCAGCGGCCAGCGCATCGACAGTGGCCACACGATGTCCACCTTGCGGTTCTCGTGCTCGACCGGCGCGACGCCGTGCATGAAGTACGCGTACAGCGCCTTCATGTCGTCGTCGGTCAGGCGCGCATAGGACGGGTACGGCATCGCCGGGTACATCGTGTCGCCGTTCTTGCGCACGCCCTCGCGCACCGCGCGGGTGAAGTCCTCATACGTCCAGCCGCCGAGGCCCGTCTTCGGGTCCGGCGTGATGTTGGTGGAATAGATCGCGCCGATCGGCGTGTCGAACTTCAGCCCGCCCGCGAACGGCTTGCCGCCGCTCGCGGTGTGGCACGCGATACAGTCGCCCGCGCGGGCCAGATATTCGCCGCGCTTGACGAGGTTCGCGTCGGCAGACTGTGCGACCGGTGCGGCTGCCGGGCCCGAAGCCGCGGCGGGCGCGGATGCCGGCTGCGCGAACGCGGTGCCGCCCGCGAGACCGAACGCCGCCCAGGCCGTGCCGATCGCCAGGGCGCGCCGCAGCGGGGAAATCCGGCGCGCGGCGTTGTGGTGGTTCATCGTCCTCTTCATACGGTCACCAGCGGGGCGGGATTTTTCAGGTATTGCTCGCGGATCGCGCGTGCCGACCAGTAGGCCAGCGCCGCGATGATCCCGGTCGGGTTGTAGCCGATGCCCTGCGGCAGCGCCGACGCGCCCATCACGAACACGTTGTGCACGTCCCAGCACTGCAGGTAGCGGTTCAGCACGCTCGTCTTCGGATCGGTGCCCATGATCGCGCCGCCGACCAGGTGGGTCGTCTGGTACGCGCGCGAATCGAAGTGCTTGCCGAACTCGCGCGTCGACACGCCGATCGCCTTCGGCCCCATCGCCTCCGCGATCTTCTTCATCTGCCCGGTCACGTATTGCGCCATCCTGATGTCGTTGTCCTTCCAGTCGAACGTCATCCGCAACAGCGGCTGGCCGTACGAATCGCGATAGGTCGGATCGAGGTCGAGATACACGTCGCGGTACGACATGTTCGTGCCGTGCGCGTCCATCGAGATCGTGTGCGCGTAGTTGTCCTTCACGGCCTTCTTCCACGCCGAGCCCCACTGCGGCGTGCCCGGCGGCGTCGCGATGCCGCTGATCGGCTTCACGCCGGCCTGGTTCACCCACAGCGGCGAGCCGCCGACGAAGCCGAGCGGGCCGTGGTCGAAGTTGTCGGCGTTGAAGTCGTCCACCGCGACGCCGTTGCCGCCCGCGCCGATGAACGGGTTCGTGTAGGTGTCCTTGTCGAAGAACGCCTTGATCGTCGACAGGTTCTGGTACGCGAAATTGCGGCCCACCACGCCTTCGCCCGAGATTGGGTCGTACGGCTTGCCGATGCCCGACAGCAGCAGCAGATGCACGTTGTGATACTGGAACGCGGCGACGATCACGAGATCGGCCGGCTGGTGCACTTCACGGCCGGCCGGGTCGACGTAGGTGACGCCCGTCGCGCGCTTCTTCGTGTCGTCGAGGTCCACGCGCAGCACGTGGCACTTCGAGCGCAGCTCGAAGTTCGGCACCTGTTTCAGCGCGGGCAGGATGTTCAGGTTCGGCGATGCCTTCGAATACATGTAGCACGCGTAGCCGCTGCAGTAGCCGCAGAAGTTGCACGGCCCCATCTGCACGCCGTACGGGTTCGTGTACGGACCCGACGTGTTCGCCGACGGCAGCCGGTACGGATGCAGCCCGAGCGACTTCGCGGCATCGGAGAAGCGCTGCGCCGAATACGTATTGAGCTGCGCGGGCAGCGGGAAGTTGTCGCTGCGGTTCGCCTCGAACACGTTGCCGTCGCCGACCACCTTGCCGCCGACCTTGTACGCCTGCCCCGACGTGCCGAACACCTTCTCGGCGAAGTCGAAATACGGCTCGAGTTCGTCGTAGGTGACGCCCGTGTCCTGGATCGTCATCCCTTCGGGGATGAACTTCTTGCCGTAGCGCTCTTCGTAGTGGCTGCGCAGGCGCAGTTCTTCCGGCGTGATCCGGAAATGCACGCCCGACCAGTGCAGCCCCGCGCCGCCGACGCCCTCGCCCGGCAGGAACGCGGCGAGTTGCCGGTACGGCAGCGCGGTGTCCTGCACGCCGTGGCGGATCGACACGGTCGTCTTCGACAGGTCGAGGAACAGCTTCTTGCGGACGTTGTAGGTCAGCTCGTCGATCGTGTTCGGATACGCGCCGTCCGGATAGGTGTCGCGATACTCGCCACGCTCGAGCGCGACGACGTTCAGGCCCGCTTCGGTCAGTTCCTTCGCGAGAATCGCGCCGGTCCAGCCGAAGCCGACGATCACCGCATCGACGTGCGGCTTCTTTTCTGCGGCCATCAGGTGCGCTCCCCGTTGATCGAGACGGGGCCGTACGGATAGGGCTTGCCGTTCTGGTTGACGAAATCCATGAAGTCGGCGCGCGCGCCCGGAAAACCGATCATCTTCCACGCGGCCATGTCGTGATTGCCGCCATGCACCGGATCGCAGAAGTAGCCTTCGCGCGTGTTCTGCAGCAACAGGCCGAAGAACACCGCCGACGGCACGTCGTCGATCTGCGCGCCGCCTTTTTCCAGTTCGCCGAGCACGGTGTCGCGGGTCGGCGCGTCGAGGTCGGCGAACGCCTTGCCGTGGGCCTTTTCGCAATAGCGGTTGACCGCCGCGATGCCGAGCCGGTAGATGTCGCGCGGCACGAGCTTGAGCTGGTAGCCGAGCTCGGGCACGCCCTGCTGGAACGGCCCCTGCATGTACCACGTCGCGCCGTGCGCGTACGGGGTTTCCATCTGGCGGTCGATGAATTCGGGCACGCCCGATTCGAGCGCGCCGGGGCCTTCGGCATCGGCCGGGATCAGCCGGTCGACGGCGGCCTGGACGAACGACCACTCCTTCGCATCGAAGAAGGTCGGCTTGTACGGCGCGCGTTCAGCGCCGGCCGACGCGGTGGAGGCATTGCCGGCCGCGGTCGAGGACGACGACGAGCGCAGGTCGCAACCGGCGACCGACGCGATCGGCACGAGCGCGACCGACGTGCGCAGGAAGCGGCGACGCGAGTTGGGTTTGTCGGGTGGCGTGGACATGGTCGGATGTTGATCGTTGGGGAGCGTGATTCGGGAACCCGCATTCCGGATGCGGCATGCCCGACACGGCAGCCATGCCGCGCGCGGCCGGCCGTCCTTTCTTGCGATGTTGCGAGCAAGCTCGATGCAGGCGCCGGCCCGCGCACTGCGCGGTGACGCCCGTCATGCAGCCGCGCGGCGCGCCGGTTCCGGCAGCCGCGCGGGGTCGACCTCTTCGCGGGTCTTATCGTCGGACAAATACGAGCTTGCCGCCCGCATCTGCCCCTCATCGCCATGGCCTATTCAACTTAGACGCCGCGCCGGCCGACGGCAAGCGCAACGTGCACGACCCTCAATTCGGGCCCGGCGACAAATGCCGCGAATTATAAATGGAACCGGTTCCATTTCCAAAGGGTTCGGTGCAATTCATTACATCGAAAATCGCAATAATGAGGAAATCGTTTTCCGGAATACGCAAGAGCCGTGGCGCGGCCGCGGCGTCGGTCGCAGGGCCGGACGCACGCGCGGGCGTCGCCTGACTGGCACCCGTCGTTTTTCAGGGTTGCCCTGCCCGCGCCGCTCGGCGCTTTCCGATGCGGCGCCTGCGACGCGCGTTACCGCCTCACTCTCGGCAAAACGGCCGTCCCGCTCGACGCGGTGCTCACCACGGCCACAGCATCGATGCGATCGACAACGAAAGTGCCGCGCACAGCGGCGAGTAACAGAGGCTGTCCATGCGCGCGAAACGCGACCCGCGAACCCGTTTGAAGAAGCCGACGTAGCGGAAATCGCCGACGGCGCGCACCGCGAAGATCAGTGCGAGCGCAACGATCGCGAACGCGATCGCGCCGGGATACAGAGTCGGCCCCAGCCAGCCCGCGCGCGACGCCACCGCGCTTGCGCCGGCCAGCAACGCCGCCGCGACAGCGAGCGTGCCGGGCACGGTCGGCCGCAGCAGCGGTACGCCGTCCTGTTCCGGAATGGCCGCATGCTTGCCGAGCCGTCCACCGAACGCCCAATAGACGTGAACGAGTGCGATCGCACAAAGCGTCGGCACGCTGAAATACGCGCCCGTCATGTCGGTAAGCTTCCTTGTCTCATCGTGTCGTCGTGTCGTGATCCAGCCGGAAGGAATCCGGCGCGCGGCCCCGCTCCGCGCCACCCGAGACGATACCCAAACCGCGTGCCGCATACAGTGCGACGTCCGGTCGCAATACGCCATGCCGCGTGTTGCGGTGCAGTGCGCGCGCACCGTCGCATCGGGCCGCCGCTTGACTTCCCTCCGGCCACCGCTACCCTCTTATTCCAGTACGGCACGCGAACCGTGCATGCGCAACCGTCGCACACGTGCCGTTCGCCGGCACGCACGATCGGACGATCGCGGCACGCCCGGGCACGACAACCATGACGAATACCCATGGAGGCGACTCATGCTGATCGGTGTGCCGAAGGAGATCAAGAATCACGAATACCGCGTCGGCCTCACGCCGGCCGGCGCACGTGAGCTCACGCGACACGGCCATCGCGTGCTCGTGCAGCGCGGCGCGGGCACGGCCATCGGTCTGCTCGACGACGACTACACGGCAGCAGGCGCCGCACTGTGCGACGACGCGCGCGACCTCTTCGCGCGCGCCGACATGATCATCAAGGTCAAGGAGCCGCAGGCGGCCGAGTGCGCGATGCTGCGGCGCGGACAGATTCTCTATACATATCTGCATCTCGCGCCCGATCCCGGGCAGGCGGCCGCGCTCGTGAAGTCCGGCGCGGTCTGCATCGCGTACGAAACCGTGACGGGCCCGGGCGGCGGACTGCCGCTGCTCGCGCCGATGAGCGAGGTCGCGGGGCGCATGTCGATCCAGGTCGCCGCGACGCACCTCGAAAGCCCGCGCGGCGGCCGCGGGGTGCTGATGGCCGGCGTGCCCGGCGTGCCGGCCGCGCACGTCGTGGTGCTCGGCGCGGGCGTGGTGGGCACCGGTGCGCTGCAGATGGCGGTCGGCCTCGGCGCGCGCGTCACCGTGCTCGACACGAACGTGGGCCGGTTGCGCCAGCTCGATCTGGTCTTCGCGAACCGGATCGCGACCGTCTGCTCGAACGCGCATACGATCGACGAAGCCGTGCGCGACGCCGACGTCGTGATCGGCGCGGTGCTCGTGCCGGGCGCGTCGGCGCCGCGGCTCGTCACGCGCGACATGATCGCGACGATGCGCACGGGCGCCGTCGTCGTCGACGTCGCGATCGACCAGGGCGGCTGCTTCGAGACCTCGCATGCAACGACGCATGCGCAGCCGACCTTCGTCGTCGACGGCGTCGTGCATTACTGCGTCGCGAACATGCCTGGCGCGGTCGCGCGCACGTCGACGTTCGCGCTGAACAACGCGACGCTCGGCCATGCGCTCGCGCTCGCCGACAAGGGCTGGAAACGCGCGATGGCCGACGACCCGCATCTGCGCGCGGGCCTGAACGTGTGCGACGGCCACATCACGTACGAGGCCGTCGCGCTGGCGCTCGGGCTACCGTACGTACCGGCGGAAGACGTGCTGGCCTGACTTCGGCATGCGTGACGGCGCGCACGTGCGCCGTCACGCGCGCTTCGGGCGGCCGCGCTTCGACGCGATGCTTGTGCCGCTTGTGCCGCTTGCACCCATCGTGCGCGCCAGCAGCGGCCTCAGTTGGGCGAGCGTGCGCGTGTTGAGCACGTCCTGTCGCGTGAGCCACCCGCGCCGCGCCTGGCCGATACCGTATCCAAGATTGTCCAGATCGTCCGCGCACCGCGCGTCCGAGCCGATCGCCACCGCGACGCCGGCCTTGGCGGCCTCGCGGCACCAGACGTCCGGCAGGTCGAGCCGCCGCGAGTCGCCGTCGAGTTCGACGAAGCAGTGGCGCGCGGCGGCCGCGGCGAGCACGCGCGGCACGTCGAGTTCGCATGCGTCGCGTTCGCCGAGCAGCCGGCCGGTCGGATGCGCGAGGATCGTGAAATACGGGTGATCGATCGCGCGCAGCAGCCGCTCGGTCTGCGCGTCGCCCGGCAGGTCGAAGCGGTCACGTACCGCGCCGACCACGAGATCGAGCCGGCCGAGCACGTCGTCGGCCACATCGAGGCTGCCGTCCTCGCGAATGCCCGCCTCGACGCCCTTCAGCAGCACGAAGTCGTCGAATGACGCATTGAGGCGGTCGATCTCGTCGATCTGCCGTACGAGCCAGTCGGCATCGGTACGGCCGCCGCCGGACTCCGGCATGCGATCGGTGACGGCCAGATACGCGAGCCCGCGCGCACGCGCCGCGTCCGCCATCGCGCGCAGGCTGTCGCGCCCTGCCGACGCGTCGGTATGCGCATGCAGATCGCCATGTACGTGCTTGCGTTCGACCAGCGCCGGCAGCGCGCCGACGCGCGACGCGTCGATCTCGCCGCGGCCCTCGCGCAACTCGGGCGGCACCCAGTGAAGGCCGATCGCCTCGTAGACGGATGCCTCCGTCGCGCCCGCGATCCGCTCGTCGCCGCGGAATACGCCGTATTCGTTGATCTTCAGCCCGCCGGCCTGCGCGATCCGGCGCAGCGCGATGTTGTGCGCCTTCGATCCCGTGAAGTAGACGAGCGCCGCGCCGAACGCGTCGGCGTCGACGACGCGCAGGTCGACCTGCAGCCCGTTGCCGAGCACGACGCTCGAACGCGTCTTGCCGTTCGCGAGCACGCGTGCGACCTCGCCGTAGCCGACGAACGCGTCGGCCACGGCGGCCGGATCGCGTGCGGTCACGAGGATGTCGAGATCGCCGACCGTCTCGCGGCAGCGGCGAAAGCTGCCGGCCGGCACCGCTTCGCCGACGCCGCCCACCTTGCGCAAGCGCTCGAGCAACGGCATCAGCGATTGCGCGGCATCCGGCAGCAGAAAGCGCTGCGGCTCGCGCTTCAGGCGCTCGTCGAGCGCGTCGAGCAGGTGCGCTTCGGTCTTCGCGCCGAAACCCGGCAGCGCGCGCACGTGCCCGCTCTTCGCTTCGACGCGCAGCTGCTCGAGCGAGTCCACGTGCAGTGCGTCATGCAGCGCCTTGACGCGTTTCGCGCCGAGCCCCGGCACGTCGAGCAGTTCGACGATCGCGCCCGGCAACGCATGGCGCAGCGTTTGCTGCAGTTCGCAGGTACCGGTCGCGGCGATCTCGCGCAGCTTCGCCGCGAGATCGGCACCGATCGATGGAATCCGGCCGAGATCGCTGCCGCTCTCGATCATCGCCGGAATGTCGCGCCCGTAGTCGGCGATCGTACGGGCCGCGTTGCGGTAGGCACGCACGCGGAACGGGTTGGCGCCCTGGATCTCGAGCATGTCGGCGATTTCGGTGAAGACGGCCGCGCACTCGGCATTGTGGATCGGCATGATCGGCGTGGCTCCCTTCCACGTGGATGGCGCCGTGCGCCGGCGTGCCGGCGTCGGCCCGCCCGGCGCCGCATGTCGACGGCGGCGGGTGCCCGTTGGTCATCCTGCGCCGATCGCCCGTGTCGTGCCGCGCGGGGCTCGCTGCTTGCGTGGCCCCTGCACCGACGTCACAGCGATGCGCGCGGTGTCGTCGCGTAGCGCCGCTCGTATATCGACTGGCAATGCGTGCAACGCTCGGCGGTCGGGCGCGCGAGCAGTCGCTCGTAGCCGACCGGCGCATCGCAATCGATGCACTCGCCGTAGCTGCCGTCGCGCATGCGCTGCTGCGCGCGCCCGATCGCGCGCAACTCGGCCAGCTTCATCCCGATCAGCGCGTGATCCATGTCGACGAACAGATCGGCATTGGCCTCGTCGCCCTCGTCCGGCGCCGCGCCGGCAAGCTCCGCATAGGACTCCGACGCGCGCTGGTCCTCGCTCGTCCGGATCTCCGCACGCAACGCCTGCTCGCTCTCGGTCAGCCGTCGCTGCAGCGTCTGCCGTTGTTCTCGATCGAGCGCCATCGCCGTCCCTCCTTTTCCGGGTTCCGCGCAATGAGGCATGCGGCGCGCGGTTGTCGCGCCGGTGCACGGCGGGCCGGGATGCCCGGCTCGTCGTGCCCGGATGCGCGTCCGGCCACATGAAGTGCGGGACGCATTCGACGCAGCATAAACCCAATGCACACGCATGTGTTGACCGGCGTCAGCGCCCCCATCGCGCATCAGAAACCGGGGACTGATGCGAAAACCTCGCGGGGCAGCATTCGTCTGACGCAGCCCCCGTTGAGGTCGATCAATCCCCTGTAAAAAGTTGCGTCGTAGATTGAGAGCATGCGCGGCGAATCCGCGGCTTTCCGGGAGAACGTCATGTTGTTCGGCGTCGTCATCTGGGTGGCCCTTGCGGCCCTGTTCCCGACGATGGTCGTGCCGACGATCCAGCACGCCATCCAGCCGTCGAGCGCGCAAGCCGCGCCCGACGCCAGCCCCGCCGTCTCGCCCGCTGCGTTGCCGGCAGCCGCTCAGCCGCCGGCGCACAGCTGAAGCGCGGTTGCGGGACGCGTCGTATCGAGGCCGGAAGCACGAGTCGACGCTCGATACTTCGCAATCCTCTTCATCAAAACGCGTTGCGTCCGACGAAGCCGCGCACGACCGTCATCAGGATGATCTTCATGTCGAACCAGAAGCTCCAGTTCTGCATGTAGAACAGGTCGAACTTCACGCGCGCGGCCATCGCCTCGACCTTGCGTGTCTCGCCGCGATAGCCGTTCACCTGCGCCCATCCCGTGATCCCCGGCCGGACGCGATAGCGATACATGTAGCAGTCGATCAGTTGCCGGTAGAAGTCGTCGTGTTCGATCGCGTGCGGACGCGGGCCGACCACCGACATCTGGCCGAACAGCACGTTGAAGAACTGCGGCAACTCGTCGAGCGACGTGCGTCGCAGGAACGCGCCGACCGGCGTGATGCGCGCATCGTTGCGCGAGGCCTGTCGCACGACACCGGGCTGTACGCGATGCACGCGCATCGTCCTGAACTTGAGGATATGGAACTCGCGCCCGTCGGCGCCCTTGCGGCGCTGCCTGAACAAGACGGGCCCCGGCGACGACAGCTTCACCGCGATCGCCAGCGCCGCGAGCAGCGGCAGCAGCGGAATCAGTACGGCGCCGGCGAACAGCCGGTCGAACGCGAACTTCGCCCACAGTTCCGGCGCGGAACGCGGCGTGGTCGCGAGGTTGATGGCCGGCATGCCGAGCACATCGGTCGCGGATCGCTCGACGACCGCCATCTGCCGCACGTCCGGCAACAGCCGCAGCTCGACGAACTCGTCGCGCAGTTCGCGCACGATGCGCTGGATGCGTGACTCGTGCGACATCGGCAGCGTGAGCCACACTTCGTCGATCTCGCCGCCGCGGATCATGCGCCGCAACGCGACCCAGTCGTCGATCACCGGCACGCCGCCGATCCCGTCAGCCGTGGCCGCGGCCGGTGCATCGTCGTCGAATACGCAGGCAGCCGCGAACGGCCCGGCCGGTTCGAGCTGCATGCGCTCGATCGCCACCCGTCCGTAAGCGGTCGCCCCGACGACCGCAACCCGCCGCTGCCGCGCGCGCGGATCGCCACGCTTCATCGCCAGCGCGCAGAGTGCCAGCCTGCCGAGCAGCAGTGCCGCGTCGCCGGACAGCACCGTCCGCGCGATCCAGCGCGTCGTGACCGTGCCGCCGCGGTTCATGATCCACATCGTGCCGGCCACCGTCAGCGTACCCACGCACACGACGGCCACCACCGTGCGCGTCAGCACGGCACCGCCGTCGTGCGGCGACGCCGCGCCGCGCGTCACGCGCACGCTGCGCGGCAACAGCGCGACGGTCAGCACGCACAGCAATGCGACCGTGCCGCGCTGCGCGTCCGACAGATCGTGCCACGCGAGCCCCATCGCAGCCTGCGCGGCGAGCGCACCTGCCAGCACCAGCGCAACATCGACCGCGGCGATCGCGGCGCGTCGCATCGCATTCGTTCCACCCGCCATCGCATGCATCGTCACACACCGTGCGCGGGGAAACCGCCGTGCAGGTCCTGCATGCGCGGCCGCACCGGCACCGCACGCGCGCCGGCCCGCGTGCCGAGCAGCCGGCGATAGTCCGCGCGAATCAGCTCGTAGCACTCGCATGCCTGGCGCTCGAGACCGTCGCGATCGAGCACGGTGATGCGGCCGCGACGCTGACGGATCAGCCCGGCTTCCTGCAGGTTGCCGGCCGCTTCCGTCACGCCTTCGCGACGCACGCCGAGCATGTTCGCGATCGTCTGCTGCGTGACGGCCAGTTCGTCGCCGTCGATCCGGTCATGCGCGAGCAGCAGCCAGCGGCTCAACTGCTCGCTGACCGAGTGATGCCGGTTGCACAACGCGCTGCGCGAAATCTGCGCCATCGTCGCCTGGCAGTAGTTCAGCAGCAGCCGATACGTCGCCGGCGAACGTTCGAATTCCGAGCGCATCACGCAGGTCGGCACGCGGTAGGCCATCCCGCCGATCCGGACTTCGACGCGATTCGATACCGCGGTGCCGCCGACGAGCGTCGCCAGGCCGACCACACCTTCGCGGCCGACCACGGCGACCTCGACCATCGCTCCGTCCTCCATCAGGTGCTGCACCGACATCATGGCGGTGGTCGGGAAATGCAGGTGGCGCATCGGTTCCCCGACACGGTCGAGCATGCCGGCCTTGATCCGGACCAGTTCGAGGTGCGGTGCGATGGCACGGATGCTGTCCTCCGGAAGGGCATCGAGGATGGCATTCGCCGAATAGCTCGAGTGAAGATGAAGCATGTCTGTATCCCTTTTATCGTCCGCGCCGCATGCAGCCGCGTCAGCGGAATTCGTTATCGCGATGCGCGCCCGGACGGCGACGCGGGTTGCGGCCCACAACCCTCGATCCAATCGACCCACAGCGTCTCGCCGCTGGATCGAATCGGCAGTCCCGTTTCGACACGCCCGTTTCGATAAGCGATTTACGTGCCAATACCCGCTCCATCCTTAATATATAAATGACTTGCGATTTAGCGCCCCCGAATAGCCGGTCGAAAACCGCAAAAAACGTCTCATTTCCGGACACCCGCTTGCGTCGCGGACGCAGCCGGCAATTCGACTGATCATTGGGCGCGGGGCCGGCAGTGGAACCGGTGGCGGCGCGGGAGTCTTATCGTTCAATAACTTACAGCCGGTTTTCAATTGTTTCCGTGATGTCTCAAACGGGCCAGAGTCGCGTGCCGCACGCTCGAATGGTCGTTTGAAACTGTCTCAAATATGAATCGCGGGATTAATTTACAACACTGTAATCAAACGCACATATCTCACGCAACTCCATGATTCAATTAATAAATCATACCTGCAAATCTCAATTGTCAAATAATGTTCAATGCATTCTAGATAATTTTCTTGTACGATGCACTTCGTTGCCGGATTGATTCTCGATCAGCACCGAATTCGCGATTCACCCTCCAGTACAATTAATTCATACGAAGACGATCTTCAAATACCTATAACCTTTTCATTTACCTCGAATCGTCAAACATTGTGAAGTGACGTAATGCGCAATTTATCGAATTGAATTGCGTGCTAGCCTTTTCCGCCATCGGCATTCGAATTTCTATGAACACGAATCCGCACGTGCGTGCTAAATCCCCGTGGATGGCGCCGCGCGATGTGCGATCGCTCCCTACGAGGATCCGCCGTGACCCACCAGGCCAATGACGCCGTCGCCCACGCGAGCGGCATGATCGAGCTTTCCCACAGCTTCGACGCCAACCGGTTCGTCGCGGCCCTCGACCGCGACGAACGCGCGACGCTGATTGCCAACCTCCAACTCGTTCACCTGAAATCGGGCCAGGTGCTGTGCGAACCGGGTGAAATGCTCACCGCGGTCTACCTGCCCGTCACGACGGCGATTTCGCTGCAGTACGTGTCGTCCGGCGGCATGACGCTGGAAGTGGCCGAGATCGGCAGCGAGAGCGTCGTCTGCGACGACGTGATCGGCGGCAGCGGCCGGATGCCGTGCCGTGCCGTCGCCTGCCGCGACGGCTTCGTCTACCGGCTCGACCGGCGCATCTTCGCCGCCGCGTTCGACGCGTCGCCGGTGATTCGCCATCTGGTGTTCGTCTGCGTGCGGCTGTTGATGGCCCAGGTCTCGCAGATCACGTTCTGCAGCCGACATCACGTGCTCAAACATCAGTTATGCAGATGGTTCCTGCTCGCGTACGACCGGTCGCGCAGCATCGAGATCCAGATCACCCACAGCATGCTCGCGCAGATGCTCGGCGTGCGGCGCGAGACGGTCACGGATGCGGCCGGGGAGATCCAGAAACTCGGCTTGATCCGTCAGTACCGGAGCTCGATCGAGCTTGCCGACCTTGCGGGCCTCGAGAAAATGTCGTGCGGCTGCCGCGCGATCGTGCGCGACGAGATGAAGCGCATCCTGTCGGCCGACTCGGGCGTGAGCGCCGCGGCACGCGCGTGATGCGCACGGCGTGCCGGCGCACGCGTGCGACCCGAGTCAGCCGATTGTAGGGTGGCGAACAGAACGCCAGGCGTGCGAATGGTCTACTGATGCCGGACTGCCGGGGGGATGTCAGCGCGCTGCGCGCGTCCGCCCTTGCGGACGACACCTCACACGCCGGAGCAGCACGTGAAAAACGAAATCAGAACCATCCTCAAGCACGTCGCCCACCTCGAAGCCGCGATCGACTCGATCGGTGACGGGGATGACCTCTACGAAGCGGGCCTCTCCTCGCTCGATACGATCCAGCTGATGCTCGCGATCGAGAAGCAGTTCAACATCGAGATTCCCGACGAGATGCTGAACCGCAATCTGTTCCGCAGCGTCGACGCGCTCGCGGACACCATCGCGACCCTGCAACGCGCCGAGCATTCCGCATGAGCGCGCTGCTTCCCGAACTCGCGGCCGACGACGAACCACGCCGGCTCGACGAGGCCGCGCACGCCGTCGCGCAAATCGCCGCCCAGCACGCGGATGCGGTCGACCGGGACGCACGCTGCCCCGTCGAGGCGATCGAGGCCATGCGTGCGCGCCGCCTGCTGAGCGCAATGGTCCCGACCCGGCTCGGCGGCGCCGGCGCGTCGCTGGCCGACGTCGCATCGGCATGCTCGATCCTCGGCCAGGCCTGCGCATCGTCGGCGATGGTGTTCGCGATGCACCAGATCCAGGTGGCCTGCATCGTCAATCACGCGGCCGACCAGGGCTGGCACAAGCTGTTCCTGCAACAGCTCGTGCGCCATCAGTGGCTGCTCGCGTCGGCGACGTCGGAGGACGGCGTCGGCGGCAACCTGCGCGCGAGCCAGTGCGCGCTCGAGACCAACGGCGGCGAATTCCGGCTGCACAAATCCGCGCCGACGATCTCGTACGGCGACTACGCGGACGGCATCCTCGCGACCGCGCGGCGCGACGCCGACGCGCCGGCGTCCGAGCAGGTGCTCGTCACGGTGCTGCGCGACGGCTATACGCTCACGCGCCGCGGCGAATGGGACACGCTCGGCATGCGTGGCACGTGCAGCAACGGCTTCGTGCTCGATGCACAGGGCACGACCGTGCAATGCCTGCCCGTGCCGTTCGCGCAGATCGCGGAACAGACGATGGTGCCGGTTTCGCACATCCTGTGGGCGGCGGTGTGGATCGGCGTGGCCGGCGACGCGTTCCATCGCGCGCACCAGTTCTTCCGCACGCAGGCGCGCCAGACCGACGGTGCGCCGTCGCCCGCGTCGCGGCGCATCGCCGAATCGCTGGCGCTGATGCAGGCGATGCAGGCCCGCGTCGACAGCGTGCTGCGCCTCTATGCCAGCGCGTCGCCCCGCTCGTGGTCGGCCGGCATGGCCTGGGCCGCCGAGATCAACACGCTGAAGACCTATGTGTCGTCGACCGCGCTCGAAGTCGCCCAGCAGGCGATGATGATCTGCGGGATGGCCGGCTACAAGCACGGCACGCCGTTCAGCATCGGCCGCCACCTGCGCGACCTGCACGCGGCGCCGCTGATGATCAGCAACGACCGCATTGCCGCCAATACCTCGAGCCTGCTGCTCGCACTGCGTCCCGCGACGCTGGAGAAACATTCGTGAACGATCGCCTCTCCGTGCCTTCCGCCGCCACCCCGTCCGACGCGCCGCTCGACCGCGCGGGCGTCAATCCGCTGCGCGACGAGCTGATCGATGCGGGCCTGCTCGTGTCGACCGGCATCCAGGGCCTGTTCGGCCGCAGCGAGCGGTTCGAGCGCGTCGTCGAAGCACTCGACGCGTTCGTCACGCGCCTCGGCGCCGACCAGCAGGCCGAAGTGCTGCGCTTCCCGCCGGCGATGAGCCGCACCGAATTCGAGCGCAGCGAATACATGAAGAGCTTCCCGCAACTCGCGGGCAGCGTGCATGCGTTCTGCGGCGACGAACAGCGGCACCAGCGCGTGCTGCAGTGCCTCGACCGCGGCGAGGACTGGACCGAAAGCCAGAAGCCGACCTACGTCGTGATGACGCCGGCCGCCTGCTATCCGGTCTATCCGGTCGTCGCGCGCGCCGGTGCGCTGCCCGGCGACGGCCGCATCGTCGACGTGTTCTCGTATTGCTTCCGCCACGAGCCGTCGCTCGACCCGACCCGCATGCAGCTGTTCCGGATGCGCGAATACATACGCATCGGCACGCCCGAGCAGATCGTCGCGTTCCGCGCGACGTGGATGGAGCGCGGCACACGGATGATCGAGGCGCTGCAACTGCCGAACGCGATCGATCTCGCGAACGATCCGTTCTTCGGGCGCGGCGGCAAGATCGTCGCGAACAGCCAGCGCGAGCAGAACCTGAAGTTCGAGCTGCTGATCCCGATCGAGCACGACGACCGCCAGACCGCGTGCCTGAGCTTCAACTACCACATGGATCACTTCGGGCTGCTGTGGGACATCCGCACCGCGACAGGCGACGTCGCGCACACGGGCTGCGTCGGCTTCGGCCTCGAGCGGCTGACGCTCGCGCTGTTCCGTCATCACGGTTTCGACCTCGACGCATGGCCGGCCGACGTTCGCGACGTGCTGTGGGGTACGCGATGAAATTCGTGTCCCGCGACGGCGAGGACGCGTCATTCGAGGACGTGCGCCACCGCGCACGCCACTATCGGCCGCACCCGCTGCACAGTCAGGAGATGGTCTGGAAACAGACCAACTGCTATGTCGACATGTGGCTCGAGGTGCTCCGCTGGTGGGGCCTCAACCCGTACGCGGCGCTGCCGTTTACGATCGCGCTCGACTTCGAGGGCGACCAGTTCACGTTCTTCAAGTTTCCGCACGACGAACTGGAGCGGCTGTACGGCATCGTCGTGCAGGAACACTCGATCTACGAGCCGCTCGACCAGCACATCGAGACGCAGGTCGCGCGCGGTCACCTGATGATCGTCGAGGTCGACGCGTGGTTCCTGCCGGACACGCGCGGCAGCAGCTACCGCACGCAGCATACGAAGACGACGATCGGCATCGACTCGATCGATCGCACGCGCCGCCAGATCGGCTACTTCCACAACAGCGGCTATTACGTGGCCGAGGACTTCGACTACAACGGGCTCGTCGGCGGCTGTTCGCCGATGCCGCTGCCGCCGTACGTCGAATGCGCGAAGCGGCGTTTCGCACCGCTCGACGAGCGCGCGCTGTGCGAGGTCTCGCTCGCGTCGCTGCAGCGGCATCTGCGCCGGCTGCCGGTCGTCAATCCGGTCACGGCGTTCCGGCGCCAGCTGCAGCTCGATGCGAAATCGCTCGCCGATTCCCCGCTCGAACGCTTCCACGCGTACTCGTTCAATTCGGTGCGGCAACTCGGCGCGAACTTCGAACTGTTCGGCCATTACGCGCGCTGGCTGCAGGCGAGCGGCTGCGTCGGGCCGTTCGCCGAGATTCGTACCGCCTGCGACCGCATCGCATCCGAGGCGATGGTGCTGGAGTTCCGGCTGGCGCGGGCGTGTGCGCGCGGCAAGGAAGAGCGCGGCGACGCGACGCTCGAAGCGATCGAAGCGGCTTACGCCGACCTGATCGACTGCGCACGGCAGATCGCCCCGCCGCTGCAGCACGCGGCGCCCGTGCGCGTCGACGCGGCCGCCGTGCCGTTGCTGCGGTGACGCGCGCGCATGCCGCGCTCGCGTGGTCGCTGCTCGCCACGCCCGCGGGTGCCGCGCGCGGGCCGCTCGATCTTCCGGCCGACGGCTGGATCGCCGCCCCCGTCCCCGGCACGGTCGCGCAGGCGCTCGCGCTGGCCGGCCGGGCCGACGATACCGCGTCGCTCGACGAGCGCGACCACTGGTATCGCGTCGAACTGCACGGGCACGGGCCGCGCGTGCTGCGCTTTCACGGCCTCGCGACGCTCGCCGAGGCATGGCTCGACGACACGCCGATCCTGCGTTCGCACAGCATGTTCGTCGCGCACGACGTGCCCGTGTCGCTCGACGGCACGCACCGGCTGACCGTCTGCTTCCGCGCCCTCGCGCCGCACCTGCGCGATGTGCGCGCACCGCGCCGCGCACGCTGGCGCACGCGGCTCGCCGAACCGGCGACGTTGCGCACCGTTCGCACGTCGCTGCTCGGGCATATGCCCGGCTGGTTTCCGCGCTGCGTGCCGACCGGTCCGTGGCGGCCCGTCGACGTGCTCGACCCTGCCGACGGTCCCGTTCTCGTCCATTGCGACCTGCACGCCCGCATCGACGGCGATACCGGCTGGCTCGATGCGGCACTCGCGTTCGCCGGGCCGCTGCCCGATGCGTTTGCAGCCCGGCTGTCGTGCGGCGAGCACCACGCGACGCTCGAACGCCGCGGCGCCGACCGGCTCCATGCGACCGTCGCGGTGCCGAACGTGCGCCGCTGGTGGCCGCACACGCATGGCGAACCGGTGCTCTACGAGGTCGCATTGCACATCGGCGCCGAACGGCGGCCGCTCGGCGCGACGGGCTTTCGCACGATCGAACCGGACGCGGGCGACGACGGCAAGGGATTCGGGTTGCGCGTCAACGGCGTGCGCGTATTCGCGCGCGGCGCATGCTGGAGCAGCGCCGCACCGCTCGCGCTGCACGCGGACGACGCGACCTATGGCCGCCTGCTCGGATACGCGCGCGACGCCGGCTTCAACATGATCCGCGTCGGCGGCACGATGACCTACGAGGCCGACGCATTCCATGCGTGGTGCGACCGGCTCGGACTGCTCGTCTGGCAGGACTTCATGTTCGCGAACTTCGACTATGCGCTCGACGATCGCGCCTTCGCGGACGCCGTCGGTCGCGAGGCCGAACAGTTCCTCACGCGCGTGCGCGCGTCGCCGTCGCTCGCGGTGCTGTGCGGCGGCAGCGAGATCGCGCAGCAGGCCGCGATGTCGGGGCTCGGGCCGAAGCAGCGCTTCCTCGAACTGACCGCCGAGCGCCTCGCCGATCACGCGGCGGCACGGCGGCCCGACGCGCTGTACGTCCCCGACTCGCCCGACGGCGGCGTGCTGCCGTTCATGCCGCGCGAGCGTGTGTCGCACTATTACGGTGTCGGCGCGTACCTTCGTCCGCTCGACGACGCGCGTCGCGCCGACGTGCGCTTCGCGAGCGAATGCCTCGCGTTCGCGAACGTGCCGTGCGATGCGATGCTCGCCAGCCTAGGCTGGCCGGGCGTGCACGAGCCGCGGTGGAAAGCGGCCGTGCCGCGCGACCCCGGCACGTCGTGGGATTTCGACGATATTCGCGATCATTATCTGCAGACGTTGTACGACGTGGCGCCCGACCGCCTGCGGCGCGAGGATCCGTCGCGCTACTTCGAGCTGTCGCGCGCGGTGATCGCGGACCTGATGCGGGACACGTTCTCGGAGTGGCGGCGCACCGGCTCACGCTGCGCGGGTGCGCTCGTCTGGCAGTTCCAGGATGTGATGGCGGGCGCCGGATGGGGCTTGCTCGATGCGGCGCATCGGCCGAAATCGGCGTGGTATGCGCTGCGCCAGGTACTTCAGCCCGTGCAGGTCCTGCTCGTCGACGAAGGGCTGAACGGGCTCGACGTGCACGTGATCAACGAGCGGCCGGCGCCGCTGTCGGCGGCCGTCGAGCTGGTCGCGCTGCGCGACGGCCGCACGCCGCTCGCGCGTGCCGGCGCTCCGGTCCGGATCGCCGCGCACGACACGGTGCGGCTCGATTCGGCCGAATTGCTCGGCCGCTTCTTCGACTGGACCTACGCGTATCGCTTCGGCCCGTGCGAGCACGATACCGTCGTCGCGACACTGCGCGCCGACGACGGCACGCTGCTGTCGCAGGCGTTCTACTTCCCGTCCCGCACGCACCCGGCCGTGTTCGCCCGCCGCGAACCCGGCATCGACGCATGCGTGTCGCGCACGGGCGACACGTGGCACGTCGACATCGGCACGCGCCACGTCGCACGTCACGTGCAGATCGATGCACCGGGCTTCGTGCCGCGCGACGACTGGTTCGATCTCGCGCCCGGCACGCCGGCGCGTGTCGCGCTCGTGCCGCTCGCGAACACCGGCGGCCATGCTGCCGCCGGCGCGCCGCCGACCGTCGAAATCCGCGCGGTCAATGCCGCGCGAACCGTGCGTGCGGCGTTGACCGGCTGACGCGAGCGGGCGCGGGACCCGGATCACGCACACGCTCGCACGGCCGCACCGCGCGCGTCAGTCCGACGACCCCGTGCCGCGCGGCCGCTCGATGCCGTACGCTTCCATCCAGCGATAGAGCGTTGCGCGCGACACGCCGAGCTCGCGCGCGGATGCGGCGACGCGTCCACGCGTGCGCAGCAGCGCGGTTTCGATCGCTTCGCGCTCGATCGACTTGCGGATGTCGGCCACCGAC
Source organism: Burkholderia sp. BCC1998 (assembly GCF_905339875.1). Classification (NCBI taxonomy): domain Bacteria; kingdom Pseudomonadati; phylum Pseudomonadota; class Betaproteobacteria; order Burkholderiales; family Burkholderiaceae; genus Burkholderia; species Burkholderia sp. BCC1998. The sequence goes on from NZ_CAJPHE010000002.1 coordinate 523,074, forward strand.
GGCGACGCCGCGTCGAGACAGTATTCGAGCTCGAGGTCCTGCGCGGTGATCAGGCGCCCTTCCGTCATCACGACCGCGCGCCGCACGCGGTTGATCAGTTCGCGCACGTTGCCCGGCCAGTCATGCTTGTAGAGCGCCGTGATCGCATCCGTCGAAAAGCCGCGCACGCGATGGCGCGCGTCGCCGCGAAAGCGTTCGAGCATGTGATGCGCGAGCAGCTCGATGTCCTTGCCGCGCGCGCGCAGCGGCGGCTGGTCGATGCGCATCACGCAAAGACGGTGGAACAGGTCCGCGCGGAAACGCCCTTCTTCCATCGCTTCGCGCAGGTCGACGTGCGTCGCGGAGACGATCCGCACGTCGACCGGCACCGGGTCGCTGCCGCCGAGGCGATGAATCGCGCGCTCTTGCAGGAAGCGCAGCAGGCTCGCCTGGCTCTCGTGCGGCAGGTCGCCGATTTCGTCGAGCAGCAGCGTGCCGCCGTTTGCGGCCTCGACGTAGCCGATCTTGCGCGCGTTCGCGCCGGTAAACGCGCCGCGCTCATAACCGAACAGTTCCGATTGCAGCAGGTGGGGCGGAATCGCTCCGCAGTTGACCGCGACGAACGGGCCGCTACGCCGTTCCGAATGACGATGGATCGCGACGGCCGTCAGTTCCTTGCCGGTTCCCGTCTCGCCGAACACGAACACGGGCGCGTCGGTGCGCGCGAAGCGCCGCACCGTATCGAACAGCCGCAACATCGCGCTGCAGGTGCCGACGATGCCGTTCTCCTGCGATTCGAGGCGTTCCCGATCGCGCGCGAACAGGCATTCCATTCCGTACGCATGGCCGACCGTATCGGCAATGCGTTGGTGCGACGCGGGCAACGTGATGTAGTCGAAGCAATAGTCGCGCAACAGCGCGCGCACGTTCGGCGAGGCGGTCTGGCCGGTCTCGACGAGCGCGACCCACACGACGTCGCGCATCGACGCGCAGGTCGAAGCGATGCTGCCGATCGCGTCGGCGTGACCGCCGCTCAGGTCGAGGATGCCGCAGGTGATTTCGCCGGAGGTATCGCGCAATTCGCTCGCGTGCGCGACGACCGTCACTTTCCAGTCGCGTCGCGCGAGTTCCTTGCGCAGCATGACGGACGGCGTCTGGGTCCAGTAAATCAGAGGACGCTGCCCGGTAATCCTCTCCCCGCCGGCGCTCTTATCGCGCGTTATTGGCATATTCATAGCGAACCATCACTTTCTCCACTCCGCGAACCGTTCGCGTGCGCTGCGGCCGGCGGCGCATGGCCACCTGTCCGCGCCGCGTTTCCGCAGCTTTGGCGAAGATCGAAACTGCACACGGCGAGAGCCCCCGGAGGTCGAGCCGGATGTCATCCGGCCTCGTTGTCATCGAACTCGAAGGGAACGCGCGGCCGCGGGAGCCGCGGCGTTCCGGCTTTCATACGACGCGCCGTCAGGCGGAGCGCGTCGGCAAACGGGATTTCCGTCCGCATTTGCGTCGCGTCGTACACGACAGCCGCGCCCGATGCTGAACCGGATGGCCGCCAACCCGCTTTCGGAATGGTGGCCTCATTTCATCCGTTCCTGAATCTACACCCCGTATCGAGATGGCCTTGTTACCAAAAGATAAAATCGATTCAGCCGATTACGCTGCCGCCCCGGCGCGCGCGGCGCGCGTTTAGCGCCTCAGATTTGATTATCCACGACCATTCCCGTCAATCAGTGCCAAATACCACTTTTCTGCAAGATCGGCGCCTTCCATTGCCCGCGATTCTCGCTTGAATCGCGCAAATAATCCGGGAAGCGTTTTGCATCCGTGGATAATCGCGCGCCCCTGCGACGCCTCCATCACGCATCGAACGCGGGCGAACCGCGCGTGTTCGTTACAACATCGTAACGAAGCAACCGGTCGTACCGTCCGTCTCCTGACGCGATGCAGCATGGCGTCCATGCGTGTCGCGGCGCCAACGATCGCTGCCGACAGGCCGGCGCGACGGGCACTGTGCTGGTGCAGGGCCGCATGCAGCGCGAAAGCATCGGGCAGCGCACCGTCGCAAGTATGCGCGTGTTGGCCGGCGCGTCGAAACGATCGCGTCCGGATGAAGGATGCGCGCATCGCGAGGACATCGACGATGCGGCAGATGCTGGCCTGCGAGCAACCGGTCGCGATGCGCGGCCGACCCGCCGTGAACGATCGCAATCTCAAGTACAGCCCCCGATTCTTCAATCGCGTTCGATGCAGACTGCCCGCTGCGCGGTTCGCAGCGGACAGTCGCGACGAATCAATTATGGGAAAGCCGGCATGCGGCCACTGTGTGATACCGCACAGTGCCCCGCTCACGTCACGGCCCGTTTCGCGCTGCCGGTATCGGCCGCACGAAACGGGCATAACGAGAGTGTGAGTATGCTTTCGAACAGACCGGCGCGCCCCGCATCCGCATCATGGACATCGGCGAGCCGCACCGGACGAACGCGTTCATGCGGCTCGGCGTGCTGAAGGCTTCACACGAGGACCGCATCATGGAATGGCATTGTTGTGAATTCGAACATCTGAGCGCCGTCGATCTCTATGCAATCCTGCGCTCGCGCAACGCAGTGCTGGTGGTCGAGGATGCGCATACGCATCTCGACATCGACGGCAAGGATGCGCATGCGCTGCACGTGTTCGCGTGCATGCACAAAGGTGACACGACGGAAGTCGTCGCCTACGCGCGCGTGCTGCCCGGCGACGACGCCGATCCGGACGTCGTGATCGACAAGGTGCTGACGAGCGAGGCATGTCGCGACGACCGCACCCTCGAGCAACTCATGCAGCGCGCGCTCACGGCCGCGCAGGCCGCATGGCCCGACGTGGCGGTTCGCACGCACGTTCCCGCACAACGCCAGGACTTCTATAAGCGTTTCGGATTCCGAAAGGCATACGGTCCCTATCTCGAACAGGGCGCGCCGTTCGTCGGTCTCGTCCGGCCCGCCGACCGCGCCGCCGGCGCGCTGCGTCAGCTGCTGTCCCGGACCGTCTCGCCGCCGCGATCGCGCAACGAGGACACGCGCGTCGACGGCCGCGCACACAACCGGCTGCCTGCCGATACCGGAGCCAATCGATGAACGCCAACCTTCGCCCGGTTCCCGATCCCGAGCTGCCCTGTGTCCTGCCCGTCATACTCGCCGGTGGTTCCGGCACGCGCCTCTGGCCGCTGTCGCGCGAGCAGTATCCGAAACAGCTGATCGAGCTGACCTCGAACGAATCGCCGCTGTCGGCGACCGCGCGCCGCCTGAACGGCATCGCGAACGCGGCGCTCGGCGACACACTGCTGCTGGTGTGCGGCGAACAGCATCGCATCATGAGCGCCGCGCAGGTGCTCGGGCGCGCGGCCCCCGCCCGCATCCTGCTCGAACCGGCCGCGCGCAATACGGCGCCTGCGCTGACGCTCGCGGCGCTCGACGCCAGCGTGCTCGCGGACGATCCCATCCTCGCGGTCATGCCGGCCGATCACGTGATCGGCGACGTCGCCGCATTCCAGGAAGCGGTCGGGCGCGCGGCGCGCTACGCGCAGGAAGGCGCGATCGTCACGCTCGGCGTGCTGCCGCGCCGCGCGGAAACCGGCTACGGCTACATCCAGGTCGGCGAGCCGCGCGCCGGCCGCCTCGGCGGACAAGGCGGCTATGCGATCGGGCGCTTCGTCGAGAAGCCGAACGCGGCGCTCGCCGAGCGCTACCTGCATTCAGGCGATTACTGGTGGAACAGCGGGATTTTCGTCACGCGCGCATCGACCTGGCTGAAGGCGATCCGCGCGCTCGCACCCGACATCCATGCGGCCTGCGACGCGGCATGGCGCGCGGGCACCGCCGAGCATCCGTTCTTCCGGATCGACGCGGCGGCCTTCGATGCGTGCCCGTCCGACTCGATCGACTACGCGGTCATGGAGCGCCTCGCGGAGCACCCCGAACTCGGCATCGAAGGGATCGTGGTACCGCTGTCCGCAGGCTGGTCGGACGTCGGCACCTGGGATGCGATCTGGGAAATCATGCCGAAGGACGATCAGGGCAACGTCGCGCGCGGCCCGATCGTGTTCGAGGACACGCAGGACAGTCTCGTGCGCTCGGAGGGCCGGCTGATCGCGTGCGTCGGGATGAAGGACGTCGTCGTCATCGAGACGCCCGATGCGGTGCTGGTCGCGAACAAGCACGACGTGCAGCGCGTGAAGAACATCGTCGCGCGCCTGAAGACCGAGCAGCGCCCGCAGGCAAGCGAACACCGCAAGGTGCAGCGGCCGTGGGGCCACTACGATTCGATCGATCTCGGCGAGCGGTTCCAGGTGAAGCGGATCGTCGTCGAACCCGGCAAGCGGCTGTCGCTGCAGATGCACTATCACCGCGCCGAGCACTGGATCGTCGTGCGCGGCACCGCGAAGGTCACACGCGGCAACGAGACCTTCCTGCTCAGTGAAAACGAATCGACTTATATCGCCGTCGGCGAGGTCCACCGCCTCGAGAATCCCGGCCGGATTCCGCTCGAGATCATCGAGGTGCAGTCGGGTGATTATCTCGGCGAAGACGATATCGTGCGGTTTGATGATCAGTATGGAAGGCCGGTCGTCGAGAGCGTGCGGCAGCGCCCGTCGATCGCCTCGCGCGAACCGGACGAGGAAACCGCGGAACGCAACGTCATCCGGTAAGCGCATGCGGATCGAGGCGGCGTGCGCGGTGGCGATGCGCGCCGCCGCGCGAACAAGGGGTGGCCGCCTGTTCGCCGCCTGTTCACCGCATGGCGTCGCCGACCGGCGGCCCACGCGACGCACGATCAGTCGATGCCGCCTTGCGACCAGCGCGCTTGCCTGACCGATTCGCGCACGCGCGGCAACAACGACGTATCCGCGCCGATCGCGTCACCTGCCGCCGACAACGGCTGACGCGCGGCCGCACACGGCGCGCCCCTCGCCGGCCCTCCCGACGCCCCCGCCGGTCGGCCGGTCGCGCAATCGTGCGCGGGGTCGACCCGGACCGGCATTCCGCCGATCCCCGACAGTTGATTGTCCGCGAGCCGCACGCCCGACACGTTTCCCCACAGGCGAATGCCGTCGAATCGCGCATGCGACACACGGTTGCCGATCACGGTCACGCGCGACACCGAACCCGACCACGTGCTGACCTCGATCGCCGCCTGCTGCGTGACCGGACGAGGATCGGCCCGGCCCGTCGCTGTCTGGATATCCGCGATCGAGTTGCCCTCGATGCGGATGTCGGACGAGCCGGCAGTTCGATTGCTGTCCTCCTGCGCGACGAGAATGCCCGAGCTCACCTGTACGTTGCGCACGATATTGTTCGAGATGGTGACGTTCGCGCCGCCGACCACCGTGATGCCCCGGCCCCACGGGTTGCCCTCCAGCGAGTTGCCGGTAATCAGCACGTTGCGCGTCAGCACGCCTTCCGCCTGGTAACTCACCACGGCGATCATGTCGTCGCCGGTCCCGCGCACGACGTTGCCCTGCACGAGCACGTTGTGCGAGCCGTGCGTCATGTGAATGCCGTCGGCCAGCGTCGACAGCACCTCGTTGCCGACGATCGCGACGTCAGCGCCGCCGAACACGAAGATCCCGCCGCCCGCGCCACCGTCGATGACGTTGTCGAGCACCTGCACGCCGCGCCCCGTCACCTCGACCTTCGAAGACTCCGGCGTCGTGAGGCGTGTCGTGCCGGTTCCGGTGAGCCGAAAGCCGACGAGCGTCGTACCCTCGCCGCGCATCTCGACCGTCTGGTCGCCCGGGGTTGTCGCGATCAGCGTCGCGCCGTAGCCCGACAACACCACATTCCGCTGCCGCACGACCAGCGACCGGCCGACCACATACCGCCCCGGCGCGAACACCAGTCGCTGGCCAGGCTGCAACGCGTCCAGCGCATGTTGTAGCATGTCGGCCTGATCGGCCGCGTCCGCAGCGGGACGAACGTACGCATCCGGTACAGCCGAATGAAACGCACCAGGCGCAGGCGTGCCGGATGCCGCCGCGGCACTGCCCGGCCAGGCCAGCCCGCCTGCCACGCACATCGCGGCAAGCGCCACACGCGCAAGAAACGGGCGGTGTGATCTATGCATGTCGAGTCGACTCCCTGGAATGACTTCGCGCGCGTCCGCCGGCGCGCCCGAATCGCTGCATGCCGGCCGAGTTGTCGGCCCGCGATACCGACGAAACAGGCGGTGTACTACGTTCGATTGGATCATTCGAACCCGCCGCGTTTCAGTGCGTCAACAGACCAATACATCCCGCCTGCGCGGCGGATCCGACATGCCGTTGACGATTCATCGCGCTTCCAATGAAGCGAATCGCGGAACGGTAGGCTCGCGAACCGAGTGCCGGTCTGCGACACGTATCATGGCCACCATGCGACGCGACCGTGCGCCGGGGCACCGCACCCTGCGGGCCGGGCCCCCGGATCGTCCGCACTTCGCTCGTCCAGAATCCGTTCATGACCGACCTGACCATCGCAATCTGCAACTACAACCACGGCGCATACCTGCGCGACGCGATCGATTCGGCGCTCGCGCAGGGCGCGCACGGTGTACGCGTGCTGGTCGTCGACGACGGTTCGACCGACGATTCGCGCGACATCATTCGCTCGTACGGCGAGCGCGTGACGGCGGTGTTCCAGGAGAATCGCGGTCAGGTCGCCGCATACAACCGCGCGCTCGAACATGTCACGACGCGCTACGTGATCCTGCTCGACGCCGACGACCTGCTCTATGCCGACGCCGCGGCCCGCGTGCTCGCCGCGTTCGCGTCCGGCGACTTCGTGAAGGTGCATTTCCGGCTCGACGTGATCGCGCGGGACGGTGCGATGACCGGGGCCAGCGTGCCGCAGTCGGCCGTCGACACCGATTGCGGCCGCCTGTTGCGCGCGGGCTGGCTGTACCCGTCGCCGCCCGCATCGGGCAACGCGTATCGGGTCGATGCGCTCAAGCGCATCTTTCCGGTACCCGTCACCCCGGACAACCTGCATGGCGCGGATTTCTATGCGATCTACGGTATCGCGTTGCTCGGTGCCGTACACATGATCGATGCAACGCTCGGCGGCTATCGCGTCCATCAGCAGCCGGAGACGCGCTCGTCCGCCGACACGCCGGCCCTCGCCCTCACCAATTCGGAAGACGCCGCGACGGGCGCGCTGAAAGCCGAACGCCGATGGGCGACGCTGCGCATGCTTGCCGGCACACGGCTGCACGAAACATTGCCGATCGCGCCGCTCGACTTCGCGATCGAGAAGGCCCGCTTCGCAAGCACGCTCTATCACGCCCCACTCGTGCGGCGCTGGCGCTGGTTCCTGTGCGAATCCGGACGCTACTGGCAAACCGTGCTGCGCAACCCGTTCTGGGGGCCCGCCAAGAAAGCGGCCGTGGCCGGGCTGTCGCTCGCATGCTTGCTGCCGTCGGCAACGCTCAGCAACCGTGCGATTCGCTATATCTCCAATCCGCTCGCGCGCGTGCGGAAGTCGTCCGGCCATCACGCCGACGCTCGATAGCGTCGCCGAGTCGCGCCTTCGGTAAGCCATCGCACCCAGCGGGTCGCGCATGCGCTGCACAATGATCCGGACCAGTGGATTCACGCGCACTGACCGGATTTCGTCGTTGTCTCGTCTCCAGTCGTCGTAGTCGAACGCCGGTATCCGATGTTCGGAGGAATCGAGCCGACACGTAGAACGCGGCATTGATTCGTCACGCTGCGTCGTGTTCGGCACGCTCCGACAACGTCGACCCGATATTCCATCGGCGGAAACCATCCGGCTGCCTCGTCAGCTCGAACAAGCGACTGCGACAGCAGGATCCAATGGCCACGGCAGCCATGCATTTATCAATCAGGAATGCATAGTTTAACGAACTCGACACCGAGACAACACGATTCGCGGGCGGCTCATCGTCACGACGGGCGATGAATGTGCGATCGGATCGCTAGACCGAAAGATGACCCAAGAAAAGATCGTTCATATCGCCGAAGCGTTTGGTGGCGGCGTGCTTTCGATGCTGACCCATCTCGCCAACCATGCCGCGGCGACCGGCGTCGACGTGACGGTTCTGCATTCGATCCGACCGGAAACCCCGACCGATTTTTCAACGCTATTCCTGCCTGACGTGAAGCTCGTTTACGTCGACATGGCGCGCGAGGTGAGCGTCAAACAGGATCTGAGGAGCTTGCGTGCGCTGGTCCGGAACCTGCGCGACTGCAAGCCGACCGCGATTCATCTGCACTCGTCGAAGGCCGGCGTGCTGGGGCGAATCGCCGCCCGGATCGCCGCGCCGAATGCGAAGGTCCTCTACTCGCCGCACGGACTCTCGTTCCTGCGCCGCGACGTGTCGCGCATGAAGCAGTACGCCTATCTGAGCTTCGAGCGCATCGCGGCGCACATCGGCGGAACCATCGTCGCGTGCTCCGGCAGCGAACTCGCCGAGATCCGGGGAAAGGTCCGGGCAAAGTCGGCAGTCCTGGTGGAAAACGGCGTCAATGCGGCTGAGATCCCACCGCGTCGAACGCGCGACGATCGCAAAGTCGTCATCGGGATGAGCGGCCGGGCGTCGTTCCAGAAAAATCATGAAGCATTCGTGCGCCTTGCCGACACGCTGCACGGCGCAGACGTCGAGTTTCTCTGGATCGGCGGCGACGCCGCCGAGATTCCGGACCCCGGCCAGCGCCGGCCAGTCGTCTGCAGCGGCTGGGTCACCCGCGCACGCGCGCTCGAGCTGACGTCGGAACTGGATATCTACGTCCAGACCTCCCGATGGGAAGGCATGCCGGTCGCGTTGATCGAAGCGCAGGTCGCCGGCATACCGGCCGTGGTGACGGACGTCGTGGGCAATCGCGACGTGGTGATTCACGGCGTGACCGGCTATGTCGCGTCGAACGCCGACGAGATGGCCACGTATCTGACGACGCTCCGTGATGACCGGCAGCTTCGCGAGCAAATGGGCGCGGCAGCCCGAAAACGGGCGATTCAGCGGTTTTCGATGAGCGCGATTTTCCGGCAGTGGAATGCCCTTTACGGACTCGATACCGAAGAGCCGCGCGTCGACACGCGTGACTTCAAGCCGGTTGCACCGGATCACGTCAAAGCCTGACTCCGATTTCGATATCTCCTTATTGACATGATCGCTTTCAAGAAACCGAAGAAACTCGTATACAACGGCCGCTTCACCACGCAGAAGACAACCGGCGTGCAGCGCGTCGCGCGCGAGCTGATCGCCGCATTGATCAAGTTTCAACCGCAGGATCCGGTGACCGTGCTGGTGCCTCCGCAGCCCGGCGTCGAGGTAAGCGGTGCGAGGACGGTCAAGGTCGGTTTTTACAAGGGCGTGGTCTGGGAGCAGCTGGTCCTCCCGTTATTCTCACGCCGCGGCCGCATCGTGAATCTCAGCAATTCGGCATCCATTTTCATCGGCAACCAGATCATCTACATGCACGATGCGGCGGTGTTCGACACGCCCGCGCATTTCTCCCGGCCATTTCGCGTGTGGTACCGGATCATGTTCTGGATCCTGGCGCGAACCTCCGTTTGCGTGCTGACCAACTCCTATTTCTCGCGGGATCGCCTCGCGCATCACTGCGGCGTCTCCGCGGAGAAAATCAGCGTCGTGCCGCTCGGTGCGGATCATCTCGATGCCCTGGAAGCGGACACGAGCGTGCTCGACAAGCATGCGCTGACGCCCGGCCGCTTCGTGCTCGCGGTCAGCAGCATGAATCCGACCAAGAACTTCGGGCGGCTGATCGCGGCATTCCGGCAGATCGACGATCCGTCGGTCGATCTCGTCATCGTCGGCATGCAGAACGCCACCGTGTTCGGCAAGCAGGATCATCTCTCGGCATCCGAGCCGAACATCAAGTACGTGGGCTACATCAGCGACGAGCAATTGAAGGCGCTGTATCAGAACGCAGCGTGCTTCCTTTATCCGTCGATCTACGAAGGGTTCGGCATACCGCCTCTCGAGGCGATGCGCTACGGCTGTCCGGCGGTTGTCGGCAAATCGGCCGCACTGCCGGAAGTCTGTGCCGATGCGGCGCTGTACTGCGATCCGTATTCGCAGGACGACATCGCGCAGAAATTGCGGAGCCTGCTCGATTCCGCCGAGCTCAGGGCCGAGCTCAAACGCAAGGGAAGCCTGCACGCGGAGAAATATCGCTGGAGCCGAAGCGCCGAGATGATGACGGAGATCTTCGAGGGGCTGTAAAAGCGACTCCCGCGCTCCGGCGCCGCAACGACGCCGGTGTGCTCCGCGAACTGCTCCGGTTACCCGACGTTGACCGGGTTGCCGGTCGCGGCCCGATGATTTCCGAACATGCGCTTGCCCAGATACGACCTGATCGGTTCTTCAACAAATTTCGCCAGGATGGCGGCGGACACGATCGAAAGAAACGCGGCGATCATCGCGGTTCGGACAACGTGGATGTCGGCCTGTGGCGCATACGCGAACACCAGCCTTCCGATCGGATAGTGCACGCAATAAAGCGGATACGAGATCCAGCCGAGGAACGCGCTGAGCCTTGCAATCGTCTTGCCACTGGGCGCGAGCATGGCCCCCCGGTAAACCAGCGCAGGTGCGACGAACAGCAGGATAGCCACTGAATACATCCCCTTGATCGACGACGGAAACGCGACGACCATCAGGAAAACGACAAACAGCATGTAGTCGTTCTTCACGAGCCCGGCGACGAACCAATGCGGCCTGGCCGAGACACTAGCGTCATGCATCTTCCCGATCGCCACTCCCAGCAGGAACCCGTAGCCGACCCTGAAGAATCCGCCGATGAAATTATCGGCCGACCAACCCTGATTCAGGATCACCGTCAACTTGTCGTTGTCGAGGCCCACGAGCCATCCATACACGACGAAGGCACCGAGGCTCGCATATGCCAGTCGCAGCAGACTCTGCGTCGCCATCTTGATCGCCGCGATCAGGACCACACTCGCGAACAGCTCGAAGAAGAGCGACCATGCGGGAGGGTTCAGAGGAAACACGCCCGGGTCGTCGACTGCCGGCAAGCCGTGATTCGCTGCGCCGACAAAGCCTGCCACTGAAAAACGACCGAGATACGGAACTAGAAAGTAGTTCTGGCCGGTGGCTGCTGCCAGGTTACCCAGCGAAAAGGCCGCCGACGAGTGCATACGCATGACGACGAGGCTCGCGAACCCGATCGTGAACCCGATGCATATCATCGGATACAGGCGCATCACGCGTCGCTTCAAATACTCGCCCCACCACGACTCCTGACGCAGTCTTTCGCCATAAGAGTAGGTCAGGATGAATCCACTCAGCATGAAAAAAACGTCTACCGAAAGATATGCACTCTGCAATATCGGAATCGGCAGGTCCTGAAGGAAATGCATGAACATCACGCTGATGGCTGCAATGCCGCGCAACCCGTCCAGAATTTCGAACTTCTGCTTGTGAGTAGCCATGAAAGGTAGTGGCTCCGGGAATATTGATTTTTGGGACCCGGCAATCTACAAAGTGGTCGCATGCCCCGTACCGCACGACCCTTGCTGTTATCGCGACAAGACCGGATCGACGTCCGTGGCCCGATGCTCAGGCGACGGCACGCCCGCCTCCATCTCCACCGGATCCGCCGCCGGCGGCATCGGGCGCAGCACATGCCCGAGCTTTTGAGAACCAGTGGAACACGGCGATCAGCAGTACGACCGGCACGAAATTCCGCCCGCTGAACAGATTCGGGGTCCGCATGATTTCCATTACCGACACGAACAACACCGCGTGTGCGCAGCACCAGAACCCGTTCCCGCTCCGCCAGCCCGCATAACTGCGACCGACCACCCAGCCGAGCACGAGTGCGTCGAACAGGCCGAACCAGCCCCACTCGTAGAAGTGGACGAAAATCCCCGACGGGTTATTGAACTCCGGATCGGCGTAGCCGTTCAGGAACAGGTTGATGCTGCCGCCCGAGTCGAGCCACGGCTGCAACGTCGCTCCGATGATCGGGAAGCGCAGCAGCCAGTCGAACGTGAACATCGGGTGGCCCTGGTCCCAGCCCAGCACACTCAGTATTCCCGCGCCGTTGTTCAACGACGTCGAGTAGTACAGACCCAGGCGTTCGAGCGCGAAATCGAACAGGTTGTCGTAGATGTTGACGTAGTAGGCTTCCCACGACCGGTTGTACTCGTTGGCGATGAACAGCCCGAACAACAGCGGGATCGCCGCATACGGACCGAGCGTCAACAACCTCGAATACCTGCCGCCGAGCCGGAATCGAACGACCATGAGCGCAAGCGGCATCATCATTTCAATCAGCGCAAGCCGCTCGGCGAAGATGAAGCTGCGCAGCAGCGTCAGCGCCGCGAGCACGGCAAAGTAGATCTTGTAGCGATTCAGTCCCTTTACCGGTGTCCTGAACACATAGAAATACAGTACGACGTACGGTGCGGTCGCCTGCGTGAACGTGCTGAGGCCCGTAATGCGCCCTTTCAGATCGAGCATGTCGTACGCATTCGCTTCGCCCCGGACGAACGCGACCAGCAGTGCCGGATGCGTGACGATGCCGCTCAACAACAGGGCATAGCCGAACAGAGCGAGCGCGAACACGAAATCGAGCACGCGAGGCGACAGTTCGACTGTGGCGGGCGGCGGACCCCGCCGCGTCTGCACTTCGGTCGTCGCGAGCCATGCCGTGGCCATCACCACCACCAGGAACAGCGCGCCGACGAACGCGTAGTAGCCGTCGAAGTAGATCCGCGCAATCGACTTCTGGTCGCCCAGCAGGCTGAGCGACAGCAATCCATACAGCGGCAGGATGAACATCAGCACGAGGCGTGCCGGGTCCTCCCACCAATATCCCGTATACCCGCCCGCGGGACCGCGCACGCGCGCCATCCGGCGCATCGTCGCCGGGCCCTGTCGCGGCCCGGCCCCTGCTCCGCCCGCTCGCCAGTTCATGACGCCCGTTCCACCCGTTGCCGCGGCGCCATCGCCTCTGTATATCCGGACGCGGCCTGATGCGTGTTCATATCCGCATAGCCGTAGTCGTACCGTCCCGGCGCGCCCTTGTAATCGTTCAGGACCACGCCGCGCACGTCGATATGCGCGTGTTCGAGCCGTCGTGCGCTTTCGTCGAGTTCCGCCAGTGTCGTCACGCCGCTGCGCGCGACGAGGAACACGGTTCCCGCGAGGCGGCCGAGCACCAGCGCATCGGCCACCGGCAGCAACGGCGGGCCGTCGATCACGACCATGTCGTAGCGCGATGCGACCTGCTCGATCAGTTCGGCGAGCGCGGGCTGCAGCAGCAGCTCGCCCGGATCGGGCACGACGCTGCCCATCGCGATGAAATCGAGGCCCGGCACGATGCCGCGCTTGATCGCCTCGTCGAGCCGGTGGGTGCCAGCCACTACGTCCGACAGGCCCGGTGCGCGGCTGTAGCGGAATCGTTCGTGCAGCGACCCCTTGCGCAGGTCCGCATCGATCAGCAGGACTCGCCGCTTCGCCGCGCCGACGAGCGACGCGATATTCGCGGCGACGAACGACTTGCCGACACCCGTCGTCGGCCCGGAAATCAACACGACGGGATTCGACGCGTGCGGCATCGACAGTTGCAGTGCCGCACGGAAATTGCGCAGGCTTTCGAGCGCCGCGTCCTGCACGGCGACGGGCGGCACCGGCGCGCGCGCGCCGCGCCGTCCGGCTTTCGGGCCCAGCTCCGCTTGCGCCACGCCCGGGCTGTGCGGCACGGTCGCGAACACCGGCAGTCCCGTCGTCCATTCGATTTCCTCGGCATCGCCGATCGTGCCGACGATGCGCTGCCGGACGATCACGATTGCCGCGCCTGCCAGCAGGCCCACCATCAGCAGGGCGATCACGGCGACCCCGCGATGCGGGCCGATCGGCTGCTCGGCGACCTTCGCCGTATCGACGATCCGCACGGTGCCGGTCTTGCTGGCCCGCGCGAGGATCATCTGCTGGCGCGTGTTGAGCAGGTTCGTGTACAGCGCCGTGTCGACGGCCACGTCGCGCTGCAACTGCAGCACGCCCTGTTCGACGGTCGGCAGTTGCTGGATCTGCTTGCGTGTCGTGTCGAGCGAACGCTGCGCGTCGGAGAGCTGAGCATCGACGGCCACCACGGCCGGATGCTTCGGCATGAAGCGCGTCAGCAATTCCTCGCGCCGCTGCTGCAGCGTCTGCACGCGCGTCTCGATGTCGACCGACTGCTGGCGCAACGCCAGCGCCTCGTCGCTCGTATTGACCGTCCCGTGCGAGGCCCGGAACGCGTTGAAGCGGCTTTCCGCCTTTTCGAGCTGCGCCTTGAGCTGCGGCAACTGGGCGTCCATGAAGCGGATCAGCTTGTCGGCCGCCTCGGACTTGCGCTGCGTGTTCTGCGCCAGGTATGCGTCGCCGATCGCGTTCAGCACACGGCTGTCGTGCACGGGATCGGTGCCGTCAAGCGTCACGCCGACCATGTTCGACTGCTTGCCGCGCTCCGAGATCAGCGCGTTCTTCTGCAGCCAGGCCGTCGCCTCCTCGTCGCTGTAGCGCGTCAGGTCGAAGCGTGCGCCGGCCTTGCCGGCCACGCCGCGCACGAATATGTCGAGCGGCCCCTGCGGCGTCTCGACATGTAGCGGCTGCCCGATGCGGCCCTGCCATGCCGGCCCCTTGCGGCCGAACCAGCCCGTACGCTGCAGCGTGTAGGCGCCATCGTCGCCGACGGTCAGCGCGAACCGCTTGCCGAGCAGGCGCTTCGGCACGTCGAAGGTCGGCACGTCGATGCGCTCGGTGCCGTACACATAGCCGCCCGGCAACGGCGACGACAGCCCGTCGGCCGCGTTCACGAACCGCCAGCCGATCAGCGGCAGGTAATGCGGCCTGGCGTCGACGGCCAGATTGGTGCTGTCGATCGCGCGATCGAGCACCGCGCGGGATTTCAACACTTCGATCTCGGTCGACGCATCCGTCTTCAGGTCGAATACCGACGACGGATCACCGGTCGGCGACGTCGATTTCGAGTCGGTCGGGCTTTGCTCGACCTGGAACAGGATGTCGGTCCGGTAGACGGGGGCCGCACACAGCGCATACACGGCGCCAACGAGCGCGCCCGCGAGCGCCGTGCCAAGGATCAGGCGCCGGCCGCCGTACAGCATGCCCCAGTAGCGGCGCACCGGATAGGACGGCCGCAGGGCGGGCCCGCTGTGCGGGTCGGGCAGGGTCGAGGAAGTCATACGGCATCAGTCCCGTAGGCGCGACGCGCGGTCGCGATGACGAAATGGGTCATGAGGGTCACGGCGAAATCGCCTTGGCCGTCAGCGCACCCTGCGCGGACGACGGAATCAGCAGGTTGACGACGCGGCTCCAGCGCACCAGCGACGACGCATCGACGAACACGACGTCGCGACGCTCGAGCGGAAACTGGTCGGCCAGCGCGAACGACGCGGGCGAACTGCCGTCGAGGTGGTACACCCGCGGGCGGTTGTCCGGGCCACGACGCACGACGAACACCTGGCGCGCGTCCGACGTGTACTGGCTCGCGCCGCCCGTGTCGCCGAGTGCTTCGCCGAGGCTCATCCGGCCGTCGGTCAGCGTCAGCGTCGCGGGCCGCGACACCTCGCCGAGCACGAACACCTTCGCGTCGCTCGCCGCGCGCACGCGCACGAGATCGCCGTCGCGCAGCAGGATGTTCGACGGGTTCACGCCCGCGGCGATCAGCGCCGGCAGGCTCACGTTCACGGTCTTGTCGCCGCGCGTCACCGAGACCTGCGAGCGATCGGCCGTCGGGGTAAAGCCGCCCGCGCGGTCGATCGCCTCGGGCAGCGTCATCGGCATGTCGTTGACGATCTGCAGACCCGGCGTGCGCACCTCGCCATCGAGATAGACACGCTTGCTGCGATAGGTCTGCACGCGCAGCGCGATCTGCGGCTTGCGCACGTATTCGCCGAGCCGCTTCGTCAGCAGCGCGCGCGCCTGCGCCTCGGTCAGCCCCGCCACGTGCACGAGGCCGGCATACGCGAACTGCACGTTGCCGTTTGCGTCGACCGTGTAGCCGGTCGCGACCGAACTGGCACCGACACCGTCGCCGCCCGCCGTCGTCTGCGTCGTCGGCAGGTTCAGTTCGGGGTGGTCCCATACGACGATGCCGAGCACGTCGCCGGGGCCGATCGTGTACGGCTTCGGCTTGCCGAACAGCTGGCGGATTTCCGCATCGACATCGGGCGGCCGGCTCGCATGCTGCTGCGCGACGAACGCCGGCGTGATTTCGATCAGCTCCTCGCTCGACACGTTCTGTACACCGTCGAGGCCGCCCGCGCCCGATGCATCGGCGCTCACGCGCGCATTCGCGTCACGGTCGGCAGGCGCCCGGTACGTCATGCCCGGCGACAACGCACATGCGCTCAATGCGCACGCGGCCGCCACGATCGCCATGCGCGACAGCCACGGTGCGCGACGGGTGCCGGCCGTGCGTGGCTGCAGCGCTCCGTGCGTCGATTCGGATTGCGTGGTGATTGACATCGTGCCCTTCCAAAACTGTGCGGTAACCCGCCGAACGCGGCGAATTCCGGCATTACGCTTGCCGGCGCGGCTCGCATCACGGTGCCGCGCCTCCCTCTACACCGCACGTCAAACCGTACGATTCGTCATGAACTGCTCTTCGTCGCTTTCGTTACTCGTCTGCATCGCCTCGGCCGGCATCGTCTGCGCCGTCCATGCGCAGACGTTGCCCGCCGTCCAGGCCGACGCGCCGACGTTCGCATCGGCGGCGGCGCTCCCGCCCGTACCGTTGCAGCGGTCGGCGCAAGTCGCCGCGACAAGCGACGCCGTCGAACCCGCTGCAGCCGCCTCCGGAGTCGCGATGTCAGCTTCCGCGCGTCCCGTCGCCAGCACCGCCGTCCAGCCCGAAACGCGCGCCCGCGGCGCGCTGCGCCGGCCGCTCGTGCCGGGGCGGCCGCATCGCCCGCAAGCGGCCAGTGCACCCGCCGACGACGTATGGCGCAGCGACAGGTTGTATGCGTCGCCCTACGCGAAGTCGCCCTATGAGCAACCGGACGATCCGGACTGAAGCATCCCGGCCGGTCATGCCACGGCATGACCGGCGATGCACCGATACGGAATTGGACACCACGGCGAACGGCACGTCTGTGAGGGACCCCACCGAACGCCGATCTTCATGCGTAGAGGGGATCGCACCCCGATGCGCCGCCGCGTGCGACGCGGCGCGCATCACGACCGGCCGACGGACACGCTCGTGTACGATCGCGCGGCCGCTTCGGGTGCGGCCGGATCGGCGACGCGCGCGACCGGCCGGATCGAGTCGCGACCGAGCGCCTGCATGCACCGGTCGATCACGATGTCCGTGCCCACCGCGCCGTACACCGCATGGTCGACCTGCGGCTCGAGGTACAGACGCACGTGACGCGAGCACCGGAACGCGCGCTCGATCGCACCGAAGTGACGCCGGACATCGTCGATGCCGGGATCGAGCGCGCCGTACACCAGCGTCGTCCATACGTTGCGCTGCGCAAGCTCGTGCATCACGCCGCGCGGCGTGCCGATGCCGGCCTTCCAGCCGGCGCGTGCTGCAAGCGCCTTCGCCGGCACGCTGACCCGCGCGATCGCATTCGCGGCCACCGCCCGCACGATCGGCCGCAGGTCGCGCCGATCCCGCACGAGGCGCTTCCATTTCTGCCAGTCGCGCACCGA
Source organism: Burkholderia sp. BCC1998 (assembly GCF_905339875.1). NCBI lineage: Bacteria > Pseudomonadati > Pseudomonadota > Betaproteobacteria > Burkholderiales > Burkholderiaceae > Burkholderia > Burkholderia sp. BCC1998. Next base: position 540,732 of record NZ_CAJPHE010000002.1, read on the forward strand.
CAGCCAGTAACCGCGCACCGAGTTGTTCCGCTGCTTCTGCACTGCCTCGAGCGAGAGTCCGGCCGGCCACACGAAGCGGGCGAGATTGATCGCGATCACGCCGCCGAGCGACGGCGTCTTCACGGCCGCATGCAACGCCGCATAGGCGCCGGAACAAATGCCCGCCGCGGCCACCTCCGGGTGACCGAGCGCGCGCAGCCAGTCCGCGGCAGCGGCCACGTCGTCGCTCGACCGCGCCGAATACACGACGCCCGACTGGTCGTCCAGCGCGGCGGGCCCGCTATCGCCGACGCCATGCACGTCGATCCGCAGTGTCGTCACGCCGGTGCGTGCCAGTGCGCGCGCGAGGCGCACGCTGAAGCGCCCTTCGCCGCTGCGCGGGTTCGTCGACGTGTTCGCGATCACGAGCGCCGGGCCGACCGGATTCGCCGGCCGCGTGTCGGCGGGACGGCACAGCACGCCGACGAGCCGGTCCGGACCGACCGCGACGACCTGCTCGGTCATGTCGTGCAGGTCCAGCGCGACGGCCGACTCGCCATTCCACGCCGAATCCGTTTGCATCGGGGTTTCGGCGCCAGCCGACATACGCGGCGCGCGTTCGGCGATCCAGTTCGCGAGCGTGTCGATCGCCGCGAGCGGCAAGCGCGAGCGCGTGCCGTCCAGCATCGTCGTCGGCCATTCGCGGAATGCATCGCTCGCCACGTCCACACCGCGCTCGAACAGCGCTTCGCGCAATGCCGGCCCGTCGCCCTGATCGGGCTGGATCAGCAGCATCGCGCCAGGCAACGTCGGCGCATCGCGCACGACGTCGCACAGATCGACCGCCTTCAACGCATCGACGAAGTCGTCGGGAAACCGGTGTCCGAGCACGTTCATGCACGGTTCGTCGCGATGCGCGGCGCGGATCGCGGGCGACGTGATATCGAGCCACTGGCGATGCACGAACGACAGCTCGCGCAGGTAGGCGCGACCGCGCACGACCGGCGCCAGCGCCACCAGTGCGTCGACGCGCGGCGCCGGGCGCGGGCCCACGCCCGCGGCGGCCAGCATCGCGAACAACGCGCCCGCGCGGATCCCGACGAGCGTCAGCGTGGTTACGCCAACCTGATCGCGCAACAGGTCGATCGCGTCATGAATGCTGGCGATGCTCGCGACATACCGACCGGCGTCGCGATCGTCGCCCGCCGAGTCGCCGGTGCACGGGTAGTTGAATCGCAATACCGTGACACCCTCGCGGGCCAGCCGCTCCGCGATCGCCCGCATGAGCTTGTGCGTCCACGATGCCTCGTGACCCAGCGATTCGCACAGGATCACGCCTTGTGTCGTATGTCCTTCGTGCAGCCACCCCACGCAGCTGCCGAACGTTATCGGCTTCAATCGGTACTCCTCGGCTCGGTATTTGTTATCGGATGCGGACACGCGTCCGGCGGCTCCACCGGAATCGGCCACTCCACGGTCATGTGACTGCTCCACGACGCACGGCCTTCACGCAACGGACCTCCGCCGCGCCCCTGCGCAACCCGTCCGCCCTTCGCGATGCGTTGTCCTGCCCCCGCTGCCTGGCGGCGGCAGGTCGCCGGCCCGAGTCATCGTCAAGCCATTTCCTCCGCACACCCAAACAGTCGTTCGATTAGAGCACTCGGTCCGAGCGCCCTTCGGTGCGCCAGCTTACAAATGCATTCATTACCGTGGCGATACAACGAGGCGCCCGCTGTTCCGATTCGCGCCGCGCGTGTGCGCCGAATCCGCGAAAGGTAGGCTCGCGAACACAGTCGTCCCGCTCGCCCCGTATCATGACCGCCATGCGATGTGGCCGTGTCCGGCATCGCCGGACGAAACCGGCGCGTGCCGGAACGGGCCGCGAACCCACGCAGCCGGGTCAGCGCCGACCGGCCGCGCGAGCGCACGGCGGCCCGCACCTCGCCGCCCTGCGACACCCACGGCGCCGACCAAGCGAATGTCAAACCTCAAGAAGAATTTCCTGCTGCTGCTGACGCTGCAGATTTCGATGTATGCGGTGCCGCTGCTGATCGCACCGTTGCTCACGCACGCGCTGGGCCCGGAAGGCTACGGGCAGCTCGCGTTCTCGCTCGCGGTCATCGCGTACCTCACCAACTGCACGAGCTACAGCTTCGACCTGACTGCCACGCCGCGCATCGCGCTCGCGCGCGACGACCGCGCCGAACGCTCCCGCATCTTCTGGGCGACGCTGTATGCGCAGATCGGCATCGCGGTGATCTGTTTCATCGTGCTGGTCGGGCTGATCGTGCTGGTCGGCCGCTTCGGCGAAGACCGCGACCTGCTGCTGATCGGCTTCGGGATGGTGGCCGGCGTGGCGTTCACGCCGGGCTGGTATTTCCAGGGCATGGAGAAGTTGCGCGCGCTGAGCGTGATCCTGTTCGTTGGCCGCATCCTGAGCCTGCCCGCGATGTTCGCGCTCGTGCACAGCCCCGCGGACATCGACCGCGCGATGATCGTCAACGCGGCCGTCCCGACGCTGTCAGCGCTCGTACTGGCCGTCTATCTGTATGCCCAGCGCGAAATCGACTTCGTTCGCGTAGGTTTCGCCGACATCGCCGAATCGCTGAAAGGCGGCTGGCAGGTGTTCCTCGCATCGACGTCGATCGCGTTCTATGCGTCGACCAACACCGTGCTGCTCGGCTTCGTGTCGGGCAACGTCGCGGCCGGCTACTTCGCCGCCGGCGACAAGCTGATCCGCGCGGCGCTCAGCATGCTCCAGCCGCTGAAGGCCGCCACCTATCCTCGCATCAGCTATCTGATGCGGCATGCGCGAAACGACGCGTTCTCGTTCCTGCGCAAGCTGTTCGTGGTGCAGGTCGCGATGGTGCTCGGCATCTCGCTCGCGATCTTCTTCGGCGCGCCGCTCGCCGTGCGCATCCTGTACGGCCCTTCGTACGAACCGACGGTCCAGGTGCTGCGCTGGATGGCCTTCATTCCATTCATGGCCGGGATGACCGACCTCTTCGGTGTGCAGACGATGCTGCCGCTCGGAATGAAGTCCGAATTCACGCGTGTCCTGATGTCATCGGGCATTCTGAATATCGTGCTCGTGCCGGTGCTCGCGAAGTACTTCGCCGAACTGGGCGCCGCCGCCGCCGTGCTGACGGCCGAGGCTGCGGTCGCAGCGGCGCTCGCGACCGTCGTCTATCGTGCCGGGATTCCGCTGCCGGGCAGTCCTGTCGCTCGGCGCGGTTAGCTGGCGCAGCGTCCGTGCTGCCGGTTTTCCCCGAGGCGACCGGAATTCGACGGGGTTCCATTCGATGCACACGCAACGACTCCCCCACACGCCCCGTCGCCAGCACCGATCCGCCTCCCCTCGAAACGACCGCCCGCGGGTACTTCTTACCCTGCTGCACACGCACAATCAGGAACGCTTACCGCCTTTTCCCCGCACCGCACAGCCGCATCGGAAAAAGATCATACGTATCAGTAGAAACACCGATGCTGTAGTCAAACTACATTCGTACGATTGGCCACTGCAGAGAATCGCTACATCCGATTCAGCAGTGTCGGACGGTCCGCGTCGCCGTCCGCGTTGTTCGATCGGGCCCAACCGGCCGTAACGATTCCCCGCCTGGCCTGGCATGCCGACGCGCAACCACCCTGCATCGCCACCCGAATGCGTCCGGTGCGAATCCACCGGACGTGCGCAGCTCCAGACATCATCCGAACAACCGGCAATACGATCATGGAGAGCAACATGCGGGACAAACACTGGCCGGCCGTCGTGCTGGCAGCGACCCTCTGCACCACCGCCTACGCAGGCAACGCCGATTTCAATTCGCAGGGCGACGCCGCCGACGCATTCGCGTCGTCCGCCGCGCAGCGGCGCGCCGACCTCCTCGTGCGCAAGATGACGCTCGACGAGAAACTGCAGTTCATCCATTCGCAATACGAAATGTCGAAGGTGCCGAACGGCGGTGCCGGCTACATCCAGGGCGTGCCGCGGCTCGGCATTCCCGATCTCAACATGGTCGACTCCGCGACCGGCTCCGGCAGCACGTCGCTCGCGAGCACGACCTTCCCCGCCACGATCGCCGTCGCCGCGAGCTGGGATCGCCGCCTGTCGTACGACTACGGCAAGCAGGTCGCGATCCAGTTGCGCGCGCAAGGGTTCGGCATGGGTCTCGGCGGCGGCACCAACCTCGCGCGCGAGCCGCGCGGCGGCCGGCTGTTCGAGTATCTCGGCGAGGATCCGCTGCTCGCAGGCGACCTGCTCGCGGAGCGCACGCTCGCCACGCAGCGGCAGAAGGTCATCGCGACCATCAAGCACTATGCCGGCAACGAACAGGAGCATGGCCGGATGGGCGGCAACACGCAGATCGACGAACGCACGCTGCGCGAGCTCTACCTGCTGCCGTTCGAGATCGCCGCGAAGCGCGGGCAGCCAGGCAGCGTGATGTGCAGCTACAACCGCCTGAACGGCGCGTACGCGTGCGAGAACACGCATCTGCTGAACGACGTGCTGAAGAACGAATGGGGCTTCCAGGGCCAGGTGCAATCCGACTGGGGTGCCACGCACAGCACGGCCGCCGCGATCAACGCCGGGCTCGACGAGGAAGAAGACGTCGGCCCGTCGGTCTACCTGACGCCGGCGGCCGTCAAGCAGGCGATCGCGAACGGCTCGGTATCGACCGCGCGCCTCGACGACATGGTGCGCCGCAAGCTCGCGGTGATGATCCGCGTCGGCGTGATGGACGATCCGGCCAAGGGCGGCGGCACGATCGATTTCGCGGCCGCGAACCGGTTCGCGCAGAGCGTCGCCGAGCAGTCGATCGTACTGCTGAAGAACGACGGCAACCAGTTGCCGTTGGCAGCCGCGGCCTTGTCGCGCATCGCGGTGATCGGCGGCCACGCCGACGCGGCCGTGCTTTCCGGCGGCGGCTCGGGCAACACGCGCGATCCGGTCACCGGTTCGTTCGCGGGCTGCGCCGGCCTGACGTTCGGGGCGTCGACCGGCTGCAGCTGGTGGCGCAATCCGTGGCTCAAGGTCGACGTGCCGATCGTCGCGGCGATCCGCGCGCTCGCGCCGGCGGCACAGGTCACGTTCGCGGGCAACAGCGACCAGCAGTCGCCGTTCCGCGCGTACACGCAGCAGGAAATCGACCAGGCCGCGGCGCTCGCGGGCCGCTCGGACGTCGCGATCGTCGTGGTCGCGCAGCCGGCCGGCGAGGATTTCGGCGATCTGCAAAGCCTGAGCCTCGCGAATCCGTCGAATCAGGATGCGCTCGTCGAAGCGGTCGCGCGGGCGAACCCGCACACGATCGTCGTCGTCCAGAGCGGTAATCCGGTGCTGATGCCGTGGAAGGACAACGTGTCGGCGATCGTCGAGGCGTGGTATCCGGGCGAAGGCGGCGGCAAGGCCATCGCGAACGTGCTGTTCGGCGCGGTCAATCCGTCCGGCAAGCTGCCCGTCACGTTCCCGGCGCGCGACCAGGATTCGCCGACGTGGGGGCAAGGCGGCGCATTCGACAACGACCCCGTCTACGCGGAGAAGCTGAACATGGGCTACCGCTGGTACGACGCGCGCAACATCAAGCCGATGTTCGAATTCGGCCACGGGCTGTCGTACACGCACTTCGCGTATTCCGGGTTGTCGGTGTCGCGGCAACGGGACGGCTCGCTGAGCGTCGCGTTTACCGTGCGCAACGACGGCCGCGTCGCCGGCGCGGAAACGCCGCAGGTCTATCTCGGCGTGCCGTACAAGGACGAGCCGCCGAAGCGGCTGGTCGGCTGGGAAAAGATCCGGCTGAACCCGGGCGAGGCACGGCATGTCCGCGTGATCGTGTCGCCGCGGATGCAGAGCGTGTGGGATACGTCGCGCAACGGCTGGAAGGTCGTCCAGGGCGGGACGGTGTATGTCGGCGCGTCGTCGCGCGATATCCGGCTGCAGGGCAGCTAGGCAGCCGGCCTGACGATGCCGGTGTCGGGTGGAACGCCGCCCGGCACCCACGCACAACGCGTCGATTCGTACGATTAAAGAGGCGCCACCGGCCGGCAAACAATGCGCAATCGCGGTGTTTCGTTCGCATTGTCGACCAGGTGTCGGCAATGCGTGCGCGATGCGCACATGAATGAAAACCGGGAATGCCATCGATGCCCGGATTGACTTGCTCGTGCGACCCGTTCGGGTAGGATGTGAACGTGCGATTTACCGGACTTCGTACCGGCCGCCCACCGCACGAATGTGATAGCGTAGTGAAGCCGCAGCACGGTCTCGTCGCCGATGGTTGGGGTAGAACATGTCGGCAGGTCCGCGGGCGCGCTTCGTCGTCAGTCGTCATTGCAAAGGAGTTCTCCTATGTGGACCAAACCTGCCTACACTGATCTGCGACTCGGTTTCGAAGTCACGATGTACGTGTCGAATCGCTGATTCGGGCACGCCATCCGGTAAGGAAAGCCTCGGCCTGCCGAGGCTTTTTCTTTGCTTCGCCCCCCGGCCCCTCGTCGCACCGTCATGCTCATACACATCCTCGGATCCGCCGCGGGCGGCGGCTTTCCGCAATGGAACTGCAACTGTGCGAACTGCGCGGGTTTTCGCGCGGGCACGATCGACGCGCAGGCCCGCACCCAGTCGTCGATCGCGCTGTCCGACGACGGCGCGAACTGGGTGTTGTGCAACGCGTCCCCCGACATTCGCGCGCAACTGCAAGCCTTCCCGCCGTTGCAGCCGGGCCGTGCGCTGCGCGACACCGGCATCGCCGCCGTCGTGCTGATGGACAGCCAGATCGACCATACCGCCGGCCTGCTCAGCCTGCGCGAAGGCTGTCCGCTGCAGCTGTGGTGTACCGACATGGTCCACCATGACCTCATCAGCGGCTTTCCGCTGTTCAACATGCTCGCGCACTGGAACGGCGGGCTGGTCTGGAACCGCATCGTGCTCGGCGACAGCTTCACCGTGCCGGCCTGCCCGAACCTGCGCTTCACGCCGCTGCCGCTGAGCAGTGCGGCGCCACCCTACTCGCCGCATCGCTTCGATCCGCATCCCGGCGACAACATCGGCCTGCTCGTCGAGGATCGCCGCACCGGCGGCACGCTGTTCCATGCACCCGGGCTCGGCACGGTGGACGACGCGCTGCTGCAACGGATGAACGACGCGGACTGCGTGCTCGTGGACGGCACGCTGTGGGACGACGACGAGATGCTGCGACGCGGCGTCGGTGTACGCACCGGCCGCGAAATGGGTCATCTCGCACTGAACGGTCCGGGCGGCATGCTCGACGTGCTGGCCCGGGTGTCGGGCCCGCGCAAGGTATTGATTCACGTCAACAACACCAATCCGATCCTCGACGAAGGTTCTCCCGAACGCGCGGAATTGCGGCAGCGCGGGATCGAGGTCGCCTTTGACGGGATGGACATCGTGCTATAAAAAACGCATGGTCCCGCTGCCGCGACGCGCATCGTGATGCATACGACGTCGATTGCGGTACGACGCACGCCCTTCCACTGTCCCCAACGTCATGGAACCGTCGATGAGCCAACCCGCTCTCACTCCCGCCCAGTTCGAACAGGCGCTGCGTGCCAAGGGCGCCTTCTATCACATCCACCACCCGTACCACGTCGCGATGTTCGAAGGCCGCGCGACCCGGGAGCAGATCCAGGGCTGGGTCGCGAACCGCTTCTACTATCAGGTCAGCATTCCGCTGAAGGACGCGGCGATACTCGCGAATTGCCCGGACCGCGAGGTTCGCCGCCAGTGGGTCCAGCGCCTGATCGATCATGACGGAACCGCCGGCGACGAAGGCGGTATCGAGGCGTGGCTGAGGCTCGGTGAAGCGGTCGGGCTGGACCGCGCGCAGTTGCGCTCGCAGGAACGCGTGCTGCCCGGCGTGCGTTTCGCCGTGGACGCCTACGTGAATTTCGCGCGCCGCGCGAACTGGCAGGAAGCTGCGAGCAGCTCGCTCACGGAGCTGTTTGCGCCGCAGATTCACCAGTCGCGCCTCGACACCTGGCCGCGCCACTACCCGTGGATCGATCCGGACGGCTACGCGTATTTCCGCACGCGCCTCGGTCAGGCGCGCCGCGACGTCGAGCACGGGCTCGACATCACGCTGCGGCATTACACGACCTACGAGAGCCAGCAGCGGATGCTGGACATCCTGCAGTTCAAGCTCGACGTGCTGTGGACGATGCTCGACGCGATGTCGATGGCCTACGAACTGCATCGGCCGCCTTATCACACCGTCACCGACCAGCCGGTCTGGCACAAGGGAATCGCACCATGAATTTCGACAGGAATCGCGTGCCGCGCTGGCGGCCGGGTTTTCGCTTCCAGTTCGAGCCGGCCCAGCATGCGCACGTGCTGCTGTACCCCGAAGGCATGGTCAGATTCAACGAAAGCGCGAGTGCGATCGGCGGGCTGATCGATGGCACGCGCACCGTCGCGGACATCGTTGCGCATCTCGAACGGCAATTCCCCGACGTGCCCGAACTCGGTACCGACGTCGAGGACTTCATGGAGACCGCCCGTGCCCAACACTGGATCGAACTCGCGTGAACCGGTGACGCCCGACGCCGCGCGGCCGGCAACCGGATTGCCGCTGTGGCTGCTGGCCGAACTGACGTACCGGTGCCCGCTGCAGTGCCCATACTGCTCGAATCCGCTCGATTTCTCGAGCCAGGGCGCGGAGCTCGACACGGCACAATGGTTCAGGGTCATGGCCGAAGCGCGCGAGATGGGCGCCGTGCAGATCGGCTTCTCGGGCGGCGAACCGCTCGTCCGTCCGGATCTTGCCGCACTGATCGGCGAGGCGCGCCGCCTCGGTTACTACACGAACCTGATCACGTCGGGTATCGGCCTGACCGAGCAGAAGATCGAGGCGTTTCGCCGCGCCGGCCTCGATCACATCCAGATCAGCTTCCAGGCGAGCGACGCGACGGTCAACGACATGCTGGCCGGATCGGAAAAGGCATTCGCCCACAAGCTCGCGATGGCCCGCGCGGTCAAGGCGCACGGCTATCCGATGGTGCTGAACTTCGTCACGCACCGGCACAACATCGACGACATCGACCGCATCATCGAGCTGTGCATCGCGCTCGACGCGGACTACGTCGAGCTCGCGACGTGCCAGTATTACGGATGGGCCTACCTGAACCGTCAGGCGCTGCTCCCCACCCGCGCGCAGCTCGAGCGCGCGGAGCGCATCACGAACGCGTATCGGGCGAAGCTCGCCGCTGCGAACAACCCATGCAGGCTGATCTTCGTCACGCCCGACTACTACGAGGAGCGGCCGAAGCCCTGCATGAGCGGCTGGGGCAGCCTGTTCCTGATCGTCACGCCGGACGGCACCGCACTGCCGTGCCACGGCGCGCGGCAACTGCCGATCGCCTTTCCGAACGTGCGCGATCACGACCTGCGACACATCTGGTACGAATCGTTCGGCTTCAACCGCTTCCGCGGCGACGACTGGATGCCCGAACCCTGCAGGTCGTGCGACGAGAAGAAGAAGGACTTCGGCGGGTGCCGATGCCAGGCGTATCTGATGACGGGCGATGCAAGCCTCACCGATCCTGTCTGCGGCAAGTCGCCTCATCACGGCCTGATCGAGAAAGCACGCGAGGCCGCGCTCGCGCCGCTGCAACCCATGACGCAACTCGTGTTTCGCAACGTACGCAATTCGCGTGAATTGACAAAGACCTGAACGGCGCCGCGCGCTCGCCGCCGATCGCCGGTGTTTCCTGATTTGGAACGCAATGTTCGCGCATCGCGCCGGGCCGGCTCACTATAATTCGTTCGATCGGATCCGATCGTCAGACCCATTACCGGAGCAGACCATGAACGACCTTCATATCGTCGCCGTGCTGTACGCCAAGGCGGGGCAGGAGGCGCAATTGCGCGAAGACCTGATCGCCCTTGCCGGTCCGTCGCAGAATGAAGAAGGCAATCTGCGCTACGAGGTGCATGTCGACAGCGAAGATCCGCGCCGGTTCGTTTTTGTCGAACATTGGGCAGATCCCGCCCTGCGCGAAAAGCATCACACGCAAGGCGCACACATCCTGAATTTCCACGCCAACGGCGTGAAGAATGTCGAGCGCTCGGAAGTCTTCAAACTGTCTCGCCTCGCCTGACCCTCCCTTCCCGCGCTGACCACCGTTTCATGCGCGTGCGCGCGACGCCGGACATCTCGCCGCGCGCCGCGTCGTCGCCCCGGATTCAGCGGGGAGCGACGCGGTGTCCGGCAACCCATCGAATCCGTTTTTGCAACGTTCCGCACCGACGACCCGTCACGCGCCGGCTACCGCCCATGGCGCGGCAGCGAGGCGCTCCGCCAGATAGTCCAGGAACGCGGTCACGCGCAACGGCCGCAAGCTGCTCGGCGGCGTCACGAGATTCACGCCCACCGGATCGATCCGCCACTCGGGCAATACGTCCACCAGTTCGCCTCGCATCAACGCGTCCCTGACGACGAACTCGGGTTGCAACGCGACGCCCCGGCCAGCCAGCAGCGCTGGAACGATCACGTCGGCGCTGTTGCTGCGGATGATGCCGCGCACCGTGACCGCGAACGCGTCTCCGCACGCATGACGGAATTGCCATAACTCGGGCGTCGCCAACCCCGTGTAGACGAGACACGCATGCCGGGCCAGGTCGCGAGGATGCGTCGGTCGCCCCCAACGTTTCAGATAGGCCGGCGAAGCCACCAGTGGATGATTCACCGCACAGAGCCGGCGCGCCCGCAGCGACGAGTCGGCGAGTTCCGCGATGAGCACCGCCACGTCGAACCCGCCGCCGACCACATCGACGATGCGGTCGGTGACGCAAAGGTCGATCTCCACCTGCGGATAGCGTTCGAGAAAGGCAGGGATCAGCGGCGCGACGTGGCGGCTCGCGAACGACATCGGCACGGCAACGCGCACCAGACCGCGCAGTTCCGTCGCGTGCGACGACGCCTCGTTCTCCGCCGCCGCGGCTTCGCTGAGAATGCGAATCGCTCGCGATTTGGCGATTTCGCCGGCGGCCGTCAGCGAAACCTGACGCGAGTTTCGATAAAAGAGCGCCGTGCCGAGCCGGCGCTCGAGTCGGGAAATGGCTTTCGACACGGTCGGCTGCGAGAGGTCGAGCGCCTCCGCGGCCCTGACGAAAGAGCCCGTTTCGAGCACGTGCGCGAAAATCGCCCACGCCTCGAGGTCAGGAAGTATCTGCATCAGACAGCAAGCCTCCGGTTGGCCGATCCGGCCCGTTCCTGCCGATACCGGTGCCGCGCCCTGCAGCGTTCGCGCTGCATGAGCACCGCCGCCGATACCGGCTGCGCGATGTGCACACCGCTAGAAAAGCGTATGAAGGCCGATGCGGGCAATGGCCTGGTTCGCGCCGGACGACGCGCCATCCGGATCCATCACACCGTTGATTTGCGCCCGGGCACCGCTGCTTGCCCGCTGCCACACACCGGTCGCGTACACCATCGTTCGCTTCGACAGCGTGTACTGCACCGTCGCCGTGACCTGGTGAGCGTGGTCGTTGTCGAGCGCCGCATTGCCCTTCATGTACATGTAATCCGCGCCGATCCTGACCGGACCGGAGAGTTGCCAGGTACCGCCCGACTCGGCCATCCACACCGAGCCACCGGACGCAGCGTTGTGAACGGTCGTCACCAGCGCGCTCAGGTTCGCCCGTCCGATCCGGTAGTGCGCCCCTGCGCCCCAGTTACGCACACTCGTCGCGACGGAGCCCGGCTGTGCGCCATATTTCTCGTTGGTGTACGCGGCGGCGGCGCCGAACAGTCCGGCCTCGTAGTCGAGACTGGCGCTCACCGTATTGCCCGCGCCGATCGAGCCCGGCACGCCGCCGAACGCATAAAGCGCGCCCGCCTTCAGCCCATGGATGACAGGGCTCACGAACTTGACGGCGTTCGCCACACGCTGACTGCCCGCCATCCGGTCCCAGTCGAACGCGCCGGTCGGGTTGCCGGGCAGCGCGAGCTTGCGAAAGGGTCCGTTGCGCAGGTTGTACAGTCCGGCGACATCGGCCGCCGCGTCGGTGCCGCTGAAGAACAGCGTATCGGCCATGAATTCATACTGGTTGCCGAACGTCAGCGTGCCCAGCCGGTCGTTCTGCACACCGACGTAAGCGGTACGCGCGAACAGGCCATTGCCGATCAGCGCGCCGGTACCCGGTGAAATCTGGCTGACCAGCTGGAAAATGACCTTTGAGCCGCCGCCGACATCTTCGCTTCCGCGCAAGCCGAGCAGGCTCGGCGTAAAAATCCCGTCGTCGAATTTCGCGTTGCCGTGGCCACCTTCGTTACTGACGTAACTCAGTCCCACGTCAAGCGCGCCGAACAACGTGACGCTGCTCTGCGCGCATGCGATCGGCACATGCGCAACCATCAACAGGGCCGGGGCATACAAACGCTTTCCGAACATGAACCGCCTTCTTCATTGCTTCGCAATCCGAATCACAACGACCGGACCTTCCAATCATCCCGCGCAATGCAGGTACGCACACGCACGCCGCCGTCATGCCCGATCGCGCGACAGGCGGCACGCATCGACGGCACGAGTCTAGCGCACGGAATGACGCTTCGACGTTCGGCCTGCGAGAACACAATGTTCTGCATCTCCCGGCTACGCAACGCATCGCGGTTCGCCTACACTCGTTCGGTGCATCGGCAGATGCGCCGCGATTCGAGCCGCGATTCGAGCCGCCATCCGTGGCCGACGAGAATCGATTGCGCATGCGATCGCGACACCCTCCGCCGCGCACGATGCTTCGCGCTCACGTCGAGCCAACCGGCGCACGCGAGGTCCCCCCTTGCCAGGCACGGAACCCCTTCTTCCGGATTTTCCGCTTTCGTCCTCCGGAAAGTCCAGACCGCGCTTCACGTCCGATGTTTGAACCCGGGGCGAAGCGCTCCATTGATCGATCGTCACCCGGCGGTCGCGTTCGTCGCACGCGTTTTCACGCTCCGGAGCGGCCGGCGCGGCAACCGCGCCGAATCTCTCGACACGCGCCACGGTAAAATTCCGTCGTGACCCGTTGCTCATCCCGTTCAGGCGCCCTGCCGGGCCTGACTGCGGCATGCATCGCCTGCCATCGGAAGCGCGCCGCACAGGAGCCCCTATCTCCTTGATTCTTATACATTCACCGTTTCCCGGAACATGACTTACTCGCTTGCCACCCTCTACACCCGGGAACTCGAGATCCGCAAGAGCCGCTTCATCGCGTTCGCGATCCCCGTCGAGGACCGCGATGCCGCGATGCAGGCGCTGCAGCGCCTGCGCGACGAACACCCGACGGCCACCCACGTGTGCTGGGCCCTGCTCGCCGGCGGCCAGTCCGGCATGTCCGACGACGGCGAACCGTCGGGCACTGCCGGCCGACCGATCCTCGAAGTGCTGCGTCATCACGATCTCGACGGCGTGCTCGGCGCGGTGGTCCGCTACTACGGCGGCGTGAAGCTCGGCGCGGGCGGCCTGGTGCGCGCCTATACGGACGCGATCGCGTCGGCGCTGCTCGATGCCGAGCGCGTCGAACGCATTCGCCACACGCGGTTCGCGATCGAAATCGGCTACCCGGACGAGGCGCGCGTGCGCCGCTGGATCGAGCAGGCGGGTTACGCGCTGGTGGACAGCGCGTACGGGATGACGGTGAAGCTCGTGATCAAGCTGCCGGAAACGGCCGAGGCGGCGGCGAAGACCGAACTGTTCGACCTGACGCAGGGGCGCTCGGGCTTCCCCGGCCTGTGAGGATCGGGCAACCCGCCCGGCCTCGTCGCCACGGGTTTCACACAGATTCCCGTGAAAATTCAGATGCGTCCGATAGAAAACCCGCGCGCCGAAACTTAATCTCCCCCGTGTTCCTCGCGACGCGTCCTGCAAACGCCTGGCCGGGCGTGCAGACATGCGGCACACCGCGCGTCGCCAACGATCGCCAACAATCAGAATTCAGCTACGGGGATATCGGACGCATGCAACTGCAAAAACTGCAAGCCCAGCTCGCGGAACTCGATCGACGCATCCGGGCGGCGCGCCGCCATGAACGCCAAGCGGCACTGGTGCAGGTACGCCAGCTCGTGACGGACCATGCGCTGACCGCGCGGGAAATCTTCGGGCAGGGTTACAGCGATCGCGCAAAGCTGTTCACGATGGGCACGAAATATCGCGATCCGGCGACGGGCGCCACCTGGAGCGGCCGCGGCCGTGCGCCCGCCTGGATCGCCGGGCGCGACCGCGCCGCGTTCCTGATCCGGGAGTAACGCGCGCCGCATTGCACGGCGCGCCTCCGTGGTCGATGCAGTCGACCCGAACCGCTCAATAAACGTCCGGGACGATCATGCTGTCCGGCGTCGGACGGCGAATGTAGTCCTCGTGATGCTCGCGCTGCGGCAGGTCGATCGTCGGCCGCGGCACCTCGTGATACGGCACCTGGGTCAGCAGGTGATGGATGCAGTTCAGGCGCGCGCGCTTCTTGTCGACCGCCTGCACGACCCACCACGGCGCCTCGGGGATGTGCGTGCGCAGCATCATCTCTTCCTTCGCGGCCGTATACGCTTCCCAGCGGCGGCGGCTCTCGAGATCCATCGGGCTCAGCTTCCACTGCTTCAACGGATCCTCGATCCGGCTCTGGAAGCGCAGCTCCTGCTCGTGGTCGGTGATCGAGAACCAGTACTTGACGATCTGGATCCCGCTGCGCACGAGCATTTTCTCGAACTCGGGCACCGAGCGGAAAAACTCCTCGTATTCGTCGTCGGTGCAGAAATTCATCACGCGCTCGACGCCTGCGCGGTTGTACCAGCTGCGATCGAACAGCACGATCTCGCCGCCGGCCGGCAGATGCGCGACATAGCGCTGGAAATACCATTGCGTGCGTTCGCGATTGTTCGGTGCCGGCAGCGCCGCCACGCGGCACACGCGCGGGTTCAGGCGCTGCGTGATGCGCTTGATCGCACCGCCCTTGCCTGCCGCGTCGCGCCCCTCGAAAATCACGACGAGCCGGTGCCCCGTGCTCACGACCCAGTCCTGCAGCTTCACGAGTTCGCCCTGCAGCCGGAACAGCTCGCGGAAATACTGCTTGCGCGCTTCGCGGCGCTCCGGCGAGAACAGCAGATCCTCGTCGTTGTCGAAGCGGCGGTCGTCGAGCTCCATTTCGAGCTCTTCGTCGTACGCGTCGACGAGGTCTTCCTCAAAACGGCGCTGGCGCGATTCGAGCGATGCCGTATCGGTGAAGTCGTCGGTCTCGGTGCGGGTATCGTTATCGCCCATGGGGCCTCCTTCCTTCAATTGACGCAGCTAAACACCACCATTATCCCAGCGTCTCGCGTCAATTTGATGAAAAAGGGGTCGATCCGCCCCTCTGAAGCGGAATCCGGGCCGCGCGCTCGCCGAGATCGTACTCGAACGCGGTCTAACCGCTCCCGAGCAGAACGGGCGCGCACATACGCCACTGGGGCGGTGACGCCCGCCCGCTGGCGATGCATCAACCGGGCGGCGGCAGCACGACCGTGTCCTCGGGCCCGAGCACGCGGCCGTCCTGCGCGCGAAGCTCCAGTTTCCTGACGGGCAAGCCGGTCTTGCGGTCGACGAGAAGCACGTGCGCCTCGTCCGGTTCGAAGAAGAAATCCTCGCCCCACTGCCGCAGCGCGACGAGCAGCGGAAACAGGCCTCGCCCCTTTTCGGTCAGTACGTACTCGTGATGCGCGCCGCCGTCCGCGGCCGGCACCATGTCCATGATTCCGTGCGCGACGAGGTTGCGCAAACGCGCGGCCAGGATGTTCTTCGCCAGGCCGAGATTTTTCTGGAATTCGCCGAAACGGCGCAGCCCGTCGAACGCATCGCGGACGATCAGCAGCGACCACCAGTCGCCAATCGCATCCAGCGGGCGGGCAACGCCGCAAGGGGAATCTTCGTGGGTGGTTCGTCTGGTCATCGATGCAGGTTGAACCGCGGAGGGCTCGGTTGACAAATAAGGTTTCACTATAAAACCAACAATACTGAGAATCAATCGCCCTGCATCCACTGTTCGAGGAGCGCGAGCGAAACCGGGTTCGTCATCGGAATTGGTTTGTCGGCTCACGCACCTCGAGGCTAAAAACTGCCGAATTTCCAATTTTTCTTATCTGAAGTCATCCCGTCGCCGAGGCGTTCGAGCGTATCCTGATCACTCATTCAGTTGCAACTTGAAACCTCGTCGCCTACGCTCCGAAATGGTTTCAACATGAAACCACCATTCACGACCATACGAAGGAGCGCCCGATGATTTCATCCGATGCCACGTTCGACGGCACCTTTCCATTCGCTCCGCACTTCAGCGACGCACCCGGTTTCCGGATGCACTACGTGGATGAAGGCCCGCGCGACGGCGAAACGGTCCTGTGCCTGCATGGCGAGCCCACCTGGGGTTACCTGTTCCGCCACCTGATCGCGGCACTGAGCCCGACACACCGCATCGTCGTGCCCGACCACATGGGATTCGGCAAAAGCGCGACGCCGCAGGATCGCAGCTACGGGTTGCAGGACCATATCGACAACCTGGAGCGCTTCGTTCACGCGCTCGACCTCGAGCGCGTGACGCTCGTGATGCACGACTTCGGCGGCCCGGTCGGCATGGGGCTCGCGGCCCGACATCCGGACCGGATCCGGCGCATCGTGTCGGCGAACGGGCCGACGCCGTTCGGTCAGCCCGACCTCGTCGAGCGCCTGACCGCGAACGGTCGCGACGCACCGTGGTTCCAGTGGATCGTGCGCGCGGCGGCAGACGACACGCTCGAAACGGTGCTCGGGCAGCTAGGCTTCAACATCTTGAGTACGCTGAAGCTCAACGGTTTCGAGAATCACGCGATCGTCACCGAGACATGGATTGCCGCGTACGGCGCGCCGTTCGCGCGGCCGGCCGATTGTCTGGGCGCAATCGGATGGGCGCGCGGATTTGCCGACGGCACGCGTCGATTCGAGGAGCCCGATGCGGCAGCGGTACGCGCGATACGCGACAAGCCCGCGCTCGCGATCTGGGGAGACGCCGATCGCACCCTCGGCGCCGAGCACTTCCTGCCGCTGTTCACTGCGCTGTTTCCGTCGGCGCCCGTCGAGCGGCTGGCCGGCGTCGGGCACTATTGCTTCGAGGATGCGCCCGACGCGGTGACCGACCGGATCGCCGGATTCATCCGCGCCACCGCCTGAGCGCGTTGCACCGCGCGTCCGAGCCATCCGACGCGGCTGCCCGGCCGGCACCGGACTGCATGCCGGCCGCGCAACCGCGTGCGCGACCGCTTTCGCGCACGCGTTCACTCACCCGCTACTCGACGTCACCGAATGATCCGCGTGACCCCGCGCCCACGCGGATCGGCCATCGCCTCCGGCGTCCTGCCGTCGATCTTGATCACCTGGATGTCGCCGCTGAAGTCCTGCCCCGTCAGCGTGTAGCCGCGTGCCTCGATCTGCTTCGCGAGTTCGCCTTCGATCGGGTGGTACGGTTCCCAGAAAATCGTGTTCGGCGGCAGCAGCTGATGGTGGAAACGCATCGCGCCGACAGCCTCCTTCAACGGCATCCTGAAGTCGTAGATGTTGTTGATCACCTGGAAGATCGACGTGAAGATCCGCGAGCCGCCCGGCGTGCCGATCACGAGCGACACCTTGCCGTCCTTCGTCATGATCGTCGGCGACATCGACGACAGCGGACGCTTCTTCGGCTCGATCGCGTTCGCGTCGCTGCCGACCACGCCGAACATGTTCGCGACGCCCGGCTTCGCGGAGAAGTCGTCCATCTCGTCGTTCAGCACGATCCCGGTGCCGTCGGCGATCACCCCCGAGCCGAAATAGCCGTTGATCGTGTACGTGTTCGACACCGCGTTGCCCCACTTGTCGACGACCGAGAAGTGGGTCGTCTCCGCCTTCTCCGGCATCGACGTGCCGAGGCCCGGCTGCACGCTCTTGGTGTCGGCGATCTGCGTCGGGCTCACTTCGGCTGCGCGCCTCGCGATGTACGCGTCATCGGTCAGCTGCGCGACCGGCACCTTGTAAAAGTCGGGGTCGCCGAGATACTGCGCGCGATCCGCGAATACGCGTTTCTCGATTTCGGCGACGAGGTGGATGTATTGCGGCGAGTTGAGCTTCACGCCGTCGAAGTCCTGCTTGAGATCGGCCTTCATCTTCAGCAGCTGCACGAGGCCGATGCCGCCCGAGCTCGGCGGCGGCGCGGTGATCACGTCGTAACCGTTCCACTTCGCCTGCACCGGCTGGCGCCACACCGCGCGGTATTGCGCGAGATCCTCGGTGGTGATCAGCCCGTTGCCGTCGCCGGTCTTCATCGACGCGGCGATCAGCTGCGCCGTCTTGCCCTTGTAGAAGCCGTTCGCGCCGTCGTTCGCGATGCGCGTGAGCACGTCGGCGAGATCGGGCTGCTTGAAGTTCGCGCCGGCCTTCATCGACGCGAAGTACTTGTCGAAATTGGTCTTGCCGCCGAATTCCTTCGACGCGTCGACGCCGCGCTGCGCCAGCTGCTCGTCGACGACGAAGCCGTCGCGTGCATAGTGGATCGCCGGCGCGAGCACCTGCTTCCACTTCAGCTTGCCGAAACGCTTCTGCGCTTCCCACATGCCGGCGACCGTACCCGGCACGCCGGCCGCGCGCGGGCCGTACAGGCTCATGCCCTTGACGACGTTGCCGTCCTTGTCGAGATACATGTCCTTCGTCGCGGCGAGCGGCGCGCGCTCGCGATAGTCGATGAAATACGGCTTGCCGTCCTTGTAGATCGTCATGAAGCCACCGCCGCCGATGTTGCCGGCTTCCGGGTACGTGACGGCGAGCGTGAACGCGATCGCGACAGCCGCGTCGATCGCGTTGCCGCCCTCCTTGAAGATCCGCTCGGCGGCATCCGCGCTGTACTTGTCGGCCACCGCGACCGCCGAGCTCGTCAGGACCGCCGGCTGCGGCCCTTTCGCATAGGCCGGCGAGTTCGGCAGGAAGCCGATGCCGGCCACCGTCGCGAGCATGACGGCGGATGATTTGAAGCGATTCAGCATAGTCATTGCATGTCCCCCATGTAGGTCTCCGGCGGGCTGGAAATAGCCCCTGATCCGCTTATAGCCGCTGACGCACGGTCGGCCCTATGCCGGTTTCGTAGTGAATCGGGGAATGCGGCCGGAAAACTCGCCGCACACTACGAATTGCCGTGGATCGTGTGCGGTCGGTCACACGGCGGAGCAAAAAATGGGCCGACGGATCAGTCGAAATGGCATGCGGCGGATTCGCAGCGCACCGCGCAATCGGAGATTCACTGCACGCGCCGCTTGCGCGGCTCCGGCACATGTAAAAAAATGCGATCGAACCGCCCGCTGCGCAGGCCGATCTGAGAAGATAGCGCCCCGCTTTCGCGCCCGATCGTTCGCGCTCGTCCGCGGCCGCTTCACGCTTCTTCGTCTCGTTTCCTATGGCATCACACAATGCGCATCACGCGTCCGGCTTCGCGGCCGGCGTCGCCGCCGCCGTCCTCGTCGCGCAAACCGGCGCGACCGGCCCCTGGCACGCGGGCCTGCTCGCCGCGTTCGCGGCCGGCGTCGCGGGCGGCACCGCGCCCGACTGGCTCGAAGTCGCGTGGTGGACCCGCAAGCGCCGCTTGTGGATCACGCACCGCACCATCACGCACTGGGGCATCGGCTGGATCGCGCTGCTTGCGCTGGGCTGGCACGGGCTCACGCATCATCCGCATCCGCTGTGGGCCGCGCCGCTGTTCGGCTTCGCGTGCGGCGGCGTGATGCACCTGCTCGCCGACTGGCCGAATCCGCTCGGCGTGCCGTGGATCTGGCGGCGCCATTCGCTGAACCTGTGGAACAGCGGACATTGCGACCTGATCGTCGTGGCCGCCGCCTGGGGCGGCACGCTGTGGCTCGCGCAATCGCTGTGGACGCGCGCGCCGTTCCTCGAACACTGGCTCGGCTGGCTGCATCGCGTGTAGTGACACGTCGTGGCGCGCAGGCGCGTATCTTTGCTTGTCGTTGCATGTCGTCGCGGCCGGGCGCCGCACCCGCCCCGCCCACGTCGAACCCGACTCCTTCCCTCTCCCGATCCGGCACCCGCGAACGCACGCGTGCCGGTCCTCACGCACGCCCGTTGAAATGCCGGCGCCGCGCCTCATCTGAATCTCCGGCGCGCGGTCCCCCGCGCGCGCGGTGCCCGGCACGCGCACGCGACGTCTGGCACACTGACGATTCGCGCGCGGCCGCCCGCGCGCTCGCACCCCATTTCAACGCTCCGATGGACGTCACAGCCACCCGCCCCGCCCACGCGCTCGACGTGTTCCACCCGGCCGTCGCCGCGTGGTTCCGCCGCACGTTTGCCGCGCCGACCGGCGCGCAGGCACTCGCATGGCCGCACATCAAGGCCGGCCGGTCGACGCTCGTCGCCGCACCGACCGGCTCCGGCAAAACGCTCACCGCGTTCCTGTGCGCGCTCGACGACCTCGTGCGCGATGCGCTCGCGCACGACGGCGCGCTGCCCGACGCGACGCTCGTCGTCTATGTGTCGCCGCTGAAGGCGCTGTCGAACGACATCCACGTGAACCTCGACGCGCCGCTCGCCGGCATCGCCGACTCGCTCGCGCAGCTCGGCCTGCCGGTGCCGGCGATCCGCACCGCCGTGCGCACCGGCGACACCACGCAGGCCGAACGCGCGGCGCTGCGCAAGCGCGCGCCGCACATCCTCGTGACGACGCCCGAGTCGCTGTACGTGCTGCTGTCGTCCACGTCGGGGCGGCAGATGCTGTCGAACGTGCGTTCGGTGATCGTCGACGAGATCCACGCGCTTGCGTCGTCCAAGCGCGGCAGCCACCTCGCGTTGTCGCTCGAACGCCTCGACGCGTTGACGGGCCGCGCGTTGCCGCGCATCGGGTTGTCGGCCACGCAGAAACCGATCGACGCGGTCGCGCGCTTCCTGGTCGGCGGCCCGGCCGATGCGCCGCGCGAATGCACGATCGTCGACACCGGTCACACGCGCGAACGCGACCTCGCGCTCGAACTGCCGAACGTGCCGCTCGAGCCGGTGATGGCGACCGACGTGTGGGAACAGGTGTACGACCGGATCGCCGCGCTTGCCGCCGCGCATCGCACGACGCTCGTGTTCGTGAACACGCGGCGCACCGCGGAACGCATGGCGCGCCATCTCGCCGACCGTCTCGGCAAGGACGCGATCGCCGCCCACCACGGCAGTCTCGCGAAGGAGCATCGCTTCGACGCCGAACAGCGGCTCAAGCGCGGCGAGCTGAAGCTGCTCGTCGCGACCGCGTCGCTCGAACTCGGCATCGACATCGGCGACGTCGATCTCGTGTGCCAGGTCGGTTCGCCGCGCGGGATCGCACCGTTCCTGCAGCGCGTCGGCCGCTCGGGGCACCATGTCGGCGGCGTGCCGAAGGGCCGCCTGTTCCCGCTGTCGCGCGACGAGCTGGTCGAATGCGCGGCGCTGCTCGATTGCGTGCAACGCGGCGAGCTCGACGCGTTGCGGATTCCCGAGGCACCGCTCGACGTGCTCGCGCAGCAGATCGTCGCCGAAGTCGCCTGTGCGGAATGGCAGGAGGACGCGCTGTACGCGAGCTTCACGCGCGCGGCGCCCTACGCACGCCTGTCGCGCGAACGCTTCGACGACGTGATGAAGATGCTCGCCGAAGGCTTCACGAGCCGCCGCGGCGTGCGCGGTGCGTACCTGCATCGCGACGTGGTCGGCGGCACGGTGCGCGGGCGCCGCAACGCGATGATGACCGCGACGACGTCGGGCGGCACGATTCCCGACATGGCCGACTACGCGGTGCTGCTCGAACCGCAGGGTATCCAGGTCGGCACCGTCAACGAGGATTTCGCGGTCGAGAGCCTCGCGGGCGACGTGTTCCAGCTCGGCAATCAGTCTTACCGGATCATTCGCGTGGAAACCGGCCGTGTTCGCGTCGAGGACGCGCAAGGTCAAGCGCCGGGCATTCCGTTCTGGCTCGGCGAGGGGCTTGGGCGCAGCGACGAGCTGTCGGCGGCGGTCGGCCGGCTGCGGGCGCGGCTCGATGGGCTGTTCGCCGAAGGCGATCGGCACTCCGAGGCCGGAGCACGCAAACGCGCGAACGACGACGCAGCGGGCAAGACGGGCACGCGCGGCAAAACCGGCAAGGCGGCCGCCGAAGCCGACGCGTTGGCCGACTCGCGACGCGATCCCGCCGGCACCGCGATCGCCCCGCCCGCAAGCCGCCTTGCGCCGGCGCTGCGCTGGCTCGTCGACGATCTCCGCCTGTCGCCCGATGCGGCCCGCCAGATCGCCGACTACCTCGCGCGCACGCGCGCAGCACTCGGCGCCCTGCCGACGCAGGACACGCTCGTGATGGAGCGCTTCTTCGACGAATCGGGCGGCACGCAGCTGGTGATCCATTCGCCGTTCGGCAGCCGCATCAACCGCGCGTGGGGGCTCGCGCTGCGCAAGCGCTTCTGCCGCACGTTCAACTTCGAGCTGCAGGCCGCCGCGACCGACGACGCGATCATTCTTTCGCTGTCGCTCGCGCACAGCTTCGCGCTCGACGAAGTGTGGCGCTACCTGCGCTCGGCGAGCGCCGAGCACGTGCTGGTGCAGGCGCTGCTCGACGCGCCGATGTTCGGCGTGCGCTGGCGCTGGAACGCGACGACCTCGCTCGCGCTGCCGCGCTTCACCGGCGGCCGGCGCACCGCGCCGCAACTGCAGCGGATGAAGAGCGACGACCTGCTCGCGACCGTGTTCCCCGACCAGGTCGCGTGCGTCGAGAACGTCGTCGGCGAACGCGAGATTCCGCACCATCCGCTCGTCGACCAGACGCTCGACGATTGCCTGCACGACGCGATGGATACCGACGGCTGGCTCGCGCTGCTGCGCCGGATCGAAAGCGGCGCGATCGAACTGATCGCGCGCGACCTGCCCGCGCCGTCGCCGCTCGCGGCCGAGATCCTGAACGCGAAGCCCTATGCGTTCCTCGACGACGCGCCGCTCGAGGAGCGCCGCACGCAGGCCGTGCAGTCGCGCCGCTGGAGCGATCCCGAATCGGCCGACGATCTCGGCGCGCTCGACGCCGATGCCATCGATGCGGTGCGCGACGAAGCGTGGCCGCTCGTACGCGATGCCGACGAAATGCACGACGCCCTGCTCACGCTCGCGTGCGTCGCCGACGGCGAAGCGCACGCGCACGAAGGCTGGCCCGAACGGCTCGCGGAACTGGCCGAGCGCCGTCGTGCGACGCAATTCGTCACGCCGGACGGCGCCGTGCTGTGGGTGCCGGTCGAACGGCTGGTCTGCATGCGCGCGCTGCATCCCGACGCACGCGTCGCGCCCGCGCTGAAGGTGCCGGCCGCGTGCGCGCAACCCTGGGAAGCCGATGCCGCGCTCGTCGACGTGATCCGCGCGCGGCTCACCGGCTTCGGGCCA
Source organism: Burkholderia sp. BCC1998 (assembly GCF_905339875.1). Lineage (NCBI taxonomy): Bacteria > Pseudomonadati > Pseudomonadota > Betaproteobacteria > Burkholderiales > Burkholderiaceae > Burkholderia > Burkholderia sp. BCC1998. Next base: position 564,105 of record NZ_CAJPHE010000002.1, read on the forward strand.
TCGACGCTCGACGCCATCGCGCGGCCGCTCGGCCTGCCGTCCGCGGCGATCGCGACCGCGCTCGCCGCACTGGAGCGCGAAGGCTACGTGATGCATGGCCGCTTCACGCCGGGCGCCACGACCGACGAATGGTGCGAACGCCACCTGCTCGCGCGCATTCATCGCTACACGGTCAAGCGGCTGCGCCGCGAGATCGAACCGGTCGAGCGCGCCGATTTCATGCGCTTCCTGTTCCACTGGCAGCACCTGACACCCGACACGCGCGGCGCGGGCCGCGACGCGCTCGCGGCCGTCGTCGAGCAGCTCGAAGGCTACGAAGCCGCGGCGAGCGCATGGGAAGACGCGCTGCTGCCCGCGCGCCTGACCGACTACACGGCCGGCGGCCTCGACGAGCTGTGCCGCTCGGGCAAACTCGTGTGGACCCGCATCGGCGCGCCGGCGCGCGCGGCCGGCACGCCCGTGAAAACGACGCCGGTCGTGCTGCTGCCGCGCCGCCACCTCGGCGCATGGCAGGCGCTGCGCGACCCGGACGCGCAGCCGGCGCTATCCGCGCGTGCGACGCAGGTGCGCGATGCACTTGCCGCACACGGCGCGATGTTCTTCGACGCGCTGCTCGACGAACTGCACATGCTGCCGGTCGAACTCGAGCAGGCGCTCGGAGAACTCGTGTCGGCCGGCCTCGTGAATGCAGACAGCTTCGCCGGGTTGCGCGCGCTGTTGAAGCCCGCGGTCAAGCGCAGCGCGACCTATGCGCCGCGCACGCGGCGCGGTGGCGCACTGATCGGCGGGATGGACGACGCCGGCCGCTGGGCGCTCGTGCAACGCATGTCGCCACCGGACGATGCGCCAACCGCGGCACCGAAGCGCGGTGCGCCCGCGACCGATCCCGATGCGCTCGAACACATCGCGTGGACGCTGCTGCGCCGCTATGGCGTGGTGTTCTGGCGGCTGCTCGAACGCGAAGCCGACTGGCTGCCGAGCTGGCGCGAACTCGTGCGGGTGCTGCAACGTCTCGAAGCGCGCGGCGAGATTCGCGGCGGCCGCTTCGTCGCGGGGCTCGCGGGCGAGCAGTTCGCGCTGCCGGAAGCGATCCCGGTCCTGCGCGAGCTGCGTCGCCAACCGGGCGACGGCCAGTACGTATGCGTGACGGGCGCCGATCCGCTGAACCTTGCCGGCACGCTGTTGCCCGGCGACAAGGTGCCCGCGCTGGCCGGCAATCGCGTGCTGTTCCGCGACGGCGTGCCGGTCGCGTCGCTCGTGGCGGGCACGTTCCATTACGCGCCCGAGCTGTCGCCCGTCGCGCGCGAGGATGCACGCCTGCGGCTCGCACGCCGCCACTGACTCCTGACATCGGCTGACACACGGCACATCGCGGACTACTAAACGCCGCGCGGCAGCACCGCGTACGTTCGGGTAGCATCGAACGATTCATTGCGCGCCCGAGCGTGACCATAACGAGCCTTCAGGAGACTGCCTTTCATGCCCTCGCATGCCGATTCGCCCGCCGTTCATCACGCGGGCTCGCTGACGATTTTCCAGGGCGCCGCGCTGTATATCGGCGCGGTGCTCGGCACCGGCGTCATTGCGTTGCCCGCGCTCGCGGCCGAGGTTGCAGGCCCTGCGTCGCTGCTGGCGTGGGCCGCGCTCGTCGTGCTGTCGGGGCCGCTTGCCGCCACCTTCGCCGCACTCGGCGCGCGCTATCCGGACGCGGGCGGCGTATCGACCTACGCGCGACGCGCATTCGGGCCGAAGGCCGCGGCAATCGTCGGCTGGTGTTTCTATTTCGCGGTGCCGGCCGGCGCGCCGGCCGCCGCGATGTTCGGCGGCGCGTACGTCGCCGCCGTCACGGGCGGCGGACACGTCACGGTGATCGTCACGGCTGCCGCGCTGATCGCCACGGTGTCGGCCGCGAATGCGTTCGGCGTCACGGTGTCGGGCCGCATGCAGCTCGTGCTGTCGGCGCTGCTCGTCACGCTGCTGCTGGCCGCCGTGCTCGCGTCCGCGCCGCATGCAAGCACGGTGAACCTGCATCCGTTCGCGCCGCATGGCTGGCTCGCGGTCGGCCAGGCTGCCGCACTGCTCGTGTGGAGCTTCGCGGGCTGGGAAGCGATCACGCACCTCGCGGCAGAGTTCCGCCGGCCCGCGCACGACATGCCGCGCTCGGCCGGGATCGCGGTCGTGGTCGTCGGCTTTCTGTATCTGTCGGTCGCGGCCGCGAGCGTCACGGTGCTCGGGCCTTCGGCCGGCGCGTCGGGTGCGCCGCTCGCGGAACTGATCGCGGGCGGCATCGGCGGTCACGCGCAGGTGCTGGCGGCAGCGGCCGCGCTGCTGCTCACGCTCGGCACGATGAATGCGTATTTCGCGGGCGCGGCGAAGCTCGGCGCAGCGCTCGGGCGCGACGGCGCACTGCCTGCGTGGCTCGCACAAGGCAGCCAGGTCGGCGGCGTGCCGCGCCGAAGTCTTGGCGTGATCGCGGTGCTGGCCGTCGTCGCGCTGGCCGCGACGACGCTCTCGGACGTCGGGCCGAAGCCGCTCGTGCTCGTCACGTCCGGATGCTTCGTGATGGTGTACGGACTCGGCGCGGCGGCCGCGCTGAAACTGCTGCCGCGCGGCGGCATCGCATATCGCTGCGCGTGGATTTCGCTGGTCGCCGTCGCCGGGCTGTTCCTGACGACGGGGTGGTTCATCTTGTGCCCGCTGCTGCTTGCGGGCGGTGCGCTGCTTTATCTGCGGATGGCCGGGCGACGCACGTGAACGCGTGCCGGCGCCCGTGTGCGGACGAGCAAACGGGCGCTCGCCGCGCTGCGCCGGCACACCGCGAACCGGCCGCGCACCGCTGCGCCGCGGGTGTCAGGCCGGCACCAGTTCGAAGCTGAGCCGCTTGCCGAGTGCGGTGGCCGCGCTCGCGAGCGTCGCGAGCGTGAGGCTGGTGTCGGTTTCGTCGAGCAGCCGGTTGAGCGCGGCGCGGCTGGTCTTCATCCGCGCGGCCATCGCGGTCTTCGTAATGTGCTGCGCCTTCATTTCCTGGCCGATCTGCCACGCGATCACGCGCTTGATCGCGGTGGCGGTGGCCGCTTCGAGATGGCCTTCGTCCTCGAGGAAGCTGTCGAAATCGCTGCCGATATGCGGGTTGTTCGTGGTCGTCATGGGTACTCCAGTGCATGGCGTGGCCGGCCGGCACATCGCCGATCGCATGTGCCGGCGCAGCCGGAGGAATTCAGATGGCGCGCGTCAACGCTTTCAGCCGCGCGACGGTCACGTCGAGATCGTCGGACGGCGTGGCCTGCGACTGCTTGAAGAACGCGTGCAGCAGCACCATCGTGTCGCCGACGACCGTGAACAGCACGCGCGCGCTTCGCTGCGGCAACATCACGCGGATTTCCCACAGATCCTGCGACATCTTCCGGACCAGCGGCATGCCGAGCGGCCAGCCGAGTTGAACGGTCTTGATCTCTTCGCCGATCACCCTGCGCTCGACCTGCCCGAGCGCCTTGAGCCATTCGCGCACCGGCTCGTTGCCACGCGCGGTGCGGAAGAACCGCACGTCGAGCGTGATCTGAATCTGCTGTCTCGCCATCGTCGTGTCATCGAGTGTATCAAAAACGGTACGATACGCCAAGCACGACGACACCCGCTACTGACCGAATGGCTAACGAATGACGGTGAAAGAGCGGCAGCCGGACGTCATCCGTCCACGCCCTTCCCGGCGTCTCGACGCTGGCGGCGAGCCGGCTTGCGCGCGCCACGGGGGGCGCGATGGGCGTGCGCATCGCCGAACCGCGCCTGCGCGATGTCGCGCACGGCGTCGATCAGCGTCCGGGCGACGGGAGACGGTTGCGCATCGGTGCGCAGCACGAGCCCGACCGGCTCGTCGGTGCCCGCGGACGGCAGCGGCAGCCGCGCGAGCGCGCCGGCCGACAAGTCGTATTCGGCCGCATAGAGCGGCACGAACCAGACCGCGTCGTTCTCGAGCGTGAGCGCACGCGCGACCGACACCGACAGCACCTCGATGAACGAATCCAGCGGCGGCGCGCCGCACGCGCCGAGCAGCTGCTCGGCCGACTGGCGGATCAGCGTGCCGAACGGCGGCAGCACGACCGGATAGCGCGCGAGCTCGGCGGCCGGCGCGGCACTCGCCAGCAGCGGATGGCCGGCGCGCACGACCGCGACGAGCGGTTCGTTGTACAGCTGCTCGAACGCGAGCCCGATCATCCGTTCCGGCTCCGACAGGCGCCCGATCGCGCATTCGATCGCCCCTGCCTTCAGACGCTCCAGCAGCTCGGTATTGGCAGCCGTCGCGATCCGCACCACGATGCGCGGCCAGCGTGCGGTCAGCGCCTTCATCAGCGCGGGCGCGAGCGATGCCGCGACCGTCGGCAGCATGCCGATTTCGAGCGTCGCCGCGGCCGCGCCGCCTTCGCGCGCGAGCAGCCCGACACCCTGCCGCAGCGCCAGCACGCACGCGTTCGCGTGCGGGATGAACAGCTGCGCTTCGCGGGTCGGCTGCGCGCCGTGCCGCCCGCGTTCGAACAACTTCACGCCGAGGATCGACTCCAGTTCGGCGATCGTCTTCGACACGGCCGGCTGCGTGATCGACAGGCTTTCGGCCGCCTTCTGCACGCCGCCCAACTGCGCGACCGCGAGAAAACACTGCAGGTGCCGGAATTTGACGCGGCCGTCGGCGATACGGTTATTCATAACGGGCGGTTATGCGAATGGTGATATCACGCCATTTTGCATAACTTTCCGGAAAGGCCCAAGCATTCGGCGCGACGTCACGCATGACGCCGCAGCGCATGGAATCCGGTCGCCGGGCAGCAGCGCGATCACGCCGCCTGTCCGGCGGATTTTCATGAGCGCCGCCAAACATAACGAACAGTTATGCGATTCGCGAAAAAAGGTCATTTTGCATAACTTTCCGGATTGGCTAAAGTCTTGCCATCCACTTCGCGAAATACCTGACAGGAGACGCCCGATGGATTCCCCCACGATCCTCACGCCGCGCGACTGGCCGTCGCATCCCGCGTATATCCACCCCGAGTACCGTTCGTCGGTCAAGCGCGGCCCGACCCGCCCGCTGATCCCGCTGAAGGAAAAGCTGCGCGACCAGTACGTGCCGGTCTACGGCACCGACGATCTCGGCGCGCTCGACCACGACCTGACGAAGAACGCCGTGAAGAACGGCGAACCGCTCGGCGAGCGCATCGTCGTCACCGGCCGCGTGCTCGACGAAGGCGGCAAGCCCGTGCGCAACACGCTCGTCGAGGTATGGCAGGCGAACGCGGCCGGCCGCTACGTGCACAAGGTCGACCAGCACGACGCGCCGCTCGACCCGAACTTCCTCGGCGCAGGCCGCTGCATGACCGACGCCGAAGGCCGCTACCGCTTCCTGACGATCAAGCCTGGCGCGTATCCGTGGGGCAACCATCCGAACGCATGGCGCCCGAATCACATCCACTTCTCGCTGTTCGGCGACTACTTCGGCTCGCGCCTCGTCACGCAGATGTACTTCCCCGGCGATCCGCTGCTCGCGTACGACCCGATCTTCCAGGGCACGCCGGAAGCGGCGCGTGACCGCCTGATCTCGCGCTTCTCGATGGACATCACCGAAGAAGGCTATGCGCTCGGCTACGAATTCGACATCGTGCTGCGCGGCCGCGACGCCACCCCGATGGAGCGCTGAACCATGACGACGCTGAAGCAAACCCCTTCGCAGACGGTCGGCCCGTACTTCGCGTACGGCCTGTGCCCGCAGCAATACGACTACGACCTGAAGAGCCTGTTCACGCCGGCGATCGCCACGCCCGATGCCGAAGGCGAGCACGTGCTGCTGGTCGGACAGGTGTTCGACGGCGACGGCAACGTCGTCAGCGACGCGGTGCTCGAATTCACGCAGGTGGACGGCGGGGGCCGCTATCCCGCGTCGCGCGACGACATCGCGAAGTCCGGCTTCACGGGCTTCGCACGCGTCGGCACGGGCACCGATGCGCAGCACCGCTTCGTCGTCCAGACGGTCAAGCCGGGCCGCGCGGCCGCCGACGAAGCGCCGCACATCAACGTGACGGTGATGATGCGCGGGATCCTGACCCACGCGTTCACCCGCGTGTATTTCGACGACGAAGCCGCGGCGAACGCGGCCGATCCGGTGCTGAACCTCGTGCCGGCCGAACGCCGCGCAACGCTCGTCGCGAAGCGCGACGCGCAACCGGGCCGGCCCGTCGTGTACCGCTTCGACATCCGCATGCAGGGGCCGGACGAGACCGTGTTCTTCGACGTGTGACCCGCGAGCCGGCGCACGCCGGCTGCCCGCACCGAACCGCCGTGTGGCGCGATACCGACAGGCATCGCGTCGTGCGGCGGTTTTCGCTTTGGGGCCCCCACATTCGATGCCGTGCCGCAGCACGCCCGATCGGGACGGCCGACGCCCTTGGTTGACTGCTCCCGCCTCCGGCATCAAACGCGCGATTGAAACGCATGCTGCGACAGCACATGAATCGTCGGGCCCGCACGATATCGTTTGCGCGTTACACGGCGTATGCTTTGCTATCCGCCCGACACCGACTGGATTGAATCGGAACAGGCAACAATTTCACCCGCAATGCGCGAACACTGCCCCGCTGCCTGAGCGCGCATTTTTTCTGACCGAGTGCCTTCAAGCGCGTCTGACCGAAACCTGGCAGACGCGTTTTTTTCGTCCGCGACCGGAGCACGCCGCCGCACTCGCTGCCGCCTCCGTTCCGGCTAGCGGCGAACCTCCAGATACCGGCTCGGCGTTTCGCCGAGGATGCGGCGAAACGCCGACGTAAAGGCGCTCGCGCTCGCATAGCCCAGATCGAACGCGACCCGCGTCACCGGCTGCCCGTCGCTCAGGCGGGTAATCGCCGCCAGCATGCAGACCTGCTGACGCCAGGCAGCGAAACTCACGCCGGTCTGCGCGCGGAACAGCCGCGTAAACGTGCGCCGGCTCACGCCCGCGTCGGTCGCCACCTGGTCGAGATCGGCCGCGATCGACGGCGACGCGAACAGATGCCGGCAGATCTTCGCGAGGCGCGCGTCGGCCGGCAGCGGCGCGTGCAGCGACAGCCGCGGCATCGTCGCGATTTCCGCGACCAGCAGCGCCATCAGCTTGCCCGCCCGGCCGTCGACGTCGTACATCGCCGGCAGGTCGATCGCATCGTCGATCAGTTGCCGCAGGAGCGGCGACACGCCGTACACGCCGCACTGGTCCGGCAGCCCCGCGGCCTCGGCCGTGTCGTCCGACACGAACGTGTTGAGCATCGTGACCGGCCCGGTCATCGTCATTTCGTGCCGCACGCCGGCCGGCACCCAGCACGCGCGCTGCGGCGGCACCAGCCAGCGGCCGTGCGGCGTCGACACGCTGATCGTGCCGCGCGACGCGAACGCGAACTGCCCGCGCCGGTGCGCGTGCTCCGGAAACGTCGTGCCCGCCGCGTAGTCGTTGGCGGTCACCACGACGCTACGGGGAATGTCTTCGTAGGGATCCAGCAGCGTATTTCTCAAGGCCCGAATTCCATCATGAATGACCCGATATCGAAGGCGGGTCACCTTCGATCGGTCTACGATCCGCTCCACGCTTGCGCGACCGGATGGCCGCAAGACCCGACGGCCGAATTGGCCGGATAGCGACTTCTTCGGAGCGGAGATGCCCAATACGTTTCATCGCGTGGGGGACGGCCCCCACCCTGTTCTCGTGCTGCACGGCTGGTTCGGCGACGCGCGTGCGTTCGAGCCCGTCGAGACGTGGCTGTCGCACGAACGCTTCACCTATGTGTTCATGGACTACCGCGGCTACGGCGGCATGCGCGGCGCGCACGGCGCGTACTCGATCGCCGAAATCGCCGCCGACACGCTCGCCCTCGCCGACGCGCTCGGCTGGCGCACGTTCAGCCTCGTCGGCCACTCGATGGGCGGCATGGCGATCGAGAAGGTCGCCGCCACGGCGCCCGACCGGGTGCGCGCGCTGGTGCCGATCGCGCCGGTGCCGTGCGGCGGCCTGCCGTTCGACGCCGCGCGACGCGCGCTATTCGAACGCGCCGCCGACCACCTCGCCGATCGCCGCGCCATCATCGATCGCAGCACCGGCGGCCGGTTGCCCGCCGCCTGGGTCGAGTGGAAAGCCGCGTATTCGGCATCCTGTTCGTCGCCGCACGCGTTCGGCGCGTACTTCCGCGCGTGGGCCGACACGGATTTCAGCGACGACATCACGGGCCACCATCCGGTGAAGGTGCTGATCGGCGAGCACGACCCGGCGTTCGACGCGGCGCTGATGGCGCGCACCTATCTGCGGCGCTATCCGCGCGCAACCGTCGACGTGCTGCGCAATGCCGGTCATTACCCGATGAACGAAACCCCGCTCGCGCTGGTCGCCGCGATGGAAGCATTCCTGCTCGACACGGCGGCAGACCGCGCGCCCGGTGCATGACGTGCCGCGCACCGACGGCATCCGGTCGGCACGCATCACCGCAGCATGAACGACATGGCCGACAGGCTGTTCAGCGTGCGCACCACGTGCTCGACCGACGGCCCGTCGAAGCGCAGCGTCACCGCATCGACCCGCTCGAGCGACGGCAGCACGCAGAACAGATCGGCGAGAGCGGCCGTCTGCACGCGCAGCGTGCAAGCGGCCGGCGCGGGCCGGTGCGCGGTCGCGCGCCAGCCGGACGACAGCGCATGTACGACCGTTTCGCGTGCGGCGGTCGCGATGCGCGCGCAGGACGCGGCCGGCGTGAGCGTGTCGCCGCTCGATGCGCCGCCGGCCGTCTTGACCGTCTCGAAACGCGCGTCCGGAAACAGCGGCCGGGTTTCCTCGGCGAATACGTCGTCGCCCGACGCCAGCACGACGTGCGCGCCGTATTCGCGCGCCAGCGCGCCATACAGCCCGGCTTCGCCGAGTTCGACGCCGTTCAGCCACACCTGCGTGAACGCGAAGCTGTTGATGGTGTGTGCAAGCACGCCGCGCGTCTGCGACTTCGCATGAAAGCCGATCATGAACACGAGGTCGGGCTGCTGCTCGAGGCCCGCCATCATCCCCAGCATGCGCGGCTTGCCGAGCACGACGCGGGCGCGGGCATCGAGCCCGTCGGGCAACAGATTGCGGAAGCCGCCGTGCGAATCGTTGACCCAGACGGCCTTCGCGCCGCCGGCGAACGCGCCTTCGATCGCCGCGTTCGCCTCGGCGGTCATCCAGCGGCGCGCGCGTTCGTATTCCGGATTGCCGGCACGCGTCTGCTCGAGGGCGAACACGCCGGCGACACCCTCGATGTCGGTCGAGATCAGAATCTTCATGAATGGCTCGGACGTCCTTCGTTGCCTGCGTTGAATAACCGTTCGAGATCGGGCACCGCATCGCGCAGCGATTGCCGTACGTGGCCGTCGCGGCCAGTCACGGTCACGGCCTGCAGCAGCGCGTCGGCGATCGCGTGCTCGACGCTTTCGGCCGCGGCCATGAACAGCGTATCGAGCGCCGCATCGGCCACGAGGGCCGGCAGCGCGACGGTCGACGCATCGTGCGCGATCGTGTACGCGGTGGAAAAGGCGAGCGCGATGTCGCCGCTGCCATGTCCGTAGACCGAGCCGGTGCGGGCGAGCCCCGCGCCCGCGCGGCGCGCGAGCCGCGACAGTTGCCGCGCGTCGAGCGGCGCATCGGTCGCGAGCAGCAGGATGATCGAGCCTTGCTCGGGCGGCGCCGCGTGCGTCGGCTGAGCGTCCGCTGCGGCACGCCGCTGCGCGACGATCCGACCGACCGGCACGCCGCCGAGCGTCAGCATCGGCAGCCGGCCGAAATTCGCGAGCACGAGCGCGCCGACCGTATACGGCCTGCCGGCCGCGACGGCCACGCGCGACGCGGAGCCGATCCCGCCCTTCAGGTCGAAACACGACATCCCGCGCCCGGCGCCTGCCGCGCCACGTGCGAAATCTCGCGCCGCGGTATTGCAGGCTTCGTCGTAATGCGCGGCCGTCACCGCGAACGCCTGGATGTCGTTCAGATAGCCGTCGTTGCACTCGAACACGAGCGGGTTGACGGTCGGCCAGTCGCGGCCGATTTGCGGATTCTCCGCGACCGCCGCGCGAATCTGCGCCTGCGCCACCGCGCCGACGCCGAACGTGTTGGTCAGCGCGATCGGCGTATCAAGCGTGCCCAGTTCGTCGACCTGCACGAGCCCGACGCTCTTGCCGAAGCCGTTGATCACGGCCGCGCCGGCCGGCACCTTGCTGCGGTACAGGTCGCCCGGGTGCGGCTTCACGACGGTGACGCCCGTCTGCACGTCGCCCTCATCGAGCGTCGCATGGCCGACCGTCACGCCCGGCACGTCGGCGATCGTGCCGCGCGGCCCGGCCGGCAGCGTCGCGGCCCACATGGGCACGGCTCGCATCAGCGCCGCTCCAGCTTCGGGTCGAGCGCGTCGCGCAGCCCGTCGCCGAGCAAGTTGAACGCGAGCACGGTCAGGAAGATCGCGAGGCTCGGGAAGATCGCGACGTGCGGCGCGGTCACCATGTCCGCGCGCGCCTCGTTGAGCATCGCGCCCCACTCCGGCGTCGGCGGCTGCGCGCCGAGCCCGAGGAACGACAGGCTCGCGGCCGTGATGATCGACGTGCCGATCCGCATCGTGAAGTAGACGACGACCGACGACACGGTGCCCGGGAGGATGTGCCGCATGATGATCGTCCAGTCGGACGCGCCGATGCTGCGCGCGGCTTCCACGTAGGTCATGTGCTTGAGCATCAGCGTGTTGCCGCGCACGAGCCGCGCGAACGCCGGAATGCTGAAGATCGCGACCGCGCAGATCACGTTGACCATCCCGTTGCCGAGGATCGCGACCACGCCGATCGCGAGCAGGATCCCCGGGAACGCGAACAGCACGTCGGCCACGCGCATCGTGATGCGGTCCCACCAGCCTTCGTAGTAGCCGGCGAGCAGCCCGAAGAACGTGCCGATGAGCGCGCCGAGCGCGACCGAGAAGAAACCGGCCGCGAGCGAGATGCGCGTGCCGGTCACGATCCGGCTGAAGATGTCGCGGCCGAGCGAGTCGACGCCGAACCAGTGCACGGCCGACGGCCCCGCATTCAGCGCGTCGTAGTCGAAATAATTCTCCGGATCGAACGGCACGATGTGCGGGCCGACGAAGGCCAGCACGACGAGCGCGAGCACGAAGCCGCCGGCGACCAGCGCGACGGTCTGCTTGCGGAACTTGCGCCAGAATTCACGCCACGGCGTGCGGATCGTGTTCGATGCGGCCGGTGCCGCGGGCTGGACAGTCGCGTTCATGCTGGCCTCACGCTCACTTGAACCGGATGGTCGGGTTGATGACCGCGTACAGCACATCGACGGTCAGGTTGATCAGGATGAATTCGAGCGAGAACAGCAGCACGATCGCCTGGATCACCGGGTAGTCGCGCATCGTGACCGCATCGACCAGCAGGCGCCCGAGCCCCGGCCAGTTGAACACGGCCTCGACGACGATCGAGCCGCCGAGCAGGAAGCCGAACTGCAGCCCCATCATCGTGACGACCGGGATCATCGCGTTGCGCAGGCAGTGCTTGAGCACCACCAGCGGCTCGTGCACGCCCTTCGCGCGCGCGGTGCGCACGTAGTCCTCGTTGAGCACCTCGACGAACGACGCGCGCGTGAAGCGCGCCATCACGGCCGCGACCGCGGCGCCGAGCGTCAGCGACGGCAGCACGTAGCTCTTCCACGTGCCGTCCGGCACGACCGGCAGCCAGCCGAGCTTCACCGAAAAGATCTCCATCAGCAGCATGCCGAGCGCGAACGCCGGAAACGAGATGCCCGACACCGCGATCGTCATCCCGAGGCGGTCGGGCCAGCGGTTGCGCCATACCGCCGACGCGATCCCGATCGCCATCCCGAACGCCGTCGCCCAGACCATGCTGACGAGCGTCAGCAGCAGCGTCGGCATGAAGCGCTCGCCGATCTCGGTCGACACCGGCCGCTTGCTGCGCGTCGACGTGCCGAAATCGCCGTGCGCGATCTTCACGAAGAAGTTCGCGAACTGCGCGGGCAGCGGCCGGTCGAGCCCGAGATCGGCACGCACCAGCGCGACCGTCGCGTCGTCGGCTTCGGGGCCGGCCGCGAGCCGCGCCGGGTCGCCCGGCAGCAGGTGCACGAACAGGAACACCAGCACCGCGACGATCGCGAGCGTGGGCAGCAGGCCGAACAGGCGTTTGACGAGAAAATTCAGCATGGGACACCGATCGAATCAGCGCGCCGGCAGCTTGCGCCGCCGGCGCCGGACAGCAGGCGAGCTGCCGTCATTTCACCGAGATTTCGTCGAAGTTGAACGAACCGTCCGGCATCACGTACATGCCGTGCAGGCGCTTGCTGCGCGCGTAGACGATCTTCTCCTGCACCAGGAAGATCCACGGCGCGTCGGCCCACACCAGCTTCTGCGCGTCGGCGTACAGCGCGGCCTTCTTCGCGTTGTCGGTCGTCTCGAGCGCCTTCGCGAGATCGTCGTCGACGGCACCGTTCTTGTAGTACGCGGTGTTGTAGAGCTTCGGCGGCGCCGACGTGGACGCGAGCAGCGGCGACAGCGCCCAGTTCGCCTCGCCCGTCGAGGCCGACCACCCGCTGTAGTACATCCGCACCGGCGCCGCCGCCGGATCCTGCGCGCTCTCGACCTTCGCGACCCGCTCGCCGGCCTCGAGCGCCTGCACCTGCACCTTCACGCCGACCTGCGCGAGCTGCTGCTGGACGAACTGGATCAGCTTCTGCGCCGTCGAATGGTTGTACGCGGACCAGAGCGTCGACTCGAAGCCGTTCGGATAACCGGCCTCCTTCAGCAGCGCGCGCGCCTTCGCCGGATCGTACGGCCAGGGCCCGAGCTTGGTCGCGTATTCGACGCCGACCGGGGCAACGCCCGTCTGCGGCGTCGCGTAGCCGGCGAACACGACCTTTGCGAGCGCCTCCTTGTTGACCGCGTAGTTCAGCGCTTCACGCACCTTCGGATTGTCGAACGGCTTCTTCTGCGTGTTCAGCGAGATGTAGCGCTGGATGATCGACGGCCGCTCGATCAGCTCGACCTTCGGATTGCTCTTCAGGTCGGCCGCCTGCTCGAACGGAATCGTGAACGCGAAATCCGCCTCGCCGGTCTTGAGCAGCGCGGCGCGCGTGTTGTTGTCGACCACCGGCTTCCAGTCGATCGAATCGACCTTCGGATAGCCCTTCTTCCAGTAGCCGGCAAACTTCTTCACCTTCATGTCGTCGGTCTGCTTCCATTCGACGAACTCGAACGGGCCCGTACCGACCGGATGCAGCGACACGTCGCGCCCCCACTTCTTCAGCGCAGCCGGCGAGATCATCACCGCCGACGGGTGCGCGAGCGTGTTGATGAACGCGGAGAACGGCTCGCGCAGCGTGAAGCGCACCGTCATCGGATCGACCACCTCGGTCTTCTCGATCACGCGGAACAGCCCGTAACGCTTCAGCTTGTTCGCCGGATCGGTCACGCGGTCGAAGTTCGCCTTCACCGCGTCGGCGTTGAAGTCGGTGCCGTCGTGGAACTTCACGCCCGGGCGCAGCTTGACCGTGTAGACCTTCGCATCGGGCGACGCCTGGTAGCTCGTCGCGAGCACGTTCACGAGCTTCATGTCCTTGTCGAAGCCGAACAGCCCTTCGTAGAACGACTTCACGACGGCCTGCGACACCGTGTCGTTCGCGTCGTACGGATCCATCGTCGTGAACGTCGAGTACACGGCGACCACGACGTTCTGCTGCGCGAACGCGGGCGCGGCGACCGACAGCGCGAGCGCGCCTGCCCCCGCGGCGAACAGCGCGCGCGGGCGGAACATCGGGAACGAATGCGGCTTGTTCATTTTGTCTGGCTCCTGTGGATGATTCGGTAACGCGTGGTGGAAATCGCGGCGCGACTGCATCCGCTCCGGGAAGTGACGCCGTTGCCTGGCGCGTGCGCAGCTACGGTCCATATGCGCCTCGCCGCGCGATCAATACGCGCCGCCGACGCGATGCGTCGCGACGTAGTGATCGGGGCCGACCGCGACGAGCGGTGCGACGATCGGCTCGTCGCCGACCGCGCGGATCGGGCTCGGAATCTCGTCCGCCGCGAGCTGGCGCGGCGCATGCCGGCGTGCCGGGTCGGCCACCGGCACCGCGCTCATCAGCTTCCTCGTGTACGGATGCTGCGGCGCCTCGAACACCGCACGGCGCGGGCCGATCTCGACGATCTGGCCGAGATACATCACCGCGACCCGATGGCTGACGCGCTCGACGACGGCCATGTCGTGCGAGATGAACAGATACGCGACGCCGAGCTCGCGCTGCAGGTCGAGCATCAGGTTCACGATCTGCGCCTGCACCGACACGTCGAGCGCGGACACCGATTCGTCGGCGATCACGACCTTCGGATTCAGCGCGAGCGCGCGCGCGATGGCGATCCGCTGGCGCTGGCCGCCCGAGAATTCGTGCGGATAGCGGCGCGCGGCCTCCGGCGGCAGGCCGACCTTGTCGAGCAGCCAGTCGACGCGCGCCTGCGCTTCGCGGCCGCTCGCGACACCGTGCACGAGCAGCGGCTCCATGATCGAGAAACCGACCGTCAGGCGCGGGTTCAGCGACGCGAACGGATCCTGGAAGATGAACTGGATGTTCCGGCGCAGCGCCTGCAGGTCCTGGCCCTTCAGCGCGCTGATGTCGCGGCCGTCGAATTCGATCGAGCCGCTCTGCGATTCGACGAGGCGCAGCAGCGAGCGGCCGGTGGTCGACTTGCCGCAGCCCGATTCGCCAACGAGCGCCAGCGTCTCGCCCGCGCGCAGCTCGAAGCTCACGCGCTCGACCGCATGCACGTATTGCGACACGCGGCCGAACACGCCGCTCTTCACCGGAAACCGCGTGACGAGATCGCGCACGCGCAGGATCGGCGGCGCGGCCGGATCGACGCGCGGCTGCCCGGCGGCGGGAACCGCGGCGGCATCGTTCGCATCGTTCGCATCGTTCGCATCGGCCGCATCATTCGCGTCGTTCGCGGCAGGCGCCGGCGCGGCCGCGCTCGCGCCGTCCACCTTCAGCAGCGGAAATTTCTCGGGGATATCGGTGCCGTGCATCGAGCCGAGCCGCGGCACGGCCGCGAGCAGCGCACGCGTGTAGCGATGCGCGGGCGTCGCGAAAATGCGCTCGGACTCGCCCTCCTCGACCTTCTCGCCGCGATACATCACCAGCACGCGATCGGCCACTTCGGCCACCACGCCCATGTCGTGCGTGATGAAGATCACGCCCATGTTCATTTCGTCCTGCAGGCCGCGGATCAGTTGCAGGATCTGCGCCTGGATCGTCACGTCGAGCGCGGTCGTCGGTTCGTCGGCGATCAGGAGCGCGGGCCGGCACGACAGCGCCATCGCGATCATCACGCGCTGCCGCATCCCGCCGGACAACTGGTGCGGAAAGCGCGCGAACACGCGGCGCGCCTCCGGAATGCGCACGAGATCGAGCAGCCGCAACGCTTCCGCGCGCGCTTCGGTCGCGCTCTTCGACTGGTGCAGCGCGATCGCCTCGCTGATCTGGTCGCCGACCGGAAACACCGGGTTCAGCGACGTCATCGGCTCCTGGAAGATCATCGCGATGTCCGCGCCGCGGATCCCGCGCATCGTCGCCGCACTCGCCTGCGCGAGGTCGACGAGCGCGCCGCCGCGGCGCCGCAACGCGATCCGGCCGCTCGTGATCTCGCCGCCGCCGTGCTCGACGAGCCGCATCAGCGCGAGCGACGTGACCGACTTGCCGGAGCCCGATTCGCCGACGATCGCGAGCGTCTCGCCGCGATCGACGTGAAACGACACGTTGCGCACCGCGTCGAACGTCGCGTTCTCTCGTCGGAACATCACCGACAGGTCGTCGACGGCGACCACGCGCTGTTCCGGCAGCACCAGCGCGGACGGGGTTCGGCTCGAAGTCATGCGAAGGTCTCCTCGTACGATCCGGAATCAGGCCGCGTCGTCGCGATAGATGCCGACCACGGGCGTCTCGCCGACGCGCGCGTAGCCGCGATACATCCCTTCCGTGTTGAACGGCATCGCGACGTTGCCGTGCGCGTCGACCGCGACGATCCCGCCGCGCCCGGCCAGGCGCGGCAGCTTGTTCATCACGACGTCGTGCGCGGCGTCGGCAAGCGACGCGCCGCGATAGGCCATCTGCGCGGCCACGTCGTGCGCGCTCGCGAGCCGGATGAACATCTCGCCGGTGCCCGTCGCGGAGACCGCGCAGGTCGCGTCGTCCGCGTAGCAGCCGGCACCGATGATCGGCGAATCGCCGACGCGTCCGGGCTGCTTGTTGGTGATGCCGCCGGTCGACGTCGCCGCCGCGATATGGCCGCGCAGGTCGCACGCGACCGCGCCGACCGTGCCGTGCTTGCGGTCGGGATCGAGCGGCTCGGCCGGCTGCCCGGCGCCGAACGCGAAGGTCGCCGCGTCGTGGTCGAGCATCATGCCGGCCGCCTCGCGCGCCTTGAGCCACTGCGCACGACGCGCTTCCGTGTCGAAGTAGCCGGGCTCGGCGAGTTCGAGGCCCTGTGCGGCCGCGAACGCATCGGCGCCCGCGCCCGCGAACAGCACGTGCTCGCTCGCCTCCATCACGCGCCGCGCGGCGAGGACCGGATTGCGCACGCGGGTCGCGCAGCAGATCGCGCCGGCCGCGAGCGTCGTGCCGTCCATCACCGCCGCGTCGAGCTCGTGCTTGCCTTCGGCCGTATAGACGGCTCCGCGCCCGGCGTTGAACAACGGACAGTCCTCGAGCATCCGCACCGCGACGGTGACGGCATCGAGCGCGCTGCCGCCGTCGGCGAGCACCTTCTGCGCGGCCTGCAGGATCGCGGTGAGTTCGGCGCGGTACCGGCGTTCGGTGTCGGTGTCCATCGCCTCGCGCAGGATCGTGCCTGCACCGCCATGAATCGCGACGATCGCGGGTGAAGTCATGATTTTTTCGGACCGGAAGAAGAAGGGTTGGCGGCCGGCAGCGCCGCTTGCGGCTGGACCAGCCACGGCAACAGGAATTCGGTCATTTCGGCGGCGGACTTCGCGGAGCGGTGCGTGCGCAGCGCGACCGCGTCGATCAGCGCCTCGATCATCGTCAGCACGGCCGCTTCCGACGTGGCCGCGAAACGCCGCTCGGCCTTCACGTACAGGTTCAGCGACGCGATCGGCGCCAGCGGCGAACCGGGCCCGTCGGAAATGCCGAGCACGCGCGCGCCGCGCGCCGCCGCGCGGCGGGCCAGCTCGATCGTGTCCTTCACGTAGCGCGGAAACGCGAGCGCGATCACGAGATCGCGCGAGTCGGCCGTGTACAGGCGCCGCGCCGCATGCGACGGGCCGCCGAGCAGCGCGAGCGACTGCACGTTGTCGTGACACACCGACAGGCCGTGTTCCATCAATCCGGTCAGAAACGCGCTCGAACCGGCGCCGAGGATCAGCACGCGCCGCGCGCCGACGATCGCCTCGACGGCCGCTTCGACGTCGGCCGCATCCAGCTGCGCGCGCGTGTTCTCGATGTTCGTGACGGCCTGGTCGAACACCGCGTCGATCCACGCGGCGCCGCGCACGCCCTGCTCCTGCTCTTGTTCCTGCGCGGAACGCAGCCGTTCGACCGGGCCGAGCGTCGCCTCGAAGCCGCGCACGAGCGCCGCGCGCATCGCCGGATAACCGTCGAAGCCGAGCGCCTTCGCGAAGCGGTTCGCAGTCGCGATCGATGCATTCACCGCCTGCGCCAGCTCGTCGATCCGCATCGTCGCCGCGCGGAACGGATTCGCGAGCACGAACTCGCCCATCCGGCGGTGGATCGGCGTCATCCGCGGCATGGCCGAGGCGATGCGCTCCGCGATCGCGGATTCCTCGTGACTGACATCGTGCGGTACGAGCGGCGTCATGCGAATGGTTTTGCAAGGTGGATGAAAATCAATTTACACAATCTGCCGGCAGGAAAAAAATAAATTTTCATCAGGGTTGTCACGCCCATTGCCGGGCCCGGCTGATGCAGTCGGCCCGTCGACGGCCGCTCGGCCCCGGCAAGCGGGCATTCGGCGCTCGGTCGTCACGCAACGCGCCGGATACCCCATCTGCACGCCTATCGGGAATACCCCAAGCATGTTCGTTCGAATGCAGATTCACGTTGACCTGATTCGAATTCGAACATAGGATGCTCGAAAATGATCAGTCGTCCGATAACATCGGCTTTCGACAACATCGAAATGTTCGATTGAATGTGGTCATTTCGAGAAAAGCCGGGCGAATCGGCGCCCATCAAGATCGGACATCGTACAAATAAGACTGAACGAGACGCCCTAGCCGGGCGACTTGCATGGATCAGGAGACAGCAGTGAAAACAGTCAAGGCGTTGCGCTGGTGGATCATCGTGCTGGTATGCCTCGGCACGATCCTCAACTACCTCGCTCGAAACTCCCTCGCGGTGCTCGCACCGGAACTGAAGCAGGTGTTCGCGATCTCGACGCAGCAGTACTCGTATATCGTCGGTGCGTTCCAGATCGGCTACACGATCATGCAGCCGGTGTGCGGGTTCATCGTCGACCTGATCGGGCTGCGGCTCGGGTTCGCGCTGTTCGCGATGCTGTGGTCGGTGGTCGGCGTCGCGCACGGCTTCGCGTCGGGCTGGCTGTCGCTCGGCATCCTGCGCGGCTTGCTCGGGCTGTTCGAGGCCGCCGCGATTCCGTCGGGGATGAAGGCCGTCGCCGAATGGTTTCCCGATCGCGAGAAATCCGTCGCGGTCGGCTACTTCAATGCCGGCACGTCGCTCGGCGCCGCGATCGCGCCGCCGCTCGTCGTGTTCCTGTCGATGCGGTTCGGCTGGCAATCCGCGTTCATGGTCACCGGCGCCCTCGGCTTCCTGTGGGCCGTGCTCTGGTACACGCAGTACCGCTCGCCGGCCTATCATCCGCGCCTCACGTCGCAGGAGCGCACGCTGATCCGCGACGGCCAGGCCACGATGCCGGCCGTGTCGAAACGCCGGATTCGCGACGTCGTCACCGCGCGCCGCTTCTGGGCGATCGCGCTGCCGCGCTTCTTCGCGGAACCCGCATGGCAGACCTTCAGCTTCTGGATTCCGCTGTACCTCGCCACCGAGCGCCACATGGCGCTCACGCAGATCGCCGTGTTCGCGTGGATGCCGTTTCTCGCGGCCGACCTCGGCGGCATCGCGGGCGGCTACCTGTCGCCCTACCTCGCGAACCGGTTCAAACTGCCGCTCGTGTGGTCCCGCGTCGCCGGCGTCGCGCTCGGTTCGGTGCTGATGCTCGGGCCGGCGATGATCGGGCTCGTGTCGTCGCCGTACACGGCCATTGCCCTGTTCTGCGTCGGCGGCTTCGCGCACCAGATGATCTCCGCGCTCGTCAACACGCTATCGGCCGACGTGTTCGATCCCGAGGAAGTCGGCACCGCCAGCGGCTTCGCGGGCATGGCCGCGTGGATCGGCGGGCTCGGCTTCTCGCTGCTGGTCGGCGCGCTCGCCGACAAGATCGGCTACGCGCCGCTGTTCGCGTGCCTCGGCCTGTTCGACATCATCGGCGTCACGCTGCTCGCGGTGCTGATCCGCGGGCAGTCGAAGCAGGAACGCCTGCTCGCGCAACACGCCTGACCTCCGTTTTCACCAGGAATCGCCTTCATGACTTCGCTTCTTCATCCGCCCGTGTTCCGCGTCGCCGCCCGCCAGGCGAACCGTGTGCTGCTCGCGTCCGACACGGGCGCAACCCTCGAGATCTTCGTGCTCGAGGACGACATCGTGCGCGTGCGCGTGCTGCCCGACGCGACGGCGCGCAACCCGCGCACCTGGACGATCGCACCGGGCCTCGACGACGTGCCGCTCGAGGGCCGCGACCGTCTCGACCTCGGCGGCTTCGCGCTGCCCGTCTACGACTTCGTCGAAGACGACGGCGGCGTGCGCATCGAAACCGCGCAGATCCGTCTCACGGTGCGCCGGCAAGGCGGCCATTGCATGTGGTCGATGCGTGGTGCCGACGGCGCGTGGGGCGTCGTGCTCGCCGACCGCGCGACGCAGGCGTACAACTTCGGCTGGTGGGACGACCGCGCCTATCACTACGTCGCCCGCGAGCGCGGCGACAAGGTGTTCGGCCTCGGCGAACGCGCGGGCGACCTCGACCGTACCGGCGCGCGCTTCGAGATGCGCAACATCGACGCGATGGGCTACAGCGCGAAGCACACGGATCCGCTCTACAAGCACATCCCGTTCTACGTCACCTGGTCGCCCGACGCGTGCCAGGGCTTCGGGCTGTTCTACGACACGCTGTCGGATTGCGCGTTCGACATGGGCCGCGAGCTCGACAACTACCACGGTCTGTACCGCTACTTCGTCGCCGAGCACGGCGATCTCGACTACTACTTCATCGCATCGCCCGACACGCCGCTCACGGCCGCACAGCGCTTCACGTGGCTCACCGGGCGCCCGGCGCGCACGCCGAAATGGGGGCTCGGCTATTCGGGCTCGACGATGAGCTACACCGACGCCCCGGACGCGCAGCGCCAGATGAACCAGTTCGTCGAGCAGTGTGAATCGCACGACATCCTGTGCGATTCGTTCCACCTGTCGTCGGGCTATACGTCGATCGGCGCGAAGCGCTACGTGTTCAACTGGAACCGCGAGAAGTTTCCCGACGCGAAGGGTTTCGTGAAGCACTACCGCGACCACGGCATCCGCCTGTGCGCGAACATCAAGCCGTGCCTGCTGCGCGACCATCCCGCGTTCGACGACGCTGCACGGCGCGGGCTGCTGATCCGCTCGGCGTCCGGCGAGCCGGCGTGGGTGCAGTTCTGGGACGAGGTCGGCGCATATATCGACTTCACGCAACCGGACGCTTGCCGCTGGTGGCGCGAGCAGGTCACGTCGGCGCTGCTCGACTACGGGATCGAGTCGACCTGGAACGACAACAACGAATACGAGATCTGGTCGCCCGACGCGATCGCGCACGGCTTCGGCCAGCCATTTCCCGCGCGCGAGGCGAAAGTGCTGCAGACGATGCTGATGATGCGTGCGTCGCGCGACGCGCAGCGCGCGCATGCGCCGGCGCAGCGGCCGTTCCTCGTGTCACGCTCCGGCGGCGCCGGCATGCAGCGTTATGTGCAGACCTGGTCCGGCGACAACTACACGTCATGGGAAACGCTGCGCTACAACCTGAAGATGGGCCTCGGGCTCGCGCTGTCGGGCGTGTCGAACATCGGTCACGACATCGGCGGCTTCTCCGGTCCCGCACCGTCGCCCGAGCTGCTGCTGCGCTGGGTCCAGTTCGGCATCTTCATGCCGCGCTTCAGCATCCATTCGTGGAATGACGACGGCACCGTCAACGAACCGTGGATGTATCCGGAGATCACCGCGCGGATCGCGTCGCTGATCAAGCAGCGCTACCGGCTGCTGCCTTATCTCTATCACCTGCTCTGGCTGTCGACCACGCGCTACGAGCCCGTGCTGCGGCCGACCTTCGGCGACTTCCCCCGCGACCCGCGCTGCTACGACGAATGCGACGACATGATGCTCGGCGACGCGCTGCTCGTCGCGCCGGTGGTCGACCCGGGCCGCACGGAGCGCACGGTCTACCTGCCGTCGGGCGCGCGCTGGCTGTGCTGCGCGAGCGCGCGATCGTTCGACGGCGGCGCGAGCGTGACGCTGCCCGCGCCGCTCGACACGCCGGTGATGCTGTTGCGCGAAGGCCGCGTGCTGCCGCTGAACGTCGCCGAGCAACGCTTCGGCGCGCGCGCGGACACGCGCGGCTTCCTCGTCGCGCCGCGCATCGAGGACGGTGTCGCATACGGCGAATGCGTCGAGGACGACGGCGAAACGGAAGCGTGGCGCGACGGCGAATACGGGCTGTGGCGCATCGAGACCGGCCGCCAGGCGTCGGGCGAACTCGGCGTGTCGGTCCGCTGGGACGGCCGCATGCATCGCCCCGCCGAGCGCCTCGAGATCCTGCTGCCGGCGTCGCTGCAAGGCGCGCTTGCGGTGCGCGGCGCGCGCGTCGAGCACGATGCGCGGGACGGCGCGTGGCGTCGCCTCGTCGTGGCGCTCGACGACTGACCGCGCACGCTCGGGCAAGCGCCGAGCCATGTTCGGGCGGACCGCGCACGCGGCCCGCCCCGCCATCCAAGAGGAGGCCGTCCAGCCTCCCGCCCCCTGAAGAGATCTGGAGATCGACAATGAAGGCACCGCATCATCATTATGCAATCCTGATTTTATCCGCCGCGTCGCTCGGCGCTTCCGCCGCCCATGCCCAGAGCAGCGTGACGCTGTACGGCGTGGTCGACGATTCGCTCGCGTACGTGAACAACCAGCAAGGCCACTCGAACGTGTACATGCGCGACGGCAACCTGTATGCGTCGAAGTTCGGGCTGCGCGGCGACGAGGATCTCGGCGGCGGCACGCACGCGATCTTCGACCTGCAATCCGGCTTCAACCTGAACACCGGCGCGCAAGCCGCCGCCGGCACGATCTTCAACCGCCAGGCCTTCGTCGGGCTGCGCAACGACCATTACGGCACGGTGACGGCCGGCCGCCAGTACACGCCGTACTTCCTGCTGGTCGGCCCCTACGCGTCGAGCAGCTGGCTGACCGGTGCGACCGGCGCGCATCCGGGCGACATCGACGGCCTCGACACGACCATCCGCGTGAACAACTCGGTCACCTATACGTCGCCGACCTTGTCCGGGCTGACCGCGAGCGCGATGTACGCGTTCGGCGGCATCGCCGGCGCGACCGGCAAGGGCAATACGTTCAGCGCCGCGCTGCGCTATGCGAACGGGCCGGTCGGAATCGCGGCCGGCTACCTGCGCATCAACAGTTCGGGTTCGTCGGCGGGGTTCCTGAATCCGGCGACCGCGGCGTCGGGCAGCTTCGCCGTGTCCGTGCTGAACCAGGGCTACCTGACCGCGAAGGCCGTCGAGCAGGTCGCGACGGCCGGCAACTACACGCTCGGCAACCTGACGATGGGCCTCAACTACTCGAACGTGAAGTACCTGCCCGGCAACGGCTCCGCGTTCGCGAATACGGCCGTGTTCAACACCTACGGCGCGCTCGCCGCGTACCGCTTCACGCCGACCTTCTCGGTGGCCGGCGCGTTCGCGTACACGCTCGCGTCGAAGGCGAACGGCGTGTCGAACGCGGCCCGCTACCAGCAGTATTCGCTGAAGGAGTCGTACAGCCTGTCGAAGCGCACGACGCTCTATGCGCTGCAGGCGTATACGCATTCGAGCGGGCGCACGCTCGGCGCGCAAGGTGCCGGCCATATCGTCGACGCGGCGCCGATCGTCGGCGACTCGCAGCAGCTCACGCCGTCGACGACGCACGGCCAGTTCGTCGGCATGGCCGGGATCGCCGTGACGTTCTGAAATCGCGGCAGCGCATCGCCTGCCGGCGCCCCGGACGGTCCGCATCATCCGGGGCGCCGGATTCCGCGCCTCGTCTGCGCTCGGTCTGCGCTCCGTCGCACGCGCCGCGCAGTGCGAGGGTTTTCGCGATCGGCCCGATACCCTACAATTCATCAGGTTAATCCCTGCTGCTTGCCCCTTCTTGCAGTCCCGACACCGCGCTACACTCGACGCACGCCGTATCAGGGTCCGACGTGCGACGCGCGCGCCGGGCGGCGTCGCGCCTCGTTGCGCCCACAACTGGATGCCAGCCATGCCAGGTTCCCGTCCCTCCACCCGCACGGCGTTCGAGCCGCAGGCCATCGCCCCCAGCACGCACGCCACCGCGCGCGAGGCCATGCTGATGCCCTTCTTCCACTGGGGCTTCCATGCGTGGGCGATCTACGGGCTGACGGGGCTCGTGCTCGCGTACTTCGGTTTCCGCGACAACCTGCCGCTGACGCTGCGGTCCGGGCTGTATTCGATGCTGCGGGAGCGCGTGAACGGCCGGATCGGCCACGCGGTCGACGCGTTCATCGCATCGTGCGGACGCGTGGCCTCCGACGGAGTCGCACGATGAGCGGCCTGCTGCACGATCGCACCGGCGACTTCATCGCGCTCGCGACGCTCGCGGTGCTTTACCTCGGTGGCGTCGGCCTCGCGCTGTGGCGAATCCGCACCGCCGCGCCGCGCGGCAAGGTCTACTGGATCGTCTGCATCGCGTTGCTGGCCGGCGGTGCGATCGCGATCACCGCCAACCTGTCGCCCGTGCCGAACAGCGGCGAGATGCCGCCCGGTTTCGCGCTCGGCGTCGAGGCGGTGCTGCTCGGGCTCGCGCTCGTCGCGGCGGGCTGCGCGTGGCTGATGTTGCGTGCGAGGCGCGGCTGATATCTGTCGTTTGCGCGGCGGCGCGGCCTTGCCTCGTCATGCGCAAACGGCAGCGTGCATGCCGAACGTCGGTCGTCCTCGCAGCCTGACGCGTCATGCAGACGGCGCCCGCGCCGTGACGAGCCAGCACGCCGCGTCGAACCGCACATCAGCGCCCTGCACGTAAGGCTCGAACGCAGCGCGCACCGTTTCGACCACGCGCCGCCGCGTCGCGTCGTCCGCGTGCTGAAGCGCGAGCCCGACCGGGCCCAGCCGCGCGATGTAGTCGTTCAACGCCGCCTCGGGCAACGCGCACGCGTAGTCGATCGGCTCGATCGCGATGTCGGCCCAGCCGCTGTCCGACAGCACCGACGCGATCCGCTGCCGGTCGCCGAACGCGAATTGCCCCGGCGCCCCCGGCTGCCGCGCCGGCAGGTCCGGCAGCAACGTTGCCGCGACACGTTCGGCGGTCGTCATGAACGGATTGTCGGCGGCGCCGCGCCATGCAACGAATCGCAGTTGCGCGTTCGCGCGCGCCGCTTGCCGCAGGTTCGCGAAGGCGCGCACCGGATCGTCGAAGAACATTACGCCGAAGCGCGACACGATCAGGTCGAACCGAGCCGGCGCAAATGCATGCGTCTGCGCATCGGCATGCACGAAGCCGGCGCCCAGGCCGGCGCGTTCGGCACGCGCCCGTGAGGCGGCAATCATCCGCGCCGAAATATCGACGCCGGTACAGTGCGCGTGCGTGCCAAGCCGCCGTGCGATCGCGAGCGTCACCGCGCCGGTGCCGCAGCCGACGTCGAGCACGCTGCGCGCGGATGCCGCGGCCGCCGCGTCCGCGAGCAGCGTCTCGAACGGCTCGAACATCCGGTCGAGCGAGCGCTGCTCGTCGACCCATGCCAGCCCCGACGGACCATTCCACAGCGCAGACTGCGCTTCGTTTGCCCGGCTGTCTTTCATCGTCGATTCTCCTTTTTCGTCCGTATCGTTGACCGTGATCCGGACTATGCTGCTTCAAGCCGGCTTGAGGTCAAGGCCGCGACCGCGGCACGACTCGCGCGCCGGCCGGCCGTCGGACTCCGCCCTTCACATTTCTTACACTCGCGCTGCGTATCGTTGACGACTTTCCTACGGTGCCTCTCATGCGACGACTCCTCCCGCGCGCACTGCTCGCGCGCTGCGCTCCGCTTGTTGCCCTCGCGGCGCTGTCCGCGTGCTCGAATCACATCGATACGCCCGCCGATCCGGCCAGTGCCGCGATCAACCTCCAAGCCGCGTGGGTCGAGATCGGCGACGCGAACCAGGCGATCGCACGCGTGATCACGAGCTACAGCCCCGCATCCGCGAGCGATCCGCTGTGCCCGCAACTGTCCGTCGACGGCAAGCTGTCGCGCATGACGCTGCGCGCCGGCGCCGCGACCGTCGCGCAGCGTCCGACGGCGAGCGCCGCGGCCGACTCGAAACCGTCGAGTTTCCCGGTGTCGGTCTGCGAAGCGGCGCTGCCGGCCGATGCGCAAGCGGCGAGCGTCGCGGGCCGCGCGCTGCCGCTGCCGAAAGCGCAGCCGCAGCGCATCGCGATCATCGCCGACACCGGCTGCCGGATGAAGAAGGCCGACAACGCATGGCAGGCGTGCAACGACGCGACGGTCTGGCCGTTCGACACGATCGCGGCGAGCGTCGCGAAGCTGTCGCCAGACCTCGTGCTGCACGTCGGCGACTATCACTACCGCGAAAACGCGTGCCCGCCCGACATCGCCGGCTGCAAGGACAGCCCGTGGGGCTATGGCTGGGATGCGTGGCAGGCCGACCTGTTCCGCCCGGCCGCGCCGCTGTTCGCGAAAGCGCCGTGGGTCGTCGTGCGCGGCAACCACGAGGAATGCGCACGGGCCGGCCAGGGCTGGTACCGCTTCCTCGATCCGCGCCCGTATTCGGCGGCCCGTTCGTGCGACGATCCGGCCAACGACGACGACGCGAACTACTCGGATCCCTATGCGGTATCGCTCGGCGGCGGTACGCAGGTGATCGTGTTCGACACCGCGAAGGTCGGCCGCAATCCGCTGAAGACGACCGACGCGCAATTCCGCATCTACCAGAAGCAGTTCCAGACGGTCGCGTCGCTCGCGTCGAAGGCCGGCATGTCGACGACGATCTTCACGAACCATCATCCGATCCTCGCGTTCGCACCGATCGCCGGCAGCACGCCCGCGCCGGGCAACCTCGCGCTGCAGTCGGTGATGGCGAGCCTGAACGCGCAGGCGTACTACCCGCCCGGCATCCACGTCGCGCTGCACGGGCACGTGCACGACTTCCAGGCGATCAACTTCTCGTCCGGGCATCCGGCGACGATCGTGTCCGGCAACGGCGGCGACAACCTCGACGTCGCGCTGCCCGACCCGTTCCCCGCCGGCCTGACGCCGGCGCCGGGCGCCGTGATCGAACGGCTGTCGCACAACAACAGCTTCGGTTTCCTGATCATGGAGCGACGCGCGGCGCCGGCGACGGGCTGGGTGTTCCATGCGTATTCGGCGGCGGGCAAGCTGCTCGCGTCGTGCGACCAGTCGGGCAACACGCTCGCATGCGACAAGACGGGGTTCATCGCGCCGTGAGTGATGAAGTTCGATTGCATGGCGGTTTGATGGATTCTGCGGATTCGGTGGATTCGGTGGATTCGGTGGATTCGGTGAATCCGGCGGATTCGGCGGATTCGGCGGATTCGGCGTGTTCGGCGTGTTCGGCGTGTTCGGCGTGTTCGGCGTGTTCGGCGTGTTCGGCGTGTTCGGCGTGTTCGGCGGATGCGGCCGGCTGCCGGGGACGAACGGCTGGATCGCGAAGGCAGCCGATTCCTTCGGTCGCCCTCGCCGGGCGTTCGGCGTCCGCCGCGGTTCCGGCCGCCGGCGGAGGGGCGGTACGCGCCCTTGCCGCCGCCGTGCTCGCCGGAGCGGCGCTCGCGGCCCACGGCGCACCTGCCGAAACGACCCTGCTCCCCGGCGCGCCGCCTGCGCGCGTCGTCGGCACGATCGGCACCGGTACGCCGCAGGTGACCGACAAGGTCGACGCGGCCACCGCCCGTTTCGCGCCCGACCCGACGCTCGTTGCGCTGGGCCGCCGGATCTTCTTCGATCCGCGGCTGTCCGAGCCGCGCGGCACGTCGTGCGCGGGCTGCCACGATCCGGGGCGCGCGTTCGCGCCGACCTTGTCGGCCGCTTCGCTCGCGGGGCCGGGCGTGCCGGAAGGCAGCCGCCACGGGCGCTTCAGCCAGCGCAACGCGCCATCGCTGCTCTACGTGCGCTACGTGCCGCGCCGCCACTTCTACCAGGACGACGACGCGCCCGCGCCGTCGCCGTTCGGCGGCCTGTTCAGCGACGGCCGTGCGGACACGCTCGCCGAACAGATCCGCGGGCCGTTGTTCGACCCGAACGAGATGAACAACCGGTCGCCGGCCGCGCTGCTGCGCAAGGTCGACGGCACCGAACTGGCGGGCGATCTCGCCGCGCGCTTCGGCACGTCGGTGCGGCGCGATCCCGAGCAACTGGTGCGGGCGCTCGGCTCGGCCGTCGAGGCCTATCTGCAGAGCGACGAGATGGCGCCGTTCACGTCGCGCTTCGATGCATTCCTGCGCACGCGCAAGCCGCTCGCGCCGGCCGAGATGCGCGGCCTGGCGCTGTTCCGCAATCCCGACAAGGGCAATTGCATGAGCTGCCATACGCTGTCGGAAACGTCGAGCCGGCCGGAGCGCTCGCTCTTCACCGATTTCGGCTACGACGCGATCGCGGTGCCGCGCAACCGCGCGCTGCCCGCGAACCGCGATCCGCGCCATTTCGACAACGGTCTGTGCGATACGGCTGCGCGGCTGCGCTGGCCCGAGCCGACGCAATGGTGCGGCTACCTGCGCACGCCGGGACTGCGCAACGTCGCGGTCAAGCAGACGTTCATGCACAACGGCGTGTTCACGACGCTGCGCGACGCGGTCGCGTTCTACAACACGCGCTCGACCGACCCTGGCCGCTGGTATCACGGCGCCCGGACGTTCGACGACGTGCCGGCCGCCTATCGCGGCAACATCAACGTCAATTCGACGCCGATGAACCGCCGGCCCGGCACGCCGCCCGCGCTGACCGACGCGGAAATCGACGACATCGTCGCGTTCCTCGGCACGCTGACCGACGCACGCTACGCGAATCCCGTCCCGCCCGCCGCCCGGATCGCCCGCACCGCCACGCCGGCGCGTTGACCCTGGCCGAACGGCCAGGCGCGTGCGCATCCGCTTGCGGCCGCCGCAAACACTGGTTATATTTACAGTACTGTATTTATGAACAGTGAGGTGCGCGATGGAACATCTGGTCCGTATCGTCAACGACACCGATCGCCAAGTGCTGGCATGGCTGCGTGCGCAGGTGGGCGACGCCCGCGTCGAGCGTGCGGCGCGCCAGCTCGGGCATACGCGAAAGCCCTTTCCGTCGGCGGTATGCCGGTATCTGGGCATGAGCGCGCCGGCCACGCTGCGCCCGGCGGAGCGGCCGCGTGCCGCACGCGACTTCTCGGTCGGAGATCGCTATCTGTCGCTGATCCGTCAGCACCTCGCCGCGCGTGCGGTCAGCCGATGAAATCGCCGAAATCGTATCGTCGGCGCGTCGCCGCGCGGCGGCCGGCCGCGGAGAATGCGGCGAGCCGGATCGGCCGGCCCGTGCCCTCGTCACGACCGCCGAGCCCGGTAGCCAACGCGCCGGCCCGGCCGACACCCGCCCTGCTCACGCAGCGGCCGCCGCGTCGCGTATCAACTGGCCGAGCGTTTCGAT
The DNA here is from genome assembly GCF_905339875.1 of Burkholderia sp. BCC1998. Lineage (NCBI taxonomy): Bacteria > Pseudomonadati > Pseudomonadota > Betaproteobacteria > Burkholderiales > Burkholderiaceae > Burkholderia > Burkholderia sp. BCC1998. The sequence continues at coordinate 593,165 of NZ_CAJPHE010000002.1, forward strand.
TGCCGCTTCATGTGCCGTGTCGAACACCCGCGTGCAGGCAAGCCGGATATACGCGTCAAAGCGGTCGGAATTCGAGAAGATCGCGCCTGGCGCGATCCTTACCCCGCGTGCGAGCGCGGCATCGAACAAGGCTTCGGAACGCACGCCGTCGGGCAGCGCGATCCACAGCAGCATGCCGCCGGGCGGCCGGTTCATCCGCGTGCCGGCGGGAAAATGGCGCGCGATCGCATCGATCGTCACATCGCGCTGCACGCGAAGCTGTTCGCGAAACCGGTGCAGGTGGCGGTCGAACGCACCCGAGCCGACGAATTCGGCCGCGACGGCCTGCAGCAACGCGGCGTTGTGCCGGCTTTGCGCGAACTTGAGCATCTTCACGCGCGCGTGCCAGCGGCCCGCGCTCATCCAGCCGAGCCGCATTCCGGGCGCCAGCACCTTGTTGAGCGACGGGCAATAGATCACCGTGCCGTCGCGATCCCATGCCTTCACGGGTTTTACCGCGTGCGGCGCTTCCACGAGTTCGCGATACGGCTCGTCCTCGATCACGGCCACGCCGTGACGCGAGCACAGCGCGACCAGCGCGGCCTTGCGTTCGTCGGGCATCACGCTGCCGAGCGGGTTCTGCAGATTCGGCACGACGACCACGGCCCGAATATCCGGGTACGCGGACAGCGCCACGTCGAGCGCTTCGATCGACAACCCGGTCGTCGGGCTGGCCGGAATCTCGAGCGCGCGCAGGCCGAGGCTTTCGAGCAGCTGGATCAAGCCGAAAAAGGCCGGCGATTCGATCGCGATCGTGTCGCCGGGGCGCGCCACCGCGCGCAACGCGAGATTCACGGCATCGACGCCGCCGCTCGTCGACATCACGTCGTCCGGCGACACGGTCACGCCGTACGACAACGCGCGTTTGGCCATCGTTTGCCGGAATTCGGCCGAACCGCCAACCGGCCCCGCGTCGGTCAGCAGCGTCGGCTTGCGCCGTAGCAGCCGGATCGCCAGCGCCTGCAGGCGCTCGGCCGGGTACAGCGTCGCCAGCGCGGATGCGCCACCGAGATTCAGCGCGTCGGGCCTCGCATTCGCGCGATCGATCACGCGCGACACGCGTTCGTGCAGCCCCGCGAACGGCGGCTCGACGCTCAGCGGCTGCCCGTCGCTTTCCGGCAGCGTGTCGAGCGCGGCCGCCGCGCGCCGGCGCACGAAGTAGCCCGAGCGCGGCCTGGCTTCGCACCAGCCCGTGTCCTCGAGCCGCCGGAAGGCCTGGGTCGCGGTCGACAGGCTCACGCCGTGCTGCGCCATGAACGCACGCACGGACGGCATCCGGTCGCCGGGCGACAGCGTGCCGGCCGCGATGATGCGGCGGTAATGCTCGGCGAGCCGTTCGTAAAGCGGCTCGCCGGCCATCGGCAAAGTCATGCGGGATGGATCGGTGATGGGCGTCATGCAGGCCATCCTGCCCGCGCGCCCGGGCGCACGCCAGATACAGATTCCGGGGAAACCCACCGATACAGCAACATGAAAGCGCCGTCTGCACCGTAACAGATACGCGTCCCCTGAATCTGTCCTGCCCGCACGCGTTTCCTTAACCTGATTGCACGCTGTCGCCCTGCCATCGCCGGGCCGCGCAACCGGGAAAAGGACACGCCATGCGGACGCACGACATCCGGCTCGACGCCGGGCAAAGCCACTTTGCGTGGTTCGACAAGGGCAGCCGCGTCATCGTGCTCGACGGCGCGCTCGCGGTCACGTTACGTCACGGCGGGCTCGACTGGCTGCCCGATGCGCCGCAATACGTTCGCCGCGTGCTCGACGAGGGCGAATGCCTGACGATCGAGACGGCCGGTCACGTGGCATTGTCCGCCGGCGGCGCCGGGCCGGTTGCCGCGACCGTCGCGGCGCCCGTGGCCAGGCCCGGCGTGTTCGCGGTGTGGCGTGCGTGGCTGCAGCGGGCGTCCGCGCGGCTGCTCGGCGAGCGGCATGTGCGCGAGCAGTCCTGACGCGGCGGCTACACGCCGTCGCCGGTGTCGCCACGCGATCACCGTGTCGCTCCACCCGGCGACGAATTCGAGCCCGACCGCGCGACGCCTACACGCCGTCGCCGTTGTCGCCGCACGATCACCGTGTCGCTCCCCGGCGACGAATTCCAGCCTTGCCGGCGCCCTCGCCGGGCCGATTCGGCCACGCCGACAACCTCGGCCGCAGCAGCCGCGCGTTGCTACCGCACCTTCCGCGCGCGCTCGATCCATTCGAACAATGCCATCCCGGCCAGCATCGCGCCGACGAACGCGATGCCCTTCACCGACCCGAGCCCGATCGACACGATCGCCGGCCCCGGGCAGAACCCGGCAAGCCCCCAGCCGATGCCGAACACGGCGCTGCCGGCGACGAGGCGCACGGTAATCGTCCGCACGGCCGGCCACTGGATCGGCAGGCCGAGCAACGACCGCGTCCGGTGCTTCGCCCATGCGAACGCGAACACGGCGACGCCGATCGCGCCGGCCATCACGAATGCGAGCGACGGATCCCAGCGGCCGGCCAGGTCGAGAAAGCCGAGCACCTTCTGCGGGTTGGCCATCCCCGACACGATGAGGCCGACGCCGAACACCAGCCCCGCGAGAAACGCGAATCCTGCCTGCATGTCAGCCCCCGAGCACGTGCCGTTGCACGAATACGGTCGCGAAGCCCGCGACCATGAAGACCGCCGTCGCGACGATCGAGCGCGTCGCGCCGCGCGACAGCCCGCAGACGCCGTGACCGCTCGTGCATCCGCCCGCATAGCGCGTGCCGATCCCGACCAGCAGGCCGGCCGCCAGCAACTCGCCCCAGCCTGCATCGACCTGCGGCGTCACGGCGGCACCGGCGACACGCATCAGCAGCGGCGCGGCGATCAGCCCGGCGACGAACGCGGCACGCCAGCCGCGCTCCGCCGCACCGGCCGTAAACAGGCTGCCGACGATACCGCTGATTCCGGCGATCCGCCCGTTGAACGCCATGAGCCACGCGGCCGCAAACCCGATCAGCACGCCACCGGCAAGCGACAGCCACGGCGTGAAATGAAGCGCATCAAGCTGCATCGCGCGTCCCCTTCGCGGCCGGGCCGCAGAACTGTTCGTACAGCACGCCCATCACCGCGATCGCAGCCGGGCTGTCGAGCGAGTAGTGGATGTTCTTGCCTTCGCGGCGCGTGCGGACGAGCGCGTTGTCCCGCAACACGCCGAGCTGCTGCGACAGAGTCGGCTGGCGAATATCCAGCCGCGCCTCGAGATCGCTCACGCAGCGTTCGCCCTGCGACAGTTCGCACAGCAGCAGCAGCCGGTCGGGATTGGACAGCACCTTGAGCAGCGCGCACGCCGATTCGGCGGCGGCGCGCATCTGATCGGGCTCGGGCAGCCCGGTGGAAGGGTCGGCGTTCATGAGGGCGATCGCGTTCGATTAACGAATAGATATTATATATATTTATATATCGTTGACTCGTACTTTCGGTCGGCGCCATCAGAAATCAGAAAAAAGGAAAGCGCCGTCTGCGACGCCCACCCCCGCCTCCGCTACGCCTGCTCGCCGGCAAGCGCATCGGCTGCCGCCGCGCGCTTCTCGCCGCCCCGTACCGCGCCCAGCACCAGCACCGCGATCCCGGCGATCACGCATGGCACCGCGACGAATGCGAAGGCGATCGGCAACGGCAGCCCCGTCGCGAGCATCGCCCCGCCCGCCATCGAACCGACGACCGACCCGCCGCGGCCGATCCCGTTCGCCCAGCTCACGCCCGTGGTCCGGCACTCGGTCGGGTAGAACGCGGCCGACAGCGCGTTCGCGCCGACCTGCGAGCCCGACACGCAAAAGCCCGCGGCGAACACGACCAGCGCGGCGCCCGCCGGCGACGCGGCCAGCACGCCGATCGCCGCGACGAACACGCCGGCCGCCGCATAGCTGCATGCCAACACGCGATGCGGATCGAAGCGGTCCATCAGCCCGCCGAGCACGATCGCGCCGAGCGTGCCACCGACCTGGAACATCGCGGTCACGCGCGCGGCCGTCTGCAACGTCGCGCCGGTCGTGCGCAACAGCGTCGGCAGCCAGCTCGACAACAGGTAGATGACGAGCAGGCTCATGAAGAACGTGAGCCACAGCAGCAGCGTGCCGCGCAGCAGGTCGGCGCCGAACAGGCGGCCGAGCGGCGAAGCGGCCGGCTTGCCGCGCGGTGCAATGAACGACGCGTGCGCGAGATGCGGGTCCGGTGCGATGCGTGCGAGCATCGCCGCGACCCGTTCGCGCGCCGCGCCGGTGTTGACGAGGTAGCGCACCGATTCGGGCAAGCGCCATGCGAGCACCGGCAGAAGCAGCAGCGGCGCGGCACCGCCGACGACGAGCACCGCGCGCCAGCCGTCGCGTTCGATGAGCGACGCGGCCGCGAGTCCGCCGAGCGCGGAGCCGATCGTGAAGCCGCAGAACATCGTCGTCACGAGCAGCGAGCGCCGCCGCGCGGGGCAATACTCGGACGTCAGCGTGATCGCGTTCGGCATCGCGCCGCCAAGCCCGAGGCCCGTCACGAAGCGCCACGCGATCAGTTCGGTCAGTCCGCCCGCGCTCGCCGACGCCGCACTCGCGATGCCGAAACACGCGACACAGGCAAGCAGCAGGCGCTTGCGGCCGAACCGGTCGCCGAACGGCCCGAACACGAGCGCACCGGCCATCAGCCCGGCGAGCCCGGCGCCGAACACCGGCGCGAGCTGCGCGGGCGACAGGCCCCATTCCGCGCGAATGACGGGGGCGATGAACCCGATCGATGCCGTGTCGAAACCGTCGATCGCGACGATCAGGAAGCACAGCACGACGATCGCGGCCTGAAACGGCGCAACGCGATGCCGGTCGATCCATTCGCTGACGTCGATGGACAGCGTATCGGCCATGATGATGTCTCCTCCATGAAGGCGGTCGCGCGCGATGTCGTTGAAATGCGCGCCGCCGGATGCAAACCGAAATGGGTCAGGCAACGGATTTCAGGCAATCCTCCGCGCGCCAGCCGTGCAGCCAGTCGAGCGAATCGTAGAACTGCGCCTGCGTGCGTCCGACCCACAGCGCGTTGCGCACCTGCCGCTCGACGCCCTTCGCGTGATAGATCCGCCCCATCTCGCGCGCCGAATACAGCACGCGCGCGGTGCGCGGAATCCGCACGCGCTCGTACAGCGCGAACGCGGCCTCGAAGTCGCCGTCGGTCTGCGCGACGGCCGCGCCGAGCGTCACCGCATCCTCGAGCGCCTGGCACGCGCCCTGCGCGAGGTATTGCGTCATCGGATGGGCAGCGTCGCCGAGCACCGTCGCGCGGCCCGCACTCCAGCGCTCGACCGGGTCGCGGTCGGCGGTCGCCCAGCGCTTCCACGACGTCGGCCGGTCGAGCATCTGCTTCGGCAGCGGATGGACGCCGTCGAAGTACGACAGCACTTCCTCCTTGCTGCCGTCGCGCACGCCCCAGGTTTCCTGCTCGCGGCTGTGGAACGTGACGACGAGGTTGTACTGCCGGCCGCCGCGCAGCGGATAGTGGACGAGATGGCAATGCGGGCCGGCCCAGACGACCGGTGCATTGATCTGTAGATCCTTCGGCATGTTGTCGACGTCGACGACCGCGCGATACACGACGTGCCCCGTCACGCGATGCGCGTCGCCGATCAGCGCGTGACGGATCGCGGACTTCACGCCGTCGCAGCCGATCACCGCATCGGCGCGATAACGCTCGCCGTGCTGGTCGATCACGGTCACGCCGTGGTCATCCTGCTCGAACCCGCACACCTGCGTGCTGGTCCGGAACTCGATCAGCGGATGATCCTTGACCGCCTCGTAGATCGACAAGTGGATGTCCGCGCGATGGATCACCGCATACGGGTTGCCGAAGCGTTCGCGATACGCGGCGCCCGTATCGATGCACGCGACTTCCCGCGCATCGACCGCATCCATCAGTTGCAGCCGGTCGGTAAACACCGCCCGGTCGCGCGCGGCCTCGCCGACACCCAGCGCGTCGAGCGCGTTGAACGCGTTTGCGGCGAGCTGGATGCCCGCGCCGATCTCGCCGATTTGCGCGGCCTGCTCGAGCAGCTTCACGCGAATGCCCTGGCGCGCGAGCGCCAGCGCCGCCGCGAGCCCGCCGATGCCGCCGCCGATCACGAGTACGCGTCGGCCTGTGTTGTGTGTCTCGCCCATGTCTGTCTCCTGCTTCGTGTTACGCGATGTAGTCCGGTTGCCGCTGCGGCTGCGCTGCGTCGAATGCCGGCTCGCGCCGTGCGTGTTCATGAATCGCCAGGCTGCGTGGATACGCGCTCAGGTCGCAATCCATCCGCAGCGCGTTCGCGACCTGCGGCACGAGGCATACGTCGGCGAGCGTCGGCGCCTCGCCGAAACACCACGGGCCCGTGTCCGCGCGCACGAGCAGACGCTCGACGCCGGCCATCCCTTCCGCGACCCAGTGCCGGTACCACGCACTCTTCTGCTGCGGCGTGACCTGCAGTTCGCTGTCGAGGTAGCGCAGCACCCGCAGGTTGTTGACCGGGTGGATGTCGCATGCGATCAGCGTCGCGAGTTCCAGCACGCGTGCGCGCTGCCGCGGTTCGAGCGGAATCAGCCGCGGCGCCGGATGAATCCGGTCGAGGTAGTCGATGATCGCGAGCGACTGGCCGAGACGGAAATCGCCGTCGACGAGCGCCGGCACCGACGCCGACGGATTCACCTGCGCGACGTAGCCGGCCTCGCGGTGCTCGCCCGTGCGGATGTTCACGGGCAGCGTGTCGTACGGCAGTCCTTTCAGCGCGAGCGCGATGCGCACCCGATAGGACGTCGAACTGTTGAAGAAGCTATGCAGTTGCACGATGTGACCTTTCGAGGAAAGCGAGGCGCGCGTCAGACCACGCGCACGGCCAGTTCGCCGAGCCGCTCGACGCCGACCTGCATCACGTCTCCCTTGACCACCGCGCCGACGCCTTCCGGCGTGCCGGTGAAGATCACGTCGCCCGGTTCGAGGCGGAAGAACTTCGACAGGTCGGCGACCGTTTCCGCGACCGACCAGATCAGGTGCGACACGTCGCTCTTCTGCTTCGTCGCGCCGTTGACCGTCAGCCACAGGCCGGCCTGCTCGAAATGACCGACTTCGCTCGCCGGATGCACGGGGCCGATCGGCGCGGAACGGTCGAACGCCTTGCCGATTTCCCACGGCCGGCCCATCTCGCGCATCTTCATCTGCAGGTCGCGGCGCGTCATGTCGAGGCCGACCGCATAACCCCACACGTGCTCGAGCGCACGCTCGAGCGGAATGTCGGCGCCGCCCTTGCCGATCACCGCGACGAGTTCGGCTTCGTAGTGATAGTTCTGCGTCTGCGACGGATACGCGAGATCGAGCGTTTCGCCGTAGGCGACCGGCACGATCGAATCGGCCGGCTTGCAGAAGAAGAACGGCGGTTCGCGATCGGGATCGAAGCCCATTTCGCGTGCATGGGCCGCGTAGTTGCGGCCGACGCAGTACACGCGGCGCACCGCGAAGCGGGCGTCGCTGCCGGCGACGGGAAGCGCGACCGGCGCTTCGGGCGGGAAAACATAAGTCATGAACGGCTCCAGCGTAGGCATGAAGGAAGGAACGCGCGCCGCATCGGCGGCGCACGCAACGCAGCGGGGAAAACCGGCGTCAGTCGCGCGCTTCGCGCAGCAGGTTCAGCGCGGACAGCACCGGCCGGTCGGAATAGCTGAACAGCACGCTGTCGGACGACGCCGACAGCCGCACCGGCGCCCACGACGGCGCGACGAAGATGTCGTGCGGCTCGAACGCGAACGCGTCGCCGCCGATGTGCGCGGTGCCGCTGCCTTCGACGACGCAGTAGATCGTCGCGTCGGTGCTGCGATACGTGCGGCCGTCGAAACCGGCCGGCAGGAACTGCATGAAGGTCGCGATCGTCGGCATCGGCCAGCCGCCCGTCGCCGGGTTCACGTAGCGCAGCTTCACGCCGTCCCACGCGTCGAGTTCGCCGTTGCGGTACAGCGCGTCGAGCGCGTCGCGGGTGCGCGCATACGGATAGCTGAACACCGGCGACGTCGGATCGCTCGCGCGATGCCGCACCGGCGCCATGTTGTGGCCGAAGCGCGCGAAGCTGTCGCCTTCCGCGCGGCTCACCGGCTGCTCGGCCGTCGGATGGTTTTCGGCGAAACCCGCGTCGAGGTTCGCGACGAGCGGAATGTCGAGCCCGTCGAGCCACACGACCGGCTCGCCGCCGTCTTCCACCGCCGGGTTGCCGTGGTCGTGCCACGCCCAGGACGGCGTGATGATGAAGTCGCCCGGATGCATCGTCGTGCGCTCGCCGTTCACCGCGGTCCATGCGCCCTTGCCTTCGACGATGAAGCGCAGCGCCGACTGCGTATGGCGGTGGCTCGGCGCGATCTCGCCGGGCAGGATCAGCTGCAGGCCTGCGTACAGGGTCGGCGTCATGCTCGACTTGCCGGGCAGGCCCGGGTTCTCCAGCACCAGCACGCGGCGCACGGCTTCTTCCGCGCTGATCACGCTGCCGGCCTGCATCACCAGGTCGCGCACCCGCGCGTACTTCCAGATCGCGGCCTGCGCGGCCGGCTGCGGCGTCTTCGGCACGAGGTTGTGCAGTGATTCCCACAACGGCGCGAGACGCTGCTCGGCGATCCGGGCGTAGTAATCGGCGCGCGACGTATCCGGGTGTCGGCTGGTCATGATGTCTCCTTGGGGCGGCCGATCGCGGTCGGCGCTGTGTCGGGTCGGGGACCGCGTGCCGCAGTCCGTTAGCGCATTTATATTCGACGCAGACATACCCGGTAAAATGGTGAAATCATCTAATCCATATTGATTCGGATATACCTTCCGATACGGAGCGTGCGATGGACTGGACCCACCGGCTGCGCTTGCGGCACCTGCAGGTCCTGCTGAGCCTGGCCAGCACGGGCAACCTGAGCCAGTCGGCGGCTGCGCTCGCGACCACCCAGCCGGCGCTGTCGAAATGGCTGAAGGAACTCGAGGAGGATGTCGGCCTGCCGCTGTTCGAGCGGCATGCGCGCGGCTTGCGGCCGACGGCCTACGGCGACGCGCTGATCGAGCATGCGCGCCGCGTGGAGGCGCAGCTCGACGTCGCGCGCGACGACATGGCCGCGCTGCGCGAAGGCGGCAGCGGCCTGGTCACGATCGGCACGTCGGGCGTCGCGGCCGCCGATACGGTGCCGCTCGCGGTATCGCAGTTGCTGAAGCGGATGCCGCGCGCGCGGGTGCGGCTCGCGGAGAGCACGATGAACCAGCTGATGCCGCAGCTCGCGCGCGGCGAGCTGGACATCGTCGTCGGCCGTTCAGGGTCCGCGTCCGTCGATCCGCACCTGCACGCCGAAGCGCTGTATGTCGATCCGGTGGTGTTCGTCGCGCGGCCCGATCACCCGCTCGTCGGCGCGGCATCCGTCGGCTGGGACGAGGTGCTGGCCTGCTCGTGGATCGTCTGGCCGCCCGGCACCCCCGTGCACAACGCGCTGCAGGTCGCGCTGACGGCCGCCGGGCGCGTGCAGCCGCCGCATTGCGTCGAATCGAATTCGTCGATCCTGAACCTCACGCTGCTGAACAACACCGACCTGCTCGGCGTCGCATCGCATCGTGCCGCGCGGCGCTTCGAGCAATTGAACGCGATCCGCATCCTGCCGATGCGGCTCGAGGGCCAGGGCGCGGTGTCGATCTACTGGCATCCGGACAGCGCGAAGCGCGCGGCCGTGGCCGCCGCGATCGAGTGCCTGCGTGCCTGTGCGGCGCCGCAGGTGGGCGGATGGGAGAAAGTGAAGGCGGAGTGAGCGACGCAGCGACCCGGCGCGAACCGGGCGCTGCGCCGTGGCGCATCAGGCGCCGTCGCAGGACGCGATGTCGTCCAGCATCAGCGTGCCGACCCGCGCGGGCACGAGCGGCGTGCGCGGCACCGGCGGCGTCCAGCCGAACAGCGCCTGCGCGGCCGCGCCGCACACGCGGCCCTGGCATGCGCCCATCCCGCAGCGCGTCTGCAGCTTCGCGGCCGTCCAGCCCGGCGCAGGCGCGGCCGCGTCTGCGACCGCGTCGAAGCGCACGTCCTCGCAACGGCACAGCAGCGTGTCGGGGCGCGCGAGCTTGCGGATCGGCTCGCGTATCGCGAAGCGCTCGCGCACCGCATCCGCGAACGCCTGCCAGTGCGCGCGCTGCGCAATCCGCTCGGCCAGCGGCGCCGTCTGCCCGGTGGCCGCGTAGCCGGCGATTTCGCCTTCGACCATCGCCAGTTCGCTGCCGCCGACACCCGTGCACTCGCCCGCCGCGAAACAGCCGTCGCGGCTCGTGCGCTGATGCGCGTCGACCACCACCGCGCCGTTTTCTATCCGGCAGCCGAGGTGGCTCGGCAGCACGGTGTTCGGCACGAGACCGAAGCCGCACGCGAGCCGGTCGCAGTCGACCTCGAACTCGCGCTCGCCCTGCCGGATCCGCACGCGTTCGAGCCGCTTGTCGCCGAACGCCTCGACGACGTAGGCATTGGGCCGGTAGGCGGCCGTGACGAGCTTCGCCGCCTGCGCGAGTTTCGACGGCCAGCGCCAAAGCCCCGCGCCGAAACCGGCCACGGCGCTCCACGCCGCCTGTTCGAGCACGTGCGACACCTGCGCGCCGGCCTGACGGGCCGTCGCCGCGCTCGCGAGCAGCAGCGGGCCGCTGCCGGCGATCACCGTGCGCTGCCCGCGCACGTCGAGGCCGTACTTGATCAGGGCCTGCAGGCCGCCCGCGCCGGTCACGCCCGGCAGCGTCCAGCCCGGGAACGGCAGCAGCAGCTCGCGCGCACCGCAACACACGATCAGCGTGTGGAATTCGAGCAGGAAGCCGCGCTCGTCGTCCTCGAGCAGCAGCGTGCCCGGCTGCGTTTCGGCCACGATGCGCGTGGCCGCGAGATGCGTGACGTTCGGCTGACGCAGCACGGCCAGGCGTTCCGCCGCGGCCGGCACCGGCGTCGCGGCCGCCGCCTGGCGCCAGATCTGCCCGCCCGCGCGCGGATTGTCGTCGACGATCGCGACCGTCGCGCCGCTTCGTGCGGCGGCCCGCGCCGCCGACAGCCCGGCCGGGCCCGCGCCGACGATCGCGACGTCGACGCTCAGTCGTTCCTGTTTCGCCGTGCTCATCGCGTGCGCTCCACCCGCATCCCGTCGCGGCACAGCGTCTGGCAAGCCAGGCGGCGGCGGCCGTCGATCGTCATCCTGCACTCCTGGCAGATGCCCATACCGCAAAACGGCGCGCGCGCCGCACCCGTGCACGACACGCGCGTCGTGTCGTCGCCGCTCGCCGCGACGGCGGCCGCGACGGTCGCACCGTCGGCCACCGTCAGCGCGCGGCCGTCCAGATGAATGATCATGTGAGCCTCCGGCGGGCCGCCCCCGCGGGGGGCGCCTTGCATGGGACCGGGGTAAGCGCTGAAGCGCCAACTCCGGTCGACGGCGAACGAAGTGTGCGTGGGGGTCGTTTCATGTCAGCGCTCCGGCTACGGGGGACGTCGTCAGGAAACGTCCCGGCAAATACGGTTCGATGTCGATGGGCGGCCGCTCGCCGGTCATCAATGCGGCGACGAGCCGCGCACTGCCCGGCGCGGTCGTCACGCCCAGCCCTTCGTGCCCGACCGCGAGCCATACGCCCGGCCGCGCCGGATGTTCGCCGAGCAGCGGCAGGCCGTCGGGGCTCGCGGAACGGAAACCCGTCCACGCGCGAATCCCGTTCAGGTCGGCCAGGTCGGGCAAATAGCCGACAGCGCGGCGCAGCATGCGCGCGAGGACCGGCGGCTCGATGCGCGCGTCCTCGGTATCGAACTGGCGCGACGAGCCGATCAGCAGCTGGCCGGTCGGCCGCGGCTGCACGTTGAACGCGACCGACGTGCCGTCGCTCGCGTGCGCGCTCGCCGCATAGCCGAGTTCGACGAGCTGGTGCGACACCCGGCCCGGGTAACGATCGGTGATCAGCAGATGCCCCTTCTTCGGGCGCAGCGGCAGCTCGGGCAACAGCGTGCGCGCGGCGACGCCGTTCGCGACGACAACGCGTTCCGCGCGCAGCGTGTCGCCGCTCGCGAGCGTCACGCTCGGACCATCGACCGCCACCGCGCGTTCGCGCCGCAACGTGATGCCCGGCGCGCGCTGCAGCAGCCAGCTCGCGGCGACGGGCGCATAGAGAATCGCGTCGCCGGGGATCTTCAGCGCGCCGCCGAGGCCCGCGCGCAGCATCGGCTCGAGTTGCGCGAGCGTCGCCGCGTCGATCAGTTCGCCCGCGACGCCATGTGCGGCGAGCGTCGCCTGCTTGGTGCGCGCGAGGTCCATCTCGCTGGAATCGGCCGCGAGCCACAGCGTGCCGCAGTTGCGGTACGCGCAGCCTTCCGGCATCTCGCCGGCAAGCGCGCGCCACAGCTCGATCGAGTAATGGCTCAGCGCGAGCTCCGCCGCGTTGTCGTCCATCGCGACGAGGTGCCCCATGCCGGCGCCGGTTGCACCTCCGCTCGCGTCGTCGACGACGAGCACGCGCAACCCGCGCTGCGCGAGTTCGTGCGCGCATGCCGCGCCGACGATGCCGGCGCCGATCACGACGACGTCGGTCCTGATTTCACTCACGACACGATGCCCCAGCCGAACGGATCGTCTTCCTCGATCAGCAGCGTCGCTTCCGCGCTCAGGTGCGCGCTGCCGCGGATCGTCGGCACGATGCCGCCGTCGGCCTGCGCATAGCTCGCCTGGAACACGCTGCCGATCACGCTCGCCTGCCGCCACACGACGCCCGGCTCGAGCTTGCCGTCGGCCGCGAGGCACGCGAGCTTCGCGCTCGTGCCGGTGCCGCACGGCGAGCGGTCGTACGCGTGGCCCGGGCACAGCACGAAGCTGCGGCTGTCGTGCTCGGGATCGTCAGCGAACAGTTCGATATGGTCGATCTCGCCGCCGTTCGCGCCGGTGATGCCCGCGCGTTCGAGCCCCGCGCGCACCGCGGATGAATAGGCGGTCAGCGCCGCAACGTTGTCGCCGGCCACGCGCTGGCCGTGATCGCTTATCAGGAAGAACCAGTTGCCGCCCCACGCGATGTCGCCCTTCACGGGGCCGTAGCCCGGCACGTCGACATCGACGGCCTTCGCGTGGCGATACGCGAGCACGTTGCGCACGCTGACCGACAGGTCGTCGTGCAGCGTCGCCTCCACAGTGCCGACCGGCGTTTCGATCCGGTGCACGCCCGGCTCGATGCGGCCCATGTGACGCAGCGTGCGCACGACGCCGATCGTGCCGTGCCCGCACATCCCGAGATAGCCGCTGTTGTTGAAGAAGATCACGCCGGCCGCCGCTTCCGGCGACACGGGCTCGCACAGCAGCGCGCCGACCAGCACGTCGCTGCCGCGCGGCTCGAGAATGCACGCGGTGCGATAGCGATCATGCTCGCGCGCGAGCACGTCGCGGCGCTCGGCCATCGTGCCGTTGCCGAGCGAGGGGAAACCGGACACGACGAGCCGCGTGGGTTCGCCGCCCGTGTGCGAATCGATGATCTGGATGCGCTTCATCATGAGCCGTCCGATGTGGGGAAAAGAGCATAGCTTCCTCCGTCGCGCGTCCGTCCGCTTGTGGCTTTTCGATAAGGACGGCGACGAAATCGGCACAGTGCGAAGCGCCCTTCGCGGCCCTTCCGGCCACTGTGCCGATTTCGTCATTTTGCTCCGCGATCCGGCTCAAGCGTGATGGGTGTTTGCACGGCGATACTGGTTGCACGTCGACACGCCTGTCGTCGACCGATACGAAGCAGGAGATTGCAGTGAGCCGAAACGCCATCCAGCGGACCGGAGTTTTCCCCGCCCTCAGCAACCGGTTCGCACCGGGCGCTTCCACCCCTTTCGACGCCGCGCACCGCGCCGAACGGAACCGGGCGAACCGCTGACCGATTTCCCCCCCGGCGGTGCAACGGCATCCCCCGTCGCATCGCCGCTTCCGGTCCGGCATGGCTCGCGCGGGCCGTTCGCTGCGGCGCCAACCCGCGCCGCGCATGAACGGCCCCCGGCCCGCGCCGGTCGCTCGAACCGGTCGCACGCCGGCCGGCAGGTGTTGCGCCGCTGCTCCGTCGGAGCGCAGCGCAAGCCACACCTGCACCGATATTTCCCAGGAGACAAACCCATGCCAGGCCAAGGCAACACCCACCCGTCCGTCCCGCTTTCCCGTTCCGTGCCCGCCGACGGCGGTCACGGCAAATTCAAGAAGCAGTTGTCGCTGACCGACCTGACGTTCATCGGCCTCGGTGCGATCTTCGGTTCGGGGTGGCTGTTCGCCGCGAGTCACGTGTCGACGATCGCCGGCCCGGCCGGCATCTTCTCGTGGCTGCTCGGCGGCTTCGCGGTGCTGCTGCTCGGCATCGTCTACTGCGAGCTCGGCGCCGCGCTGCCGCGCGCGGGCGGCGTGGTCCGCTACCCGGTGTTCTCGCACGGCCCGCTGCTCGGCTACCTGATGGGCTTCATCACGCTGATCGCGTTCTCGAGCCTGATCGCGATCGAAGTGGTCGCCGCGCGCCAATATGCGGCCGCGTGGTTTCCCGGTCTCACCAAGGCCGGCTCGAGCGACCCGACCACGCTCGGCTGGCTCGTGCAGGCCGCGCTGCTGTGCTTGTTCTTTTACCTGAACTATTCGAGCGTGAAGACGTTCGCGAAGGCGAACAACATCATCAGCATCTTCAAGTTCATCGTGCCGCTGTCGGTGATCGCGGTGCTGTTCACGTTCTTCAAGCCCGCCAACCTGACCATGCACGGCTTCGCGCCGTTCGGCATGCCGGGCATCGAGATGGCCGTGTCGGCCGGCGGCATCATCTTCGCGTACCTCGGCCTCACGCCGATCGTGTCGGTCGCGAGCGAAGTGCGCAATCCGCAGCGCACGATCCCGATCGCGCTGATCCTGTCGATCCTGCTGTCCACGCTGATCTACGTGCTGCTGCAGCTCGCCTTCATCGGCAGCATCCCGACCGACATGCTGGCCGCCGGCTGGCACGACGTGAGCAAGGCCTTCTCGCTGCCGTACCGCGACATCGCGCTCGCACTCGGCGTGGGCTGGCTCGCGGTAATGGTGGTGGCCGACGCGATGATCTCGCCGAGCGGCTGCGGCAACATCTACATGAACGCGACGCCGCGCGTCGTCTACGGCTGGGCGAAGACGGGCACGTTCTTCAAGGTGTTCACGCGTGTCGACGAAGCGTCGGGCATCCCGCGCGCGGGCCTGTGGCTCACGTTCGGCCTCGCGATCTTCTGGACCATGCCGTTCCCGTCGTGGGAAGCGCTGATCAACATCGTGTCGGCCGCGCTCGTGCTGAGCTACGCGGTCGCGCCCGTGTCGGTCGCCGCGCTGCGCCGCACCGCGCCCGGCCTGCCGCGGCCGTTCCG
The DNA here is from genome assembly GCF_905339875.1 of Burkholderia sp. BCC1998. Classification (NCBI taxonomy): domain Bacteria; kingdom Pseudomonadati; phylum Pseudomonadota; class Betaproteobacteria; order Burkholderiales; family Burkholderiaceae; genus Burkholderia; species Burkholderia sp. BCC1998. The sequence continues at coordinate 608,563 of NZ_CAJPHE010000002.1, forward strand.
CGCGGTGGCGTTCGGCATCACCGGCCCCGCGTCGTTCGTGATCGCCGCGCTGATCGTCTACTGGTCGGGCTGGAGCACGGTGTCCTGGCTGCTCGGCCTGCAGATCGTGATGTTCGTGATCTATCTCGCGTGCCGCCGCTGGGTGCCGACCGCGCACCTGAGCATCGCCGAACAGGTGCGCTCGTCCGCGTGGCTGATCGCGTTCTACGCGGCCATGATCGTGCTGTCGTACTTCGGCGGTTTCGGCGGCACGGGCCAGCTCGCGCATCCGTACGACACGGTCGTCGTCGCGGCCGTCGCGCTCGTGATCTTCTACTGGGGCGCCAACACCGGCATCCGTTCCGACAAGCTGCAGCTCGAAGACGACGAAGACTGACGCACCCGCTTTCCCCTTTCCACTCCGGCCGGGCGCATCACGTCCGGCCCCGCATTTTCCGAGGAAGAACCATGCAACTCACAGGTCAGCTCCTGATCGGCCAGTCGGCCGTCGCCGGACAGAACGGCACCCTTCACGCGATCGCCGCCGCGACCGGCGAACCGCTCGAGCCCGCGTTCGGCGGCGCGAGCCTGCACGACCTGGAGACGGCCTGCGCGCTCGCCGACGAAGCCTTCGACACGTATCGCGAAACGGGCCCCGAGCAACGCGCCGCGTTTCTCGACGCGATCGGCCGCAACATCATGGCGCTCGGCGACGACCTGATCGAGCGCTGCGTCACCGAAACGGGGCTGCCGCGCGCACGCATCGAAGGCGAACGCGGCCGCACGGTCGGCCAGCTCGCGCTGTTCGCGTCGCTCGTGCGCGACGGCGGCTACGTCGATGCGCGCATCGACCCGGCCCGTCCGGACCGCAAGCCGCTGCCGCGCGTCGACCTGCGCCTGCGCAACGTCGCGATCGGGCCGGTCGCCGTGTTCGGCGCGTCGAACTTCCCGCTCGCGTTCTCGGTCGCGGGCGGCGATACGGCATCGGCACTCGCGGCCGGCTGCCCGGTGATCGTCAAGGCGCACTCCGCGCACCCGGGCACGTCCGAGCTCGTCGGCCGTGCGATCCAGCAGGCCGTGCGCGAATGCGGGCTGCCGGCCGGCGTGTTCTCGCTGCTGTTCGACGCGTCGCGTGAAATCGGCCAGGCGCTCGTCGCCGATCCGCGCATCAAGGCCGTCGGCTTCACCGGCTCGCGCCGCGGCGGCGTCGCGCTGATGAACATCGCGGCCGCGCGCCACGAGCCGATTCCGGTCTATGCGGAAATGAGCTCGATCAATCCGGTGCTGCTGTTCCCGGCCGCGCTCGACGCGCGCCACGACACGATCGCGCCGCAATTCGTCGCGTCGCTCGCGCTCGGCGCCGGCCAGTTCTGCACGAACCCGGGCCTCGTGCTCGCGGTCGACGGCCCCGCGCTGCGCGCGTTCGAAGCCGCGGCGGCCACCGCCGTGCAGGCGAGCGCCGCGCAGACGATGCTCACCCCGCACATCCACGCGAGCTACGCGCAAGGCGTGGCCACCCTGCGCGCGCACGACGCGGTCGAGTTGCTCGCGGAAGGCGTGGAAGGCGGCCGCTACCAGGCGCGCGCGGCGCTGTTCGCGACGTCGGCGGACGCGTTCATCGCCCACCCCGAACTGCGCGACGAAGTGTTCGGCCCCGCGTCGCTGATCGTGCGCTGCCCGGATACCGACACGCTGCACCGCGTGCTGAAGTCGCTCGAAGGCCAGCTGACGATCGCCGCGCATCTCGCCGACGGCGACGCCGCGCTGTTCGCCGCGCTGCGCCCGACGCTCGAGCGCAAGGCCGGCCGCATTCTCGTCAACGGCTTCGGCACGGGCGTCGAGGTCGGTCATGCGATGGTGCACGGCGGCCCGTTCCCGGCCACGTCCGACACGCGCACGACGTCGGTCGGCGCACGCGCGATCGAGCGCTTCCTGCGCCCCGTGTCGTACCAGGACGTGCCGGACGCGCTGCTGCCGGACGCCATCCGCAACGGCAACCCGCTGAACGTGCCGCAACGCATCGACGGCATGCCCGCGCCGCGGGAAGCGCGCGATGTCTGAGCCGCTCGCCGACGTCGTCCTGTCGCTCGACGAGGTGCACGCACTCGCGCTGCGGGTGCTGACGCACCACGGGATGTCCGCTGCGCACACGCAGGCGATCGCCAGCGTGATCACGCAGGGCCAGCGCGACGAGTGCCACTCGCACGGCGTGTACCGGCTGCTCGTGTGCGTGCGCTCGCTGAAGAAAGGCAAGGTCGATCCGCAGGCCGTGCCGACGCTGCGCCGGCTGTCGTCGTCGATCGTCTCGGTCGACGCGCATCGCGGCTTCTCGTTGCTGAGCTTCGAGACCGGCCTGCCGGTGCTCGTCGAGATGGCGAAGCAGCACGGAATCGCCGCGATGACGATCAACCGCTGCTACCACTTCTCGGCGCTGTGGCCCGAGGTCGAGGCGATCGCCGCCGAGGGGCTGGCCGGCATCGCGATGAACCCGAGCCACAGCTGGGTCGCGCCGGAAGGCGGCCGCGAACCGGTGTTCGGCACCAACCCGATCGCGTTCGCGTGGCCGCGCCCGGACGGCGTGCCGTTCGTGTTCGATTTCGCGACCAGCGCGATCGCGCGCGGCGACATCGAGCTGCATGCGAAACAGGGCAAGGCGATCCCGCCGCACTGGGCGATCGATGCCGACGGCCAGCCGACCACCGACCCGAAGGCCGCGCTGCAGGGCGCGATGCGTACCTTCGGCGGCCACAAGGGCTCGGCGCTCGCGGCGATGGTCGAACTGCTCGGCGGCGCGCTGATCGGCGACATGACGAGCCAGGAGTCGATGGAATTCGACGAAGGCGTCGGCGCGACGCCGTGCCACGGCGAACTCGTGATCGCGTTCGACCCGAAGGTGTTCCTCGGCGACGAGCTTGACGCGGGCCTCGCGCGCGGCGAGCGGATGTTCGCGTCGATCACCGGGCAAGGCGCGCGGCTGCCGTCGCAACGGCGCTTCGATGCCCGCGCGCGCAGCATCGCGCACGGCGTGCGGATTCCGAAGGCGCTGTACGACGAAATCCTGACGCTGCTCGACTGACGCGCGATCGGCGGGTACGGCGCACGGCTTCATCATCGGCAGAACGGGCGATGAAGCCGCCGCCCGGCTCCGCCGGCGATGGCCGGCGTCCGCCTTCGTGCCTGGTGCGCCCGGTTCGCCTTCACGCTCGGCGCACCGAGGCGCTGTCCGGCGCACCACGCCACCCGTGCCCTCGCCCGTGTCCGCGGGCGCCGCACGCCCGGCGGCTGTGGGATAATCGCCGAGTTTGCCCAGGGCGCAGCTCAAGAGGTTGTTCGCACGGGCGCGCGAGAGGCCTTTATTCCCGTGCCTCCACCCTTTTCCGCGATATTTCTTCAGCCATACCATGCCCACATACCGTTCCAAAACTTCCACCGCCGGCCGCAACATGGCAGGTGCGCGCTCGCTGTGGCGCGCCACCGGCATGAAAGACGACGATTTCTCGAAGCCGATCATCGCGGTCGTCAACTCGTTCACGCAGTTCGTGCCCGGGCACGTGCACCTGAAGGATCTCGGCCAGCTCGTCGCGCGCGAGATCGAGGCCGCCGGCGGCGTCGCGAAGGAATTCAACACGATCGCGGTCGACGACGGCATCGCGATGGGCCATGACGGCATGCTCTATTCGCTGCCGAGCCGCGACATCATCGCCGACTCGGTCGAATACATGGTGAACGCGCACTGCGCGGACGCGATGGTCTGCATCTCGAACTGCGACAAGATCACGCCGGGGATGCTGATGGCCGCGATGCGCCTGAACATCCCGGTGATCTTCGTGTCGGGCGGCCCGATGGAAGCCGGCAAGACGCGCCTCGCGAACCCGGTCACCAAGGCCATCGAACTGAAGAAGCTCGACCTCGTCGACGCGATGGTGATCGCGGCCGACCAGTCGTATTCGGATGCCGACGTCGCCGAAGTCGAACGCTCGGCGTGCCCGACCTGCGGTTCGTGCTCGGGCATGTTCACCGCGAACTCGATGAACTGCCTGACCGAAGCGCTCGGCCTGTCGCTGCCCGGCAACGGCACGGTCGTCGCGACGCACGCCGATCGCGAGCAGCTGTTCAAGCGCGCCGGCCGCCGCATCGTCGAGCTGACCCGCCAGCACTACGAGCAGGACGACCTGCGCGTGCTGCCGCGCTCGGTCGGCTTCAAGGCGTTCGAGAACGCGATGACGCTCGACATCGCGATGGGCGGTTCGACCAACACGATCCTGCACCTGCTGGCGATCGCGCAAGAAGCCGGCATCGACTTCACGATGAAGGACATCGATCGCCTGTCGCGCAGCGTGCCGCAGCTGTGCAAGGTCGCGCCGAACACGAACAAGTACCACATCGAGGACGTGCACCGCGCCGGCGGCATCATGGCGATCCTCGGCGAGCTCGACCGCGCCGGCAAGCTGCACACCGACGTGCCGACCGTGCACGCGCCGTCGCTGAAGGACGCGCTCGACCAGTGGGACATCGTCCGCACCGAAGACGAAGCGGTCCGCACGTTCTACCTGGCCGGCCCGGCCGGGATCCCGACGCAGGTCGCGTTCAGCCAGGACACGCGCTGGCCGAGCCTCGACCTCGACCGCGCCGAAGGCTGCATCCGCTCGTACGAGCATGCGTTCTCGAAGGAAGGCGGCCTCGCCGTGCTGACCGGCAACATCGCGCTCGACGGCTGCGTGGTGAAGACGGCCGGCGTCGATGAAAGCATCCTCGTGTTCGAGGGCTCGGCCCACGTGACCGAGTCGCAGGACGAAGCGGTCGAGAACATCCTGAACGACAAGGTCAAGGCCGGCGACGTCGTGATCGTCCGCTACGAAGGCCCGAAGGGCGGCCCCGGCATGCAGGAAATGCTGTACCCGACGAGCTACATCAAGTCGAAGGGCCTCGGCAAGGCATGCGCGCTGCTGACCGACGGCCGCTTCTCGGGCGGCACGTCGGGCCTGTCGATCGGTCACTGCTCGCCGGAAGCGGCGGCGGGCGGCGCGATCGGCCTCGTGCGCGACGGCGACAAGATCCGCATCGACATCCCGAACCGCACGATCGACGTGCTCGTTTCGGACGAGGAGCTCGCACGGCGCCGCGAGGAGCAGAACGCGAAGGGCTGGAAACCGGCGCAACCGCGCCCGCGCAAGGTGTCCGCCGCGCTGAAGGCCTATGCGAAGCTGGTGATGTCGGCCGACAAGGGCGCCGTGCGCGACCTGTCGCTGCTCGACGACTGACGCGCGCGGCGGGCCGTACGACGGGCCCGCCCGCCTAGATCGGGAGCCGCTCTCCGGAGCGGCATCGGACTGCTGACGAACCCCACGTTTTTCGGAGCGTGGGGTTTCGTTTTTTCAGGAACAGGCTTGCAGGGGCGCGATGAGCGAGCCGACCGATCCGTTTTTCGTCCGGCGCAGGCCAAGGGCCGCGACCCCGCTGCCGTCGGCCGGTCAACGGCGAAACTCGTCGCTGCTGCCTCCACCCCCGCCACCGCCGTGGTTCCCGCCGCCGTTTCCGCCGCCCTGCGGCCGTGCGCCGCCGTAACCTCCACCACCCTGATGCGTCGGCGGCACCATCATCCGGGCCGCGCCACCGCTCGGTGCGGGCGGTGGCGATTGCGGCGGGGGCGCCGGCTGACGGGCAGCCGCGCCAGGCATCGGCGCGGGCGCGGGCGCGGGTGCGGCCTGCGGCGCCGGCGCGCGGTTCGGGCCGTTCCAGCCGCCGCGCGTGGCCGACGGCCGTGCATCATGCCGCTCGGACGGCTCGCCGCCCGGCACGCGCTGAACCGGCCCGCCCGGCTGCGGGCGCCCGTAGGCCGGCGGCATCCCGCCGGGGCCGATGCGCGGCTCGGCGCGATGCTCCCAGCGATCGCGATCGTGAAACCACGGCCGGTGGCGGTAGTAGCGGTCCCAGTACGCGCCGATCGCGAACCCGGTCACCGGCACGCCGATGATCGCGCCGTATTCGAGCAACGGCACGTAATTGCCCTGGTACGGATAGTCGAGCTGCTCCGCGTCGATCCAGCCGCGCACGCCCGGCAGCGCGACGTCGCACCACGAGTAGTCGCTGAGGCAGCCGAACACGTCCAGCGCGGTGCCGGGCGGGACCTGCGCGACGACCGGAAAATCGGGCGCCGGCCCCGCATAGATTTCGGCCCCGGAATTCGTATAGGCGCTGCTTTGCGCGTCGGCGAGGCCCGGTATCGCGGCGACACCGAACAGGACGACGCACAGACTTCGGATGATCGTGTTGCTCATGTTGCTCTCCCGCGCGGTGCCGCCACGCGTCGGTCAGTGTCGATGGCCCCCGCCCCAATGCCCGCCTCCCCAGTGGCCGCCGCCCCAGGGACGGCGCCAGTACCCGCCGCGGTAGCCGCCGCCCCAATGCCCCCAGAAGCCGAGGCCGATCGTGACGGGCGGCCCGTACCAGCCCGGGTAATACGCGGGATAGTAAGCCGGGTAAGGCACATAGACCGGCGCGGCATATACCGGAGCCGGCGCGTCGGCGTAATCGTCCGCCGGCGGCGGCACGGCCGGCACCGCGGGTGTCGACGGGACGACCGGCCCGGCATTTGCCGGCGCTGCCGGGAGTTCGCGCTGCGACACCGTGGCAGGCACGGGTGCGTAATACGGCGCGTAGCCGTACGGGCTCGTGTAATAACAACCGCTCAGCGCGAGCATGGCCAGCGCCATGACGGCAGGCCTCGCGGCGGAAATCGGGTTCATTTCATGCTCCGAAGGAATCCGCGCGTCGCTGCGTGGCGCGCGCCTGACTCTAGCTTACGTCCCCCGCATATTTCTGCGGGTTTGATCCGTTACTTTTTGTTTCCACGGATCGAATGCGGGTCGTAACCGGGCGGGCATGCCGCGTGCTCGCGCGTCAGCCGCGCCGACGTTGAAGTTGACGCAAATGCCCTCAACTTGAATATCGAGTCAGGCTGGCCGGCGCGGACGGGCGTTCGCGGCCCCCGGGAGCCTGAAACCCGCGGACTTCGGCCCGCCCAGACAGGAACGCGGCTCACGCCGCCATCGACATGACTACGCCACGCCCCACGCTTCGGGCGGACACGCCCCTCGATCCGATCATCCAGCTGCTGGCGCTTGCCGGCGAACAGGGTTATCTGACGCACGCCGACCTCGTCGACGCGCTGCCGCCGGAAAGCGACAGCCCCGACGCGCTGGACGTCGTGCGCGCCGCGCTCGCGGACATCGGCATCGCCGTGCTCGACGAGCCGGCCGCACCGGTGCCGTTCGCGGGCGCGGCGCCGGTCGACGTCGATCGCGACGCGCTCGACGAGGGCCGTGCGCTGCTCGGCGATCTGGCCCGCGGCACGAGCGCATCGACCGATCCGCTCGCGCTCTACATGCGGCGCATCCATGCGGTGCCCCTGCTCAAGCGCGAGGACGAAATCGTGCTGGCCCGCGAGATCGAAACGGGCCGCCATCAGATCCTGCACGCGCTCGCCGGCTGTCCGGCGGCCGTCGAGGCGCTGCTCGCGCGCCACGGCGCGACGAGCGCAACCGGCGCGGCCGCCAACGACGGCGATGACATCGGCGACGGCGAAGGCAACGCACCGGTGCCTGCACGCTACGACACGCTGCAGGACGCGGTGATGGCCGTGCGCCGCGCATTGCACGCGCAGGGCTGCCGCTCGGCCGAATACCGCGACGCGCGCAACCGTCTGGCCGCGCTGCTCGGTTCGCTCGCGTGGGTGGCACCGGCCGTCGACGACGCAAGCCGCGTCGTGCGCGCACTGGCCGCCGCGCCGGTCGACGCCGCGACGGACGCCGCCGCGGGCACCGACGCCGCGTGCTTCGACACGGTCGCGCGGCGCGCGCTCGGCGCCGCGCTGAGCGACGGCCAGCAGAAGGTGCGCGACGGTACGCGCGCGATGCTCGAGGCGAACCTGCGGCTCGTGCTGTCGATCGCGCGCAAGTACATGAACCGCGGCGTCGACCTGCCCGACCTCGTGCAGGACGGCTGCCTCGGCCTGATGCGCGCGATCGAGAAGTTCGAATACCGGCGCGGCTTCAAGTTCTCGACCTACGCGACCTGGTGGATCCGGCAGGCGGTCGCGCGCGCGGTAGCCGATCGCGCGCGCACGATCCGCGTGCCGGTGCACGTCGGCGATCAGTACCAGCGCGTGCATCGGCACGCACTGCGCTTCCGCCAGCGCACCGGCCGGCGCGCGACGCCGGCCGAACTCGCGGCCGAAACCGGGCTCGCCGAGGACAAGCTGCGCGCGGTGCTCGCGCTCCCTGCCGAGCCGGTGTCGCTCGACGCGCCGCTGCCCGACGCGGACGCCGGCCTCGTCGACCTGATCGAGGACCAGGCATCGGCGAGCCCGTTCGAGCAGCTGGCCGACACGCGGATGCGCGAATGCGTGACGTCGCTGCTGCGCTCGGTCACGCCGGCCGAGGCCGACGTGCTGCGCCGCCGGTTCGGCCTCGGCGGCGCCGAGCCCGACACCTACGACGCGATCGCGCAGGACGCGGGCATGTCGCGCGAACGCGTGCGGCAGATCGAGAAGCGCGCGCTCGCCGCGCTGCGCACGGCCGCGGAGGCGGAAGGCGCGCAGACGTTCCTCGAAGCGTGACACATCGCACGTTCGTGCCGCGACCCGGCACGAACGTGCGCGGCCCGCTTCCGCCTGTGCAACGTTTGCTATTGACGCACATCAAGTTTTGTTCGTCGCCGGCCCCGACAATATGTTGAAATAAAAGGTAGACCGGCGCGTGACCCGCCGCGTCCATTCCGTTTGCACATCCCCGGGCTCCGCACATGCAAACGACCATCGGCCAGACACACGAGGAAAACCGGCAAATCGCGGCCTGCCTGCGCGAAGCCGCGCAGTTGCTTGCCGAACAGGGGGCGAATCCTTATCGGGTTGCCGCCTACCGCGCGTCGGCCGACACGATCGCCGCGCTCGAAGACGGCATCCGCACCCGGTTCGACGCGGGCGGCGTCGATTCGCTCGCCGCACTGCCGGAGATCGGCACGGGCGTCGCCCAGGCGATCGCCGAATTGCTGGTGACCGGACGCTGGCGCCTGCTCGACCGGCTGCGCGGCGACGCGGAGCGCGCGTCCGCATTCGAAGCCGTGCCGGGCATCGGCCACGCGCTCGCGCTGCGGATTCACGACCAGTTGCACATCGATACGCTCGAGGATCTCGAACGCGCGGCCCGCAGCGGACAGCTCGAAGCGATCGCGGGCGTCGGCCCGCGTCGCGCGTCCGGCATCCGCGCGGCGCTCGACGACGTGCTGACCCGGCGCCGGCGCTGGCAAGGCCACGCGCGCAACGCCGATCTCGGCACGGAGCCGCCGGTCGAGCTGCTGCTGTATATCGACCGCCTGTACCGCAACAAGGCCGCCGCCGGCATCCTGCCCACGCTCGTGTCGCGTCGGCTGAACGCGGACCTGAGCGTTCAGCCGCCCGTGATGCACATAACGAAAGGCGGCTGGCATTTCACCGCGCTGTGCCCGTATCCGGTTCGCCCGCAGGAGTCCACCCGCACCGCCGACTGGGTCGCGCTCTACTTCTACGATGCGCTGCAATGCGAGTACCAGAGGACGGTCGTCACCGAAACGCTCGGCTCGCTCGTCGGCAAGCGCATCGTGCGCGGACGCGAGATGGAGTGTCGTGTGTATTACGCGGGATGATCCGCTCGGGAGCGCCGGCCGCCGCGGTACGGCCGCCCCGCCGCCCGCCCGCGCCGTTCCGGCAAACCGGACCGCTTGACCGCTTACGTGCCATCCGTCTTCGTGCGGCGCACCGGATGACGATGCGCGGCGATGCGCAGCAGCTTGCGGAACGACGGACACTCGAGATGACTCGGCGCCGGGCACACGGCCGCATGGCGCAACGCATCGCGCACCGCGCCGAGACGGCGGATCGTACGGTCGAGCTCGTCGGCCTTGTCGTCGAGTTTCGCGCGGTCGAGCGCGGGACGGCCGTCCGCGCCGAACATCGCAAGAATGTCGTCGAGCGAAAAGCCGGCCTCGCGGCCGAGCGCGATCAGCGCCAGGCGCTCGAGCACCGATTCGTCATACTGGCGCCGCAGCCCGTGACGGCCGGTCGGCACGATCAATCCCTTTTCCTCGTAGTAGCGCAGCGTCGACGCGGGCAATCCCGAGCGGCGCGCGACATCGGCGATGTCCAGACGGCTCATGCTTGATCTCAAGTGAACTTGAGGTTGCAAGATAGCGGCCCGACTCCTCCGACACAAGCCCGGACCGCCCCGCCGTTGCCGCAGCCGCCCCGCTGCTGCCTGCCGATTCAGCGGCGCCGCGCCCGCGTCATTCGCCGCCGCTGTCGATCAGGTTGTGACGCACGCGCCCGAGCAGGCGCACGAGCGTGTCGCGCTCGTCGCGCGTGAAGCCGCGCAGCCCGTCGTCGGTGACGGTGTCGCCCACTTCCAGCATCTGCGGAAAGATCTCGCGCGACTTGTCGGTCAGCCGGATCACGAACGCGCGGCGATCGTCGTCGTTCGCGATGCGTTCGATCCACCCGCAGCTTTCCATCCGGTCGAGCAGCCGCGTCAGCGAGATCGGCGTGATCTCGAGCCATTCCGCGAGCCGCGCCTGATTCATCTCGCCCTTCCACGTCAGGTACGCGAGCACGCGGCTTTGCGCGCGCGTCAGTCCGAGGCGCTTCGCGCGCCGGTCGAACAGGCGTCCTTGCAGGCGGGCCACGTCGGAAATCAGGTAGCCGATCCGGTTCTCGTAAGTCTTGTCCATGCGGCGATTATAGGGGCAGGCCGCGAATGACCCGCGGCTCGGATCAAGCGATGAGCACAAACATAATAAGCATGCTTATAATTCGAGCCGTACCGGATCGCCGCCCACGGTGACCGCCCCACGGAGACACCCGCTTGAATCCCGCCGCTGACGCCCCCGCCTCGCCGCCCGCCCTCAATCGGCCGATGCTGACCCTGTCGATCATGCTCGCGACGCTGATCCAGACGCTCGACAGCACGATCGCGAACGTCGCGCTGCCGCACATGCAGGGCACGCTGTCTGCGTCGCAGGACGAGATCACCTGGGTACTGACTTCCTACATCGTCGCCGCGGCGATCGCGACGCCGCTGACCGGCTGGCTGTCCGACCGGCTCAGCATGAAACGGCTGCTGACGATCTCGATCGCGGGCTTCACGATCGCGTCCGCGCTGTGCGGGCTGTCCGAGTCGCTCGTGCAGATCGTCGGCGCGCGGCTGCTGCAGGGCGTGTTCGGCGCCGCGCTGGTGCCGCTGTCGCAGTCGATCCTGCTCGACATCAACCCGCGCGAGAAACAGGGCCAGGCGATGGCGATCTGGGGGATGGGCGTGATGGTCGGCCCGATCCTCGGCCCGACGCTCGGCGGCTGGCTCACCGACAGCTACAACTGGCGCTGGGTGTTCTTCATCAACGTGCCGATCGGCGCGTTCGCACTGGCCGGCGTGCTGACCTTCCTACCCGCGCGCGCACCGCGCCCGCACGTGAAATTCGACGCGTTCGGCTTCGCGACGCTCGCGCTCGCGATCGGCGCGTTCCAGGCGATGCTCGACCGCGGCGAACAGCTCGACTGGTTCGGTTCGTACGAGATCCGCATCGAGGCGCTCGTCGCGGCACTGAGCTTCGCGTTCTTCCTCGTGCATACGGCGACCGTCGGCCACGCATCGTTCTTCAAGTCGGAATTGCTGCGCGACCCGAACTTCGCGACCGGCACGCTGTTCATCTTCGTCGTCGGCGCGGTGCTGTACGCAACGCGCGCGCTGCTGCCGCCGATGCTGCAGAACCTGATGGGCTATCCGGTCGCGACGACGGGGCTCGTCACCGCGCCGAGCGGCGCGGGCACGATGATCGCGATGCTGTTCGTCGGACGATTGCTGAAATACGTGGACGCGCGGGCGCTGCTGCTCGCCGGGCTGGCGATTTCCGCGCTCGCGCTGTGGCAGATGATGCAGTACACGATCGTGCTGTCCGAGGCGGACATCGTGTGGCCCGGGGTGGTCCAGGGCTTCGGCCTGGGGCTCGTGTTCGTGCCGCTGAGCGCGCTGTCGTTCTCGACGCTGCAGCCCGAACTGCGCGCGGACGGCACGGCCACCTACAGCCTGATGCGCAACATCGGCAGCAGTATCGGCATCTCGATCGTCCAGACGCTGATGACGCGCAACACGCAGGTCGCGCATGCCGACCTCGCGACCCACATCACGCCGTTCGACCCGGCCGTGCAGGCGATGGCCGGCAGCCACGTCGACATCGCGCTGCTCGACCGCACGATCAACCAGCAGGCCGCGATGATCGCCTACCTGAACGACTTCAAGCTGATGTTCGTCGCGACGCTGCTGATGATCCCGCTGTTGCTGCTGATCCGCCCGCCGCAGAAAACGGCGAGCGTCGACGTCGCGCACGCGGCGATGGATTGACGCAGTGCGGCGGGCACCTGCCCGCCGCGGGTCGCGACGTCAGGCCTTCATCGTCCCGGTGCGCACGTAGCGCTCGTGCCACGACAGCGCCTCGGCGAGCAGATGCGGCGTGTGCTTGCCGAAGCTCTCGCGCGACGCGCGCTCGAAGTAGTCCTCGAGCATCGGCCGGTAGTCGGGATGCGCGCAGGTCGCGATGATCTTGCGCGCGCGCTGCTTCGGCGACAGGCCGCGCAGGTCGGCGAGCCCCTGCTCGGTGACGACCACCGCGACGTCGTGCTCCGTATGGTCGACGTGGCTCGCCATCGGCACGATCCGCGAGATCGCGCCGCCCTTCGCGGTACTCGCCGACATGAAGCACGACAGGTAGCCGTTGCGCGCGAAGTCGCCTGAACCGCCGATGCCGTTCTGGATCTTCGTGCCCATCACGTGCGTCGAGTTCACGTTGCCGTAGATGTCGGCCTCGATCATCCCGTTCATCGCGATGCAGCCGAGGCGGCGCACGAGTTCCGGATGGTTGCTGATCTCCTGCGGGCGCAGCAGGATCTTTTCGCGGAACGTCGCGATCTCGTCCGCGAAGCGCTGCACCGCGGCCGGGCTCAGCGACAGCGCCGTGGCCGACGCGAAGCTCAGCGTGCCGTCGTCGAGCAGGTCGAGCATGCCGTCCTGGATCACTTCGGTGTACGCGGTCAGGTTCGAGAAGCCGGCCGAGCTGAGTTCCGCGAGCACCGCGTTCGTGATGTTGCCGACGCCCGACTGCAGCGGCAGCAGGTTTTCCGGCAGGCGGCCGCGCTTCACCTCGTGGCGCAGGAAGTCGATCAGTTGCAGCGCGATCTGCTTCGACGTGGCGTCCGGCGCGGAGAATGCGTTGCTGCGGTCCGGCGCGTCGGTCTCGACGATCGCGACGATCTTCTCGGCCGGGCAGCGCAGGTACGGCTCGCCGATCCGGTCGTCGCTTTTCGTCAGCGGAATCGGCTTGCGGTGCGGCGGCAGCGCGGTGCCGTAATAGACGTCGTGCATCCCGTCGAGGCCGAGCGGCTGGCGCGCGTTGACTTCGAGGATCACGTGCTTCGCCTGCTCGAGCCACGTCTTGTTGTTGCCGATCGACGCGGACGGAATCAGCAGCCCGTCCTCGCGGATACCCGCGACCTCGACGATCGCGACGTCGAGGTCGCCGTACAGCCCGAACCATGCGTATTGCGCGACGTGGCTCAGGTGGACGTCCTGGTAGTCGACTTCGCCGTTGTTGATCTTGTCGCGCAGCGTCGGGTCGGACTGGTACGGCAGGCGCATCGAGATGCCGTTGGTGCGCGCGAGCGCGCCGTCGAGTTCGGGCGCGGTCGATGCGCCGGTCAGCACGTTGATCCGGAAGTCCTCGCCGCGCGCGTGGGCCGCGTCGATGTGGGCGGCGAGCGCGGCGGGCACGGCCTTCGGATAGCCGGAACCGGTGAAGCCGCTCATGGCGACGGTCATGCCGGGGCGGATCAGCGCGGCGGCTTCGTCGGCGGTGCGGACGAGCGAACGCAGGGCGGGAGCGAGGATGCGTGAAGAAGACATGGCTGTATATCTGACGCTTTTGGTCTGTCGTTGACGTCGCGGGGGGTGTCTCCTGGGCGACGCGAAGCCCTTGGGGCCGCGAGGGGCGGCCCGGCACCACGGGCACGATCGGAGTATCGCAGAGGCCATCGCCGCGAAATGTCCGTTGAATGCAAAAGATACTTGCCGAATGCGCCGGGTATCGAACGGCCGTTCTGTGACAGGGAGCCGGCTGCGCATCGAATGCAGTCGAAAGGTGCGCGAAAGCGGACCGCCAATTTGCCGCACGCGGATTACAAATTGCTTGACGCCAATCGATCGAGATCTTTCCGGATTGACCGCGCAAACGCGGGGAATCTGCATGCGACGGCCGATCGGCGATCGCCGCGGCCGATTGTCGCCCGACGCGGCTTTTGCGGGCCTGATGCACATCAACGCGACGACGCGCGCGGAGCGCCGCCGCGCCCGCGCGCAAGGCCCGTCCGCCCTTGACAGCCGCGCGACGCGAACCACACTGAAGCTGGTAAGGCCCGCCTGTGCGAACGCCGTTTCGCGCATCCGGTTCGCAACCGGCCGATGTCCGGAATACGCGGTAACACTCCCGTATGTCAGGACATTGATCGAATAAAAAGCAACAAATTACAATTCCGTATATATTTCGCCGATGGACCAAAGAAAAACCGCCACACGTTCCGAACCGCCCCTGCCACGCACCTGGGATGCGCGGCTCGCGCGCTCGCTCGTACGCCCGCTGATCGACACGCCCGTCACCCCGAATCACCTCACTACCCTTCGTCTGCTGATCGGCCTCGCCGGTGCCTGGTGCCTCGCGCAAGGCGGCTTCGGCTGGATCAACGCGGGGGCATTCCTGATCGTGCTGTCGAACTTCGTCGACCACACCGACGGCGAACTCGCGCGCATCAGCGGCAAGTCCAGCAAGATCGGTCACTTTTACGACCTCGCGGCCGACGCGCTCGTGACGGTCGCGCTGTTCGTCAGCATGGGCCTCGGCATCGTCGCCCAGGGCGGCCAGATGGCCGCGTCGCCGGTGCTGCTCGGCGCGGTGGCCGGTGCGGCCGTCGCGCTGATCTTCTTCCTGCGCATGCGGATCGAATCGATCGCCGGCAAGGCCGGCACCAAGCAGGCGTTCGCCGGCGGCTTCGAGACGGAAGACGTGCTCTACCTGCTGCCGATCGTGACGCTCGTCGACGGCGTGCAGCCGTTCCTGCTCGCGGCATCGATCGGCGCCCCGCTGTTCGCCGCGTGGGTCGTGATCGACTGGTGGCGCATCGTCCGCCGCGGCAATCTCCCGCAGAACCCTACCGAAATCCAGGTTTCCAAATGACTCCTAGCACGCGCGACGACTCCGTGCTGAGCCCGGCACGCCCCGCGCCTGCGCGCGCGGCAGCGGCCGATCCCGATCGCACCGTGGCCGACTGCGTCGGCCGTCTCGACCTCGACCGCCTGCGCGGCGACTACACGCGCCAGGGCTCGTTCCTGTACCTCGACGCATTCCTGCCGGCCGACGCGCACGCGAAGCTCGCGGCCGCCGCCCGCGCGATGCAGGCCGGCCTGAACCGCAATTACCTGCCCGGCCACAAGCAGGGCGGCAGCGTGAGCCGGCACACGATCGACGAGCAGGCGCCGTACATCGCGGAGCTGTACCGCTCGAAGGCGCTGATCGGCTTCCTCGAGAAGGTCACCGGCGACAAGCTGATGCTGTCGCCGGACGACGATCCGCATGCGTACGCGCTGTACTACTACACGAAGCCGGGCGACCACATCGGCTGGCACTACGACACGTCGTACTACGACGGCCGTCGTTACACGCTGCTGATCGGCGTGATCGACGAGTCGTCGTGCCGGCTCGACTACGAACTGCATACGCGCAATCCCGACGTGCCCGACGAACCGGGTTCCGTGCAGATCGCAGACGGCGGCATCGTGCTGTTCGACGGCGACAAGCTGCGCCATCGCATCACGCCGCTCGGCCAGAACGAGACGCGCGTGTCGCTCACGTTCGAATACGTGACCAACCCCGGCATGCGGCCGTGGAAGCGCTTCATTTCGAACATGAAGGACGCGATCGCGTATTTCGGTTTCCGCCAGGTGTTCAAGCAGCTGGCTACGCGCCGGTCGAGCGGGTCATGACACGCGCCGGCCTGATCCTGCTGTCCCTCGGAACGGCACTGTTCGTCGCCCTGCTCGCGTGGCAGGGCGTCGGCGCGGTCGCGTCGACGTTCCTCGCGGCCGGCTGGGGCATCGCGCTCGTCGCGGCATTCCACGTCGTCCCGCTCGTGATCGACGCGCTGGCGATCTCGGTGATGTTCCGCCGCGGCCAGCCGGGCGCCGAGCTCGGCAACGCGCTGCGCGCGCGCTGGGTCGGCGAATCGGTGAACAGCCTGCTGCCCGCCGGGCAGATCGGCGGCCCGGTGCTGATGGTGCGCCACCTCGCGCAGCGCGGCACGCGGATGGCCGACGCGGCCGCCGCGGTCACCGTCAGCACGACGATGCAGGCGCTCGCGCAGATGGCGTTCGCGCTGATCGGCATCGCCACGTTCAGCGTGTATGCGACGCACGAGTCGGTCGCTCACCTGCGCACGCCGGCGCTGATCGCCACCGGCGTGCTCGGCGCACTGGCCGTCGCGTTCTACGCGGCGCAGCGGCGCGGGCTGTTCGGCCGCGGGCTGCGCCTCGCGTCGAAGCTGCTCGGCCCGCGCGACTGGTCGTCGCTGGCGACCCGCGCGGACGCGATCGACGACGCGGTCGGCGCGCTGTACCGCGATCGCGCGAAGGTCGCGAAGACTTTCGCCCTGAGCCTCGCCGGCTGGATCGTCGGCACCGCCGAAGTGTGGCTCGCGCTGCACTTCCTCGGGCACCCGGTCAGCTGGCTCGACGCGCTGCTGCTCGAGAGCGTCGGCCAGGCGATTCGCGGTGCGGCATTCGCGATCCCGGGCTCGCTCGGTGCACAGGAAGGCGGTTACCTGCTGCTCGCCCCGCTGGTCGGCCTGCCGCCCGACGCGGCGCTCGCGCTGTCGCTCGCGAAGCGCGCGCGCGAACTCGCGCTCGGCCTGCCCGGCCTGCTCTATCTGCATTTCAGTGAAAGAAACTGGCAGCGGCGCCGTGCGCCGCAGCCCATCGCCGACTGATCGTTCAGATCCGCCGGCTTTTTGGTTGGAGAACCCATGCGAGCCATCATTCTTGCGGCAGGCCTCGGCTTGCGCCTGCAACAACCGCCCGAGGCGCAATTCCCGAAGTGCCTGCTGCGCTTCGACGACGTGTCGCTGCTCGAGCGCCATCTGCGCGTGCTCGACGCCGCGGGCGTCGATGAAATCGTGCTCGGGCTCGGCTTTCAGCACGAGAAGGTCGAGCAGGAACTGAAGCGCCTCGGCCGCACCGCCGAGATCGTGATCAACGAGCGCTACGACCTCGGCAGCGTGCTGACCGTGCACACCGTCGCCGATGCGATGACGCGCGGCGGCGACGTGCTGCTGATGGACGCCGACGTGCTGTACGACGAGAACATCCTGCACGCGCTGGTCGCCGATGCCGACAAGTCGATCGACCGCCTACTGATCGATCGCGACTTCGAGGCCGGCGACGAGCCCGTCAAGCTGTGCCTGAAGAACGGCGTGCCGGTCGAGCTGCGCAAGCAGCTCGCGGTCGACCTCGACTACGACACGATCGGCGAGTCGGTCGGCTTCTTCCGCTTCACCGAAGGCACCGCGCGCCGCCTCGCGAAAATCGTCGCGGGCTACGTCGACAGCGGCCGCGCGAACATGCCGCACGAGGAAGCCGTGCGCGACCTGCTGCTCGAAGGCGGCCACGCGTTCGACGTCGCCGACGTCACGGGTTCGCCGTGGATCGAGATCGACTTCCCGAACGACGTCGCACGCGCGACGCAAGAGATTCTCCCCCTGATTCAACGCACGACCGCCGGAGCCGCACGATGAACGCACGCGAACCCAACTTCTCCGAATCGCGCAGCGCACGCCTGCGCCGCATGCTCGTCAGCAGCGAACTCGAATTCCTGATGGAAGCGCACAACGGCCTGTCCGCGCGCATCGTCCGCGAAGCGGGCTTCAAGGGGATCTGGGCATCGGGCCTCGCGATCTCCGCGCAGTTCGGCGTGCGCGACAACAACGAGGCAAGCTGGACGCAGGTCGTCGACGTGCTCGAGTTCATGGCCGACGCGAGCGACCTGCCGATCCTGCTCGACGGCGACACCGGCTACGGCAACTTCAACAACGTGCGCCGCCTCGTGAAGAAGCTCGAGCAGCGCGGCATCGCCGGCGTCTGTATCGAGGACAAGCAGTTCCCGAAGACCAACAGCTTCATCGGCGGCGAGCGCCAGCCGCTCGCGGAAATCGACGAGTTCTGCGGCAAGATTAAGGCCGGCAAGGATTCGCAGAGCGATCCCGACTTCTCGATCGTCGCGCGTGTCGAAGCGCTGATCGCAGGCTGGGGGATGGACGAGGCGCTGCGTCGCGCGAACGCGTACGCGGAAGCCGGCGCCGACGCAATCCTGATCCACAGCAAGCTGTCGCGCCCGGACGAGATCCTGCAGTTCGCGCGCGAATGGAGCGGCAAGGCGCCGCTCGTGATCGTGCCGACCAAGTACTACAGCACGCCGACCGACGTGTTCCGCCAGGCCGGCATCAGCACCGTGATCTGGGCGAACCACCTGATCCGCGCGTCGGCATCCGCAATGCAGGCGACCGCGCGCGAGATCCACGAGAGCGAAACGCTGATCAACGTCGAGGACCGCGTTGCATCGGTCAACGAGATCTTCCGCCTGCAGGACGCCGACGAGTACTCGGCCGCCGAGCGCATCTACCTGTCGTCGTCGTCGCGCGCGTCGAACGCCGCGATCGTGCTCGCCGCGAGCCGCGGCAAGGGCCTCGAAGCCGTCACCGAAGACAAGCCGAAGGTCATGCTGCCGGTCGCCGGCAAGCCGTTGCTGCGCTGGCTCGTCGACGGCTTCAAGACGCACGGCGTGAACGACATCACCGTGGTCGGCGGCTATCGCGCCGACGCGATCGACACGTCGGGCATCAAGCTCGTGGTCAACGAACGCCATGCGCAGACGGGCGAACTCGCGTCGCTCGCATGTGCGGCCGAACGCCTGACCGGCGACACCGTGATCTCGTACGGCGACCTGCTGTTCCGCAGCTACATCGTGCGCGACCTCGCGGAGAGCGAGGCCGAGTTCAGCGTCGTCGTCGATTCGTCGCTGACGGAAACCAACCAGAGCGTGCGCGACTTCGCGCTGTGCTCGGCGGCGGACGACCGCGGCCTGTTCGGCCAGAAGACGTATCTGCAACGTGTGTCGAGCGACGTCGCCGCCGGCACGCCGCACGGCCGCTGGATCGGTCTCCTGAACGTGCGCGGCGCGGGCGTCGATCGCCTGAAGGCGATGCTCGCGACGCTGCAGGCACGCCCCGATTTCGACACGCTCGACATCCCGTCGCTGCTCAACGAGCTGATCGCCGCCGGCGAGAAGATCGAGGTCCAGTACGTGCACGGCCACTGGCGCGGCGTCAACGATCTGGAAGACTTCCGCCGCGCGGGCGACTTCGCGCACGGCCAGACGCCGCTGTCCGAGCCGGGCGCCGGCAACGGGGGCGCGCAATGATCGAAGCGGCCCAGTTCGTCGAGGCCGCGCGCGAGCGCGGCTTCGACTGGTACGCGGGCGTGCCCTGCTCGTACCTGACGCCGTTCATCAATTACGTGCTGCAGGACCCGACGCTGCACTACGTGTCGGCCGCGAACGAAGGCGACGCGGTCGCGCTGATCGCGGGCGCCACGCTCGGCGGCAAGCGCGGGATCGCGATGATGCAGAACTCGGGGCTCGGCAACGCGGTGAGTCCGCTCACGTCGCTGACCTGGACGTTCCGGCTGCCGCAGCTGCTGATCGTCACGTGGCGCGGCCAGCCGGGTGTCGCCGACGAGCCGCAGCACGCGCTGATGGGCCCGATCACGCCGGCGATGCTCGACACGATGGAGATCCCGTGGGAGACGTTCCCGACCGACCCCGAACAGGTCGGCCCGGCGCTCGACCGCGCGATCGCGCACATGGACGCGACGGGCCGCCCGTACGCGCTTGTGATGCAGAAAGGCAGCGTCGCGCCGTATGAGCTGAAGGCGAACCCGGCGGCCGCGCCGCGCGCGCATGTCGCCGCGCAAGCGTCGTCGCGTGCCGCGTCGGCCGACGCGTGGCCGACCCGCCACGACGCGCTGCAGCGCGTGATCGCGCACACGCCGGTCGATTCGACCGTCGTGCTCGCGTCGACCGGCTTCTGCGGCCGCGAGCTTTATGCGATCGACGACCGCCCGAACCAGCTGTACATGGTCGGCTCGATGGGCTGCGTGACGCCGCTCGCGCTGGGTCTCGCGCTCGCGCGCCCCGACCTGCGCGTGGTGGCCATCGACGGCGACGGCGCCGCGCTGATGCGCATGGGCGTGTTCGCGACGCTCGGCACCTACGGCCCGGCCAACCTCACGCACGTGCTGCTCGACAACGGCGCACACGAATCGACGGGCGGCCAGGCGACTGTGTCGCAGCATGTGTCGTTCGCGGGTGTCGCGGCCGCATGCGGCTATGCGTCGGCGGTCGAAGGCGACACGCTCGACGTGCTCGATGCAACGCTCGCCGCGCGGACCGACGGTGCGCAGTTCGTGCGCGTGGCGATCCGTACGGGCGTGCCCGACGGCCTGCCCCGCCCGACCGTCACGCCGGTCGAGGTCAAGACCCGCCTGATGCGGCATATCGGCGCCGCACAGGCTGAAGCCCACGCCGAAGGAGCTCATTGATGCTGCTGCTGAATCCCGGCCCGGTCACGCTCACCGAACGCGTGCGCCGCAGCCTGCTGCAACCCGACCTGTGCCATCGCGAAAGCGAATTCTTCGATCTGCAGGATGAAGCGCGTGCGCGCCTCGTCGCCGCGTACGAGCTCGATCCGGCCGAATGGGCCGCCGTGCTGATGACCGGCTCGGGCACCGCCGCCGTCGAGAGCATGATCGCGGCGCTCGTGCCGCAGGACGGCAAGCTGCTCGTGATCGAGAACGGCGTGTACGGCGAGCGCATCACGCAGATCGCGACGCAGTACGGAATCGCGCACGAGGTGCTGAAGCACGAATGGATGCAGGCGCCCGATCTCGCGCAGATCGCCGCGCGTCTCGACGCGGGCGGTTATTCGCACGTCGCGGTGATTCATCACGAAACGACGACCGGCCGGCTGAACGACCTCGGCGCGATCGCCGACGTGTGCCGTGCGCGCGGCGTGAAGATGCTCGTCGACGGCGTCAGCAGCTTCGGCGCCGAAGCGATCGACTTCGCCGGCGGCGTGATCGACGCGGTCGCCGCGACCGCGAACAAGTGCCTGCACGGCGTGCCGGGTGCCGCGTTCGTGATCGTGCGCCGCAGCGCGCTCGCGAAGGCGGCGAGCCGCACGTATTACCTTGATCTCGGCCGGCTCGCGAAGCTGCAGGATCAGCGCAATACGCCGTTCACGCCGTCCGTGCACGCGTACTACGCGCTCGTCGAGGCGCTGCGCGAGTTCGATGAGGCCGGCGGCTGGCGTGCGCGCCATGCGCACTACAAGGCGCTCGCCGATCAGGCGCAGGCCGGGCTCGCGGCGCGCGGGATGTCGCTCGTGCTGCCGGAACGCGCGTCGTCGGTCGTGCTGCGTGCGTATCGGTTGCCGCAAGGCGTCACCTACGAGACGCTGCACGACGGGCTGAAGGCGCGCGGCTTCGTGATTTATGCGGGGCAAGGCGGGTTGTCGAAGGAGCTGTTCCGGATCTCGACGATGGGCGCGATTCAAGCAGCTGATGTCGAGCGGTTGCTGGAGGGTTTTACGGCGCTGACGCAGTAACACTACTCGCTTCGTCGACGAAAGGCCCGCAAGGGCCTTTTTTGTTGTTTGCGAGGTTCGGGGAAAGACTCGACTGTGCAGGTGACATTTGGCCGGCCGCGGGCACATGCGAGTGGCTGTCGGCGAACCAATGCCGTCATTGCCCCGACGAAAACCGTACGTTGGGCGCAGTTGCGAGCCGGTGCCCGGTCGAGCGTCGGATCGGTTTCATCTTGATATCGATCTGTCCGACCGATCGCTTTGTTTGCCGGCATCGACGCAACATGCCAAAGCAGGCCAGTTCAATCCCGCGTCCCGTCATTCCGCGGCAGTGACGACACACACTCGGCCTGTATTCGAAGTCATTTGGCTCGCCTCAGCACGACCTCACCCGAGCCTCCCCCGGAGGCTGAGGGCGTGGTCCATCTGAGCTCGTCTCCCGAGAGGACAAACGGCCTGCGTTGCTCGACACCGTTCCAGTTCGGAAACGTGCTTGCTTCTATGTGAAAGGTGATGGTTCTGTCTGCTTCGTTGACGACGTACGTGCCAAAATGTGCGATCGAACCTTGCACCACGGCGCGATATTCCTCTGCACTGCCTTTCATTCGATCGTTGGACACATACTTGGGTAAGTCGCTGCGCGAATTCACCAGCGCGTAGTGACCATGGCCATCAAAAATCACCAGACCGCGCGGATCAGATCCGTACATGGGTGTGCGGCTTCCGTCCGGGCGGACGGTGTCGACCGAGACATACGTCCATGCACCGGCCAGCTGCTGGTCCAATGACTTGTCCGGCTGCTGTTGACTCAACGCAGCGCCCGATTGCACCGCGAGCCCCAGAAGCACCCATCGCGAAGCAGCGGTGACGATGTGGATACGATTCACGGTCCCTCCCTCCTCTCGCAAACTGACCCATGACGACAAATATAGAACGCAAGCAAGGAAAGGCGGAGGCAATCGCCGCTGCCGCGAATGTTCGGCGCGTGTGCAAGCGTGCCCGCGCGATGACCGTCCCGCCGACAAGTACCGATCGATGGCCGCGATCGGGAGCAATCGGCTAGGATCGTAGTTGGCCGTCACGCAACATCCACAACTAGAAAGACGTTCCCCCCATGCCTCCGAGAATCCTTCGTTTCGTCCCGCTTCTGGCGCTCGCCGCCTCACCCGTGGTTCACGCCGCCGCCGATCAGCCTTGCGACGACACAACCGTCACGGCCGTCGCCCGCTGGGCCGGCATCGCGAGCGCACGCATCGCGACGCGTGACGCGGACCGGCTCGTCATCGCATCGGCATGCAAGGCGATGCCGAACGCGCCGCAGACGACGATCGCGGCCGTCGCGTTCGACACGCTGCCGCAAAGCAAGAACCCCGACGAAAGCCGCAAGCTGCAGATCGTCGCGCTGGTCGAGGGCGGCAAGGTCGTCGCGGCCGAGAAATCGACCGTCGAGGAAGACGCCACCACCGAAGTCGGCCCGAACAGCTATCGCATCGACACCGCGCCGTACCGTCTGTCGCCCGAAGTACGCGCGTTCGGCGTCGTGTTCGTGAGCAGCGCGCGAGGGCCGAGCTGTCCCGACGCGAATGCCGGCGAGGAGCTGACACTATGGGTGCGCGACGGCAACCGCATCCGGCCGGTGTTCGGCACCAATCTGTACGGCTGGATCAGCGTCGAAGGCGAGGCTTGCGGCGCCGGTGCCGGCGACGCGCGCAGCGAAGACGCGAAGATGACGATCGCCGTCGAGAAGACGATGAGCCACGGCTTTGCGGACCTGTCGATCACCGCGCACATCACGCAAACGAAACGCGAAGACGGCACCTACTCGGATACGGGCAAGCGAACCGCGCGCACGGTCGTCCGATACGACGGCAAGTCGTACGGAACCGATATGTTCCGGACCTTCTGGTATTCGCCGACGGCGGTCAAGCGCTTCAAGTGACGCGGCGGCGGGCCGCGACTCGCCAGCCTATTCCGCCACCTTCGGCCCGATCGCGTCGGTCGGCGCCGGCATCCGCCGCGCATCGTCGCGCAGGCGTCGTGCTTCGCGCGCGGTGAAACGATCCTTCAGCCGCAGGAACGGCTTCTCGACGAGGAAGTAGCTGCCCGTCGCGGCCAGCAGCGCCCACACGATGCCAAGCGGAAACGCATGCGCAACCGGCAGGCCCGGATTCGCGAACGGCTGCTGCCACAGATACAGGCTGAACGAGATCGTGCCGACGAACACGACCGGCGCGGCCCGCAGCCAGCGCGCGCACCAGAACTCGCTGCGGAAATTCAGCACGACGATCACGATCGCGATCAGCGCGGCCTCGAGCGTCACGCCGTAGGTCGCATTCCAGAAGCCGCCGAGCCGATGTTCGGCAAGCGGCATCCCGAACAGCACGATGAAGACGAGCGCCGTCACGATGCGCGTCTCGCCGCGCCACGAGCCGATCCATGCTTCGAGCCGTTCGCGTTCGAGCGCCGCGTAGCAGCCGATCAGGATCGGATCGACGCCCGTATGCAGCATCATCCCGAGCTGCCCGCGCAGCGCCGGCGCGACGAAATACGTGAGCGCGCGCGCGAGCGGCACGGCCAGGATCAGCGCGGCCAGCCAGCGCGTGCCGCGACGGCGGGCGCCAAACACGAACAGCAGCGGCCAGAACCAGTAGAACTGCTCCTCGAGCGCGAGCGACCAGAAATGGCCGAGATACCACGCGCCGTCCGGATGCAGCGCGTTGTCGCCGCTCAGCCCGAACCATGCCGAGTAATTCCACAGATGCAGCGCCGCATACAGCCACTGGCGGCGCTCGACGTCGAGCCAGCCGACGGCGGCGAGCACACCGACGGTCGCGAGATACACGTAGCACGCCGGCCAGATCCGCAGCGCGCGGCGCACGTAGAACGACGTCAGCGCGATCCCGCCGGTGCGCGCGAACTCCGCGCGCAGCACGTTGGTGATCAGGAAGCCGCTGAGGACGAAGAAGATCAGCACGCCGAGCCGGCCGTCGGCGACGAGCCGCAGCGGCGCGAGCCAGCCGGTATAGCCGCCCGGCAGCACGCGTTCCGCATGGCCGACGACGACCATCGTGACCGCGACGGCGCGCAACCCGGTCAATTGCTTGACGCGATGGTTCATCGGTTCGTTTCCCGTTGGCACGGCGGAGGAACGGAATGAAGGCCGGCGCCCGCGATCGGTGCGCCGATATGCCGCCGGGATTTTGTCTGAAAAATATCGAAACGAAATTGCTGAAAAAAATTTCCGCCGAGCATGCCGGCCGCCATGCCGCGCCGTGCAACCGGCTGCGCCGTCGCACGCAACGGCCGGAATGAATGGGCATAATGACAAGCCTTGCCCGGCGGCCGCCGGGCCGATGCCGACACAACGAATCTGCGGCGCCGCAATATCCGCGATACCGGCGCTGCCGTATTCCGATCGCCCACCGGCCCGTGCGTCGTCCGCCGCCCTGCCGACCCTCACCCGGAGCCTGCCTGTGTACCCACCGATCGAACCCTACGCCCACGGCCACCTCGACACCGGCGACGGCCACCGCATCTACTGGGAGCGCTGCGGCAACCCGTCCGGCAAGCCCGCGGTGTTCCTGCACGGCGGTCCGGGCGCGGGCTGCAGCCCCGACCATCGCCGCCTGTTCGATCCCGAGCGCTACGACATCCTGCTGTTCGACCAGCGCGGCTGCGGGCGCTCCACACCGCATGCGAGCCTCGACAACAACACGACCTGGGACCTGGTGGCCGACATCGAGCGGTTGCGCGAGATGGTCGGCGCGCAACAGTGGCTCGTGTTCGGCGGCTCATGGGGCAGCGCGCTCGCCCTCGCCTACGCGCAGACGCATCCGCAACGCGTCAGCGCACTCGTCGTGCGCGGCATCTTCACGATGCGCCGCGCGGAGTTGCTGTGGTACTACCAGGAAGGCGCGTCGTGGCTGTTCCCGGACCTGTGGGAAGAATTCCTCGCACCGATTCCGCAAGCCGAGCGCGATGACCTGATGGCCGCGTACCATCGCCGGCTGACGGGCGACGACGAAGCCGCGAAACTCGAAGCCGCGCGCGCATGGAGCCTCTGGGAAGGCCGCACGATCACGCTGCTGCCCGACCCGGCGCTGGCCGCGCACTTCGCGGACGGCCACTACGCGCTCGCGTTCGCGCGGATCGAAAACCACTACTTCGTGAATCGCGGGTTCGTCGAGGAAGGCCAGTTGCTGCGCGACGCGCATCGCCTCGCCGGAATTCCGGGCGTGATCGTGCAAGGCCGCTACGATATCGCGACGCCCGCACGCACCGCGTGGGATCTCGCGAAGGCATGGCCCGACGCGAGGTTCGAGATCGTGCCGGATGCCGGACACGCATACAACGAACCGGGCATCCTGAAGGCGCTGCTCGCGGCGACGGACCGGTTCGCGGCGTAAGCGCAAGCAACGCAGCACATACCGCGCAATACCACGCGGCGCGCGGCGCGCGGCAGCCGGCCATGCCGGCCGGCGCGCGCCGCCCCGCTCAGAGCGCCGCTTCGACGATCGTGCGGCCGCTGATCGCCCGCTCGACGAGTCGTTCATCGCCAACCTTGCGGATCGCATCGTCGAGCAACCCTTCCGGCTCCTCGGTCGCGACCTTCAGCAGGCCCGACAGGCCACGCGCGTCGAGCACCACGAGCGTTTCCATCGAATCCGCACGGCTCACGAGCACGCGGCGGAACGCCGGGCCCGCGCCGAAGCTCGCGCAAAGCTCTATCGTCTCGTTGCCGAGCGTGTAGTCGAAGTTCTTGATCATGTCTGCCGCCGTTGCAAGGGAATGGCGACGCGCGACGGCGCGGCGCCGTGACGTCGACGCACCCGTGCGTGCCGCCGGCGCCGGATCGGGTCCGATCCGTTCGCCGGCAACACCATGCTAGGCGGGCAGTATTAACGACGACTTAAACGTCCGGCGACCGGCGCATCTGGCCTTAGAGCGCCTCATCGAGCGGCTCGACCGTCACACCGACCTTCAGCTCCTGATCCGCGCCGCCGCCGCGAATCACGCCGCGCAGCGGCGTCACGTCCGCGTAGTCGCGGCCGATCGACAGCATCACGTAGTCGTCGCCCGGCGCGCGGTCGTTGGTCGGATCGAGCTGCAGCCAGCCGCCGTCTTCGGGCCACGCCGGGTCGTACACGTCGACCCATGCATGCGATGCGTCCGCACCGATCAGCCGCGGCTGCCCGGGCGGCGGCTGCGTCAACAGATACCCGCTCACGTAGCGCGCGGCGAGCCCGAGCGAGCGCAGCGCGCCGATCATCACGTGCGCGAAATCCTGGCAGACGCCCTTGCGCAATCGCAATGCATCGAGCGCCGTCGTCGTGATGTCGGTGCTGTTCGGCGTATACGCGAAGTCGGCGTGAATCCGCCGCATCAGGTCCCATGCGGCCTGCACGAGCGGCCGCTGCGGCTTGAAGCTGGCGGCCGCATACGCAGCCAGTTCCGGATCGCACGCCACGTGCGGCGACGCGAACACGAACTCGCTCGCCGCGTCGTACGGCTGCCCCGCGCGAAACCGCAGGCGGTCGCGCACGGCTTCCCATGCGGTTGCGTGCTCGGGGTCGGGATGCGCGATCGCGGGCGGCGGCGCGCCGCGTGCGCCCTGCGACCAGACGGGTGGGCTCACGCGCACCGTGCTGCGGCTGCGCACGAGCAGCGCATCGTGCGGCTGGTTCAGCGCGAACGATGCGCGCGCGTTGCCGAACGCGTCGATCTCGGTGCCGACCGTTTCCGGCCCGGGTTCGATGTCGAGCGCGAACGACAGCACCTGCTGGCGCGGCGTCGCGAGCGGCTGCAGCCGCGCCTGGTGCTGGGCCGATTCGACGCGCGCCGCGTAGCGATATTCGGTGTCGTGCGTGACACGCAGGACACGACCGGCCGACGTCGTCGGCGTGGCCGACGTGGCCGATGCATTCGAGGCCGTGGGCACGACCGCCGCCGCTGTCTGCTTCGCACTGCCGGGGGCGGCCGCGGGCGGCGTCTTCGCCGCGTGTTTCGGCGTCACCATAGCGTCCTGCCCGCCTCGCGAACGTGGCTGAAATATCGCTCGCCGATCCGGTTCGACAGATCCCACACGGCCTTCACGGTCGTGTCGAGTGCATCGAGCAGCGCGTCGTGCCGACCATCGTCGCCGGTTTCACACAGTTCGTGCAGCGACCACGCGGGCACGTCCGGAATCGTCTCGGCCAGTTCGGACAGCGCATAGCCCTCGCTGCGCTCGACCTTCGTCAGCCGGCCGCGCAACGCCTGCACGACCCAGCCGAGCGAGCGCGGATTGTCGGTGTCGAGCACGACGAGCGACAGCAGCGGCGCGACGTCGAAGCCGCGCTGGAAGCGCGAGCGGAACGTGATCGTGCTGTCGAACAGCTCCAGCACGAGTTCGAAACCGTCCTGCCGGTGCACCGCGCCTTCGTCGAACGCGAACTTCAGCACGCTGCACAGGAAGTCCAGCCGGTCGATCTGCCGCCCGATCGACAACAGCCGCCAGCCGTCGTCGCGCGTCATGTTGTCGGTCTGCGCGCCGGTGATCGCACCGAGCAGCAGCCCGAGGCGCTCCAGCAACTGCAGCGCCTCGTTGCCGATCTGCTCCTCGGCTTCCGGATGATCGGCGCTGTCGGCGAACAGTTGCGTCGCGTCGTCGATCAGCCGCCACTGATCGCTCGACAGCCGTTCGCGGATCGCCGCAGCCGCGCCGCGCATCCCGAACAGGCAGGACGCGATGCCCGACGTGCGGTCCGCGCCGCGCGTCAGCGACGTCGCGAGCGCGTACTGGAACGCACGCGGCGCATCGACGGCGTTCGGCGCGTCGGGCGCGATCAGGCCGGTGTCGCGGCACAACGTGTCGATCAACTCGAGATGCGCGGGACTGTCGACGTCGTCCTCGCCACGCAGCCGTTCGAGCGCGGCGCGCGCGAGACGCATCAGGTTGGTCGCGCGCTCGGTATAGCGGCCGAGCCAGAACAGGTTCTCCGCCGCGCGGCTCGCGATCGCGCGCGGACGCTCGACCAGATCGTCGGGGCCGAGACGCGTCTGCAGCAGCGTCGTCGAATCGACGATGCCTTCGGTCATCACCCACGTATCGACCGTGCTGCCGCCGCGCGGCATCGGCGCGTTGAACAGCGTATCGCGCGTGCCGACCCGCGACAGTCCGCCCGGCAGCAGCCGCCAGCGCTGCGCGCCGTCGGCGAGCGCGAACACGCGCAGCAGGAGCGGCTTCGGCACGATGCGCGCGCCGCCGCTGCCGTCGGACGCGTCGTGCCCCGGCCAGGTCGGCGCCTGCGACAACGGCAGGTCGGCCTGCACCGTGTAATGCTCGGGCCGGGCCAGGATCCGCGCACGCCATTCGGCCAGCTGCGCCGGCGTGAGCCGCGCGCCGATCACCGGGTCGAACGCGCCGCCGGCCTGCACCTCGGGCGGATACGACGGCTTCACGATGCTGCGCGCAAGCTGCGGCAGCGCGTCGCCGCACGCGGCCGCCTCGCCGCACCACCACGAATGCACGGCCGGCAGCGTCAGCGTTTCGCCGAGCAGCGCTTCCGCGAGGCGCGGCATGAAGCCGAGCATGCCCGGCGACTCGAGGAAGCCCGAACCCGGCGCATTCGCGAGCAGCACGTTGCCGGCCCGCACGGCCTGCAGCAGGCCGGGCACGCCGAGCATCGAATCGGGACGCAGTTCGAGCGGATCGAGCCACGCGTCGTCGACGCGCCGCAGGATCCCGTGCACGGGTTCGAGCCCGCGCAGCGTCTTCAGGAAGACGCGGTTGTCGCGCGCGGTCAGGTCACCGCCCTCGACGAGGGTGAGGCCGAGGTAGCGCGCGAGATACGCATGCTCGAAGTAGGTCGCGCTGTGCGGCCCGGGTGTCAGCAGCACGATCCGCGAATTCTTTCTGGCGGGACTGAGCGCCTGCATGCTCTGCAGCAGCGACCGGTACGCGGAAGCGAGCCGCTGCACGCGCAGCCCGCGGAAACCGCGCGGAAAGAGCCGCGACACGATCAGCCGGTTCTCGAGCAGATAGCCGAGGCCGGACGGTCCCTGCGTGTGCTGCGCGACGATCCGCCATTGGCCGTCGGGGCCGCGCGCGAGATCGAACGCGACGACGTGCAGCCACGTATCGCCCGGCACGCGTGCGCCGCGCATCGCGCGCAGGTAGCCCGGGTGGCCGGTCACGAGCGCGGGCGGCAGCAGCCCGCGCTGCAGGATCGTCTGCGGTCCGTACAAATCGGCCATCGTCGCGTTCAGCAGCCGCACGCGCTGCAGCACGCCGCGCTCGATCGCGACCCAGTCCTCGGGCGTGACGATCAGCGGCAGCAGGTCGAGCGACCACGGGCCGGCCGCGCCGTCGCCCGCGCGTTGTTCGTGGAGCTGGTAGAACAGGCCGTTCTCGCGCATGCGGCGCTGCAGCGCGTCGGCGCGGCGGTCGAGGTCGGCCACGCCGTCGCTGCCGATCGACGTGAAGAAGCTGCGCCATGCGGGGGCGAGCAGCGGCGCGGTGAGGCCGGCGGCACTGCCGCGCAGTTCGTCGTAGCGGCCGGCCGCGGCCGGCGCCGCGAGCGCGGCGGCCAGTTCCGCGGCGTCCGGCTGCGCGCCGGTATCGAAAAGCGTGGGCATCGCGTCGGCGTCGGCGAGATCGTCGGGGTGAATGGGCGGCACGGTCGGTATCGTTCCGTCGTCAGGGGGCGGCGGTGCCCGCGCGCCGCCGCACCGTCGGCCGGGCACGGCAGACGCGGCGGGCGGCCGCAGTCTGCCCGCATCCTAGCACTCCTCCCGGCGCGCCGGGAGGTCGGAAACCGCGCATCGTCGTGCGTCCTTTCATCCGACGATCAGGGCCGTCGCAGGTCGAGCGTGAACGGGAATTCACGGCTCGGCGCGGCGGCCGCCACGTCCATCCGCCCCGGCGTGTGCCCCATCGCGACGAAGCGCGCGAGCCGGCGGCTCTCGGCCTCGTACGCGTTGACCGGGAACGTCGCATAGTTGCGCCCGCCCGGGTGCGCGACGTGATACCGGCAGCCGCCCAGCGAGCGCTGCAGCCACGTATCGACGATGTCGAACGTGAGCGGTGCATGCACGCCGATGGTCGGATGCAGCGCCGACGGCGGCGCCCACGCCTTGTAGCGCACGCCCGCGACGTATTCGCCGACGGTGCCGGTCGGCTGCAACGGCAGCGCGCGGCCGTTGACGGTCACGACGTGACGGTTGTCGTTCAGCCCGGTCACGCGCACTTCGAGCCGTTCGACCGACGAATCGACGTAGCGCACCGTGCCGCCGGGCGCGCCCTCCTCGCCCATCACGTGCCACGGCTCGAGCGCGCCGCGCAGCGACAGCTGCATCCCGTTCACCGCGATCTGGCCGAACAGCGGGAAGCGGAATTCGAAATGCGGCGCGAACCACGCGGAATCGAACGCGAAACCGGCGTCGCGCAGCTCGGCCAGCACGTCGTCGAAATCCATCTTCAGGAACGCGGGCAGCATGAAGCGATCGTGCAGCGCGGTGCCCCAGCGCGTGAGCGGCGTCGTATACGGCGCGGCCCAGAAGCGTGCGACCAGCGCGCGCAGCAGCAGTTGCTGGACGATGCTCATCCGCGCATGCGGCGGCATCTCGAACGCGCGCAGTTCGAGCAGGCCGAGCCGCCCGGTCGACGAATCCGGCGAATACAGCTTGTCGATGCAGAATTCGCTGCGGTGCGTGTTGCCGGTCACGTCGATCAGCAGGTTGCGCAGCACGCGGTCGACGAGCCACGGCGGCATGTCCTGCCCGTACAGCAGCTTGTTGCGCTGGATTTCCGCGAATGCGATGTCGAGCTCGTAGACCTGGTCGTTGCGCGCCTCGTCGACGCGCGGCGCCTGGCTCGTCGGCCCGATGAACAGCCCCGAGAACAGGTACGACAGCGACGGATGGTTGTGCCAGTAGGCGATCAGGCTCGCGAGCAGATCGGGGCGGCGCAGGAACGGGCTGTCGGCCGGCGTCGCGCCGCCGAGCACGAAGTGGTTGCCGCCGCCCGTGCCGACGTGCCGGCCGTCGACCATGAACTTCTCGCTGGACAGCCGCGACTGCCACGCGGCGTCGTACAGGAATTCGGTCTGGCCGACGAGTTCGTCGAAGCTCTTCGCCGGATGGATGTTCACCTCGATCACGCCGGGATCGGGCGTGACCTGCAGCAGCTTAAGCCGCGCGTCGCGCGGCGGCGGGTAGCCCTCGAGCACGAGCTTCACGCCGAGGGCCTGCGCGGTCAGCTCGATCGCCGCGAGCAGGTCGAGATAATCCTCGAGCGCGGCGAGCGGCGGCATGAACAGGTACAGGATGCCGTTGCGCACTTCTGCGCACATCGCGGTACGCGTGATCCATGCGGCCGATTCGAAGCGCTCGGGGTGGCGCTGCGGGTCCTGCGCGGCATGCGCGTGCCGGTCGCCGGCGGCGCTGCCGTCGCTACGCAACTGCATGACCGTTTGCGCGGACGCTTCGCGATGCACGCCGGCCAGGTAACGCGGCGCGTCGGCCGCACCCGCATGACGCGCACGGAACGCGGCCGCGTCCGGCAGCGCGTCGCGCGGCGCGAACGGATCGCGTTCGACCAGGTACGGATAGTCGGCGCCGGCGACCCACGGCAGCGAATCGAGCGGCAGCCGATAGCCCATCGGCGAATCGCCGGGCACGAGGTACATCCGTTCGTCGCGGAAGAACCACGGGCCGGTCTGCCAACGCGGGCCGTCGAGACCTGGCGCGTCGTCCGTGCGCTTGATCGGCAGCACGTAGCCGACCACGCTGTCGAGATGCTGGTCGAACACCTTGCGCAACCGCGCGCGCTCGAGCTCGTCGTCGAGGCGCGAGTCGAACGGATCGACGTTGACGGGCAGCCGGCGCTCGCGCCACAGGTAGTACCAGACATCCTCGTAGCCGGGCCGCACGAATTCGTCGGTCAGTCCGAGGCGCGCGGCCAGCGCGTCGATGAAGCGCTTCGCGTCCTCGGTCGTGCACGCGGACGGCTCGCGCTCGTCGGCGAACAGCGACGGGTCGTGCCACACGGGCTGGCCGTCGGCGCGCCAGAAGATCGACAGCGCCCAGCGCGGCAGCTGCTCGCCCGGATACCACTTGCCCTGCCCGAAATGCAGGAAGCCGCCTTCGCCGTATTCGGCGCGCAACCGCTGCACGAGTTCGGTCGCATAGCCGCGCTTGGTCGGGCCGAGCGCATCGGTGTTCCATTCGGCGCCGTCGCGATCGTCGATCGACACGAAGGTCGGCTCGCCGCCCTGCGTCAGCCGCACGTCGCCGGCCGTCAGCGCGCCGTCGACCTGCGCGCCGAGCGTGCGCACGGCGTCCCATTGCTGCTCGGTATACGGCTTCGTCACGCGCGGCGATTCGTACACGCGCGTCACCACCATCTCGTGCTCGAACGACACTTCGCATTCGTCGATCAGCCCCTCCACCGGCGCGGCGCTGGTCGGCTGCGGCGTGCACGCGAGCGGGATGTGCCCTTCGCCGGCGAGCAGGCCCGAGGTCGGATCGAAGCCGATCCAGCCCGCGCCCGGCAGGTAGACCTCGCACCACGCGTGCAGGTCGGTGAAGTCGACCGACGTGCCGCTCGGGCCGTCGAGCGCCTTCACGTCGGGCGTGAGCTGGATCAGGTAGCCGGACACGAAACGCGCGGCGATGCCGAGATGCCGGCACAGCTGCACGAGCAGCCACGCGCTGTCGCGGCACGACCCGGACGCGAGCTCGAGCGTCTGCTCGGGCGTCTGCACGCCCGGCTCCATCCGCACCAGATAACCGATGTCGTGCTGCAGCTGCTGGTTCAGCGCGACGAGGAAGTTCACGGTGCCGGCCGGCGTGCGGTCGACGCCGTCGAGATATGCGCGGAACAGCGGCGCCGCGCTCGTCTGCGGATCGCACGCGAGGTACGGCGCGAGTTCGGTCTTCAGCGCATCGTCATAGCTGAACGGGTATTGCTCCGCGCTGGCTTCCAGGAAGAAGTCGAACGGGTTGTACACCGACATCTCGGCAACCAGGTCGATCGTGATCTCGAAGTGTTCGGTGCGCTCCGGAAACACGAGCCGCGCGAGATAGTTCGAGAACGGGTCCTGCTGCCAGTTGATGAAGTGCTGCGCGGGCTCGACGGTCATCGAATACGCGACGATCGGCGTCCGGCAGTGCGGCGCGGGCCGCAGCCGCACGATCTGCGGCCCGAGGTTGACGGGCCGGTCGTAGCGGTAGCGGGTGGTGTGATGCAGCGCGACGTGAATGGGCATGGGAGAGCCGCTCGGTTCGGGTTGGACCGGCCGCGCGCGCCGCGTCGCCGTCGCTGCGGCGGCACGGCACGGCGGGTTCGGAGAAGGTGTGCGTCAGACCAGTTCGGGCGACTGCACGACGCTGATCTCGATGCCGACGGCGCTCGCGCCAATCCCCGTCACCGGTTGCGCGTCGCGATAGTCGAGGCCCACGGCGATGCGCACGTAGCGCTCGTCCGGGCAGCGGTTCATGAACGGATCGAAGCCGACCCAGCCGAGCCCTTCGACGTACGCCTCGGCCCACGCATGACCGGCCGGCTGCTGCATCAGCGCGACGGCCTGCGGCTGCGCGCCGAGTGCCGCCTGCGGCAAGCCCTGCGACTGTGCGGCATGCGATGCGCCGAGCACCTGCTGCATGCCGTCGCCCGTCTGCAGCGCGAGCGCTTCCTCGGCATCCTCGTCGCTCGCGCTCTGCTTCGCGTCGGCGATGCGCTGCATCGCGCTGTCGGCAAGCACGTAGCCCGAGATGTAGCGCGCGGGCACCTTCAGCGCGCGCGCGGCCGCGATGAACGCGTGCGCATGGTCGCGGCTGGTGCCCTCGCCGCTTTGCAGCGCGGTTTCGGCATCGACCGGCGCGTCGGCCAGGTTCGGCGCGTATGCGATGCGGTCGTGCACTTCCGTCATCAGCCAGTGCAGCGCATCGAGGCTGTGCGGCTCGATCGGCAGCGCCTGCGTGAGCTCGCGCACGGTGTCGCCGGCTTTCGTGAGCGCGGTCTCGCGCTCGAAGATCCACGGCGGCGCGTAGCCCTCGGGGTTGCCGAGAATGCCCGCGCGGTCCTGCGTCTCGACGACGCCGGCCGCGACCACGACGACCTCGTTCTTCGCGCCGCGGTCGTGGCGCACGAGGTCGATCCGGTTGCCGAATCCGTCCGCATAGGAAAGCGTCGGCTCGACGCCGTCGATCGTGACCTGCCACGCGCGCACCGTCTGCCCGGGCCCCGATTGCGGGCGCAGCCGCAGCCGTTGCAGCGCGTGGGTGGCTTGATCGTCGAACTGATAACGCGAGATGTGTCGGATGGCGAGTCGCATGGCAAGTCTCAGTCGAAGTTGTAGGCCTGGGCGATATCGATCCCCAGGCTGTTGTTGCGGCCGATGAAGTCGGTCAGGAACTCGTGCAGGCCGCTCTTGAAGATCCGCTCGACCGAGGTGTCGGACAGCATCTGCAGAATCTTCGTGGCCGTGTCGTGACACGGGTGTGTCACGCCGTAATCCTTCGCGAGCAGGTTCAGGCTCGACACCACGCGCCCGTAGCAATAGCGCAGCGAGCGCGGCATGCGGCCGTTCAGGATCAGGTAGTCGGCGATGTTCATCGGCTTGTACTGCACGTCGTACACCCAGCGATACGACCGGTGAGCGGCCACGCAGCGCAGGATCGTCTCCCACTGGTAGTTGTCGAGGATCGTGCCCACGTGCGACACCGACGGCAGCAGCAGGTGGTATTTCACGTCGATGATCCGCGCGGTGTTGTCGGCT